>NZ_CP015848.1:3380000-4092500 GCF_002105535.1 Magnetospirillum sp. ME-1 | reverse complement strand
CTGTGGTGCACGTCGCTGGGCTGGGGCGAGGAGCGCCTGGTGGAAGCCGCCGCCGCCCAGATGCGGCGCCTTCCCTTCTATCACCTGTTCAGCCACAAGGCCCATGATGCCGGCGTCGAGCTGTGCGCCCGCCTGCTGGAGATGGCCCCCGTCCCCATGTCCAAGGTCTTCCTGGCCGGATCGGGGTCCGAGGCCAACGACACCGCCATCAAGCTGATCCATTACCGCGCCAATGCGCTGGGCCTGCCCCATAAGAAGAAGATCATCGCCCGCGAGAAGGCCTATCACGGCGTCACCGTGGCCACCGCCTCGCTGACCGGGCTGGTCAACAACCAGCGCTCGTTCGATCTGCCCATTCCCGGCGTGCTGCGGGCCGCCTGCCCCCACCATTACCGCTTCGGCCGCAAGGGTGAGGGCGAGGAGGAGTTCTCCACCCGCCTGGCCGAGGAGCTCGAGGCGCAGATCCTGGCCGAGGGGCCCGACACCGTCGCCGCCTTCTTCGCCGAGCCGGTGATGGGCGCCGGAGGGGTGATCGTGCCGCCCGCCGGCTACTTCCCCAAGATCCAGGCGGTGCTGGACAGGTACGACGTGCTGCTGGTGGTCGACGAGGTGATCTGCGGCTTCGGACGCACCGGACGGATGTTCGGCACCGAGACCTTCGGCATCCGCCCCGACATGATGACCCTGGCCAAGGGCCTGTCGTCAGGCTACGCCCCCATCTCGGCCCTGATGGTCAACGAGCGGGTCTACGCCCCAATCGCCGAGGAATCGGGGCGTATCGGGGTGTTCGGCCACGGCTACACCTATGGCGGTCACCCGGTCTCGGCCGCCGTAGCGGTGGAGACGCTGAACATCTATGCCGAACGCGACATCCTAGCCCATGTGGCCAAGGTGGGGCCGGTGCTGCAGGCGGGACTGCGGAACTTCCGCGACCATCCCCTGGTGGGCGAAGCCCGCGGCATCGGCCTGATCGGCGCCCTGGAACTGGTGGCGGACAAAGAGACCCGCGCCCCCTTCCCGCCCGAGCTGACGGTGGGGGCCAGGGTGGTGGCCAAGGCCCAGACCAACGGCGTCATCCTGCGCGCCATGGGCGACGCGGTGGCCTTCGCCCCGCCCCTGGTCATCTCGGAAAGCGAAATCCGAGAGATGCTGCGGCGGTTCGGGCAAGCGCTTGACGAAGCTCATGGCGAGCTTGGTCACGGATAACTATGTGATACTTCAGTCGAAAGCTCTGGCGCATTACAGCTTGTACACTTGCGCCACGGCTTTTCGATCCTCTAGGATCGGCGAATTCGGCCGGCTTCCCCGGAAAATATCGGGGTGCGACGGGCCGAGGGAGGAGAGGAATGGATTACGAGCATTACTTCACCAAGCGGATCGCCGACCTCAAGAGCGAGGGGCGCTACCGGGTGTTCGCCGATCTGGAACGCCAGAAGGGCCGCTTCCCCATTGCCCTGAACTATCGCGATGGCGAGGTCAGCGAAGTGGTGGTGTGGTGCTCCAACGACTATCTCGGCATGGGCCAGCATCCCGAGGTGATCGCCGCCGCCCATGAGGCGCTGGAGCGCTGCGGCGCCGGCGCCGGCGGCACCCGCAACATCTCGGGCACCAATCACTATCACGTGCTGCTGGAAGAGGAACTGGCCGGCTTCAACGCCAAGGAGGCGTCGCTGCTGTTCACCTCGGGCTATGTGGCCAACCAGACCACGCTGTCGACCCTGGGCGCCACCATTCCCGGCCTCGTGGTGTTCTCCGACGAGCTCAACCACAATTCCATGATCGAGGGCATCCGCCACGGCCGCTCGTCCAAGCACGTGTTCCGCCACAACGACCCGGAACACCTGGAGCAGCTGCTGTCGGCCTATCCGAAGGAGACGCCCAAGCTGGTGGCCTTCGAATCCGTCTATTCCATGGACGGCGACATCGCCCCCATCGCCGAGATCTGCGACGTGGCCGAGGCCCACAACGCCATGACCTTCCTGGACGAGGTCCATGCCGTGGGCATGTACGGGGCACAAGGCTCGGGCGTCGCCGAGCGCGACGGGGTGCGCGATCGCATCACCATCATCCAGGGCACGCTGGCCAAGGCCATCGGCGTGGTGGGCGGCTATATCGCCGCCTCCGCCTCCTGCGTCGATTACGTGCGCAGCTTCGGCCCCGGCTTCATCTTCTCGTCCTCCATGCCGCCGGCCACCGCGGCGGCCGCCCTGGCCTCCATCCGTTTCCTGCGCGCCCATCCCGAGATCAGGGACCAGCACCAGGAACGCGCCGCCACGGCCAAGCGCCTGCTGTCGGCCCGCGGCATTCCGGTGCTGCCCTCGGTCAGCCACATCGTGCCGGTGATGGTGGGCAACGCCGCGCTGTGCAAGCAGGCCAGCGACCTGCTGCTCACCGATTACGGCATCTATGTCCAGCCCATCAACTATCCCACCGTCCCGGTGGGCACCGAGCGGCTGCGCATCACGCCCACCCCGCTGCACGATGACGCCATGATGGCCCATCTGGTGGATTCGTTCTGCGCCGTGTGGGACCGGCTGGACCTGCACAAGGCCCACCATCCGAAATCGGTCAAGGCGGCGGAGTAGTTCCAAGGCCCTGCTGGGCCTTGGCCGGCCCAAGGGGCCGCGCGGCTTATGCCGCGGAAGCCAAGCGAAGCGCCCGGCGATTGAGGGCGACAAGGCAAGTCACCTCGGTGACTTGCCGAATAGCGACAGCTTCCTGTCAGGATGAGGCCGTACTCTGAATCAAGTCGAGCCGAATCGCTCCGGCATGCCCTCGTTGGAGCATTCATTCGGTTTGGCCCTCCCAAGATGAAGCCGGCGGGCTCCCCAACTCCCGCCGGCTTCTATCTTTTTGGGGATGCAGGATTTGTCATTCCGAGCCATGGGCGAGGAATCTGCGCCTGGACCGGCGGCGGCAAACCGGAAAGAACATTCCAAACCGAGATCCCTCGCCTCCGGCTCGGGATGACAGCCGTGCGGACGATCAATAAACGCCCTTGGAATTGAGATAGCCGGCCGATTTGCGGTCCTCGGCCAGGGTGTGGCCGACGATCCATTCCTGCAGGAAGGTCAGCACCTCGGCCTCGTTGTAGCCGCGCCCCTCGGCCACCGCCGCCTGCATCTCGGTCAGCTGCTCGAGCAGGCGCTTGTGGCGGGCCTTGTGGCTGCTGAGATCGGGGTATTTGTAGCGGATCAGCAGCCCCTCTTCCTCGCTGAAATGGAAGCGGGCGTATTCCCTGAGCAGCCCCATGGTCTCGGCCACGTCCACGTCGGGGCTCTTGCGCTCCATCATGTCGAGGACGGAATTGCCGATCTCGAACAGCCGCTTGTGGTGGGAATCGATGCGCTGCACGCCGACGGAGTACTCGTCGTGCCATTTGATCAGCACGCGGGCGTGCTCGCCGGCCTCGACCATGGCGCGGGTGCGCTTGGTGCTGGCCTCGAACAGCTTCCAGCGCACCGAGGGGATGTCGCGCAGGGTTTCGGCCGGCACCAGATAGACCTCGCAGCCTTCCAGGGCGCGGACGCGCAGCAGGCTGGGGGTGTTGAAGATGGCCACCTCTTCGCCGAAGAAGTCGCCGGGCTTCAAGGTCTCGAACATGTGCTCGCCGAGGAAGCGGCCGGCGCTGCCCGATTTCAGCATGGCCACCTGGCCGGGGCCGGGCTCGATCACCGTGTCGGTCTCCACCGCCTGGCGGTTCATGGCCTGGGCGATGCGGTTGAGCGACTTGGACGACACCACTTCGCCGAACAGCGAGGTGCGCAGCAGGAACTCGCGATGCTCCAACAGGCGCGACACACCCGAGAAGACGTTGTTGTAGCGCACGAATTCCAGATAGAGCGAACACGGGATGGCCAGGGCCTGAACGAAGCTGGCGGCGCGATAGGTCTCGGACGCCTGGGTGCCGAACAGTCCCGACAACTCGCCGATCAGCGCGCCGGCCGACAGCACGGATCGCATCTCGATCTCGATGGGGATCATCTCGACGCTGCCTGACAGCAGCAGGTAGATGTGGTCGTTGAGCATGCGCTCCTTGACCAGGATGGTGCCGGGATTGAACGTCACCACCGGATTGTTGAGCAGCACCCGGATCTGGTGGCGGGGAATGCCGGGAAAATAAGCATCCAGCGCCTCGAAGGCATAGGGCCAGATGAAATCGTGGTTGGACGGGATCAGCACGTCCACCGTTCCGAACGAGGCCGACGAGCCGATGGCCTTCTGGGCGCGGGTGTTGCGCTGCGAAGTGTGGGCCAGAATGATCTTGTCCGACTGGTCGTCGCGGAAATCGTAGGCGTCGCCATGGATCATGCCGCCGCCCACGTCGATCTTCTTGACGTGGGCCGGGGTCAGGTAATCGGCGGCCACCGTGTCGTAGAGGGCCTGGCTGATGCCGGGCGCATCGCCGTCGTCGGTGACGAAGCTCTGCAGCACCGACAGGCGGCAGATATCGGCGAAATGGGAATAGGTGCGGTAGCCCCCCTCCCACATGGCGCGGAAGTGGAAGATGGTGGTCTCCACCGGATGGGGCGAGAAGACCGGCATCACCTCCAGCCCGTCGATGCCGTTCCATTCGCCTTCGACCAGCGGGCAGACGTCGAAATAATCCGAGAACGCGCCTTCCTCGATGGACAGCAGCGCCGCGACCTTCTTGGCCACCGAGGCGCGGACCAGCGGCGTCGAATAGTATTTCAGCTTGTGGTCCGAGCGGATCAGCGTGGTCAGCCCGGCGAAATGGTCGTCGTGGGAATGGGTATGAAAGATGCCCTCGATCTCGTTGACGCCGATGCCCAGCGCGTTGAGCGAGTAGAGGATGTTGGGTCCGGCATCCACCAGGAAGACCTTGCCCTGGAACATGATGATGGAGGACATGGAGGGCCGGTTGATGTCCCAGCCGTCGCCCTCGCCCGAATGGATCACCGCGAAATACTCGCGCCGCAAACGGTAGAAGCCCAGGGGATAGGGCGATTCGTAGGTTTCGAACGGCGGCAGGTTCAGATCCACCACCGCCGTCTGGCCCTGATAGGAAAACTCGAAGACGTTGAACAGCATGCGCCGCACGAAGACGCCGTTTCTGATCTCTACGGGATCGTTGTCCACCACCAGGGTGTCGAGCAGGTCGCCGGGGTGGCGGATGGAGCCGAAGGCGAAGCGCAGCTTCATGCGCATCAGTTCACGGGCCCGTTCCGGGGTCTCACCGGCCTCGATGATCTCTTCCTCGTTCACCAGCCCGTAATTGCCGCGATAGATGTACTGCATCTGGGCGCGCACCTGGTCGGCGCTACCGATCAGCATGGGCTTGACCCCGGTATTGCCGGGATGGTCGGGCAGGATCATGCCCTGGCGGTACAGCATCTGCAGGACGGGAAATTCAGCCAGATTGGAGAAACTGCCGTTCTGGACCATGGCGTCGGAGAGCAGGATGGCGTTGGGTCCGGTCTCGAACGGCACGCCGTTCTGCTCGGTCGACACGATCAGCCCGCGCTTCATCAGGTGCTTCACGGCGTCGGCCGGACAGCCGCACAACACCGACACCCCCGCCTGGGGCGCCTCGATCCACCAGACACCGGTGGTCACCTCGATCTTACGCAGCAAAGGCATCGCCCCCTCGTACTCCTTGCCGGATTCCGCCCGAGGGGTTCCCGCCCGCCCAGCAGATCCATATTGCATATATAGCATGCCGGAACCGCCTAACCACCCCCGGGTATCCGCCATTCTTCAATGCTTTACATTAGTCCGGCAATGACCTATCTCAAGTATGGGAATGCTGCAATTCGCTCGCAATCGCATCAGCTGATGCTAAGGATGCGACCAAGACCCCACAAAGCTTGCCCCTTCAAGAGTCAAAGAGGCCCCCATGCTGGCGTCAGCCGTGATCGTCTTCCGCGAAGTTCTCGAAGCCGCCCTCATCGTCGGCATCGTGCTGGCCGCCACCAAGGGACTGGAGGGCAGCCGCCGCTGGGTCGCCGCCGGGGTGTTGGGCGGACTGATCGGCTCGGCCGTCATCGCCGGCTCGGCCGAGGCGCTGTCCGACGCCCTGTCGGGCATGGGCCAGGAGGTGTTCAACGCCTCGATCCTGGGGCTCGCGGTGGTCATGCTGGGCTGGCACACCGTATGGATGAGCAGCCATGGCCGCGAAATGGCCGCCGAGATGAAGCGGGTCGGCCACGCGGTCAGCATGGGAAGCCGCCCCTTGTCCGTCCTGGCCGTGGTGGTGGGCGTCGCCGTGCTGCGCGAGGGTGCCGAGACGGTGCTGTTCGTGTTCGGTGTCTCGGCCTCGGGCGAAAGCGGCAAGCTGGCCACCATGGCCGGCTGCGCCGTGGGCCTGGGCGCCGGCATCACCGTCGGCATCCTGCTTTACCGCGGCCTGCTGGCCATTCCGTCCCGCCACCTGTTCACCGTCACCACCTGGCTGGTGACCCTGCTGGCCGCCGGCATGGCGGCCCAGGCGGTGACCTATCTGTCCGCCGCCGGACTGATCGAGATTCCCACCCAGCCCTTGTGGGACACCTCGTGGCTGCTGCCGGAAAACAGCATCGGCGGCCGTCTGCTCCACACCCTGGTAGGCTACATGGACCGGCCCGGCGCCGGCCAGCTGGCCGCCTATGGCGTCACCCTGCTGGGCATCACCAGCCTGGCCAGGATGGTGGGCCGGCGCACCGCCTGAAGCACATTATCCGCCGAGCAGGCGGGACAACCCTTCCCTCCCCACCGGATTGGCCGCCTGCCAGGGGACCAGGGCGACGCGGGAGTCCGGCTTGTCCGCCACCTTGCGGATGAACGGCTCCTCGTAGCGCCCCCGCCGGGCCAGCACGGGATGGGTCGTGCCGCTGGCCAGCAGGCTCTGGTTGATCACCCAGGCATAGGGCGCGATGCCGGCGCGGGCCAGGTCCTCGCACAGGCGTTCGGCCTCGTGAACCGGGGTAGCCTCGGCCAGGGTGACGATCAGGATGCGGGTAAAGGCGGGATCACGCAGCCGGGGCAGCAACTGGCGCACCGATTCGGGCATGTCCGCCTGGGTGCGCATCACCTCGCGGTGATAGGCCTCGGCGGCGTCCAGCAGCAGGATGGTGTGCCCCGTAGGCGCGGTGTCGAGGATGACGAAGCGCTCGCCCCCCTCCTCCACCGTGCGGGCAAAGGCACGGAACACCGCGATCTCCTCGGTGCAGGGTGAGCGCAGGTCCTCTTCCAGCATGGCGCGGCCTGCGGAATCCAGGCCAGCGCCGGCCTTGGCCAGCACCTCGTCGCGGTAGCGCTCCACCTCGGCGGCGGGGTCGATACGCTCCACCCGCAGGCCTTCGATTCGGCCTTCGACCGCCATGGCCACATGGGCGGCGGGATCGGTGGTGGACAGCGTCACCGCATGGCCGCGCGCCGCCAGCACCACCGCCAGGGCGGCGGCCATGGTGGTCTTGCCCACCCCGCCCTTGCCCATGGTCATCACCACGCCGTGCCCCATGGCCTCCAGCCCGTCCACCAGCGGCCCCAGGCCGGGCGGCAGCTTTCCGGCGGAAAATGCCGACTCGTCGGCCCGCTCCTCCGCCCGGCCCAGCATCAGCCGCAGGGCGGCCAGCCCCACGGTGCCGCAGGCCAGGAAGGGAATGCTCTGACGCGACAGAGCGGCCAGCCCCGCCGGCATGGCAGCCATGGCGTCGGCGCCGCGCCGCTCCATGGCCCGCGCCACGGGATCATCGCTCTCGCCGGTCGAGAACACGCCGTTGACCGCCAGGCGCAGATTGCCGATGCCCAGCTCGGCCAGTTCACGCCTTGTGCGCTCGGCCTCGCGCAGGGCGGCGGTCTCGGGCCGCGCCACCAGGACGATGGAGGTGGCGGTGCCGTCGGCCAGTTGCGCCACCGTGGCGGCGTACAGGGCCTTCTGCTTCTCCAGCCCGGCCAGCGGCCCCAGGCAGGACGCGCCGCCGGTGGACGACGCGATGAAATCGGTCCAGGCCGAGGGCAGGGTCAGCAGCCGCAGGGTATGGCCGGTGGGCGCGGTGTCGAAGATGACGTGGTCGAAGCCGGCGGTGGCTTGCGGGTCGCCCAGCAGCTTGGCGAACTCGTCGAAGGCGGCGATTTCCACGGTGCAGGCGCCGGAGAACTGCTCCTCCATGCTGGCGATGGCGGCGGGCGGCAGGATGCCGCGATAGGGGCCGACCATGCGCTCGCGATAGGCATGGGCGGCGGCCTCGGGGTCGATGTTCATGGCGAACAGCCCGGGGGCGCCGGCGATGCCTGTGGGGCTTTGCCCCAGGGGCGTGCCCAGCACTTCGTCCAGGTTGGAGGCCGGGTCGGTGCTGACGATCAGCACCCTGTTCCCGCCTTCAGCCAGGGCAAGGCCGGTGGCGCAGGACAGCGAGGTCTTGCCCACGCCGCCCTTGCCGGTGAAGAACAGGGTGCGGGTGTAGTCCACCTCAGCAGCACCCGCTCTTGGGCGAGCAGCAGGACATGCTGCCGTCGGCCTTGACGGTCACGCGCGGCTTGGCCGTGAGATTCAGCTTGGCCGCCAGCTGGTCGCGGGACAGATGCACCCCGGTGGAGATGATGTGGCCGTCCACCGCGATGATCGGCAGGCGATCCATGCCAGCCTCCATTTCCTTGACCACGGCGGGGTTGGCGGCGAAGGCCTGGGGCTCGGTGCCCAGATTGTAGCGCCGCACCTCGACGCCCTGGGTGGCCACCCAGGCCAGGTCGGCGGCGAAGGCGACCAGGACGGGGTCGACCTCGGGTCCGCACACGCCGGTCGAGCAGCACATGGCGGGATCGTAGACTTCGAGCTTTTTCATGATGAGCTCCTCTCGTACCAGCCCTTGCTGGAATTGACGATTTTCACCACCGACAGCATCACCGGCACCTCGATCAGCACGCCCACCACGGTGGCCAGCGCCGCCCCCGACTGGAAGCCGAACAGCGAGATGGCGGCGGCCACCGCCAGTTCGAAGAAGTTGCTTGCCCCGATCAGGGCCGAGGGACCGGCGACGCAATGGGCCACGCCCAGTTTCTTGTTGAGAAGATAGGCCAGCCCGGAATTGAAATAGACCTGGATGGTGATGGGCACCGCCAGCAGGACGATCACCAGGGGCTGCCTGATGATCTGCTCGCCCTGGAAGCCGAACAGCAGCACCAGGGTGGCAAGCAGCGACACCAGGGACACCGGCCCCAGCCTGGCCAGGGTGGCGGCCAGCCGGCCGCTCCGCAGCAACGCCTTGCGCCAGAGTTGCGCCACGATCACCGGCACCACGATGTAGAGCACCACCGACAGGAACAGGGTGTCCCACGGCACGGTGATGGCCGACAGGCCCAGCAGCAATCCGACGATGGGGGCGAAGGCCACCACCATGATCAGATCGTTGACCGCCACCTGGGACAGCGTGAAATGCGGTTCGCCGTTGGTCAGGTTGGACCACACGAACACCATGGCGGTGCAGGGCGCGGCGGCCAGCAGGATCAGACCGGCGATGTAGGATTCGATCTGGTCGGCGGGCAGCCAGGGCTTGAACAGATGGCTGACGAATATCCAGCCAAGGAGCGCCATGGAGAACGGCTTGACCGCCCAGTTGATGAACAGCGTCACGCCGATGCCCCGCCAGTGCTCCCGGACCTGATGCAAGGCCCCGAAATCGATCTTCAGCAGCATGGGGATGATCATGGCCCAGATCAGCACCGCCACCGGCAGGTTGACCTGGGCCACCTCCAGCCGCCCGATGGCCTGGAACGGCCCCGGCAGCCAGTGGCCCAGCGCCACGCCGGCCAGGATGCACAGCGCGACCCACAGGGTCAGATAGCGTTCGAACAGGTTCATCTCAGACCTCCCCGGCCCTTTGCGGACCGAGTTCGATCAGGCGCTTCACCTTGGCCTCGATCATGGCATAGACCCGGCGGAACTCGGCCAGCCGCTCCTCGTGGGTGCCCTCGGCCGCCGCCGGGTCGGGAAAGCCCATGTGGAGCTTGGCGGGATGGCCCGGCCAGACGGGGCAGACCTCGCCGGCGGCGTTGTCGCAGACGGTGATGACCAGATCCATCTTCGGCGCATCGGGCAGGGCGAATTCGTCCCACGACTTGGACCGGTAGCCCTCGGCCGGCAGCCCCTTCTCGGCCAGCACCTCCAGCGACAGGGGATTGACCTTGCCGGTCGGATTGCTGCCGGCGCTGAACGCCCTCCACTTGCCCGCGCCAAGATGGTTGATCAGGGCTTCGCCCAGAACGGAACGGGCGGAATTGCCGGTGCACAGAACAAGTACGTTGATCATCGGGAAGCCTCGCAGCAGGAAGAAACGGCAGGCAGGGCCGAACGGCCCTGATCGCACAGCACCTGGACCGGAACCTGATCGACCAGGGCAAGCAGCCTGCGGTCCCCCGCGATGGTGGGGTCGTCGGCCAGCGACGACCGGATCATGCCGAGAAACTGCGGGGCATAGGGGTTGAGGCCCCGCTCCGCCAGCCGGTAATAGACCCACTTGCCGTCGCGGCGCTGCTGCAGCAGACCGGCGACCTTCAAGGCCGCCAGATGCTTGGAGATGGTGGCGGTCGCCAGGCCCAGCACAGTGGTGATCTGGCACACGCACAACTCGCCGCCTTCCAGCAGCTTGAGGATGCGCACCCGGCTTGGGTCGGCGACGGCCTTGGCCACGGTTTCAAAGGTTTCGATCATGGGCGGACACTGCCATCATTTCGCCATTCAGCAAAATGATACTTCCATGACACCCCCCGATGCAAGGACCTCCGACGCCGTGGCGGCGGGTTTCGGGGGCCTTCCGGTCAGCCGAACAGCTCGCGGGCGCGCTGGGCCAGGCCGGTGGCGACCGAGATGAATTCGCCGCCGGCGCTCAGGCGGTCCTCGCCGAAATGGCGGGCGAAGATGGCGCGCACCGCCGGCACCAGGGACGAGCCGCCGGTCAGGAACACCCGGTCCACCTGGGCCGGTCCGGTGCCGGTAGCGTCGAGCAGACCATCGACGCAGGCCTCGATGGCGGCCAGCTCCTTGCCGATCCAGCCCTCGAACTCGGCTCGGGTGATGCGGCGCTCGACCACCACCGGATCGTGGTCGAAGCGCAGCACCGTCTCGTCGGCCAGGGACAGCTCGCGCTTGGCCTGCTCCACCGAACGGTAGAGGTGATAGCCGAGATTGTGCTCGATCAGGTCCAGCAGCATCTCCAGCTGATCGGGATGCTCCACGTGGCGCTTGAGATCGCGCAACATGCGCAGGGTCGAGGGCGTGTTGAGAAAGGCGACATGGTGCCAGCGCTCCAGCTTGGCGTAGACCCAGGCCGGCATGGGCAGGATCTTGCCGTCGCTGGCATAGGTGGTGCGCTTGCCGAACTGGTCGGAAATTCCGTGCTCGACGATGCGGCGGTCGAAGGCGTCGCCGGCAAGGCCAAGTCCGGCGGTGCCGATGATGGCGTCCTCGGGCCGAGCCAGACCGGCACGCCCCGGCCCCAGGCGGATCAGGCAGAAATCGCTGGTGCCGCCGCCGAAATCGGCCACCAGCACGGTCTGATCGCGGCGGAGCGTGCTTTCGTAGTAATAGGCGGCGGCGATGGGCTCGTACTCGAAGGCCACCTCGCCGATACCGGCCCGCGCGAAGGCATCGACCAGCCGGCCGGTGGCGTAGGCATCCTCCTGCTCGCCGCCCTCGGCGACGAAGCGCACCGGACGGCCGGCCACCACCCGCTCGACCTGCCCTCCCCTGGCCACGGCGGCTTGCCGCAATCGGGCGACGATCAGCGCCACCAGGTCTTCCAGGGCGTAGGCTTTCCCATAGATGGCCGTGCTGGTGAACGACCGGCTGGTCAGGTAGGACTTGAAGGATTGCAGGAAGCGGCAATCCCCGTCGCCATGCACATAGGCCTCGATGGCGTCGTGCCCGACCAGGGGCACGATACGGCGCTGGGCGTCGCGCCGGGCGTTCTCGAAGGCCAGAACCGAGCGCAAGGTCGAACTCGGCCCCGCCGCAGTGACGAAGTCGAGAACCTCCACATCCCGGCCGGCACCGGCCAGGGCGACGGCGCTGTTGGTGGTGCCGAAATCCATTCCGACGAACATGCGGGGGCCTCACGGGATGCAGCGAACCGGGCTTACCTACCCCGGCAAAAACAGAACGCCCGGCAAGTCGGTGACCTGCCGGGCGTTTCTCTGACTGTCTCGATGGTAGCGGGAGAGGGACTTGAACCCCCGACCCCAGGATTATGATTCCCGTGCTCTAACCAGCTGAGCTACCCCGCCATCGCGTCGAGAGCGGTTCGTATAATAGCCTCGGAGGGCCCTGTCAAGACTCTCGCGCACGGCAAATCCAACCGCCGCCCAGGACCCGTTCGCCCTGGTAGAAAACGCAGGCCTGGCCGGGGGCGACGCCCTGTTCCGGCCCGTCCAGAATCACTTCGGCGCGATCCCCGTCCAGGCGGCGCAGCACGGCCGGGGCGGGCGGGCGGGTGGAGCGGACCTTGACCGCGACGCGCAATTCCGTCTCGTCGCCGCCCAGCCAGTTGACGCCCTCCACCGGGACGGTCAGGCAGTTCAGGTCGGAACGGCCGCCCACCACCACACGGGCGGTTTCGGGCTCCAGCGCCACCACATAGAGCGGCGGGCCGCCGCCCAGCCCCAGCCCCCTGCGCTGGCCGATGGTGTAGTGGATCAGGCCGGGATGGCGGCCCAGCACCTTGCCCGAGGTATCGACGATCTCGCCCGGCCTTGCCGCGTCCGGGTGCAGGCGGGTGACCAGGGCGGCGTAGTCGCCGTCGGGCACGAAGCAGATGTCCTGGCTGTCGCGTTTGGCGGCCACCGGCAGGTTGTGGCGCGCCGCGATGGCCCGCGTCTCGGCCTTGCCCGCCATGCCGCCCAGGGGAAAGCGCAGGAAGTCCAGCTGCGCGCGGGTGGTGGCGAACAGGAAATAGCTCTGGTCGCGGGCCGGATCGCTGCCGGTCCACAGTTCCGGCCCCTGGGGTCCGAGACGGCGGCGCACGTAATGGCCGGTGACCAGGGCGTCGCCACCCAGATCCCTGGCCACGGCCAGCAGGTCGCGGAACTTGACCGTGCGGTTGCATTCGACGCAAGGAACCGGCGTGCGGGCCTGCAGATAGGATTCGGCGAAGCGCTCGATCACGTCCTTGCGGAACGTCTCCTCGAAATCCAGCACGTAATGGGGAATGCCCAGCGCATCGGCCACGGCGCGGGCGTCATGGATGTCCTTGCCGGCGCAGCAGGTATTGGGGCGGCAGGCACCCGGTTCGATTCCGCTGGCGGCCAGATCGTAAAGCTGCAGCGTCACGCCCACCACGTCGTAGCCCTGCTCCTTGAGAAGTGCCGCCGTGGCCGACGAATCCACGCCGCCCGACATGGCCACCACCACGCGGGTGGCCGAAGGGGGTTTGTCGATGTCCAGAGTGTTCATGCCCTTGTTTTAGGGGATGGGCGGGGCGCGTTGCAACGGGGCCGTGCTGGCTGTAGAACTGCTCCTTCGGCTTTCCCTTTTTTCGGATGCGTCATGGCCCCCAAGAAGAAGTCCGCTTCGCCCCGGAAGCTCAACCTCGGCTGCGGCCGCGACGTGCGCGAGGGCTGGACCAACCTTGACGTCATGCCCCTGCCGGGCGTCGATGTGGTCGCCGACCTGGGCCGGTGCGCCACCACGCCGCTCCCCTTCGAGGACGACACCTTCGACGAATTGCTGCTGTCCCACCTGCTGGAACACATCGCCGAGCCCCTGCCGCTGATGCAGGAGTTGTGGCGCATCGCCAAGCCCGGCGCCAAGATGCAGATCAGGGTCCCCCACGGCGCCCATGACGACGCCTGGACCGATCCCACCCATGTGAAGCCCTATTTCGCCCGCAGCTTCGGCTATTTCTCCCAGCCCTGGTACTGGCGGGCCGATTACGGCTATCGCGGCGACTGGCAGCCGGAACTGGTCACCTATTCGGTCGCCCGCCGGCGCTTCAACGGCATGATGCCGCAGCAGGTCCTGGAGCAGATCGACGCGCTTCGCAACGTGGTCAGCGAGATGGTGGTCGATCTGGTGGCGGTCAAGCCGCTGCGCCAGCCCAGGAAGGAGCTGATGCAGGCCGCCAACATCAAGATCGCGTTGGTGGAGTGACCTAGACCGGCGGCACCGCCGCGTTGAGCGCCTTCAGCGTCTTGGACCTGAATTCGCGGCGATAGAGCACCGCCACCACCACGGCCGTCGCCGCCACGAAGGCTCCGGCATGAAAGAACCAGATCATCATGGCCAGCGCGAAGTAATAGGCCCGCAAACCCCGGTTGAAGCTGTTGGCGGCCAGGGCGTTGAGGCGGGCAGCATGCTCGGCGAACAGCTCCTTGGCCTCGGGCGTGGCCGAGGGCTCGGGTGCCGCGCCCAGCAGGATGCAACAGTAATTGAACTGCCGGAGCGACCAGGTGATCTGGAAGAAGGCGTAGACGAACACGCCGGCCAGCAGCATCACCTTGGCCTCGAAGGCCCCCTGGGCCATGGGCGCCACCAGGGGCAGGTCGCGCACCACCCCATAGGCCCGCTCGCCCGAACCGATCAGCGCCACCAGACCGCCCAGAATCAGGATGGAGGCCGAGGCGAAGAACGACACGCTGCGCATCAGGTTGCCCATCAGGGCACTGTCGGCGACGCGGGCCTCGCGGTCGCACAGCGCCCGCATCCAGGTGCGGCGGTGCCTGGCCGTGGCGGCCAGCAGCGAATGGCCACCCAGGGTCAGGCGGTCGGCGATGACGGTATAGCCCACCCACAGCATCAGGAAGGCGGCGAAGGCGGCCAGATCGATGGGGGGCAGCAGGGCGAAGGGGTTCATTCCCGCTCGTCGATCCAGGCCATCTGGATGGCCTCGAGGATCTTCTCGTTGGACTTGGCGGGATCGTCGGCGAAGCCCGGCAGTTCACAAACCCACTTGTGCAGGTCGGTGAAGCGCAGATTGACGTTGTCAGCGCCCGCGTGCGCTTCTTCCAGGGCGATGGCGATGTCGAGGGTATCGGTCCACTTCATCGGACTCTCCCCAGTCTGTCACCCTGAGCACAAGCGAAGGGTCTTTCAGGCACCGGCGGCGGGTGAAAGATCCTTCGGCCTTGCCTCAGGATGACGCCAAAGGCGTCACTTCTTGTCCACCTGCATGTTGCGGGTGGCGGCCGGCAGGGTGACGGTCAACCCGTCCAAATCCTTGCTCATGATGATCTGGCAGCCCAGCCGCGAGGTGGCGGTGAGGCCGAAGGCCAGGTCCAGCATGTCCTCCTCGTCCTCGGTGGCGGGCGACAGCTTGTCGTACCATTCCTTGGCGACGATCACGTGGCAGGTGGAACAGGCCAGCGAGCCCTCGCAGGCGCCTTCCAGCTCGATCTTGTTGCGATGGGCCACTTCCAGCACCGACAGCCCCTCGGCGGCGTCGACTTCGTTGCGGGTCCCGTCGGGGGCGATGAACGTCATCTTGGGCATGAGCCGGCTTTCCTATCTATTCGCCGCTGAGGGCGTCGTCGAGCTTTTCCACCGCCATGCCGGCCAGGGCGGCGCGGATGCCACGGTCCATCCGCCGTTCGGCGAAGGTCTTGGTGGCGGCCTCCAGGCCTTCCGACGCGGCCGTCACGGCATCGCGGTCGCCGGCGGCGATGGCGGCATCGACGGCGGCGATAGCGGCATCGATACCCTTTCGCTCGTCATCAGACAAGAGGTCGGCGTCAACTTTCAGCGCCGCCTGCACCGCCAGCACCGAGCGCCGGGCCTCGACCGCCGTCTCGGCGAACAGGCGCGACGCCATGTCGTCCTTGGCGTTGACCAGGGAATCGCGCAGCATGTTGGCCATTTCGTCCTCGGTCAGGCCATAGGACGGCTTGACCGCCACCTGCTGCTCGATTCCGGTGGTGGCCTCGGAGGCAGTGACGGTCAGCAGGCCGTCGGCGTCCACCGTGAAGGTGACGCGGATGCGCGCCGCGCCGGCGGCCATGTTGGGAATGCCGCGCAGCACGAAGCGGGCCAGCGAACGGTTCTGGTCCACCATCTCGCGCTCGCCCTGGAGCACATGGATGGCCATGGCGGTCTGGCCGTCCTGATAGGTGGTGAATTCCTGGGCCATGGCCACGGGGATGGGGGTGTTGCGCGGAATGACCTTTTCCACGATGCCGCCCATGGTCTCGATGCCGAGCGAAAGCGGCGTGACGTCCAGCAGCAGGGTATCCGAGCCGATGGTCAGGGCCTCGGCCTGCAGCGCGGCGCCCACGGCCACCACCTCGTCCGGGTTGATGTCGGCCAGTGGCTCGCGGCCGAACAGTTCCTTCACCTTGCGGCGCACCAGCGGCATGCGGGTCGAGCCGCCCACCAGCACCACGCCCTGGACGTCCGCGACCTCGATGCCGGCGTCGGCGATGACGCCCCGGCAGATGGCCATGGTCTTGTCCACCCAGGGGGCGGCCAGGGCCTCCAACTCATCGCGGGTCATGACGTGCTTGGAGGGCTTGCCGTCCACCTCGATCATCCAGTCGCCATTGGCGCGGCCCGACAGGCATTCCTTGGCGACGCGGGCGGCGGCCAGGGCCTGCTTGGCCTCGCCCGCCGTGATGGTCTCTACCCCATGCTCCTTGGCGCGCTCGGCCAGAAAGCGCTCGGCGATGGCGTGATCGATGTCGTCGCCGCCCAGCGCGGCGTCGCCGCCGGTGGACTTGACCTGGAACACGCCCTTTTCCATGCGCAGGATGGAGATATCGAAGGTGCCGCCGCCGAGATCATAGACGGCGTAGAGCCCCTCGGCGGCATTGTCCAGGCCATAGGCCAGGGCGGCCGCCGTGGGCTCGTTGACCAGTCGCAGAACCTCGAGCCCGGCCAGACGGGCGGCGTCCTTGGTCGCCGTACGGGCCGCGTCGTCGAAATAGGCGGGAACGGTGACCACGGCACGGTCCACGCTCTTGCCCTGGGCCTCCTCGGCGCGGGCCTTGACGGCGCGCAGGATGTCGGCGGAAACCTCGACGGGGGTCAGCGTGCGCCCCGCCACCTTGAGGCGCACCATGCCGCCCTCGGCGGCCACGTCCAGGGTATAGGGCAGCGTGCCGGCCAGGGTCTTCAGATCCTCGGTGCCGCGGCCCATCAGGCGCTTGACCGAGCTGACCACATGATCGGGAGCTTCCAGGATCATGCGCCGGGCGTCATTGCCGACCACGACCTCGCCGTCATCGGCGTAATAGACCACCGACGGGATCAGGCCCTTGCCCTCGGCATCGCGCAGAACCTCGGTCTCGCCGTCGCGGGCCAGCGCCACCACCGAATTGGTGGTGCCCAGGTCGATGCCGACCGCCAGGCCGCGCTCGGATTCGTGGGGGGCCGGGCTCTCGCCGGGTTCGTGAAGCTGCAACAGCATTTAGGGAAGCCTCAGGGCACGGGTTTTCTTGGCACGGGCCTCTTCGGCCAGCTTGGCGAGGTATTTCAGGCGGATGGTCAGATGCCCCGCCTCTTCCAGATTGTCGGCGTTGATGGCGGCCGAGATGTGGCACTGGCAGGCGATCACCTCGGATTCCGCCTGCATGGCCAGCTTGGCGATCTGGTCGGGGGTGGTGGCCTCGGCCAGGGCTTCGCGCTTTTCCATCTGCTCCATCAGCAACTCGCGGTCGTTGATGGTGCCGCAGGCGGTGAGATCCACCGGATGACCCAGATGGTTGAGCAGATAGGCGGCCCGCTTCAACGGGTCCTTCAGGGTCTCGTAGGCCTCGTTCAGCGCGGTGGCCTGGGATTGGGACAGCGCCTTCTCCTTGGACGACTTGGCGGCGAAGCGGTCGGGATGCAGGCGCTTCTGAAAGCCGAAATACTGGCGCTGCAGGGCGTCCAGATCCAAGTCGAAGGACGGCGGAATGCCCAGGCGGGCGAAGTGGTCGATGGTGCCCGGCCCCTGGACGGCGCCGCACACCGAGCAGAACAGGGCGCGCGTCGCCACCGGCCCCTTGCAGGACCAACAGGAAACGATCTGGGCGGCGGCGGGGGCGTTCATCGTCCTCTCCTCACCACCAGACCGTCATTCCCGCGAAAGCGGGAATCCATGGTCCCACCGGCACGGCACAGGCTATCGAACATCCAACTTGTCCCCAGCATGGACCCCCGCCTGCGCGGGGGTGACGAGCAAACTACTCAGACGTGGAAGGACTCGCCGCAGCCGCAGCGCCCCTTCTCGTTGGGATTCTTGAAGACGAAGCCCGACTGCATCTTGTCCTCGACGAAGTCCATCTCGGTGCCCAGGATGAACATGGTCGCCTTGGGATCGATCAGCACGGTGACGCCCTTGTCCTCGAGGATTTCGTCGAACTGCGACTTCTCGTCGGCGTATTCCAGGGTGTAGGACATGCCCGAGCAGCCCTTGGAACGCACGCCGATGCGGATGCCCACGCTGGGCTTGCCGCGCTTGGCCAGCAGGACCTTGACCCGCTCGGCGGCGGCGTCGGTGATGGTCATGGGAGCAGGAGGCATGATCTTCCCCTTCTTCTCGTATACCCGCGTTCCGCCGCTCAGCCCGACTTCTTCTTGTAGTCGGCGATGGCGGCCTTGATAGCATCCTCGGCCAGCACGGAACAATGGATCTTGACCGGCGGCAGGGCCAGTTCCTGGGCGATGTCGGTGTTCTTGATGCTTGCCGCCTCGTCCAGGGTCTTGCCCTTGACCCACTCGGTCACCAGGGAACTGGAGGCAATCGCCGAGCCGCAACCGAAGGTCTTGAACTTGGCGTCCTCGATGATGCCCTCGGCGCTGACCTTGATCTGCAGCTTCATCACGTCGCCGCAGGCCGGCGCGCCCACCAGGCCGGTGCCCACCGCGGAATCGTCCTTGTCGAGGGCACCCACGTTGCGGGGGTGCTCGTAGTGGTCGATAACCTTGTCGCTGTAAGCCATAACCGTTCTCCAACTTTACCATCGGGCCTCAGCCCGGAATCATTCTAAGGCAATTCGGTACCGAATTGCGCAAAAATTTAACTCAATGCTCGGCCCACTCGATGGACTTGAGGTCGACGCCTTCCAGATGCATGTCCCACAGCGGACTCATGGCGCGCAGATGCTCGACCGCCTCGACGATGTGGTCGATGGCGAACTCGATATCCTCGTCGGTGGTGAAGCGGCCCAGGCCGAAGCGCAAGGACGTGTGGGCCATCTCCACGTCGACGCCGAGCGCGCGCAGCACGTAGGACGGCTCCAGCGAGGCCGAGGTACAGGCGGACCCCGACGACACCGCCAGATCCTTGACGCCCATCATCAGCCCCTCGCCCTCGACGAAGGCGAACGAGATGTTCAGGTTGCCGGGAATGCGGTGATCCAGGTCGCCGTTGACGTAGATTTCCGGCAACCGCTGCTTCAGCCCGCCCAGCAGACGGTTGCGCAAGCCCATCAGCCGCTCGGCCTCGGCCCCCATTTCCGCCTTGGCGATGGCGCAGGCCTCGCCCAGGCCGACGCACAAGGGTGTGGCTAAGGTGCCCGAGCGCATGCCGCGCTCCTGGCCGCCGCCGGTGATCAGCGGCACCAGACGGACGCGGGGACGGCGGCGCACGTACAGGGCGCCGATGCCCTTGGGCCCGTAGATCTTGTGACCCGAGATGCTCATCAGGTCGATGTTCATGGCGTTGACGTCCAGGGGGATCTTGCCTACCGCCTGGGCACAGTCGGTATGAAAGAAGGCACCCTTCTTGCGGCACAGGGCGCCGATCTCGGCCAGGGGCTGGATCACGCCGATCTCGTTGTTGACGGCCATGACCGAGACGATGGCGGTCTTGTCGGTGATGGCGGCCTCCAGCTCGGCCAGATCCACCAGACCGTCGGTCTTCACCGGCAGATAGGTCACCGAGAAGCCTTCCTGTTCCAGGTGGCGACAAGTGTCGAGCACGCATTTGTGTTCGGTCACCACGGTGACGATGTGGTTCTTCTTGTCCTTGTAGAAGTGGGCGACACCCTTGATGGCCAGATTGTTGGACTCGGTGGCGCCCGAGGTGAAGATCACCTCCTTGGCATCGGCACCGATGATGTCGGCGATCTGCTCGCGGGCCTTTTCCACCGCCTCCTCGGCTTCCCAGCCGTAGCGGTGGTTGCGCGAGTGGGGATTGCCGAACTTCTCGGTGAACCAGGGCAGCATGGCCTCGACCACGCGGGGATCGCAGGGCGTGGTCGCCTGATAGTCCAGGTAGACCGGCGCCCCCGGCGGGCGGGGCAGGCTGGGGCGGGTCGTCTTGCCGAGAGCTGTCATTTGCAAAGATCCCTTACCTTTAGTCGTTTTGCTCAAGACGGCCGCTCAGGCCGCCTCCGAAACCTTTAGTCCCTTGTGCCGGGCCAGATCGGCCCAGGCGGCGAGGAACGTGTCCACATCTTCCGGCCGGCTCGACCAGCCCAGGCTGACCCGGATGGCCGAGCCCTTGAGCCGCTCCTCCAGGCCCATGGCCGCCAGCACGTGGCTGGGCGCGACCTTGCCCGAGGAACAGGCGGCTCCGGCGCTGACCGCGACGCCCGCCAGGTCCAGCGCCATCACCTGGGTCCGCCCCTCCACCCCCGGCAGAGCCAGGCAGGTGGTATTGGGCAGACGGGGCGCGCCGGCCCCGATCACTACCGCGTCGGGAACCAGGCGCCGGGCGCCTTCTTCCAGACGGTCACGCAAGGCCTGCACACCATATGTGGTGTCGGCCCCGGCCAAGTCATCCCCCGCCGATTGGGCGGCGGCGCCTAAGCCGACAATTCCCGCCACGTTCTCGGTGCCAGCCCTGCGGCGGCGTTCCTGGCCGCCACCCAGCAAGATCGGTGCCAGTGTCCGGCCGGATTCGGCGAGAATCAGCGCGCCCACGCCGGCCGGGCCTCCCATCTTGTGGGCGGAAAGGGTGAGGATATCCGCCCCCAGCTGGCCGAGGGAAACCTTGATGCGGCCCATGGCCTGGGCGACATCGCAATGAAGCCATGCGCCGCGTGCATGAATGATGCGGGCCGCCTCGGCCACCGGCTGGACGATGCCGGTCTCGTTGTTGGCCAGCATCACCGACACCAGGGCCGGGCGGGTATTGGCGGCCAGCAGGCAATCCAGGGCGGCGAGGTCGATGATGCCGTCGGGGGTGACCGGCACCCGCTCGGCCTCGGACGCCGAATCGAGGACGGAGGGATGCTCGATGGACGACACCAGCAGGCGGGAGCGCCCGCAGCCCCGAAGCGCCAGGGCGTTGGCCTCGGTGCCGCCCGAGGTGAAAACGATGCCGGCGGGGTCGGCGCCCACCAGCCCGGCCAATTGCCGCCGCGCCGCCTCGACCCTGGCCCGCGCCGCCCGCCCGAAACCGTGGACGGAGGACGGATTGCCGGGCTCGGCCAGCGCCTCGACCATCGCGGCCGCCACCTCGGGGCGCACGGGGGCGCCGGAATTGTAGTCGAGGTAGACGGCCCTGCTCACTTCACCTTGTCCTTTCGCTTGAGCCCTATTGCGCGGCGGCGGTGCCGTGGAACATGCCCGAGCTGCCCAGGATGCGGCGCTCGCACACATCGGCCAGGGACACCGAGCTGAGATAGAGATAAATCTGGTTGCCGAGTTCCTCCCACAGGTCGTGGGTCAGGCAGCGGCCCTTGTTGTTGTGGCAGCCGGCCGGCGAGCCGGGAGAGCACCGGGTGGTCTGGATGGGTTCATCCACCGCCAGGATAATGTCGGAAATGCGCGTCTGTTGTGGGATTCGCGACAAAAGATAGCCGCCGCCCGGCCCGCGCACGCTTTTCACCAGACCGCCCTTCCTGAGCTTGCCGAACAGCTGCTCGAGATAGGACAGCGAGATTTCCTGGCGCTCGGCGATGTCGGCCAGAGCCACCGGGCTTCCCTCGGAATGGCTGGCGAGATCCACCATGGCCATCACGGCATAGCGCCCCTTGGTGCTGAGTTTCACGATATGACCTCCCGTTCCAGTTGCCGGCCGGTTGTCCCGCTGGCCGGAGTGGTTACCGCTTCGATAGGTATGGACTTTTCGCCCTTCTCAGCCCCCTCGGGCTGGGAGAGGCGGGCGCAGGCCTGGGTCGGGTGGCCGTGCAGCTCGGTCTCCAGTTCCTTGACCCGCTCCATCAGGGTCGCCACCTGCGAGCGGACGGAATCGATGGCCCGCACCACCGGGTCGGGCAGTTCCTCCACCGGCAGGCCATAGGCGCAGAATTCGCTTTCCTGGCGGCGCATCACCATGCGGGCCGGAATGCCCACCATGGTCACGCCCGGCGGCACGTCGGTCAGCACCACGGCGTTGGCGCCGATGCGCGCCCCCTTGCCCACCGTGATGGGGCCCAGTACCTGGGCGCCCGAGCCGACGATCACCCCGTCCTCCAGGGTGGGATGGCGCTTGCCCTTGTGCAGCGAGGTGCCGCCCAGCGTCACGCCGTGGTAAAGGGTCACGTCGGCGCCGATCACCGCGGTCTCGCCGATCACCACGCCGGTGCCGTGATCGATGAAGAAGCGCTCGCCCAGCTGGGCGGCCGGATGAATCTCGATGCCGGTCAGGATCTTCCCCACATGCGAGACGAAGCGCCCCAGCACCCGCAATCCATGGTTCCAGCACCAGTTGGACAGGCGATGAAACAGCACCGCGTGCAGGCCGGGATAGCACAGCAGAACCTCCAGCCAGGAATGGGCGGCCGGGTCACGCTTGCGAATGGACGCAATATCTTCTTGAAGGCTCTTGAAAATCATAGCTCGCAATATGTTAATGTACGTCGCGACGGTCGCATGCGACCGCCAGGGGAATGCCCAACCGGGCGCTGACATAGCGAAGGTGAATATAGGATGCCCGACAAGGCCGGTCAAGATTGACGGGCTAAAATCCAATTTGTTGTTGTATTTTCCCCGACATTACCACTCAGGTTTGAGCGGTTGCCGGGCAAGGGAGACTGTACGCACGCCATGCCTGAAGTGATTTTCAATGGACCCGACGGCCGCCTAGAAGGCCGCTACCATCACGGCAAGTCGCCGAATGCCCCGCTGGCCCTCCTGCTTCATCCCCACCCGCAGCACGGCGGGACCATGAACAACAAGGTGGTCTACGCGCTGTACCATGCCTTCGTGCGGCGCGGCTTCTCGACGCTGCGCTTCAACTTCCGCGGTGTCGGCCGCAGCCAGGGCAAGTTCGACAACGGCCAGGGCGAGCTGTCCGACGCGGCGTCGGCGCTGGACTGGATGCAGTCGTTCAACGCCAACGCCTCGGCCTGCTGGGTGGGAGGCTTCTCGTTCGGCGCCTGGATCGGCATGCAGCTCCTGATGCGCCGCCCCGAGATCGACGGCTTCGTCTCGGTGGCGCCGCCGGCCAACGTCTTCGACTTCTCGTTCCTGGCGCCCTGTCCGTCGTCGGGCCTGATCGTGCACGGCACCAACGACGACCTGGTGCCCGAGCCGACCGTGGCCAAACTGGCGGCCAAGCTGGCCACCCAGCGCAACATCAAGGTGCGCTACCAGACCATCGAGGGGGCCAACCACTTCTTCGGCACCCATCTGGAAGCCCTGGACGGCATGGTAGACGCCTATCTGGGAGAATCCATGGTGGCGCGCCCGACGGCCCCGCCCCCGGTGCCCGAGCCGGAACTGGCCGTCGCCCTGCCCTGATACCGACAACCCCCGCGAAAGCGGGGGTTTTTCGTTGACGCCAATCATTCCGTCATCCCGAGCGCAGTCGAGGGATCTCGTCCTGACCAATGCTCCAGGCGGAGATCCCTCCTCCCGTTGGTCGTCGGGATGACAGATCGGGGTCCCTAGTTGATGGCCGAGCAATTGACCTGGGCCAGGCGCTTCCACTGGGCCGGCTTGGCCCCCTTGCCCACCGAGGTCATGTCGATGATGTGGGCCTGGAACACCCGGGCCTGGTGGGGACGCACCAGCCGGCACATGGCGGCGCCGTACTGTTCCCACGACAGGGTCTCGTTCTTCACCACCACGTAGAGATTGCCGCGGTCGTCGATGGAGGCGTCCAGCACCTTGGGCTGAGCCCGCACCGCGGCGATGGCGGTGGCCTGATCGGCCCGGACCTCGGGAGCGGCCAGCAACAGCAGGGCGAGGACGGCAAGGAAGGCGCGCATGAAGGCTCTCCGCTTAAAAAGCATGGAGGCGGCCGCCGGTCTGGGGGGCGGCGACGCCGGTGGTCTGGGGATAGGTCAGGGGCAGGCCGGCCAGGGAGCGCACCGCCAGGAAGGCGAAGGCCTGGGCCTCGAGCGCGTCACCGTTCCAGCCCACCGCCTCCACCGGTTCGACCGGCGCCGACAGGCCACGGTGCAGGGCTTTCATCATCTCGGGATTGCGCCGCCCGCCGCCGGTGACCAGCCAGCGCTTGACCGGGCGGGGAAAACTGTAGGCGGCCAGCGCCACCGAGGCGGCGGTAAAGGCGGTCAGCGTCGCCGCCCCGTCCTCGGCCGAGGCCCCTTTGACCAGTTCCCAGGCCAAGGCGTGGAATTCGTCGCGGTCCAGCGACTTGGGCGGATGGCGGTCGAAATAGGTGTGATGCAGGAAGGCCTCGACCGCGTCGCGCCTGACCCGCCCGCCCGCCGCCAGCTGACCGTCCGTATCCACCGGCTTGCCGGTATGGGCCTGGGCCCAATCGTCGATCAGGGCGTTGCCCGGTCCGGTGTCGAAGGCCAGCAGCGAGCCGTTCTCGGATATCCAGGTGACGTTGCCGACGCCGCCCAGGTTGAGCACCGCCAGCGGCGTCTCGAGCCCCGCCGCCAGGGCGCGGTGATAGGCTGGAACCAGCGGCGCGCCCTGGCCTCCGGCGGCCACGTCGGCGGTGCGGAAGTCGTTGACCACCCGGATGCCGATCTCCGAGGCCAGCAGGGCGCCGTCGCCGATCTGCCAGGTGCGGCGTTCCTGGGGGGCGTGCAGGATGGTGTGGCCGTGAAAGCCGGCCACCGACACCTTGGCGGCATCGATTCCGTGTTCGGCCAGGAAGTCGCGGACCACTTTGGCATGGAACAGGGTCAGCTCGCGCTCCACCTCGGCCACCGGACCGTTGCCGCCCAGCACCCCCATCAGGGCGAGGCGCTGCTCGGCCCCGTAGGGAATGGTGGCGGACGGCCCCATGTGGGCCACGGCCACGCCGTCGGTATCGAGCAGGGCGACGTCGACGCCGTCCAGCGAGGTTCCGCTCATCAGCCCCAGCGCCAGCATTGCGTCCCCCCGATTGTGGCGTTCACCCAAGTGTGATAAACGAGCGGCCTCTTCCCAGCAAGCCGAACGGGCGCGCCATGACCTCTCTCAAGTCCGATTTCCTGCGTATCGTCACCGAGCGCGGCTACATGCACCAGTGTACCGACCTGGAGACGCTGGACAAGCGCCTGACCGAGGGGTGCCAGGCTGCCTATATCGGCTTCGACTGCACCGCCACCTCGCTGCATGTGGGCGGGCTGATGCAGATCATGCTGCTGCGCTGGTGGCAGAAGACCGGCCACAAGCCCATCGTGCTCATGGGCGGCGGCACCACCCGCATCGGCGACCCCACCGGCAAGGACGAAGCCCGCAAGATGCTGACCGACGAGGTCATCGCCACCAACATGGCGGGCATCAGGACGGTGTTCACCAAGTACCTGAGCTTCGGCAACGGCGCCACCGACGCCATGATGGTCAACAACGCCGACTGGCTGGACAAGCTGAACTACATCGACTTCCTGCGCGATTACGGCCACCATTTCACCATCAACCGCATGCTGACCTTCGATTCGGTCAAGCTGCGGCTCGAGCGCGAGCAGCCGCTGACCTTCCTCGAGTTCAACTACATGCTGCTGCAGGGCTACGACTTCCTCGAGTTGTTCCGCCGCAACAAGTGCATCCTGCAGATGGGCGGCTCGGACCAGTGGGGCAACATCATCAACGGCGTCGAGTTGGGCCGCCGCTGCGACCAGGCCGAGCTGTTCGGCCTGACCAGCCCGCTGCTGACCACCAGCTCGGGCGCCAAGATGGGCAAGACCGTCAACGGCGCCGTGTGGCTGAACGACGACATGCTGAGCGCCTGGGAGTTCTGGCAGTACTGGCGCAACACCGAGGACGCCGACGTCGGCCGCTTCCTCAAGCTCTACACCGAACTGCCGCTGTCCGAGATCGCCAAGCTCGAGGCGCTCCAGGGCGCCGAGATCAACGAGGCCAAGAAGATCCTCGCCAACGAGGTCACCCGCCTGTGCCACGGCGAAGCCGCCGCGCTCCAGGCCGCCGAGACGGCGCGCCAGACCTTCGAGCAGGGCGTGGCCTCGGCCGACCTGCCCACCATCGAGATTCCGGCCGCCGAACTGGCGGCGGGCATTCCCGCCTTCGCCCTGTTCGTGCGCGCCGGCCTGGCCGCCTCCAACGGCGAGGCCCGCCGTCTCTTGAAGGGCGGCGGCGGCAAGGTCAACGACCAGGCGGTGGACGAGGCCCGGCCGGTGGGCAATGGCGACCTTAAGGACGGCGCCGTCAAGCTGACCGCCGGCAAGAAGCGCCACATCCTGGTGAAGGCGGTCTGAAGCCCCTCCCTTGTCATGCCGAGCGCCAGGCGAAGCATCTTTCACCAAAGCCGCCTGCCGGTGGCTGAAAGATCCTTCGCTTACGCTCAGGATGACGAGCGGCTCACACCGCCACGCCGATCTCGGCCAGCAGCAGGCCCAGCAACTCGATCTCGGCATTGCGGGTGGACATCCACTTTTCACCGTTCCAGCCGAAGTGATGGGCGCCGCTTTTGGGCGAGGACAGCCAGATTTCCCGGTTGGGGGAATGCTTGTTGATGACGTACTGGCCGATGCCCGGCAGGGTGAGCGTCAGGATGCCGGCATGCAGGTCGGCGTCGGCATCGTCCATGGCATCCTCGACCGCGTCGGCGATGCGCTCCAGCAACGGGTCGGCAAGGCTGGCGAAGCGGCTTTCATCGAGGCTCATGGGGGTTCTCCGGATTGGGGGGAGCGGATGCTAACCCAAATTCCGCCCAAGGGTGAAGGACCGCTTGCGCCCCGGTCCGCTTTTGGCTATATACGCGCCTTCGATTTGCGGAGCTTCAGGCTATGAAGGACAACATTCATCCCGACTACCACGAGATCAACGTGGTGATGACGGACGGCACCGAGTACAAGACCCGGTCCACCATGGGCAAGGCTGGCGACACCCTGCGCCTGGATATCGATCCCAAGTCGCACCCGGCCTGGACCGGCGTGCATCGCATGGTCGATACCGCCGGCCAGCTCGCCAAGTTCAAGAAGCGCTTCGAAGGCTTCGGCATCAAGTCGACCAATTCCTAAGGGAAATGGGGAATGCCGGACTGGCCACGGCCAGGCGGCGTTTGCCTGCGCTAAGTTATCAGACTGCACGATCGGCCGGCTTCATGCCGGCCGAAAGTGTTTGCAGTGGACTTCTTGACGTTCTACGGGTAGAGCAAATTTTTAATAAGGGAGCTGCGATACTCCCTGGCTGAATTGTAATTGAAGCCAAACTGTGATTGGCCAAGACGGTGATTGGGCGGACATGATCATCGTTCATTTTGAAGTTTACGTCATGGAAGGCCGGGGGTGGATGCTGCACGCACGCTTCCCGCGGCTGGAGCGTGACGAGGCTGTCCGCGAGGCCAAGGAGTTGGAAAACACCCTTGGCGTGCGCACCAAAGTGCTGCGCGAAACCTACAACACCGACACCAACGTCTTCGACGAAGCCGAAGTCTACATGTCCGGCCACAACGTCCAGCCCAAGAAGGGCGCGGCGGCGGGCGGCGGCAAGGGCGGCGGCGGCGGCGGCGGCTCGGGCAGGGATTCCGGCAAAGGGGGCGGCGCCGCCAAGGCGGCGGCGGCCAAGAAGGCCGCCAAGGCCGCCAGGGCGCGGACCAGCGGCCCCTCCATCGGGGCCGGCGCCATGATCCTGCGCCTGACCGTCATTTTGCTGGTGGCGTCGGGGTTGGGTTTGGGGGCATTGCGCCTGGTGCCGTCCGCCATCGTCTTCCTCTACGATTTCGGTTTCCGCATCACCCCCGACGAATATGGGCAGATGCTGGTGCTGGTGTTCGGTCTGGTGTTCCTGATGACCGCCGTGCCGCTGGGCCTGCGCTTCATGCCGCGCAACGCCAACATCCAGTTCAACCGGGGCGGCTCGGTGGCGGCTCCGCCCCCCAGGCCGCAACCCTCGGAAGCGGTGAAGAAGTCGCTGAACAAGCTGGCCCGGAAGGCCGAGGCGGAGATGATTCCCGAGACCTGGGGCGACGACCCCGAGCCGGAACCGCCCCCGCCGCCCGCGGAGGAAGAGCCCCCGCCTCAGGCCGCCCTGCCCGAGGAGCCGTCGGCGGCCGAAGCGGCGGTGGATGCCATCCCCTCCACCCCGGCCCTGGAGGCCACCAGAAAGGTCACCGACCGCTTCGTGGACAAGTCCATGGAGATCGTCCGCCAGGTCGCGCCCAGCACCGACAAGTACACCACCTTCGGCCTCAACCTGTTCATGGCCGGCGCCGTCCAGACCATCGCCCGGGCCCAGAAGCTGGATTCGGCGGGCCAGCGCAAGCTGCTGAAGTCGATCATCGAGAAGCTGGGCACGCCGGGCGACCAGGCGGCCCTCTTCTACGACAAGGTGCCGGGATACATGGGCGAACAGCGCTATGCCCGCATGTTCGAAGCGGGCAAGTCCTCCATGGAATCCTGGGCGGAGGGCGACGAGGGAACGCCGATGATCAAGCTCCAGTCCTCGCTGAAGGACTGGAACAAGCCCGCCGCCGAGAAGAAGGCGTCGGGCCTGATGACCGTGGTCTTCACCGACATGGTGGGCTCCACCGACCTGACCCAGGCGCGCGGCGACCAGGCGGCGCAGGAGATCGTGCGCAAGCACAACGCCATCGTGCGCACGGCGCTGACCCAGTTCGCCGGGCGCGAGGTCAAGCACACGGGCGACGGCATCATGGCCTCCTTCGCCTCGGCGGCCAATGCGGTGGAAGCCATGGTCCAGGTCCAGCGCCAGGTCACCGCCCACAACGAGAAGCAGCCCAACCTGCCGCTGCATCTGCGCATCGGGCTGAACGCCGGCGAACCCATTCAGGAAGAGGACGACCTGTTCGGCTCCACCGTCCAGCTCTCGGCCCGCGTCTGCGCCGCCACCGATTCCGATCAGATCCTCTGCACCCAGTCGGTGAAGGATCTGGCCGGGCCGGTGGGCACCTTCGTGGACGGCGGCACCCACTCCCTGAAGGGCTTCAAGGAAAAGTTCCAACTGTGGGAAGTGGTCTGGCGCTAGCCGTCCCCTTCTGCCTATCTGTCGGGAATTTCCCTGAACGCGAAGAATTCCACCGGCTCCACCCGGCCCTTCACCGTCACCTGATGCCGGGGCTCTCCGGCGACGTCCAGGCCGCCGGCCAGGGCGGCGGCGGCGGACAGCACCAGCAGGCAGTCATGGTCCTTGGTCAGCCCCTCCAGGCGGGCGGTGGTGTTGACCGTATCGCCGATGGCGCTGACGATCTGGGCGCCGGGCGGCCCCATGGTGCCGACGATGGCCTCGCCGTAATGGATGCCGATGCCCATGCGCAAGGGGGCCGAGAGCTCCATGGCCAGTTCGGCGTTCAAGGCCTCGAGACCGGCCACCATCTGACGCGCCCCCGCCAGGGCCGCTTTCACCATCTTGCCGGCATCCCCCACCTTCAGCCCGTACAGCGCCATCAACCCGTCGCCGGTGAAGTTGGAATAGTGTCCGCCGGTGGCCGACAGGGCGCGGGTCATCTGCTGGAAGAACCGGTGCAGGATGAACAGCATGTCGTAGGGCATCTTGGCCTCGCCCAGGGTGGTCGAGCCCCGCAGATCGACGAACATCACCACCACGTGGCGCTCGCGCCCATCCAATCCTCCGTGCAGCCGCCCTTCGGCGGCGGCGGCGTCCGAGGGCAGCAGCGGCAGAACCGCCAGATCGTGGTCGGGGCGCAGCTGGCAGGCCAGGCGAACCTCGGGCGGGGCCTCGATTCGGGTCAGGGCCGCCATCTCCTGCGGGCCGGGGGGCGGCAATCGGTCGGCCCCGGCGCGAACGCGCACCCGGCAGGTGGTGCAGCGCGCCTTGCCCCCGCAGGCCGCGGCATGGGCGATCCCGTGATCCTGCAAGGTCTCGAGCACCGACGCCCCGGGCATCATGCGCATCACCCGGCCGCTGGAATGGGTGAGCTGGGGACGCTTGCCGCCGCCTAGCAGCCTCAAGGCCCGGCCGCCGAGGGGCAAGGCGATCAGCAGAGCGTGAAGCCCGACCCCGATCAGCATCAGGCGCAAGGTGTCCGCCGCCGTATCGGGGCCCATATGGGCCTCGGCCAGCACCCGGCCCGTCCATTGGGGATCGGCGGCGGCCCGCATGACGAAACTGCCGCCGGCCACCCAGCCGGCCAGCGACAGGGTGGGAACGACGACCGCCAGGGCCAGCAGCCAGGGCCTGGCGCTGTCGTAGCCGGAGCGCATCGAGAAGCGCAGATGCAGCCCGGCACAGGCATGGCCCCAGACCACCAGGACCAGTATCGCCTGGCTCACTCCCTTCCAGGGGCTCAAGACCCACTGGCTGAGCAGGACGGACGGGTAGCCGGGCTCCAGGCCCAGAACCAATTCGCCCAGCCGGGTACCGCTCAGATGAACGATCATCAGGAACGGGATCGACAGGCCCAGGCCCAGCTGCCAGGCCTCCACGCCGCCCATGCGCAGGGTCCGGCGCTCGTACACCGCCCACAGGGCATTGAGGTAATGGGTAAGGCCCGCCGTCAGCAGCAGCCCCGTGCCGATGGCGCCCTCCCACGGCTCCATCAGGACGTCGTGGCCCGCCATGGCGACATCCAGCGAGATCAGGGCGAGCATGTGATTGACGAGATGGCAGATGACGAATGCCAGAATCACCAATGCGCCCACCAGGCGCAGGTCGGCGCGAAACCGCAACACCATCATCTTGCCCCATCCCCCAATTCAATCAGGCTTAATGCAGCACCCGCTGCACCAGCATCTCTTCCAGTCTGGCCACCCGGACGTACAGGCGGTAGGAACGGTCCATCAGGCTGCGCAGATGATTGGGCAGAGTTTCGTCGCAGTTGAAACTCTCGTCCAGACAGACATCCGCCCCCGACAGACGGCATTCGTCGCGCAAGCTGTCCTCGACCTCCACCTCGCCCTCATGCACCGCCCGCTGCAGCATCAGCCACGCCATCACCTGGGTCAGGCGCGAAGTGACCCGCATGGCCTCGCAGCTCATGCGCAGGCCGATCATCCCGCCGACCCGCTCGCGTTCCCGACGCTCGGCATAAGTCAGATAGTTCCGGGCCTCGACCATCAAGGTCATGGTCTCGTCGTAGGTTCTGCGAAAAAAAGCGGGCTGGGGCATGCGCTTTTCTCCAAACCATCGTCCGCGCGCCGCCACAGCGACAACGGCCCACGAATCCGGCCCATACCCAATATGGTGACACTTCGGCCGCCCGACTTCAACCGTTGCCGCGTCGAAATTACTTTCCGTTACCGAACAAACCCAGAGATTGGCTAGGGACATTGGCGTCAAGGCCGCGATATTTATAGTAAAAATTTATTTAAAATTTTATCTGTGAACACCTTCACGGACAGATGACCAGTATCTTTATAAGATAAGCTTAATTGGCAACCTTAAACATGGCTGGTTTATCATGCGCTACGTCATTCACGAATCATTCGACAAGAGTGAAATCAATCGCTGCTTTGAAGCGGATATCTGCCCGACCATCGGCAAGGCCCTGAGGACACGAAGCGGCAAGTGGTACCGGATCAAGGACGTCGCCTGGTACCGCGACCCCTTCGACCACCACCCCAACATCCGCGTTCTGCTGAAGCGCATCCAGTAGAAAGCCGGACGAAAATGGGCGCGATCCCCTGCCAGCCGAGGGGACCGCGCCCTTGTCGTTTCAGGAAATGCCTCACAGACCGGGGGGCCGCACCTTCGAGCCCGCATTGGCGAAGAACAGCGGCGCGCCGTATTCCGCCTTGCCGTATTCGGCGATCAGCCCTTGCGCCTCGTCGCCCACCAGCCAGTCGGCGAATCGCAGCGCCCCGGCGGCATTGGCCTTGGGGAAGCGTTCGGGATTGCTGCGGATGACGGCGATGAAATTGAACAGGTCCGCGTGGTTCTCCACCAGCAGAGCCAGCGACAGCCTGGCCTTCAGCACCAGCCAGGTGGCCCGGTCCATCAGCACGTAGGCGCCGCGGTCATCGGCGTGGCGGAGGGTGGGGCCGTTACCGCTGGCGCCTTTCTCGAACACCTCGTACCAGGCGCCCTGGGGTTGCAGCCCGGCCCTCTCCCACAGGGCCTTTTCCGCCACATGGGTGCCGGAATTGTCGCCCCGGGTGACGAAGCGGGCCTGGGTCTCGGCAATCCGGCGCAACGCCGCCTTGGGGTCGTTCATCCCCTTGATGCCGGCCGGATCGGCAGCCGGCCCCAGCAGGACGAAGTCGTTGTACATGACGTCGCGGCGGTCGATGCCGAAGCCATCGGCCATGAATTTCTTTTCCAGCGACAGGGCGTGGACCATCACCAGATCGAACTCGCCCCGCTTGGACATCTCCAAGGTGGCCCCGGTGCCGGCACCCACGAAGCGCACCACGACGCCGGTGCGGGCATGGAAGGCCTTGGCCAAAGCGGGCACGATGCCGGAATCGATGGGACCGATGGTGCTGCCCAGCAACACCACCTCGGCCGGATCGGCCGCCTGGGCGAGGGACGCCGCGCCAACGGCCCCCATCGCCGCCCCCAGGAACATTCGCCTATTCATGGCACCCTCCCCTTTCTACTTGGACTCGCCGAAGAACAGCTGCTCGCCGTCGATCTTGAACGAGGCGATGGCGGCCTGGCCCTTGGGGCCGGTCAGCCACAGGTGCCAGACCTTGGCATCGGCGGCCTTGACGCCCTTGTGCTTCTCCGGATTGACCAGGATCGAGCCGTAGGGATTGAACAGGGCGCGGTCGCCTTCCACCAGGAGGACCAGCGACTGGCGGTTCTTGAAGCTGGCCCAGGTGCCGCGGTCGGCCAGGGCATAGGCGTTCATGCCGGCCGCCGTGTTGAGCGTCGGCCCCATGCCGGCTCCCAGTTCGCGATACCAGCCGCCGCCGGCCTTGATGTCCACCTCGGCCTTCTTCCACAGGCGCAATTCGCTGCGATGGGTGCCGGAATCGTCGCCGCGGGACGCGAAGGGCGCCTTGGCGGCGGCGATCCTGGCGAAGGCCCGGGCCGCGTCCTTGCCGCCCTTGATGCCGGCGGGATCGGCGGCCGGGCCCACCACCACGAAGTCGTTGTACATGACGTCGCGGCGGTCCAGCCCAAAGCCCTCGGCCACGAAGCGGTCCTCGCCGGCCCGGTCATGGACCAGCAGGGCGTCGGCGTCACCGCGCTCGCCCAGCTTCAGCGCCTGTCCGGTGCCGACCGCCACCACCCGGACCTCGATGCCGGTCTCGGCCTTGAACTGGGGCAGCAGGTGGCCGAACAGCCCCGACTGCTCGGTCGATGTGGTCGAGGCCAGGGTGATGAAGCGTTCCTCGGCAACGGCGGAGGGCGCGGCAAGCGATAGCGCCGCCAGGGCGGCAAGCAGCAGGCGTTTCATGAATTGGTTCCTTTCGTCAGCAGACCAGTTCGCCGGCCAGGAAGGCCCGCGCCTGGGGCGATCTCGGCCCCTTGAAGAATTCTCCCGCCGGGGCGTGCTCCACCAGGCGGCCACGGGACAGGAATACCACCTCGTCGGCCAGGCGGCGGGCCTGGCCCAGGTCATGGGTGGTCATCACCACCTTGGTGCCGGCGGTGTGGAATTCCTGCACCGCCATCTCCACCTGCAGGGCGGCCGCCGGATCCAGCGACGAGGTGGGCTCGTCCAGAAACAGCACCTCGGCCCCCGCGGCCCAGGCCCGCGCCAGGGCCAGACGCTGCTGCTCGCCGCCCGACAGCACCCGGGCCGGACGCTGGGCCAGATGGGCGAGCCCGAAACGCTCAAGCGCCTCCATGGCCAGCGCGGCCCGCCTGCCCCAGGCGACGCCCCTTAAAGCCAGGACATAACGGATATTGGCCACCGCCGAGCGGCGCAGCAGAACCGGGCGCTGAAAGACCATGGCCTGATGCCGCCGCACCATTTCCCCATCCCCGCCACTCCAATGGACCGCGCCGGCGCTGGGCTGCAGCAATCCGTGGCACAGGCGCAGCAGCAGGCTCTTGCCCGCGCCGTTGGGGCCGAGAATCACCGTACGCAGCCCCGCCTCCAGCCGCAGGGTGACGTCCTCCAGCAGCATGCGCCCGTCGGCGGCGAAGCCCACCCGGTCGAGGACGAGGGGAAGAATGGTGTCGGGCGCCCTCATCCCATCCTCCGCCGCGCCCATTGACCGATCACGAACACCGCCGCGTTGACGGCGGTCACCAGGGCGATGAGGATCAGCCCCAGCCCCAGGGCCAGCGGCAGGTCGCCCTTGCTGGTTTCCAGCGCGATGGTGGTGGTCATGGTGCGCGTCACACCCCGGATATTGCCGCCGACGATCATCACGGCTCCAACCTCGGCGCAGGCGCGCCCGAATCCGGCCAGAACGGCGGTGGCCAGGCTGAACCGCCCGTCCCACAGCAAGGTGAGCATGCGCCCCACGGGCGGTACGCCCAGCGACCGCAGTTGCTCGCCGTATTCCTCCCACAGATCGGCCACCACCTGCCGGGCCAGGGCGGCGACGATGGGCAGGACCAGCAGGGTCTGGGCCACCACCATGGCGGCGGGCGTGAACAGCAGCCCGGCCTCGCCCAGCGGCCCGGCCCGCGACAGCAGCAGATAGACGGCAAGCCCCACCACCACCGGCGGCAGGCCCATGAAGGCGTTGAGCATCACCACCAGCGCGCCGCGCCCCGGAAACGCCCCCAGCGCCAGCATCGCGCCCAGCGGCAGGCCGATCAGCGCGGCCAGCAATACCGCCGCCCCCGACACCAGCACCGACAGCCGCACGATGCCCAGCACCTGCGGATCAAGGGATACGACGAGTTCGATGGCCAGCGACAGGGCCTGGGACAGATCGGACATTTCGCGCCTTTCCTGTCCTATTGTGCATTCTTTCCGTAAGTCTGTTAAGAAACGAATGTCATTGCAGGAATTATGGGATTGATGGCGCGACGCTTGCTTTTCCCCCGGGATTCCCGCTTAAGTCACGGCGAATTTCCCAAGGCAGGCGCGATAATCCCATGACCAAGACGAATCCCAAGGTTGGCATCGTCAGCCTCGGCTGCTCCAAGGCCCTGGTGGATTCCGAGCGCATCCTGACCAAGCTCCGCGCCGAGGGCTACGACATCACCGGCGAGTACGACGGCGCCGACGTGGTGATCGTCAACACCTGCGGCTTCCTGGATTCGGCGCGGGCGGAATCGCTGGAGGCCATCGGCGAGGCCATCGCCGAGAACGGCAAGGTGATCGTCACCGGCTGCATGGGCGGCGATGAAAAGGCCATCCGGGCCGCCCACCCCTCGGTGCTGGCGGTCAGCGGCCCGCACCAGTACCAGGCGGTGGTCGAGGCGGTGCACGCCACGGTGCCGCCGCTGCACGACCCCAAGCTGGCGCTGGTGCCCCCCGAAGGCCTGCACCTGACGCCGCACCACTACGCCTACCTGAAGATTTCCGAGGGCTGCAACAACAGCTGCTCGTTCTGCATCATCCCCGACATCCGCGGCCCACTGGTCAGCCGCACGGCGGCCGACGTGCTGGGCGAGGCCGAGCGCCTGGCCGAATCGGGGGTGCGCGAACTGCTGATCATCTCGCAAGACACCAGCGCCTATGGCCTCGACCTGCGCCACGCCGAAAGCGACTGGCGCGGCCGTCCGGTGCGGGCCCACCTCACCGATCTGGCCGGCGCCCTGGGCGAGCTGGGGATCTGGATCCGCATGCACTACGTCTATCCCTATCCCCATGTGGACGAGATCATTCCGCTGATGGCGGAAGGCAGGATCCTTCCCTATCTGGACATCCCCTTCCAGCACGCCAGCCCCAACGTGCTGAAGTCCATGCGCCGCCCGGCCAACCAGGAAAAGGTGCTGGGCCGCATCCGCTCGTGGCGCGAGACCTGCCCCGACCTGACCTTGCGTTCCACCTTCATCGTCGGCTTCCCCGGCGAGACCGACGACGATTTCGAGGCCCTGCTGGAATGGCTGGAGGAGGCCCAGCTGGACCGGGTGGGCTGCTTCAAGTACGAGGACGTCAGGGGCGCGCCCTCCAACGCCTTCGCCGATCAGGTGGACGAGGACGTCAAGGAGGAACGCCACCAGCGCTTCATGGAGGCCGCCCGCCAGATCGCCGACGAGCGCGGCGCCGCCAAGGAAGGTACCCGCATCGAGGTCATCGTCGACGAAGTGGATGAGGAAGGCGCCATCGGCCGCTCCAAGGCCGACAGCCCCGAGGTGGACGGTGCGGTGTTCATGAACGGCGAAACCGATCTCGCCCCCGGCGATCTGGTGATCGTCGAGGTGGAGGCGGCCGAGGATTACGACCTCTGGGGCGACGTAGTGGAACGCCTGCCCCCGCCCCGCCCGCGCCGTTTCTAAATTATACCTTATTCAATTTCATGAATTCCTCGCCGCATGCGACAATTGCCCGTCGTCGTATGGGGATCGCCGATTTTGACTCACTCCGTTCCTGGTACCTTTGCCAACTCGCCTCGCGCCTTCGCCGTCCTTGGCCCTGACGGCAACTTGATCCATGTGGGGGAAACCTTGTCGCGGGCGCTTGGGCTTGCGGAAAGCCGCCTGGTCGGCACGCGCCCCGACTGGGTGGACGGCCCCGACTGCTCCCATACGCCCCTGCCCGGCAGCCAGATCCTGGTCGAGTTCGCCCCCGAAGTGGAAACCCGCCTGCGCGACAGCCTGCGGGTCAACGTGGAAATGCGGGCGATCATCGAGAATACCTTCGAATTCATCGGCCTGCTGTCCCCCGACGGACGGCTGCTGGACGCCAATCGCACGGCGCTGGCCTTCATCGGCCTGGATTCCATCGCGCCGGTGCTGGGCATGCACTTCGCCGAGACGCCCTGGTGGGAGCATTCACCGGAGGAACGGGCCCTGCTGCGCGACGGTATCAGCCGGGCGGCAAAGGGCGAATTCGTGCGCTTCGAGACCACCCATGTGGATGCGGGCGGCGGCATCGCCTATGTGGACTTCTCGCTGAAGCCGGTGCCCGACCAGGACGGCAACATCCTGTTCGTCGTGCCGGAAGGCCGCGACATCACCCAGCGCAAATGGGCCGAGGCCGCCCTGATCTCCGCCAAGCAGGAGGCCGAGGCCGCCAACCGGGCCAAATCCCAGTTCCTGGCCACGGTCAGCCATGAACTGCGCACCCCGCTCAACGCGGTGATCGGGTTTTCCGAGGCCGCCCTGGCCGGCGCGGTGGGGACCATGGATCTCAACCGCTACCTCGAATACATGGATCTCATCCATTCGGCCGGACTGCACCTGCAAGCGCTGATCGAGGATATTCTCGACGTCTCGCGCATCGAGGCGGGACGCACCGAACTGGACGAGGACGAGGCGGACCCGGACGAACTGATCCGCAGTACCGCCCGCCTGCTGGAGCACAAGGCCGCCATCACCGGCGTCGAGCTGGTGATGGACCTGCCCCCCGGCCTGCCGCGCATGCGCCTCGATCCAAGGCGGATGCGTCAGGTCCTGCTCAACCTGACCGGCAACGCCCTCAAATTCACCCCCGGCCCCGGCACGGTGACCCTGTCCGCCCGCCGCACTCCCGAAGGCGTCGAATTGACGGTAAGCGACACCGGTATCGGCATCGCCCCCGAACACCACGCCAAGGTCTGGCAGGCCTTCTATCAGGCGGATTCATCCCTGTCGCGACGCCATCAGGGCTCGGGCCTGGGGCTGGCCATCGTGCGCCACTTCGTGGAAGCCCATGGCGGCAGCGTCGCCCTGGACAGCGCCCTGGGCAAGGGGACCCGCATCACGGTGCGGTTGCCCGCCACGCGGATCCTCGCCTAACCAAAGTCAAATACCTAACCATTGTGCTCGGATATATTCCCTGAACGACACCCGCTCAGAGGAGACGCACATGCGCAATTCCGACAATTTCACTAAGGCTTTTCCCGCCCGACTGTGGCACGGCGCGGCCCAGGCCGCCTATCTGCTGGCGGTGGGCGCAAGCTTCACCCTGGCTTTGGCCGCCGGCATCACTTTGCTGGAGGGGTGATACCAAACCGCGATGAGCCCGACTCATCGCGGTTTGGCTAGGCCCGAGGGGCCGCGCCGCTTATGCGGCGGGAGCCAAGCCGCCACGGGCGGCGCCCGGCGATTGAGGGCGATGCGATGATCGGTTTCGATCAGCGCTTCTTGGTATGACTCAAGGGACGAAATACATCCAGCGGCCGAAGGCGTAGCCCAGGCAGAAGCCCAGCAGGATCATCATGATCCCGACGCCGACCTTCCAGCGCAGGTTGGATATTTCGGGCAGGAGATCGACGGTCTCGTCCAGTTGCTGGTCCCAGTTGGGACCGGGCTGCGGCCCGGGTTCGAGCGGCGGCGACGGACGCACGGGGGGCAGTTCCTCTTCCTCCTCGCCCTCCGGCGGCATCCCGGCCGCCGGCCGCGCGGCGGCGGGAGCGCGCGGCTCCAGCATGTGGGCATCGACGAAATCGGCCAGATGGACATACGCCCTGGCCGCCGGGCTTTCGGGCTCGAAGATCACCAGGGGCAGGTCGCGGGCCGCCGATTCCACCACCTTCATGTCGCGGGGCACCCTGACGGGAAGCACCCGGCCGCCGAACGAGGCGATGACCGCATCGGTGATGCGGTGCATGACGTCGCTGTCCTCGGTCATGGTGAACAGGATGCCCATGGTGTCCAGTTCACGGTTGAAATGGGTGCGCACCCGCTGGATGTTCCACCACGCCTTGTGCAGGCCGTCCAGCGCCAGCGGCGCCGGCACCACCGGCAGGATCACCGCGTCGGCGGCCACCGCCGCGTTGACCGACAGGATGCCGAAGGCCGGCGGGCAATCCACCACCACCACATCCACGTCGGCGGGCGTGGTTTCCAGGGCGCGCTCCAGCACGTATTGCGGCTCGGGCTTGACGGCGATCTCGACGTCCGCCCACGACAGATCGTCGGAACCGGCGACCAGGCGCAGGTTGGGATAGGGCGTGGCGCGCGAGGCGTGGGCGAGGTCCACCTCGCCGCGCAACAGCTGGTAGGCGCCCGTCGCCGCCGGCGAGGTCAGCCCGACGCTGGTCGAGGCGTTGCTCTGGGCGTCCAGATCGACCAGGATGACCTTCCGCCCCAATTCGGCCAGGCAGACCGCCAGATTGACGCTGGTGGTAGTCTTGCCGATACCGCCCTTCTGGTTGAACACCACCACGATTCTGGGCCTGGCGCTCACCGCTCGATCCTTTCGCAAAATCCGCAAGGGACAATAGCCGCCCTCCGGGGGCGGCCGCAACCATCGGCCTGTAATAGGCTGTTGTCGAGCCAAAGGAATGCCCCTATACTCCGCCCCCGTGAGCCAGCCATACTTTGACATAATTCGCTTGATCGAGCGCCTGCACAGACATTTCCTCGATGTCTTGCGCACGGAATTGCGTCGTCTGGGCATCGAAGACATCAACGCCGTCCAGGCTTTGCTGCTCTACAACATCGGCGAGAACGAGGTGGTGATCCGCGACCTCAAGGACCGCGGTTACTATCAGGGCTCCAACGTCTCCTACAACATCAAGGCGCTGACCGAGTGCGGTTACTTGATGCAGGAACGTTCCACCCATGACCGCCGTTCGGTTCGGCTGAAACTGACCGACAAGGGCCTGTCCCTGTGCAATTCCATCCGCAAGCTGCAGGACGACCTGTCCGGCGTGCTGGGCGGTGACGACAAGACGGCGGCTCAGTTGGACACCACGCTGGAGACCATGCAGCGTCTGGAACGTACCTGGACCGACTTCGTCCATTACGGACGCATCCGCGGCCTTTAATCCGAAGCGCCTTCGTGCTATTTCCCCCTCCTTGCTTGTTCGAGGAGGCTAGGCCGCCATGATCCCCCGCTATTCCCGCGCCGAAATGACCAAGATCTGGGAGCCGGAAAACCGCTTCCGCATCTGGTTCGAGATCGAGGCCCACGCCTGCGACGCCCTGGCCGAGATCGGCGTGATTCCCAAGGAATCGGCAAAGATCATCTGGGAGAAGGGCGACAAGCCCTACACCCCCGCCCGTTCGGCCCGCATCGACGAGATCGAGGCCGAGACCAAGCATGACGTCATCGCCTTCCTGACCGAGCTGGCCGAGCATATCGGCCCCCAGTCCCGCTTCGTCCACCAGGGCATGACCTCGTCGGACGTGCTGGACACCTGCCTCAACGTGCAGCTGACCCAGGCCGCCGACATCCTTCTCGCCGATCTCGACCGGGTGCTGAACGCGCTGGAAAAGCGGGCCTTCGAGCTGAAGGACGTGGTGTGCATGGGCCGCTCCCACGGCATCCATGCCGAGCCGGTGACCATGGGCCTGAAATTCGCCACCTTCCACGCCGAGTTCCAGCGCAACCGCCGCCGGCTCAAGTCGGCGCGCGAAGACATCGCCACCTGCGCCATCTCGGGCGCGGTGGGCACCTTCGCCAACATCGATCCGCGGGTCGAGGAGCACGTGGCGGCCAAGCTGGGCCTCAAGCCCGAGCCGGTCTCCACCCAGGTGATTCCGCGCGACCGCCACGCCCAGTTCTTCGCCACGCTGGGCGTCATCGCCAGCTCGGTGGAGCATCTGGCCATCGAGATCCGCCACCTGCAGCGCACCGAGGTGCGCGAGGCCGAGGAGTACTTCTCCCCCGGCCAGAAGGGCAGCTCGGCCATGCCCCACAAGCGCAACCCGGTGCTGACCGAGAACCTGACGGGTCTGGCCCGCATCGTGCGCGGCATGGTGATCCCGGCCATGGAGAACGTGGCCCTGTGGCACGAGCGCGACATCTCCCACTCCTCGGTGGAACGCATGATCGGCCCCGACGCCACCGTCACCCTGGACTTCGCCCTGAACCGCCTGGCCGGCGTGATCGAGAAGCTGGTGGTCTATCCCGACGCCATCGAGAAGAACCTCAACCAGCTGGGCGGCCTGGTGTTCTCGCAGCGCGTCCTGCTGGCGCTGACCCAGGCGGGCATGAGCCGCGAGGATTCCTACAAGGCGGTGCAAAGGAACGCCATGAAGGTCTGGCTGGAATCCGCCAATTTCCTCGACCTGCTCAAGGCCGATGCGGAAGTGGCCGCCAAGATTCCGGCGCGTACCCTGGAAGAGCTGTTCGATCTCGGCTACCACACCAAGCATGTGGACACCATTTTCAAGCGGGTCTTCGGCCGCGCCTGACGCGTCCCCGGCCATGCCGCCCCCGATCCAGGCGCGGCATGGCCGGAACGCATTGCACGCTTGAGCTTTTGCCGGTCGTCACCCCCATGGACAGCGGGCGACCTCTGGGCTAATAATCCAGATAGTATTCAAGGGATTCGAACGGCACCCGCCGCCACCGCTCCACCTCGCCCGCTCCCCTTATCGACGCCCCCGCGTGGGCGATGGGGTGCGCCGTGAGGACGGGGTCAAGGGCACGGACGGAAGGCCGCCCCTGCAACTCGATACGGGTATCTCGCGCATCATGCGTCTTTCCGGCTTCGTGGTTCTGCTCCTGATCGTTCTGGGCAATCTCGGCTTCTGGGCGATGATGAATCGCCCCCAGAGCGGCCTGCCCTGGTCCGGCACCCTCAATTCCGTCTCGTTCAGCCCGGGACGCGCCGACGACGACCCCACCATCGTGCGCAAGCTGCCCTACATGGACGAGTGGCTGCTGCCCACCCGGGCCGAGATGGACGAGGACCTGGCCATGCTGGCCGGCAAGGTCCATCAGGTCCGCACCTACTCCACCCTGGAAGGCCTGGACCAGGTGCCCGAGCTGGCCGCCAAGTACGGCCTGAAGGCCCTGCCCGGCGCCTGGCTGGACGAACGCCTGGGCCGCAACGAGGTCGAGCTGGCCAACATCGTGCGCATCGCGCGGGACAATCCCAATGTCGACCGGGTGATCATCGGCAACGAAAACCTGACCCTGCACCGGCTGTCACCGGACCAGATGATCCGCTACCTGCGCCGCGCCCGCGCCCTGCTGCCCGACAGGGTGAAGATCAGCACCGCCGAGGCCTGGGCCATCTGGCTGGATTATCCCGAACTGGCCCGCGAGGTGGATTTCATCACCATCCACACCCTGCCCTTCTGGGAACCCGGCGGCGTCCACATCGAGAACGCGCTGGACTTCACCAAGCGCATGGTCAGGGACGTCAAGGCCCAGTATCCCGACAAGCCCATCTTCATCGGCGAAGTCGGCTGGCCGTCGGCGGGGCGCAATTACGGCGTCTCGGAACCGTCGCTGATCAACCAGGCCATGTTCCTCAGGAACTTCGTCAACTGGGCGCACGAGGAGAAGCTCGACTACAACATCGTCGAGGCCTTCGACCAGCCCTGGAAGGTGAACCTGGACAACACCGCGTCGGAAAAGCACTGGGGCATCTACACCGTCGAACGTAAGCCCAAGTTCAGCTGGATCAATCCGGTGCTGGAGTTCGAGGAATGGCCGGTCCAGGCCATCACCGCCACCCTGATCGCCCTGCTGCCCGTCGTCTGGTTCCTGGGCAAGTGGAAGACGCTGCGCCTGCCCGGCAAGATCTTCTTCGCCCTCTTGGTGCAGTTCGCCTCCACCCTTCTGATCTGGACCATGTCGACGCCCGTGATCCGCGACGTGTCGCCCGGCACCGGGCTGATGCTGGGACTGATGCTGCCGGCCCAGCTGTTGCTGCTGATCGTGGTGCTGATCGCCGGCATCGAGGTGACCGAGCTCACCTGGGCCAGCAAGTTCAAGCGCCGCTTCACCGCGCTGCCGCCCGATCACATCAAGCGCTTCCCCAAGGTCTCCATCCACCTGCCGTGCTACAACGAGCCGCCGGCCATGGTGAAGCTGACCATCGACAGCCTGATGGCGCTGGACTACCCCAACTTCGAAATCATCGTGTTGGACAACAACACCAAGAAGGAGGAGGTCTGGCGCCCCGTCGAGGAGTACTGCAAGTCCCTGGGCGAGAAAGTGAAGTTCTACCATCTGGCGCCTTGGCCCGGCGCCAAGGCGGGCGCCCTGAACTTCGGCCTCACCGTCACCGACCCCGAGGCCGAGATCATCGGCGTGGTGGATTCCGACTACATCGTCGACAAGAACTGGCTGCGCGGTCTGGTCCCCTATTTCGAGGACCCCAAGGTCGGCCACGTCCAGGCGCCCCAGGATCACCGCGAATGGGAACACGACCTGTTCAAGGAGATGATCAACTGGGAATATGCCGGCTTCTTCGACATCGGCATGGTGTTCCGGAACGAGGCCGACGCCATCATCCAGCACGGCACCATGACCCTGGTGCGCAAGAAGACGCTGGAGGATGCCGGGCGCTGGGGCGAGTGGTGCATCGTCGAGGACGCCGAGCTGGGCCTGCGCATGATGAAGGCGGGCTATTCCTCGGTCTACGTCCAGGACCGCCTGGGCCATGGGCTGGTGCCGGATTCCTTCATGGCCTACAAGAAGCAGCGCTTCCGCTGGGCCTATGGCGCGGTGCAGATCCTCAAGGCCCACTGGCGCTCGCTGATTCCCTTCAAGGACACCGGCCTGACCACGGGACAGAAGTACCACTTCGTGGCCGGCTGGCTGCCGTGGTTCGCCGACGCCTTCTACCTGCTCTTCTGCGTGGCGTCGCTGGCCTGGTCGCTGGGCATGATCCTGTCGCCCCGCTATTTCAGCACCCCCCTGCCCTTCTTCACCCTGCCCACCGTGGGCGTATTCGTGGCGAAGATCTTCCACCACTTCTTCCTCTACTCGAACCGGGTGGATTGCGGCTTCAAGCGTCGGGGCCTGGCGGCCATCGCCGGCATGGGCCTCACCTATTCCATCGCCTGGGCCATGTGGCAGGGCATCTTCACCAAGTCCACGCCCTTCATGCGTACGCCCAAGATGGCCAACAAGGCGGCCTTCACCCAGGGCTTCCTGATGGCGTCGTCGGAAGCGATCCTGGCCCTGCTGCATTACGTCGCCGCCATCGCCGTCTTGATCCCCAGGAACAACTTCACCGACCCCGACGTGCGCATCTGGTCGCTGACCCTGGTGGTGCAGGCCATGCCGTTCCTGGCGGCGCTGGTGGCCTCGCTGATCAGCGTCATGCCCTCGAACGGCCCCGAGCACCCCGCCCACAGCCTCAGCGACGCCAAGCCCGAAGCGGCGTCATAGCGCCCGACGCGACACATAAGGGCTTGTGCACACGCACAAGCCCTTATATGCGTCAATACAACATTTCGCGACGCAACCTGACAATTTACAGGATAGTCCCGCAGCGCAGCATGTCGTATACATAGGTGTAGTTACGTATAAAATCATGAGTGATTCGCCATGCTCGCTTCGCTTCGCCGTCGCATCGCCACCTTGGGGATCGTTCCCCGCATCATGGCCCTGGCCGTATCGGGGGTCCTGCTTCTGGGAATAAGCGTCACCCTGCTGAGCCGGACACTGCTGCACGCCAGCGCCGTCGACGCGGCGCGCGAGCGGGTGGACACCAACATGAAGGTGGCCTGGGACGCGCTGAAGGCCAAGGGCGCCACCTTCTCCATCGCCGACGGCAAGATCCTGGCGGGCGAGCACGTGCTCAACGGCAATTTCGAGGTGGTCGACAAGGTCAAGACGCTGGTTGGCGGCACCGCCACGGTGTTCATGGGCGACACCCGCGTCACCACCAACGTCATCAAGGCCGATGGAACCCGCGCGATCGGTACTCAGTTGGCCAAGACCGCCGCCTATGATTCGGTGTTCAACAAGAAGACTCCCTTCCGCGGCGAGGTGGAAATCCTGGGCGAGCCCTACATGACCGCCTACGACCCCATCCTCGATTCCGGCGGCAACGTCATCGGCGTGCTCTATGTGGGCATCAAGAAGGCCGAATTCCTGACCGCCGCCAACCGCACCCTGGTCTCCATGGTGGCCGCCACCGTCCTGGTGGGGCTGCTGACCATCATGGTCAGCTGGATCATCGCCCGGCGCAACCTGGCCCTGCCGCTCAAGCGCAGCATTTCCGCCATGCGCGAGCTGGCCGACGGCAATCTGGCGGTGGACATCCGCCACACCAGCCGCCAGGACGAGATCGGCGAGATGATCCGGGCGCTGGAAATCTTCAAGGAGAACGGCCTGGCCCGCCAGCGCCTGGAGGCCGCCCAGGCCGCCGAACAGACCGCCCGCAACCGCCGCCAGGAGGCCATCGAGCGCCTGACCGCCGACTTCAACACCAGCGTCTTCGCCGTGCTGCAGGGCGTCACCGCCACCGCCCACCAGCTGCGCGATTCCGCCCAGTCCATGACCACGGTGGCCGAGGACACCTCGCGTCAGTCCACCGTGGTGGCCGCCGCCGCCGAGCAGGCCTCGGTCAACGTCGAGACGGTGGCCGCCGCCGCCGAGGAGCTGGCCGCTTCCGAGCAGGAGATCGCCCGCCAGGTGGCCAATTCCAGCGAGATCTCGCGCCGCGCCGCCGAGGAGGCCGAGCGGGTCAACGGCATCGTGCTGTCGCTGTCGCAGGCCACCTCGCGCATCGGCGAGGTGGTGACCCTGATCAACGACATCGCGTCCCAGACCAACCTGCTGGCGCTCAACGCCACCATCGAGGCGGCGCGCGCCGGCGATGCCGGCAAGGGCTTCGCCGTGGTGGCCAACGAGGTGAAGAACCTCGCCAACCAGACCGCCAAGGCCACCGACGACATCGTCGCCCAGATCAATTCGGTGCAGGCGGTGACCCGTGACGCGGTGTCCGCCATCGGCGGCATCGGCCACACCATCTCCAGCATCACCGAAAGCGCCTCGGCCATCGCCGCGGCGGTGGAGGAGCAGACCGCCGCCACCGGCGAGATCGCCCGCAACGTCCAGCAGGCCTCCAGCGGCACCCGCGAGGTCACCTCCTCCATCACCCTGGTCAACGAGGGCGCCGCCACCACCGGCGGCGCTGCCCATCAGTTGCTGGGCAGCGCCGACGAATTGTCACGCCAGTCCGATCAGCTGGCCTCGGAGGTGCGGGATTTCCTTACCGCCATCAAGACCGCCGGCGACCGCCGCCACGCCCTGCGCCGCTCGTGTCGCACCTCCATCCAGGTGCAGGTCGGCGCCACGCCGCGCGCCACCGTCACCATGGTGGACGTCTCCCAGAACGGCTGCCGCATCGACACGATGCTGCCCCAGCCCATCGGCAGCCAGGTGGAGATCACCATCGACAACGTCCCGGTGAAGGCCCGGATCGTGGGAGCGGAAAACAACGCCACCCGCTTCCAGTTCGCCATGGACGCCGCCACCCAGGACCGGCTCGAGGGAACCCTGACCCGAATCGCCGCCTGACCCCGCGCAAACCCGCACCGGCCGGCCCGTCGCCTGAGAAGGCGGCGGGCCGGTTGCGTTTCAGGCACGGCATTTTACACGCTCCGCTAGATTTTGCATATTTACGTTATTTTTACGAGCACCGCCCGCAAAAGCGCGCAAAGCCGCATCATCCCTTTCTCCAATACCCTCCGGACTCCCCCCGTGCTAGAGTATCGGGGGTTGAAAAGTCTGGGATCGGCAGGGGAAGGCTCGAAGGGCCGCAGGCCGCCGCGCGCGGCCGGATTCCCCTGACCGGTTTCGCCGCGCGCCCATGCCCGGGCGCCCTTGCGGAAGGGGAGACGTCGGATGGAGAAGTCGCTGCTCATTCAACCGGCCAAATGCACCGGCTGCCGCCAGTGCGAAATGGCCTGCTCGTTCGAGAAGGAACGAAGCTTCAACCCGTCCAGGTCGCGCATCCGCGTCTTCGACATCCATTCCGAGGCGCGCTTCGTCCCCTATACCTGCACCCAATGCGCCCAGGCCTGGTGCCTGCAGGCCTGTCCGGTGGACGCCATCAAAATCGATGCCGCCACCAAGGCCAAGGTGGTCAACGACAACACCTGCGTGGGCTGCAAGGTCTGCACCATCGCCTGCCCCTTCGGCACCATCAACTACGTGGCCGACAGCGGCAAGGTGGCCAAGTGCGATCTGTGCGGCGGCGATCCCGCCTGCGCCAAGGCCTGTCCCACCGGGGCCATCACCTATGTGGATGCCGAGCAGACCGGCTATGACAAGATGCGCGCCTGGGCGGTGAAGACCGACACCCAGTCGCACGCCCACGCCTGACCGGGGAGGAACGAGACATGAGCTGGACCGGCAAGTTTCTCCGCGTCGATCTTTCCAAGGGCACCGTCAAGGCCGAGGAGCTGAACCGCGAGTGGACGCGGCAGTACCTGGGCCAGCGCGGACTGGCCACCAAGTACTTCACCGAGGAGGTCGATCCCAAGGTCGATCCCCTGTCGCCCGCCAACAAGCTGATCTTCACCACCGGGCCGCTGACGGGGACCGCCGCCTCCACCGGCGGGCGCTATTCCGTGGTGACCAAGGGGCCGCTGACGGGCTGCATCGCCTGCTCCAATTCCGGCGGCTTCTTCGGCAACGAGCTGAAGAACGCCGGCTGGGACATGATCATCGTCGAGGGCCGCTCGCCCAAGCCCGTCTACCTCTCGGTCGAGAACGAGACCGTGGAGATCCGCGACGCCTCGGACTTCTGGGGCAAGACGGTGTGGGAGACCGAGAACGGCCTGAAGGCCCGGCACCAGGACCCCATGCTGCGCGTCGCCTCCATCGGCGCCGCCGGCGAGAAGGGCGTGCTCTACGCCTGCATCGTCAACGACCTGCACCGCGCCGCCGGGCGCTCGGGCGTCGGCGCGGTGATGGGCTCCAAGCACCTGAAGGCCGTCGCGGTGCGCGGCACCAGGGGCGTCACCGTCAAGGACCCCGACCGCTTCATCAAGGCCGCCACCGAGCAGAAGAAGGTGCTGGCCGACAACGCCGTCACCGGCCAGGGCCTGCCCAAATACGGCACCCAGGTGCTGATGAACGTCATCAACGAGATCGGCGCCATGCCGACCCGCAATTCCCGCGACGTGCAGTTCGAGGGCGCCCACAAGATCTCGGCCGAGGCCATGCACGAGCCGCGGCTTTCCGATGGCAAGACCAACCTGGCCACCAACGGCGCCTGCTTCGGCTGCACCATCGCCTGCGGCCGCATCTCGCGCATGGATCCCGGCCACTTCTCCATCGCGTCGCGGCCCCAGTACAAGGAGCCCTCGGGCGGCCTGGAATACGAGGCGGCCTGGGCGCTGGGCTCGGCCTGCGGCGTGGACGACATCGAGGCCTGCACCTTCGCCAACTTCATGTGCAACGAGCACGGCATCGACCCCATTTCCTTCGGCTCGACCCTGGCGGCGGCCATGGAACTGTACGAGATGGGCGTGCTGACCAAGGAGCAGACCGGCGGCATCGACCTGAAATTCGGCTCGGCCGAGGCCCTGGTCAAGGCGGCCGAGCTGACCGGCAAGGGCGAGGGCTTCGGCCTGGAACTGGGCCAGGGCTCCAGGCGGCTGACCGCCAAATACGGACAGCCCGACCTGTCCATGACGGTCAAGGGCCAGGAATTCCCCGCCTATGATCCGCGCGGCATCCAGGGCATGGGGCTGACCTACGCCACCTCCAATCGCGGCGCCTGTCACCTGCGCTCCTATACCGTGGCGTCGGAAGTGCTGGGCATTCCCTTCAAGACCGATCCCCTGGCCACCGAGGGCAAGGCGGGCCTGGTCAAGGCGTTCCAGGACGCCACCGCGGCCTTCGACGCGTCGGGCATCTGCATCTTCACCACCTTCGCCTGGAGCCTGGAGAATCTGGCCCCCCAGCTGGACGCCGCCTGCGAAGGAAGCTGGACGCCCGAAGTCCTGCTGGAGGTGGGCGAGCGCATCTGGACGCTGGAACGCCAGTTCAATCTGGCGGCCGGCATGACGGCCGCCGACGACACCCTGCCCAAGCGCCTTTTGAAGGACGCGGCCAAGACCGGCCCGGCCAAGGGGCTGGCCTCCGGGCTCGACAAGATGCTGCCCGAATACTACCAGCTGCGCGGCTGGACGCCGGACGGCGTGCCCACCGCCGAAACCCTGAAGCGCCTGCATCTGGCTTGATCCTGCCCCCACCCCCCCTCCCCACGAGGGGGAGGGGCTAAAACCTCCCCTTGATGGGGAGGCCCCCTTTTTCCTCCCCTCCCCTTGATGGGGAGGGGTTGGGGGTGGGGTAACACCAACAACCGCTCCTTATTTGGGAAATGGCCATGCATCACGTCATCGTCGGAGCCGGCCCCGCGGGGGTCACGGCGGCCGAAACCATCCGCGAACTGGACCCTGGGGCGGCCATCACCCTGGTGGGCGACGAGCCCGAGCCGCCCTATTCCCGCATGGCCATCCCCTATCTGCTGACCGGCAAGGTCGGCGAGGAAGGGACTTACCTGCGCAAGGGTCCCAACCATTATGAACGCCTCGGCATCACCCTGATGCCCGGACGGCGGATGACCGGCCTGGACCCAAAGGCCAGGCGCATCGCCCTGGATGGCGGCGAGACCCTGGCCTATGACCGCCTGCTGCTGGCGCTGGGCGCCCGGCCGCTGCGGCCCGCCATCGAGGGCCTGGACCTGCCCGGCATCCACACCTGCTGGACCCTGGCCGACGCAAGGCGCATCGCCGCCCTGGCCGTTCCCGGCTCGCATGTGGTGCTGCTGGGGGCCGGCTTCGTCGGCACCATCGTGCTGGAAGCCCTGGCCCTGCGTCAGGTCAGCCTGACCGTGGTGGAAATGGGCGACCGCATGGTGCCGCGCATGATGGACGAGGTGGCGGGAGGAATGCTCAAGCGCTGGTGCGAGGCCAAGGGCGTGCGCGTCCTGACCGGCACCGCCATCCGCCGCATCGCCAAGGCCGCCAGCCCCGCCGCCGAGGCCCGCGATTCCCTGGTGGTGGAGCTGTCGGACGGGTCCAGCCTGCCGGCCCATCTGGTGGTGGTCTCGGCGGGCGTGCGCTCCAACACCGAAATTCTGGCCGGTTCCGGCATCGATCTCGATCACGGCATCCTGGTCAACGACCACATGCGCACCAGCTTGGCCGAAATCTATGCGGCGGGCGACGTGGCCCAGGGGCGCGACTTCATCTCGGGCGAGGCCCATGTCCACGCCATCCAGATCACGGCCGCCGCCCATGGCCGCGTCGCCGCCCACAACATGACCGGCAACGACCAGGCCTATCACGGCTCGCTCAACATGAACGTGCTGGACACCCTGGGCCTGATCACCTGTTCATTCGGGGCGTGGCAGGGCAATGGCGGCGATTGCGCCCGGCTGGTGGACGAGGCGGGCTTCCGCTATCTCCGCCTGGAATTCGACGGGGCCGGCGACGTGGTGATCGGCGCCCAGGCGGTGGGCACCACCGACCATGTGGGAGCGCTGCGCGGCCTGATCCAAAGCAAGCGCCGCCTGGGCGCCATGAAGGAGAAACTGCTGGCCGATCCCGCCCGCTTCATGACCGGATTCGTCCAGACCCTGCATCGTTGAACCAGAGGGGGGAACCGCCATGGCACGTCGCTACGTCGTCGTCGGGGGCGGCCCGGCCGGAGTGATCGCCGCCGAGACCCTGCGTCATCAGGATTCCCAAGGCTCCATCACCCTGGTCTGCGGCGAGCCCGGCCCGCCCTATGCCCGCATGGCCATTCCCTACGCCATGGCCGGCAAGATCGACGAGGCCGGCACCTGGCTGCGCAAGGAGCCGGACCATTACCAGGCGCTGGACATCACCGCCCTGCATGACCGGGTGACGGGAGTCGACCCCGCCTCGCGGCGGGTGCGTCTGGCCGGCGGGGGCGAACTGGCCTATGACGCCCTTCTGATCGCCACCGGCTCGTCGCCGGCCCGGCCGCGCATTCCCGGCCTGGAGCTGCCCGGCGTCCAGTCCTGCTGGACGCTGGAGGATCTGCGCCGCATGGACCCGCACCTGAAACCCGGCTGCCGGGTGCTGCTGCTGGGCGCGGGCTTCGTGTCGTGCATCATCCTGCAATCCCTGGTGCAGAGGGGCGCCAGGGTCACGGTAAGCTGCGGCGCGTCGGGGCGCATGGTGCGCTCCATGATGGACGAGACCGCCGGCGGCATGATCATGCGCTGGTGCCGGGCCAAGGGCGTCGAGGTGCTGACCGCCGGGCGGCCCACCGCCATCGAACAGGCCGGACCGGGACTGCGCGTGACGCTGGATTCAGGGCGCACCGCCGAGGCCGATCTGGTCATCGTCGGCACCGGGGTGAAGACCAACACCGCCTTTCTCGACGGTTCGGGCATCGCGGTGGAGGACGGCATCGTCGTCGACCAGCACCTGCGCACCAACGTCGAGGGCATATGGGCGGCGGGTGACGTGGCCCAGGGCTTCAATTGCTGCACCGGCCTGAAAGAGGTCCACGCCATCCAGCCCACGGCGGTGGAACATGGCCGCATCGCGGCGCTGAACATGAGCGGCACGCCCACCGCCTATCCCGGCTCGCTCGCCATGAACACCCTGGAGACGCTGGGGCTGATTTCCTGCTCCTTCGGGCAATGGTCGGGCAGGGACGGCGGCCAGCAGGCGCGCATGGTGGACGAGGACCGCTTCCGCTATCTTCGCCTGGAGTTCTTCGCAGACCGCCTGATCGGAGCCAACACGGTGGGCATGACCAGCGAGATCGGCATCATCCATGGCCTGATCCAGACCGAAGTGCGGCTGGGCGCCTGGATCGAGCGCCTGAAGCGCGACCCGTCGCGCCTGGCCGAGGCCTATGTGGCCTGCGAGCACGGAGCTTGAGGCCGCCATGCGGGTGACGCTGAAGCTGTTCGCCCTGCTGGGCCGCTTTCTTCCGCCCGGCTCGGTGGCCAACGCCGCCCCGGTGGAGGTGCCCGAAGGCACCGACATCGCCGCCCTGATCGCCCGCTTCGACCTGACGGAAAAGGACTGCCATCTGGTGCTGAAGAACGGCAATTTCGTGCCCCCCGACGCCAGGGCCACCACCCGGCTGGCCGAGGGCGACGTGGTGAGCATCTGGCCGCCGATCGGAGGGGGATGAGCAGCGAGCGCGTCGCCTCCATGGCGCTGGACGAATTCCGCCGCCACCTGCCGCTGGCCCTGCGCGGCCGCGCCTACGAATGGGCCGACGGACGCACCCTGATGGTCGAGGGCGGCGTCACCGTCACGGTGGAGGAAATGCCGCCACTGGTGCTTTCCGGCCTGCTTCGCCTGCCCCGGCTGCACATCGCCTTCACCTTCGCCCAGGGCGACGGGGCGGACTTCCTGGCCGCCTGGGACCGGGCATTTCAGCGGGGCGGCGGGTAATCAGACGATGGGCGCGCCATAGCCCCAGGAATAGGGCACCGGCCCGGACAGGGCCACCTCGTCGCCATCGTCCAGTTCACGCTCCAGATTGACCGGCGCGCCCAGCTGGCGGGTGACGTCCTTGCCGTTGACCAGGACCAGGAATATCTTGTCGGCGGGCACGCCGAAACGCCTGACCAGATCGCCGATCACCGTTCCCGCCGGCACCTCGATGGCCAGCGGCGCGCTGCCGCCGGCATAGGGCGACAGGCTGTTGAACATCTTGAGGCGGATGGCGATGGTCGCCGCCTGTCCGGAATTGTCGCCCATACCGCGATCTGAAATGCCCGTTTCAAGGCGCCGGCCGGGATGCGATTGGTTCATGGTCTTCCCCTTTGGATCGGCGATGATGACCCCGCCGCCCCCCGGAAGGGAAGAGGGATTTCAGCCCGGCGGCACCGCCCTGCCGGTGATGAAGGCCGCCACCTCCTCGGCGGGCATGGGGCGGGCGTGGAAGAAGCCCTGAACGCCCTCGCACCCTACGGCGCGAAGAAACTCCATGTGGGCCTCGGTCTCCACCCCTTCCGCCACCACGGACAGGCGCAGCCGGTGGGCCATGGCGACGATGGCCTCGGCGATGGCCACGTCGTTGAGATCCTCGGGGATTCCCTCGATGAAGGCGCGGTCGATCTTCAGGCGCTGGATGGGCAGGCTTTTCAGCGAGCTGAGGCAGGAATAGCCGGTGCCGAAATCGTCGATGGCCAGCGTCACGCCCAGCTGCTTCAGGGCGTGCAGGGTGGCGATGCATTCGTCCTCGTTCTGCAGCATGCTTTCGGTGATCTCGATTTCCAGCATGTCGGGCGAGATTCCGGTTTCGGCCAGGGCGTCCTGCACGGCGCGGAGCAGGCGTCCGTTGCGCATCTGCTGGGCCGAGGCGTTGACCGCCACCCGCAAGGACGCCAGCCCGGCCGCCTGCCACTGCCGGATCTGGCGGCAGGCCTGGGCCACCACCCAATCGCCGATATCGATGATGAAACCGCCCCGTTCGGCGGCGGGTATGATCTCGGCCGGGCCGACCAGTCCCCGTTCGGGATGATTCCAGCGGATCAGCGCCTCGACCCCTTCCACCTCGCCCGAGTCCAGCGAGATCTGCGGCTGGTAGAACAGCACCAGCTCGTCGGCGGCCAGCGCCCGGCGCACGTCGCTGTCGGACGCCACCGCCTGGAACACCCGCTCGGTCATTTCCCGCGTATAGAAGGCATAGCCGTTGCGCCCGGTTTCCTTGGCGGCGTACATGGCGGTGTCGGCGGCCTGGATCAGCACTTCGCGGGTCTGGCCGTCTCCGGGAAACAGGCTGATGCCGATGCTGGCCGAGGTGGCCAGCTCGCGGCCGTTGACCGTCAGGGGCCGGGTCACCGCCGCCCGGATCTTCATGGCGACGGCGGCGATGTCGTCGGGATGATCCGCCTGTTCCAGGATCACCATGAACTCGTCGCCGCCCAGCCGCGCCACCGTATCCTCGGCACGCACCGCGCCCCGCATGTGCTGGGCCACGGTTTTCAGCACCACATCGCCGACGCTGTGGCCCAGGGTATCGTTGATGCGCTTGAAGTAGTCCAGGTCCACGAACAGCACCGCCAGGGACGTGCGGTCGCGGCGGCAGCGCTCCATGGCGTGGTCGAGCCGGTCCGCGGCCAGCAGCCGGTTGGGCAGGTCCGTCAGGGGGTCGTAATGAGCCAGATGCTGCAGCCGCTCCTCGGCGGCGCGGATGGCGGTCAGATCGGTGAAGGCCGCCACGTAATGGACGACGCTGTCGTGTTCGCTGCGCACGGCGGCGATATTCATCAAGAGCGGCAGAACCTCGCCGGCGCGGTTCCTGGCGGCGATCTCGCCGCGCCAGCGCCCGCCCTCCTTCAGGGCCTCCATGATCTCGTCATGCAGGTCGGCGGGCTGGGCGCCGGCCTCCAGCATGCGCGGGCGGCGCCCCAGCAGCTCGGCCTCGTCGAAGCCGGTGATGGCGCAATAGCCGGGATTGACGGTGACCACCCGCAGCAGGGGATCGAGGATCAGCAGCCCGTCGCGGGTCGCCTCGAAGACGGTCAGGGCCTGGCGCTGGCGGTCCTCGGCCGCCTTGTGGTCGCTGACGTCCTGCAGCACACCGATGATACGCTGGGGCCGCTCGGCCCGGGGGGGAATGGCCTTGCCCTGGGCGCGCAGCCACCGCACGGTACCGTCGGGACGGATGCCGCGGAACTCCACCTGAAGCGGCGCGGTCTCGCTCAGCAGCCGCTCGTAGGCCCGGGCCAGCACCACCCGGTCATCCTCGACCACATGATCGAGAAAGCGGTCCAGACTGCCGCCGAAGCCTTGGCCGGCGCAGCCGAACACCCGCTCGATATGGCCGGCACGGACGATGCGGCGCGACTGGGCGTCCACCTCCCAGGCCCCCATGCCGGCGGCGTCGAGAGCCAGGGTCAGATGCTCCTCGCTGTCGCGCAGCGCCTCCTCCACCTTGCGGCGCTCCAGCGCCATCTGGATGGTGGCGTGCAGTTCGCGCTCGGAAAACGGCTTCAACAGGAAACCGAACGGCTTGGTGGCCCGGGCGCGGGCCAGGATGGCTTCCTCGGAATAGGCGGTGAGATAGATCACCGGAATGTGGAGCTCGGCCGGCAGGCGCGCCACCGTCTCGATGCCGTCCAGGTCGCCCTCGATATGGATGTCCATCAAGACGACGTCGGGCCTGAGATTGCCGATCTGCCGCAGCACCTGCTCGCCCGACGAGGCGATGAACACCACGTCGTAGCCGAGTTTGAGCAGCTGCTGGCGCAGATGCAGGGCGACGATCCGCTCGTCCTCGACCACCATGATCCGTATCGCCGACATGGGTCAGGTCCCTTCCTCAGCGTTGAATGGGAAAATGCAGCCCGAACCGGGTGGGCGCGGCCCGATCGATCCGGATCTCTCCCCCCACCTGATCGGCCAGCAGGCAGACGAGCTGCAAACCGAGCGTGGCGGTATTCTTCGCGTCGAGATCGGGCGGCAGGCCGATTCCGTCGTCGATCACCTCGAGTTCGACGTTGTTTTCCCCGTCATTGGCCAGACGGACCCGGACGCCGCCCCGCCGTCCATCGGGAAAGGCGTGCTTGAAGACGTTGGTCACCAGTTCGTTGACGATCAGCCCGCAGGGAATGGCGGTACTGAGCGGAAGCTGCACGTCCCTGGCCTCGAGGGTCAGCGTGATGCGGTTGGAATCCAGCCCGTAGGACGCCACCAGGGTGGGAATCAGGGTATCGAGGAAGGCGGCGAAATCCACCCGGGCGAAGTCCTTGGACTGGTACAGGGTCTGGTGGATCAGCACCATGGAGCGGATGCGGCTCTGGCTGTCGCGCAGCATGCCGGCGACCAGGGGATCCTCCAGCTTGGACAGTTGCAGGTCCAGCAGGCTGTCGATGATCTGCAGGTTGTTCTTGACCCGGTGGTGGATCTCACCCAGCAGGATCTCCTTCTCCCGCAGGGCGGCGCGGATCTTCTCCTCCTTCTGCTTGCGGTCGGAGATGTCGACGATGGCCGACAGCACCATGGGGCCGTCCTCGGTGTCGATGGGATTGAGGCCGATCTCGACGGGAAACTCGCTGCCGTCCTTGCGCCGGGCATAGAGATCGCGGCCGGCGCCCATGGGGCGCGAGAGGGGATCGGCGTTGAAGGTGGCGCGCAGGCCGGGATGATCATGCCGGTAGCGTTCGGGCACCAGCATTTCCACCGACCGGCCCAGCATCTCGTCGCGGGAATAGCCGAACACCCGCTCGGCCTGGGCATTGACCATCTCGATCAGGCCGGCGGAATTGACCATCACCATGGCATTGGGAGCGGCCTCGACCACCCGCCGGAAGCGCTCCTCGTCCCTGTGCGGTGCCGTTCCGGCCGGCACGGCCCCGACCTTCGCCACTCGGGGAACCTTTCACGCCAACGCCCATCCGACGAAAGACATGGTCACGGCCGACAGGCGCCGCAATGGGGCTTTCCCCTTACGGACGGGACGAAACGCTCAGCTCGGGTCAGGGCAGGACGCTTTGCGGCAATCCGCGCCGCGCCAGGTCGCAGGCCGCCAGAACCAGGGCCCGCGCGCTTCGCCTGGCGGCACGGGCCTCGCCGGCCAGGATGGCCCGGACCATCTCGGACTGCCGCTCGGCCCCAAGGGCCGGCCAGGCGTCGGCCATCCCTCCCAGCAGCCGCCAATAGGGCAGCAGGCGGCAACGGATGGCCATCCCGGTTTCCGCCAGCAGGCGGTTGTTGCACAGACGGAAAAGACCGGCGAACAGGTCATCCTCGCCGCCGGTGCCGGCGGGGCTGGCGGCCGGCTGGGTTTCCCGCCCGGCCAGCCCCCGGCGAAGCTGTTCGGGGCGGGCGGCGGCAAGGCCGGCACAGGCGGCGGCGACCTCGGCCAGGGCTTCGAAAAGCTCCTGCATCATGGCGCGTTCCAGCCGCACGACGTTGCCGCCGCGGTTTTTCTCGAAATTGGCCAGGCCCAAGGCGCCGAGGTGACGGAAGGCCTCGCGCACCGGAGTGCGCGAACATCCCAGCCGCGCCGCGATCTTCACCTCGCACAGCTTCTCGCCCGGCCGCAACCGGCCGGCGACGATGTCCTCGATCAGTTGCTGTCGAACCCACTCGGCCGCCGACAATTCCGTAGGGTCTTTGGGCCTGCGCACCCGGGTCATGCCATTCGCATCCAATTTCAGCACCTAAATGCACGCATTGCATGTCTTTTGCCACAGGCATTAACAACGCAACGGACACATTGGCATAGATTGCATGCTGAGATTGTATACATCAAGCATATTACGCGCTGAGAGACGCGATTAGGCGCACACCATCCATTCGAGGCGGCATAGCCTAGATAAAACCCCTAATAGTTGATAGCGCCTTTCAGGCCGCCCCATTGGCCACCCGGGCCCGCAAGGCCTCGGCGACGCGGGCGATGGGCATCTCCCAGCCGTGCTGGGGCTTGCGGCGGAACAGCCGGAAGGCCGGATACCACTCGGTCTCGTCACCCTCCATGCGCCAGCGGAAATCGGGAACGAAAGGCAGCAGCACCCAGACAGGCTTGCCCAGGGCCCCGGCCAGATGCACCACGGCGGTGTCCACCGAAATGATCAGGTCCAGCCCTTTCAGCATGGCGGCGGTATCGCAGAAATCGGCGCAGAGATCGGCGGCCTCGATCAGCCGGTCCGCCGGCGGCCTGCCGATGCGCGGCCCCACCGCGCCGCGCTGGAGGGAATAGAAGGTGACACCCGGCACCTCGAGAATGGGATCGAGCATGCGGGCGGGTATGGACCGGTTCCAGTCGTCGCCATGGGTCGGCCGTCCGGCCCAGGCGAGGCCGACCTTGAGCGTTCCGGCCGGACAAGCGGGCAGTTTCGCCCGGACGCCCTTGGGAACGCCCAGATAGGGAAAGTCCTGCGGAGCCGGCAGGCCGGCCAGCAGGCCCGGCAGCGACAGCAGGGTCACCGCCTTGTCGAAAGGCGGCAGGGACGCCGTCTCGCTCACCACCTGGTCCAGGCCGGGAGCGGTCTGCATCAGGCGGACCAGTTCCGGCTGGCAGGCCAGCACCACCCGGCTGACGCCGCGGGACTTGAGCAGCGGGGCGTAACGCACGAATTGCAGCGTGTCGCCGTATCCCTGTTCCGCCTGCAGCAGCAAGGTGCCGCCGGCGGGCAGGTCGGAAGCCAGGGCCTCGCCCTTCCAGGCGCGGTCGAGCAGATAGGGCGGCAGGTTCGGGTGGTCGCGCCAACGCCATTCGTATTCCCGCCACCCCTCCTCCATGCGTCCCGAAAGCAGGAGATTGAGCGCCAGGTTGGTATGGAACTTGGCCCCCTCGGGGTTGATCTGGATGGCGCGGCGATAGGCGGAATCCGCTTCGTCCAGCCGTCCCTGCCGATGCAGGGAATTGCCCAGGTTGCTCCAGGTTTCGGCCCCCCGGGCGCCCAGCGCCAAAGCCTTGCGGTGGCAGGCCTCGGCCTCCTCGGCCCGCGCCGTGCCCAGCAGGGCATTGCCCAGATTGTCGTGGATGGCCGGTGAATCCGGGCGGATCAGCGCGGCGGAGCGGATCATGGCCACCGCCTCGTCACGCCGCTCCAGGCGCTCCAGCGCCACGCCCATGTTGTTCAGCATGTCCGCCGGGTTGGGATCCGCGGCCAGCGCGGTGGCGGCGCGATAGGACGCGACGGCGTCCTCATAGCGCTTGAAGCCCATCAGCACGTTGGCCAAGGCGTTCAGCGGCCGGGAATCACGCGGCATCAGCCCGCAGGCGCGCCGCAGGGCATCAACCGCCGGTTGGGCCTGATCCGGCACCTGGGCCAGCACTTCGCCAAGGCACATCCAGGCCACGCCCAGCCCGGAATCCAGCTGAACGGCCCGTTCCAGACTGGCGCGCGCCGCGTCGGACTGCCGGCTCCGGGCCTGGACCTGACCGAGCGCGGCATGGGCCTCGGCCAGTCCCGGCGCCAGCTCAACCGCCCGCTCCGCCAGGGTTCTGGCCGCATCCAGCGCGCCTTGGCGCAACCGCAGCGACGCCAGACGCGCCAGGATTTCCCCATCATTGGGCATCCGGTCCGCCAGCCGCGTCAGGAAACGCTCGTCTTCCACATCCAAGCCGGCCATGCCATCACCCGATATTGAGGTCCAGTAGCGCTTAAGGCAATTCACAAACTAGATAATCCGGTGTATATCAGAGCCATGGATTGGGGACCAGATCACGTGCATTTCCCGGGGGACGCAACAATTCGGCCGCACTCGTTCAAGGTCTGGGCCTTGCTCGGAACCATCCTGGCCGGCTGCTGGACGCCCGTATCCGCCAGCACGCTGGAAGACGAGATGCGCGACCTCGTCGCCAACCATCCCCAGATCCAGGCCAAGATGAAGGGCGTCAACTCCGCCGACGAGGGCATCCGCAGCGCCCGGTCCGGATACATGCCCACGGTGAAGCTTACCGGCGACCAGGGCCACGAATATGTGGACAGCCCCGACCGCCGCGGCACCCAGGGCAAGGCCTTCCTCGACAAGCGCAACACCACCGGCGTGACCGTCACCCAGAAGATCTTCGACGGGTTCGCCACCGATTCCACGGTGGATTCGGCCAAGACCACCCGGCGCATCTCGGAATCCGATCTGCGCAACACCCGCCAGGCCGCATTGCTGGAAGGCGCCATCGCCTATCTCGACGTCATGCGCAACACCAAGCTGGTGGCCCTGTCGCGGGAAAACGAGCGCAGGCTGGCCGAGCAGCAGAACCTGGAGGACGAGCGCGTCCAGAAGGGATCGGGCATCGCCTCCGACGTGCTGGCGGCCAAGCAGCGCCTTCAGGTGGCCAAGGAGCGCCGCGTCAAGTACGAGGGCGACTTCCACGCCGCCGTCGCCAAATACACCCAGGTATTCGGCCACGCCCCCGACGTGGCGGCCCTGTCCGACCCGCCCCTGCCCATGGACCTGATCCCCGCCACCGTCGATCAGTCGCTGGAAGTGGCGGAGAAGGACAACCCCAGCCTGGAATCGGCGACCAGCACCATCGACCTGACCAAGGACAAGCGCAACATCGCCGAGGCCGGCTATTGGCCGACCCTCGATCTGGTGGGCAAGGCCAATTACGAGCACGGCAAGAACGCCACCGTCGGCGTGCGCCGCGACTGGTCGCTGATGCTGATGGCCAGCTGGGAGATGTTCTCCGGCTTCAAGACCGACGCCACCGTGGCCCAGGCGTCATGGGACCATGGGGCCAGCAAGGACAACCGTTTCCACACCAGCCGCAAGATCGCCGAGCAGACCCGCACCGCCTGGCATAAGCTGCAGACCGCCCGCCAGCGCCTGGACCTGCTTGAAAACGCCGCTGTCCTGGCCGAGGAAGTGTGGGAAGCCACCAAGAAGAAGCTGGACGCCGGCAAGGCCACCGTCACCGAGGTGCTGGACGAAGCGACCCGCATCAACGATGCGCGGATCAACTATACCGGCGCCTATTACGACATGTACCAGGCGTCCTATGAATTGCTGACCGCCATGGGCCGCCTGGAGGTGGACAATCTGAGCCGCGCCAAGCCCGCCACCTCGCTGGACGTCACGCCGCTTCGCGCCGCCGAATACACCTATCCCCGGGGGCAGGCCCCCAAGCCTGCCGCCGCCGCCAAAGCGCCCGCGGTTCCGGCGCCCACCGCCGCGTCTCCGGCGCCGGCCTCGGCGCCAGCGCCTGTCGTGGCCGAACCTCCACCCGCCGCCAAGGGCCAGGCCGCCGACGCTGCGGTCATGGAGCGGGTGCGCGATCTGGTCGCCTCGCAGCAGCAGCCCGACAATTCCTTCTGGACCGTCCGCTAGAGTTTGTCCGGGTCTGGTTGAATCGATGCCGCCTCCTCGCCCGTCACCCCGGCCTTGAGCCGGGGTCCAGGGGGAGCATGACAAATGTCATCGTCTGCGACTCCTGGGTCCCGGATCAAGTCCGGGACGACGAGGTCAGGAGCTTCAACCTAAGTCGGGCTGACTATAAAGCCGCCCCACCTGACGGGACGCGTCTACAACGCCCCCCAGATTTCCCTGGCGTATTCGGCCACCGTGCGGTCGGACGAGAACTTGCCCATGCGCGCCACGTTGAGGATGGCCTTGCGCGTCCACTCCTCCGGGTCGCGATAGGTCTGGTCCACCCGCTCCTGCGCCGCCATGTAGAGCGGGAAATCCGCCGACAGCAGGTAGTGGTCGCCCCCGGTGGTCAGGATGTCCACCAGCTGGTGGAAGCGGTCGGGCTGGTCGGGCGAGAAGAAGCCCGACGCGATCATGTCGAGCGCCCACGAGAGGTCGGGATCGGCCTTCACCGCCGCCACCGCGTCGTAGCCGTCCACCCGCTTGCGCGCCACTTCCTGGGCCGAAAGGCCGAACAGGAACATGTTTTCCTCGCCCACTTCCTCGCAGATTTCCACGTTGGCGCCGTCCCAGGTGCCGATGGTCAGCGCCCCGTTCATGCTCATCTTCATGTTGCCGGTGCCCGACGCCTCGGTGCCGGCGGTGGAGATCTGTTCCGACAGATCGGCGGCGGGCATGACCAGTTCGGCGGTGGAGACATTGTAATTGGGCACGAAGACCAGCTTCAGCTTGCCGCCCACCAGGGGATCGTTGTTGATCACCTCGGCCACGTCGTTGACCAGCTTGATGATCAGCTTGGCCACGTGATAGCCCGGCGCCGCCTTGCCGCCGATGATCACCGTGCGCGGCACCGGATTGAGCAGCGGGTTGGAGCGGATGCGGCCATAGCGGGTGATGACGTGCAAGATGTTGAGGAGCTGCCGCTTGTATTCGTGGATGCGCTTGACCTGGACGTCGAACAGGGAATCCACGTCCACCTCGACGCCTAAGCGCAGCGACAGCATGGAGGCCAGGCGCTCCTTGTTGGCCCGCTTGACGGCGGCGAAGGCCTTGCGGAAGGCCGCGTCGTCGGCCAGGGGTTCCAGCTTGTGCAAAAGGTCGAGGTCGGTCACCCAGCCGTCGCCGATCTTGGAGGTGATCAGCGCCGACAGGGCCGGATTGGCGGCCAGCAGCCAGCGCCTCGGCGTCACGCCGTTGGTCTTGTTGGTGATCTTGCCCGGCGACAGATGCTCGAAGTCCGAGAAGATGGTGCTTTTCATCAGGCCGGTATGGATGGCGGCGACGCCGTTGACCTTGTGGCTGCCGATGACCGCCAGATGGCCCATGCGCACGCGGCGCTCCGCCCCTTCGGCGATCAGCGAGACGCGGCGCAGCAATTCCGAATCGCCGGGATGGCGATACCGCACGCTTTGCAGGAATTCGTGATTAAGGGCGTAGACGATCTCCAGATGGCGGGGCAGCACCCGCTCGAACAGATCGGTGGACCAGGTCTCCAGCGCCTCGGGCAGCAGGGTGTGGTTGGTGTAGGCGCAGCAGCCCCGTACCAGCTCCCAGGCCTTGGACCATTCGATCTGGTGCTCGTCCACCAGCACCCGCATCAGTTCCGCCACCACCAGCGCCGGGTGGGTGTCGTTGAGCTGGATGGCCACCTTGTCGGGCAGCAGGGTCCAGTCGGAATGGCTTTTCCTGAAACGGGCCAGGATGTCCTGGATAGAGGCGGCGACGAAGAAGTATTCCTGCTTGAAGCGCAGCTCCTTGCCCCGGTCGGTCATGTCGGAGGGGTAGAGTACCTTGGACAGGGTCTCGGATTCGTTCTTGTCGCGCACCGCCTCGATGTAATTGCCGGCGTTGAAGTACTTCAGGTCGAACTCGCGCGTCGACTTGGCCGACCACAGGCGCAGATTGTTGACCACCTTGCCGCCGAAGCCCGGAACCGGCACGTCGAAGGCCATGGCCATCACTTCCTCGGCATCCACCCATTGCGAACGGGTATGGCCCAGAACGTCGCGGAAATGGATGACGCGGCCGCCGAAGCGGACGGGGAAGATCACGCCGGGGCGGGGAAACTCCCAGGGATTGCCGTAGCGCAGCCAGTTTTCCGGGCTTTCCACCTGCCAGCCGTTGTCCACGTGCTGGGTGAACATGCCGTAATCATAGCGGATGCCGTAGCCGAAGCCCGCCACCCCGATGGTGGCCATGGAATCCAGCAGGCAGGCGGCCAGACGCCCCAGGCCGCCATTGCCCAGGGCGGCTTCCACCTCCCAGGCGGACAGTTCGTCGAAATCCTGGCCCAGTTCGGCGATGGCCTGGCGCACCGTGTCGTAGAGGCCCAGATTGATCAGGCTGTTGACCAGGGTGCGGCCGATCAGGAACTCCATGGACAGGTAGTAGACCCGCTTGGAATCTTCCCGGTAATAGCGGTTCAGCGTCGGCATCCAATGCTCGGTCACCCGGTCGCGCACCGCGTGGGCGGCGGCCATGAACCAGTCGCGCGCCGTGGCGTTGACGGGTTCCTTGCCCACCGTGTAGAGCAGATGGCTGCTGATCGCTTCCTTGACGCTTTCCACATCGTCGGCCAGCAACCGCACCACCGGGGGCTTCGCCTTCTTCATGCCGGTCTTCCCGCCAGTTCCATCCTTCGTCATTCCGCCACGAAAAGGGAACGCGGGCAAGACCGGTCATACCGGCAGACCACCGGAATTCTATGAATTTCGGATTAAGAACGGAAATGACCGCCGTCCACCCCCCGAAAGGGGCGTTGTGGGGAACGCTCAACGCCCCCCGGCCTTCAGCCCTTCCGCCGTCGCCAGCATCCGCTTGTCCGTCAGGATGGCGGCGGTGTCGGCCTTGTAGCGCAGCCGCCAGTTGGGGTGCTGGGTGGTGGTGCCGGGCAGGTTCATCTGCACTTCCTGGCCCAGCACGTCCTCCATCTGCACCATCATCAGCTTTGACGCCGAACGCCCGAGATAAGCATGCACCGCTGCCGACAAGGCCACCGCCTGGGCATCGGTCAGCGCCGGGGTAACGGGGAAGTCGGCGGCCAGCAGACCTTGCTCCGCCAGGGCGGCGGCCAGGGCGGCACGGTCGGCGGCGCGCGCCGCCCGTTCCTCGCCCGCCTGACCCTCGCGGGGGTAAAGGTCCAGCTTTTCCCGCCGGTCGATATCCTTGCCCGCCCACCAGCCGCGCAAACTGGGCAGGTCGTGGGTGGCGGCGATGGCCAGGGCCTGGGCGTCAAACTGGCCGGGGGCGCGGAAGGCGCCGTCCTTGGTCTTCTCGAACACCATCACCCGATAGGCGAAGATGCCCATGCGGTCCATGCGCTCGCGGAAACCCTCGGGGACGGTGCCCAGGTCCTCGCCGATCACCAGGCAGCGATTGCGGCGGCTTTCCAGCGCCACCAGCCGGAACAGATCCTCGGCCGGATAGCGCACATAGGCCCCCTGGTCGGCGGGCTGGCCCGGCGGCACCCAGTAAAGCCGCGCCAGACTCATGGCGTGGTCCAGGCGCAACGCCCCGGCATGGCGCATGTTGGCCGCCATCACCTCGATGAAGGGGCCGTAGAAATGCTCGCGCAAGGTCAGGGGATTGAACGGCACCAGCCCCCAATCCTGGCCTTTGAGCGCCAGCGGGTCGGGCGGCGCGCCGACCGAGACGCCGAGCGCCAGGGAATCCTGCTCGGCCCAGGCCTCGCCCCCGTCGCCGGCGATGCCCACCGCCAGATCGCGGTAGAGGCCGATAGCGGAACCGGCGTCGCGGCCCCTTCGTTGGGCCTCGGCCAGTTGCTCGTCGGCGATGAACTGGAGCCACTGGAAGAACTCCACCTGCTCCACATGCTCCAAGATGAAATCGGCGATGGCGGGAGAATCGGGGCGGCGGTATTCCTCGGGCCACTGGCGCCAGTAGGACTTGCCGTCGCGCGCGAATTTGTCGTGCAGCGCCTCGAAGGCGGCGAAACGCCGCCCCGATTCGCCCTCCCTGGCCTGGAAGGCGCGGAAGGCCTGGCCGCGCGGGTTGTCGTCGCCCATGCAGGTGCGGCGGAACCAGCGGTACAGCACGTCGAGCATGGGCCGGGCCAGACGCATGACGTCCGGGTATTCGATCAGCAGGTAGCCGCGCAGCCGGGCCAGCGTCGCCTGATAGCCGGGCGAGGCGAACATGCGCCTGGCTTCCAGGCATTCCTTGAACTCAGGAATGGCCTCCACGTCCAAATAGGCGATGTTGAGGAAACGCCGCGACGACGGCGAATAGGGGCTGAAGCGCTCGGGATCGGCGGGAAACAAGGCGTGCAGCGGGTTGATTCCGACACAGGCCGCCCCCGCCCGCGCCGCGCCCTCGGCCAGTTCGGCCAGATTGCCGTAATTGCCCACGCCCCAGTCGCGTTCCGAGCGCAACGAGTAGATCTGGGTGGCGATTCCCCAGCATCCCGCCCCCTGCTCCAGCTCCTCCGGGACGAAGGCTCTGGGCGGCGTGACGATCAGCGCCATCTCGGCCAGCACGCCCTTGGGACCGGACAGGGTCAGGCGGTGATAACCCGCGGGCGGCAGCGCCGGCAAATCCAGCCAGCGGCGATGGATCAGCCGTCCGTCCAGCTGATACTCCTCGCCCCAGCGCAGTTCATAGGGAATGAAGCCGCCGGTATGGCGGATGCCCAGTTCCTCCTCCAGCACCCAGGAATGGGGGATGTCGTCGGCCTCGGCCGGCAGCGTGACGGCGATGGACGGCGGCGCCCCGTGCTCGTCGGCCAGCAGCACCGGGTCCAGCGCCCGGCGCCAGGAGCGGGTTTCCAGGTCGTGCAAGCTGGCGCGGACCTGTTCGTCGCTGTCGGCGGGCAGGCCCATGGCGGCCAGGAAGACGCGCTTGGTCTCGGGCGGCACCACGCGCCACTGCCCAAAGAAATCCCACCAGCCGTCCTCGATGCCCGCCAACCGCGCCAGACGGTCCAGGGCGTCACTTCCGCTCATGCCTTGCATTCCTCTTCACTTTGGTCCCGCTGGACACCCCGCACGCTGCCCGAACGGCGCAGCACCGCCACCGAACGGCTGCCCAGCGGATAGGTGATCCCCGCCGCCCAATGGGTGCCCGATTGCCGCCCCGCCGGATCAGAGGTGTCGAGCACCAGTTCCCACGACCGGCCCAGGCTGGGCGGCGGCAGCACGTAGGGAACCGCCTCGTGATAGGCGTTGAGCAGCACCAGGAAGGTGTCGTCCATTTCTTCCCGGCCCGTGAGGTTGTCCACGGCACAGGATTCGCCGCCCAGCACGAAGCCCAGCGAGCGGGCGAACGGCGTGGTCCAGTCGCCGTGGCCCATCTCGCGGCCCTCGGGGGTGATCCACACGATGTCCTTCAGGGGCGAATTGGGCAGCCGCTTGCCTTCGAAGAAGCGGGGACGGCGGAACACCGGGTGGGATTTGCGCAGGCTGATCAGCCGCTGCACGAAGGCCAGCAGGTCCTCGTCCACACTCGACCAGTCGATCCAGCCGATCTCGTTGTCCTGGCAATAGGCGTTGTTGTTGCCCTTTTGCGAACGCCCCATCTCGTCGCCGGCCAGCAGCATGGGCACGCCCTGGGACAGCAGCAGCGTCGTCAGCAGGTTGCGGCATTGCCGCGCCCGCAACTCGCGGATTTCAGGATAGGGCGACGGGCCCTCGTGGCCGCAATTCCAGGCGTAATTGGCGTCGGTGCCGTCCTTGTTGCCTTCCAGATTGGCCTCGTTGTGCTTGCGCTCGTAAGCGACAAGATCCGCCAGGGTGAAGCCGTCATGACAGGTGACGAAGTTCAGGCTGGCCCACGGCCGGCGCCCGCCCCAGCCGAAGATGTCGGAGGACCCGGTCAGCCGCGACGCCAGATCGCCGATCAGCCCGCCCTCGCCGGTCCAGAAGCGCCGCACCGTGTCGCGGTAGCGGCCGTTCCACTCGGACCAGCCGGGGGGGAAGCGCCCCACCCGATAACCATCGCCGCCAAGGTCCCAGGGCTCGGCGATCAGCTTCAGCCTGGACAGCACCGGGTCCTGGCGCACCGCGTCGAGGAAGCCGGACGTATGGTCGAAGCCCCCCGGCCCACGCACCAGCGACGCCGCCAGATCGAAGCGGAAGCCGTCCACGTGCATGTCCTCGGCCCAATAGCGGAGCGAATCCATCACCATCTGCAGCACGCGGGGATGGGCGAGGTTCAGCGTGTTGCCGCAGCCCGAATAGTTCTCGTACCAGCGCTTGCTATCGGGTCCCAGACGGTAATAGCTGAGGTTGTCGATGCCCCGGAACGACAGGGTCGGCCCCAGATGGTTGCCCTCGGCGGTGTGGTTGTAGACCACGTCGAGGATCACCTCGATGCCCACATCGTGCAGGCGCGACACCATGGTCTTGAAATCGCCGTGGGGGCTGGCGGAATAGGTGCGCGGATCGGCGGCGAAGAAGCCGATGGAATTGTAGCCCCAGTAGTTGCGCAAGCCCTTCTCGGCCAGATGCTTCTCGTCGATCATGGCGTGGATGGGCAGCAATTGCAGCGTGGTGACGCCTAAGCGCCGCAGATGGTCGATGACGCCCGGCTGGGTCAGGCCCAGGAAGGTTCCGCGCATGCCGTTGGCCACGCCCGGATGCTTCATGGTCTGACCCCGCACATGGGCCTCGTAGACGATGGTCTCGGACCACGGCACGCCCGGGCGGCGGTCGTTGCCCCAGGTAAAGGCGGTGTCCAGAACCCGGCATTTGGGCATGAAGCGGGCGTTGTCGCGCCTATCCGCGATCAGGTCCAGCCTGGGCGTGCCGGGACGAAAGCCGAAATGGGTGTCCGACCATTCGAATCCCCCCACCAGCGCCTTGGCATAGGGATCGATCAGCAGCTTGTGGGGGTTGAAACGATGTCCCTCGTTGGGATCGTAGGGGCCGTGGACGCGATAGCCGTAAAGCTGCCCCGGACGGCAATCGGGCAGATAGCCGTGCCAGACCTCGTCGGTGTATTCGGGCAGTTCGATGCGCTCCACCTCGCGCAGGCCACGCCGGTCGAACAGGCACAGATCCACCTTCTCGGCATGGGCCGAAAACAGGGCGAAGTTGACGCCATTGCCGTCCCAGGTCGCCCCCAGGGGATACGGCAGGCCGGGCAGGATGCGGCGCCGCGTGGTCATTCAGGCCTCGCCCGTCATTGCGTCGCGGGCACCATGGCGAATGTGCAGAACGGACACTATCCGGCTATCCTCGTTGATCTCGTAAATGATCCGGTACACGTGCGGCCGCCGCCCGTAAAGCAATTGCCGTAGCCTCCCATCTTCCGGAACCGCTCCGCCCCGGCGGGGAAGCCGGGCCAGATTGGCGAGCTTGGCCTCGAGGCCGTTGAACCAAATGGCCGCCGCCGGAAGGTGGCTGGCGGCAATAGCCTCGTAGAGCTGGCGCAGGTCGCGGATGGCCCGCGCAGACAACTCAACGCGGTATGTCATGCTCGGCCCGCACCATGGCGAAAGCCTCGGCCGCCCCCATGGTCCGGCCGGCGGCGACGTCCTCGCGGCCCTGGCGGACTCCCTCGGCGGCGTTGGCCGAGGCGGCCATGTCGAGCAGACGCTGATAGGCTTCGGCGTCCTGCAATACGGCCGCCGCCTTGCCGTTGACCGTCAGGACCAGCGGACGGCCGGTCTCCCGGATATGGCTGAGAAACTCCGCCGAGTGGTTACGGAAGGTCGTCAGCGGCTGAATATCCTTGACGATGTCCATGGAGCACCCTTTGAACAAGATTACCTTTAAAGGTAATTTAGTTTCCGCACCGGGTAAAGCATCCGTCGCCCTCACCGCTCCCGCTTGAACACGCAGGTGGCAAGCGGCGGCAGGCGCAGGCACACGGACCAGCCATGGCCGTGCCACGGCACCTCGTCGGCCTGAACGCCGCCGTCATTGTGGATGTTGGAGCCGCCATACCACTCGGAATCGGTATTGAGCAGTTCGCGATACCAGCCGGGCTCGGGCACGCCGACGCGGTAGGATTCGCGCACCATGGGGGTGTAGTTGCCGGCGACGACCACGAAGTCCGAGGGGTCGAAGCCCTTGCGCAGCCAGGTCAGCACCGAATTGTCGCGGTCGTTGCAGTCGATCCAGGCGAAGCCCGCCTGCTCGTTGTCCAGCTGATGCAGCGCCGGCTCGGTGCGGTAGAGGCGGTTGAGGTCGCGGATCAGCCGCCTTACCCCCTCGTGCCGTCCGTCGCCCAAGAGGTGCCAGTCCAGGCTGGCATCCTCGTTCCATTCGCGCTCCTGGGCGAATTCGGAGCCCATGAACAGCAGCTTCTTGCCCGGCTGGGTCCACATGAAGGCGTAATAGGCCCTCAAGTTTGCGAAGCGCTGCCAGGGATCGCCCGGCATGCGGCCGAAGATGGAGCCCTTGCCGTGGACCACCTCGTCGTGGGACAGCGGCAGCACGAAATTCTCGTGATAGGCATAGAGCTGGGCGAAGGTAAGCGCGTCGTGGTGATAGCGGCGGTGGATGGGGTCCTTGGAGAAGTAGCGCAGCGTGTCGTGCATCCACCCCATGTTCCACTTGTAGCCGAAGCCCAGCCCGCCCAGGTGCACGGGGCGCGACACCATGGGCCAGGCGGTGGATTCCTCGGCGATGGTCATGACGCCGGGATGCTCGGCATAGACCACCTGGTTCATGCGGCGCAGGAAGTCGATGGCTTCCAGATTCTCGTTACCGCCGTGACGGTTGGGGATCCACTCGCCGGGCTGGCGCGAGTAGTCGAGATAGAGCATGGAGGCCACCGCGTCCACGCGCAGGCCGTCCACGTGATACTGCTCCATCCAGTACAGCGCGTTGGCGTAGAGGTAGTTCACCACCTCGGTGCGGCCGTAATTGTAGATCTGGGTGTTCCAGTCCTTGTGCACGCCCAGCCGCGGGTCCTCGTGCTCGTACAGGTGGGTGCCGTCGAAATGGTGCAGCCCGTGGGGATCGTTGGGGAAGTGCCCGGCCACCCAGTCGACGATCACCCCGATGCCTTTCTGGTGCAGGCGCTCCACCAGGGTGCGGAACTCGTCGGGTGTGCCGTAGCGCGACGTGGGCGCGAACAGCCCCACCGGCTGATAGCCCCACGAGCCGCCGAAGGGGTGCTCGTGCACGGGCAGGAACTCCACATGGGTGAAGCCCAGATCGGCCACGTAATCGCCCAGTTGGTCGGCCAGCTCCAGATAGGAGAGCGGGCGGTTCCAGTCCTCGGGCACCCGCCGCCGCCACGACCCCAGATGCACCTCGTAGATGCTGACCGGCGCGTGACGGTCGTTGCGCGCCTTCTGCGCCGCCATCCAGTCACCGTCGGCCCAGTCGCGCTCTCCCAGCTCCCACACCACCGACGCGGTCTTGGGCGGCACCTCGGCGAAATGGCCGTAAGGGTCGGCCTTCAAGGGCAGCAGGCGCCCGTCGGCGGCGACGATCTCGTATTTGTAAAGCGTTCCCTGGCCCAGGCCGGGAATGAAGATCTCCCACAGCCCGGCCTCGTGGCGCAGGCGCATGGGATGACACCGCCCGTCCCAGAGGTTGAAGTCACCCACCACCGAGACCCGGGCGGCGTTGGGGGCCCAGACGGCGAATTCCACGCCGTCCACCCCGTCTACGCAGCGAACCTGGGCGCCCAGCTTCTCGAAGGTGCGCAGATGGGTGCCTTCGCGCAGCAGATGCAGGTCGAGCTCGCCCAGGATCGGCGCAAAGCGATAGGGGTCGTCGAACTCCTCGACCCCGCCATCGGGACGCACCACTCGAAGCCGATAGGGCGAAGCGACCTTCAGCTTGACGGCGAACAGGCCATCGGCATGGACCCGCTGCATCTCGGTGGCGATGCCGCCCGCCAGGACGAAAACCCTCTCGGCCTGGGGCTGGAAGGTGCGGATCACCGTGCCGCCCTTCACCCCATGGGGCCCCAGGACGGCGAAGGGGTCGCCGTGGCGTCCCCGAACGATGGATTCGGCGTCATCGGGCCGGATCAGTCTTGCCGCTTCGGGCATCAAGCCCCCTCCTGCCAGTCGAGACCACAAGTGTCACCGCCTTTGGCCGGAAAGACAAAGGACGATTTCGCGGGGGCAGGTTTTCGCAGCCCAGTTTTTAAATAGTCTGATTGGACCTTCCGCAAAGCCCCTAAATCTGGTAGTAGATCAGCCTGAGGGGACCGGCCTGGGTTCATGGCCGGTTAGACAATTCGTGCGGCCCGTCGGGGGCGGCACCGCAATTCATGGAGCGTGTTATGGGCGTCCTTCCGAAGGTTCTGGGTCTCACCGTTGCCGGCGTGCTGGTCATCGCTCTGTATCTGGCCGTTCCCGTGCTGAGCGCCATTTTCGGCGGCGTCGCCAATCCCAGCCCGGCCACCAGCCCGCTGGGCTTCTCGGTCTATCTGGGCTTGGCTCTGACCGCCGTCTTCACCAGCCTGGTGATGTATCTGGCCTCGACCGGCGGCGGCTCCTCGCAGAGCTAAGCCAGTCCATCCGGACTTCGAAGCGCCCCGGCCCGAAAAGGCCGGGGCGTTTTCGTTCGGCCCAAGCTACTGGCAGACCTTGTAGTCGTCGGTCACCTGGTTGCGGACCACCTTGGACAGCTTGGAAAAGGCGGCGAAGCCCCGCTTCTCGATGGTCTGCAGCAAGTCGTCGATATTGTCGCAGAAGCCTTCGGTCAGCGAGATGTTGCGGGCATAGGTGACCAGCCGGCCGTCGGCATAGTTGATCTGGTACTTCCAGTCGTCGGGAAACTCCCGTTGCCAGGCTTTCTGGCGCTTGTCCACGGCCGAGCGGAACTTGGCGCCGTTGGCGCCTTCGATCTTCTGCCAGCGGTCCCTGGCGCCCGGCAGCAGGCGTTCGTTGCAGCGGTTGGCCGCTTCGCGCAGGAAGATGCCCTGGCGCACCTCCTGCTCCGCCTTGATCTCGGGCAGGGAAAAGCACTTCTTGGGCTGGGCGGCCAGGGCGGCGGCCGGGCTCAGGACGAGGGCGAGGACGATTGCGGCGCGGAACATGGATCTGCCCTGGCTGTGGAGGCCGGGCCAGTATGCCGCAGCCGCGCCCGGGCCGCCAGCCGCCAGCCGAGCAGCACGGCCAGGATAGCGGCGTGGATGGCCGGTTCGGTGATGTCCTTCTTGACCATCATCCAGTGATGGGTCACGCCTAAGGGCGCGATGACGTAGACCAGCCGGTGCAGCGCCCGCCAGCGCCGCCCGCCCAAACGCCGGACCATGGAATCGGTGGAGGTGACGGCCAGGGGGATCAGCAGCAGCACCGCCAGCATGCCCAGCGTGATGTAGCGCCGCTTGACGATCTCGCGGCCGATGGCGTTCCAGTCGAAGAACTGGTCGAGGCCCACATACGAGCTCAGATGCAGCACCACATAGGCGAAGGCGAACAGCCCCAGCATGCGCCGCCAGCGCCCCACCGCGTTCCAGCCGGTCATCTGCCGTACGGGCGTCACGGCCAGCGCGATCAGCAGGAAGCGCAACGCCCAATCGCCGAGAGTGCGGTTGGTGGCCTCGATGGGATTGGCCCCCAACCCGTCCGACAGCCCCCGCCAGACCAGCAGTCCCAAGGGCAGCAGGCAGAGAAGGAACACCACGGGCTTGACCCAGGCCTGGCGCAGCACTCTGTCCATCAGTAGTTCACCGCCAGGTCCATGCCGGCATAGAGCGACGCCACCTGATCGGCGTAGCCGTTGAAGGGCAGCGTGGCGCGCCGCCGGAATTCGCCGATGCGCCGCTCGTTGGCCTGGCTCCAGCGCGGATGGTCCACCGCCGGATTGACGTTGGCGTAAAAGCCGTATTCCCGCGGCGCCGCCTTCATCCAGGCGGTCCTGGAGGGCGTTTCCGAGAAACGGATGCTCACGATGGACTTGATGGACTTGAAGCCGTATTTCCATGGCACCACCAGACGGATGGGCGCGCCGTTCTGGGGCAGCAGCTCCTCGCCATAGAGGCCGACCGCCAGCAGGGTGAGCGGATGCATGGCCTCGTCCATGCGCAGGCCCTCCACATAGGGCCATTCGATCACCCGCGTCCGCTGGCCGGGCAGGCGCTCGGGGTCCTGCAGGGTGGTGAACTCCACGTATTTGGCCCGCGAATTGGGCTCGAAGCGCTTCAGCACCTCGGCCAGGGGGACGCCCACCCAGGGAATGACCATGGACCACGCCTCGACGCAGCGCAGGCGGTAGATGCGCTCTTCCAGCGTGTGGGGCTTGATCAGGTCCTCGTATCCCAGGGTGCCCGGCCTGGCGCACTCGCCGGCGATGGTGACGCTCCACGGCTTGGTCTTGCCGAAATAGCTGGGCGCCAGTTGGGCGGGATCGGACTTGTCCACCCCCAGTTCGTAGAAGTTGTTGTAGGTGGTGACGTCTTTTTTGGGCGTCGGCGGCTCGTCGGTGGAAAACGGCCCCTTGATGGTGGGAAGCCCCGCCTCGGCCGGAAGGCCGGACAGCGCCAGGGCGCCCGCCGCGCCTAAGGCGAGAAAGCGCCGCCGGTCCAGCCACAGCGCCTTGTCGGTCACCTCGGATTCGCGCAAGCCGCCCGCCGACCTGATCAGCATGCTCATCACTCCCTATGGCGTCTCAGCCTGCCCAGCCTGTCATCCCGACGCCCTGAGCGGAGGGATCTCCACCTGGAACGGCGGTTCCGAATCGGGCACGCCGGACCAGGACGGGATCCCTCGACTTCGCTCGGGATGACATGGGCGGCGGACCACTCACTCCAGGTTCGCCGCCCGCCCTCGCAAGGTTACATGGGGATCACGGCTTCGGTTTGGAACAGACCCGCTTCACCGCCTGCCAATCGGCCTCCGACAGGGCCGGCAGCCGGGGCGCGGGCAGGCGCCGCGCCTCGATGGCGGCGGCGCGGCGGCCCGATTCCGGGTGGGTGCCCAGCCAGGCCAGCACCGCCCCCTGCCCGCCTTCCATCACCTCCAGCCGGCGGAAGAACCGGGCAAGGCCGTCCGAGCCGATGCCCGCCGCCTCCAGCAGGGCCAGCGCGCCCGAATCGGCGGCGCTTTCGTCCTCGCGGGAATAGGCGCCGGCCATCACGGCGCCCAGGCCGCTGGCCACCAGCCCCGAGGCGTCGCCGGTGATCATGGTGGCGAACACGCCCACGCCCAGCGCCCGGATCATGGCGGCGGTGACGTGGCGCTCGCCCACATGGGTCAGTTCGTGGGCCAGCACCCCGGCCAGTTCATCCGGCCCCTCGGCCTTGTCGATCAGGCCGGAGAACAGGACGATCTCACCGCCCGGCAGGGCCAGGGCGTTGACATCCTTGGAGCGCAGCACGTGAACCGTGAGCTGGCGGCGTTCGGGCGGCAGCGGCTCGGCCAGCCGCCGGGCCAGGGCGTCCAGCACCCGCAGCCCGTCCCGCCCCTCGCAAGCATTCATCTGGCCTTCCAGACCGGCGGCCATGGACTGGCCCCACTGGCGCTCCAGCCCGGCGGGCACCAGATGGGCCAGCAGCCTGGACATGGGCGCCAGCCCGATCATCAGGCCGGCCAGCACCCCGCCCCCTAGCAGGCAGGCCAGAACCAGCCCCGTCCGCCTGGGGCGCGGCGGCCGGGCGGCCTGGGACAGCACCTGGCGGATGACATAGGAATCCTCCACCGCCAGCCTGGCATGGGGCTCGGAGGCGCAGCGCAGCCGCACGCCGCGCTTTTCCGGCCATTCGCCATCGGCCAGCAGGTCCTCGGACTTCCACACCGCGATGAGGAAGCCGTCGACGCCCCTGATTTCCAGGCCGGTGGCCAGCACGCGAACGGTCACCTTGCGGACCGCCGCGCTGCGTCCGTCGGAAAAGCGTCCCGGCCGGTCGGCCTCAAGAGTCTTCATCAGAACTCGCCCGCCCCGTCGAGAACGGCCACCAGCCCCTCGCCGGTAGAAGGGCCGGCCTCGTCCGAGCGATGCACCGAGGCGAAATCGGGCTCGCCCTCGACGCCGATAACGGCGCACACGTAGCGGAAGGTACGCAAGGATGCCCAGGGGCGCAGAATGCCTAAACTGAGCGATGTGATGAGCAGGTTGCCGAGAACCAGGCGGATCAGGGCACCGTCCTTGACCTCGGCAACGAAAGCGGCGCCGCAGAAACTGGTCCGTGACGCAAGGTGCCGGTAGAAGGCCGCCTTGTACCAGGCATAGGGCAGCACGGCGAACAGCAGCGCCACGATTACGCCCAGGCCCCCGAGAAGGGTGGCCACGATCGGAGGCAGGTCCATGGCGGCCATGGCGGCGCTCCATCCCCCGACACACAGCAGGACCACCGGCCCCCCCAGCAAATAGGCGACCCATGCGCCGGCGAAGGTCTTGTAGAGGGAACCCACGTCGTCTTTCACCGTCAGCCCACGATCACCGAAGGTGGTGTTGCCGAGACGATAGCGGGCCAGCATCATGTCGCCCCATGGCAGGGCCCAGCCCAGCGAGGCCGGCACCAATATCCACACCACCAGCGACTGGAAGGCATATGACAGGGCCGATCCCGTTTGCCCGCCCCTGATGCCACGCCAGACCGTACGGCTCATCTGGTAACGCCGGGCGCGAAACAGGCCCGCCGCGACCAGCATCACGGTAAGAAAGTAGAGGGCGGCGATCAGAGCGCCCCCCAAGGGATTGCCCGATTGCAGCAGTACGTTCCCCCCGATGAAACCAAGGGTCAAGGGCAGGTAAATCACCCCCAGGGCGAGGAGAAAGCCCAGAAACAATTCCTTGCCAGTGCCGGTGTATTCCACCGGATCGCCCCAGGCCCGGGTACCGCCCCACAGCAGGCGGCGCACCCTGGTCTTGCCCCAGAAGCGGTAGAGCGACAGGGTCAGGATGGACAGCAGCAGGTTGACCAGGGCCAGCCGGATCATTCCCCCCGTCCCGGCTGAATGGGCAAAGGGACGCTGGATGGTTGCGGTACCGTTCATGGCTTTCTCCCGGCCGGATTACCGTCAGGGTAACCCGGCCGGGCGGCCATGAAAACCTCAGCCGGCGCGAATCTTGTCGATGAACCCCTTCACCTCGCGGCCCAGCACGTCGGACTGGCCGGTCAGATCCCGGGATTCGGTCAAGACCTCCTCCGACGTGTCGCCGGCCTGACGGGCGGCGGCGCTGACGCCGGCGATATTCTGGGCCACCGCCTCGGTCCCCTGGGCGGCCTGCTCCACGTTGCGGGCGATCTCGGCGGTGGCGGCCTGCTGCTCCTGCACCGCCGAAGCGATGGACGAGGTCACCTGCGACAATTCGCTGATGGTGGACAGGATGTCCTGAATGGCCCCCACCGCCTGACCGGTGGCGCCCTGCACCTCGCCGATCTGGTTGGAGATCTCCTCGGTGGCCTTGGCGGTCTGATTGGCGAGGTTCTTGACCTCGTTGGCGACGACGGCAAACCCTTTTCCCGCCTCGCCCGCCCTGGCCGCCTCGATGGTGGCGTTCAGCGCCAGAAGATTGGTCTGGCTGGCGATGTCGTTGATCAGGCTGACCACGTCGCCGATGCGTTGCGCCGCCGAGGCCAGGCTCTGGACGATGGCGCCGGTCTGCTCGGCCTTGGTAACCGCGTGGTTGGTGGTGGTGGACGAGGTGTCCACCTGCCGGGCGATCTCGGCGATGGAGGCCGACAGCTCCTCGGCGGCCGAGGCCACGGTCTGGACGTTGGACGAGGCATGCTCGGCCGCGTCGGCCGCCGCCCCCGCCTGGCGCGAGGCCTGCTCGGCCGCCGCCGACATGGAGGACGCGGTGCTGCTCATCTTGTTGGCGGCGCCGGCCACATGGTCGACCACCGCCTTGACGTGGCCCTCGAATTCGTTGGCCAGGGCGTTCATGGCGGTCTTGCGCTCCGCCTCGGCCTTGGCCTTGGCGGCGGCCTGCTCGGCCTCCAGGCGCTTGACCGCCTGGCCGTTGTCCTTGAACACCTCGACGGTGCGGGCCATGTCGCCCACTTCGTCACCCCGCTGGCGGGCGGGCACCTCGATGGTGTAGTCGCCCTTGGCCATGCGCTCCATCACGGTGCGCAGGTCGCCCAGCGGCCCGGTGATGCTTCGGGTGATCAGCAGGGCGATGCCGGCCAGAAGCGCCGCCAGGACCAGGATGTAGACCACCATGGAGGCATTGGCGGCGTCGTGCTCGGCCATGGCGGTTTTCGACAAGGCTTCCGCCTTGCCCTTGGAGAAGGCGCCCAGTTCCTCGAACAGGTCGCTGATCATCTTGACCTGGGCGGCGCCCTCCGTCTTGGTGATGGCGGCGGCCTCGGGACGCTGTCCCGCCCGCATGTGGGCGATCACCCGCTCGCGGATCGGCCGCCAGTCCTCGACGGCCTTGCGCAGCGCCGCCATCTTGGCCTTGTCGCCCAGGAAGCGCGGCGCGGCGATGTCCAGATGCTCCAGCACCTCTTTTTCCGAACCGTTGACCGCCGCCACCGCGGCGTCCAGCTGGGCCGCGTCCTGGGACAGGGCGACGTCCTTCATGCTGCGGTGCATGGCGATGAGGTCGGCCTTGGCTTCCAGCAGATTGGTGGTCACCGTGTAGGGATGGTCGTACATCTTGGTGGTCAGGGCCGCCACATCGTCGATGACGCCCAGCGACCGCCACCCAAGCCCCGCGACCAGGACCAGGATCACGGCGAAGGCCGTGTACAGGCGGCCGCCGATTCTCATATTGCTCCAGGACATGGCATCCCCCCCAAAGAACCAGTAGATAGGCCAGTTAGACAGGGTGAACCACCCCTGTATATAGGTATTTCCCGATAGCCCATGTCCCCGGTGCGGGCGCGGACCGGCGCTGCTACACTACCGGTCGATCTTCCATCCGACCAGGAGGCGAATGTGAGCGATTTTCCCGCCCTGATGCTTGACGAGACCGGCGGCAAGGTGACCGCCTCCATCCGCCGTCTGACCGAGTCCGACCTGCCCGAGGGCGAGGTGCTGGTCAAGGTCGAGTACTCCACCTTGAACTACAAGGACGGCATGATCCTGGGCGGACTGGGGCGGCTGGTCCGCAAGTACCCGCACGTGCCCGGCGTGGATTTCGCCGGCACGGTCGAAGCCAGCGCGTCGCCCGAGTTCAAGCCGGGCGACAAGGTGATCCTGACCGGCTGGCGGGTGGGCGAGACCCATTGGGGCGGCTTTGCCGCCAAGGCCCGGGTCAAGGCCGAATGGCTGGTGCCCCTTCCCGCCGGACTGTCCACCCGCCAGGCCATGGCGGTGGGCACCGCCGGCTTCACTGCCATGCTGGCGGTGATGGCGCTGGAAGATCACGGCCTGCGCACCACCGATGAGGGCGAGGTGCTGGTCACCGGCGCCGCCGGCGGGCTGGGCAGCGTGGCCGTGCTGCTGCTGTCCAAGCTGGGCTACCGCGTGGCGGCGTCCACGGGCCGTGAAAGCCTGGGCGACTACCTGCGCTCGCTGGGCGCGGCCTCCATCATCGACCGTGCCGAGGTGGGCGCGCCACCCGCCAAACCGCTGCTGTCGGAACGCTGGGCGGCGGCAGTGGACTCGGTCGGCGGCGCGACGCTCGCCAATACCGTCGCTTCGCTTCGCATGCGGGGCGCCGTGGCGTCGTGCGGCAATGCCGGCGGCGTCGAGTTCGGCATGACGGTGCTGCCCTTCCTGCTGCGGGGCGCCAGCATCCTGGGCATCGATTCGGTGATGTGCCCGAAGCCCAAGCGCATGCTCGCCTGGAAGCGTCTGGCCGAGTTGCTGCCCTTGGACCGGCTGGATCAGCTCACCACGGAAATCCGCCTGGCGGAGTTGCCCGAGATGGGGGCCAGGATCCTGAAAGGCGACGTCAAGGGCCGGGTGGTGGTCGACCCTAACCGGTAACGGTTCTGCCGCGACGGCGCTTCACCGCAAGGATGAAGGCGATGGCGGTGAGGTTCATGACGAAGGCGTAGACGATGCTGGGCACCATCATGGCCGGGCTGCCCAGCAGCGTCACCGCCACGAAGATGCCCAGCGCCCCGTTCTGCAGCCCATTCTCCATCACCACGGCGATGCGGTCGGCCAGGTCCAGGCGGGCGAACGCGCCCAGCGCCCAGGCCCCGGTCATGGCCGCCAGATTGAGCACCAGGGCGGCGGGCACCACGTCGCCCACATGGTCGATCAGCGACTGGCGCTGGCTGACAAAGGCGCCCACCACGATCAGGGCGAACAGCAAGGTGGCGACAGGCCGGGCGATTCGGCCCATGCGCTCGGCCAACCCGGGCCGGAAACGCTGAATGGCCAGCCCCAGGGCCAGCGGCACCGTGTCCACCAGGAAGATCCCCAGCGTCATCTTGCCCACGGGAATCTCGACCGACCGGTCATAGCCGGCGAACAGGGCGAGGCCGAAATTGACCAGCAGCGGCACCGTCACCGTGGCGGCGAGCGAGGTCAGCGCGGTGATGGTGGCGGCCAGGGCGATGCGCCCGCCGGCGTGATGGGTGAGCAGGGCCGAGGTCACCCCGGCGGGACAGGCGGCCAGCAGGATCATGCCCACCGCGAAATCGGGCTGGGGCTTCCAGGCCAGCACCAGGGCCAGTCCCAAAGCGGGCAGCAGCAGCAGCTTGGCCGCCAGCCCCACCGCCATGGCCTTCGGCCGCCCGAACACCACGCGAAAATCGCGCCCGTCCATGGTCAGCCCCATGGCGAACATGATGAAGGCCAGCGCCAGCGGCAGGGCGGCCTGGGTGATCACAGCAGCACTCCTGCGGCCAGCAAGCCGGCCAGCAGCAGCTGGAAGCGCGCCGTGGACGCCAGGATGGCGTTGAAGGCCGGGCCGCGCGCCCGGGTGGCGAATTTCAGGATCAGCCACAGGGCGAAGGGCAGCGCGCCCAGGCACAGCCATCCGCCCTTGGGCCCCAAGGGCGAGGCCAGCAGGCCGACCGAGGACAGCAGCAGCATGCCGTAGACCGCCTTGGACGCCTCGATCCCGGCGCGGATGGCCAGGGTGCGGCGCCCGGCCAGCCGGTCGGCCTCCATGTCGCGGTAATTGTTGGCCAGCAGCACCGCCGCCGCCACCGCGCCGATGGCCATGCCGACCATAATCGACTGACCGGTCAGGGTCATAGTCTGCAGGTAATAGGTCCCCCCCACCGCGCCGATGCCGAAAAAGGCGATGACGAAGGCTTCGCCGCTGGGGGTATAGGCGATGGGCTTCGGCCCGCTGGAATAAGCCCAGCCCGCCAGCAGCGAGGCCAGCCCCAGGGCGATGATGGGCCAGCCGCCCAGCCAGGCGAGATAGAGGCCCACCAGGGCGGCCAGGGCGAAGCTGACCAGGGCTGCGCGGCGCACCCGCTCAGGACTCGCCCAGCCCAGCGCGGTGACGCGCGGCGGTCCCTGGCGCAGCGGCTGGTCGCCGCCCCGGACCGCGTCGCCCACGTCGTTGTAGAGATTGGTGCCCGCCTGGATGGCCAGCGCGCCCAGCAGCGAGGCGGCGAAGGGCCGAGGATCGAGGGTTCCGGCATCGGCGAAGGCCAGCGCGCTGCCCGCCACCACGGGCGCCACGGAAATGGTCAGCGTCTTGGGCCGGATGGCCAGCCACCACAGCCGCCAGCCATCCGGCGGCTGATCACTGCGGCTGGCATGCTGTCCATCGATGACCAGCGACGGCTTTTCGGGCTGGCCGGATTCGAGCTTCATGACGCGGGCTTCACGCCGGAATGCAGGCAGGCGATGCCCATGGACAGATTGCGCCAGCCCACACGCCCGAACCCCGCGGCGCGCATCAGCCCCGCCATCTCGTTCTGATCGGGGAAGCGGCGGATGGATTCCACCAGATAGGAATAGGCGGCGGGCTCTCGCGCGATCCAGGCGCCCAGGCGCGGAATCACATGGAAGGAATAGGCGTCGTAGAACGGGCGGATCAGCGCCCAGGGCTTGGAGAATTCCAGGCAGACGAACCAGCCGCCGGGCTTCAGGACACGAAATATCTCGGCCAGGGCGGCCTCGGGGCTGGTGGCGTTGCGAAGACCGAAGGCGATGGTCAGCGTGTCCACCGAAGCGGTCTCGAACGGCATGGCCTCGGCCTTGCCCTCCACGAACTGGATGCCGAGCCCCCGGCAGCGCTTTTCCCCCACCGCCATCATCTCGGGCGAGGGATCGCAGACCATGACCCGGCGGTCGGGCGCGGCCAGCAGCCGGGCCACGTCGCCGGTCCCCCCCGCCAGATCGACGATCACCTGCCCCCCTTCGGGCCGCGCGGCCCTGACCATCGCCCGCTTCCACAGGCGATGGATGCCGAAGCTCATCACGTCGTTCATCAGGTCGTAGCGCGGCGCCACGGCGTTGAACACGGCGCGGATGCGCTGCTCACGCTCTTGCGGCGTGACCGACTGGAAGCCGAAGGTGCCCGAAAGCGATGAGGTCAAGGAAGGTCACCCCGGCGGAACAGGAAATAGCCGATCCCGGCGCTGAGCGTGCCCAGCACGATTGGATAAGCAAGTGCGAATGTAAGATAGCCGCTGCGGCCCAGCGCGTCGAGGATGACGTAGGAACTGGGCCCCAGCACCACCATCTGCGGGTCGAACAGCAAAATGGCGGCGGTGCGGAAGCTTTGCAGCGGATTGGCCACCGCGATGCCGACGATCAGTTCCAGCGGCAGCCTTTCGCGGACCATCAGCCCCAGAAGGATCAGGTCGAGGAACAAGAGCAGCACCAGCCAGGTGAGAAACGCGCCGGTCTGCGCCACGTCGGGGGTGCGCGCCAGGGTGGAGATCAGCATGCCGATGCCGAGGAACGCCCAGGCCAGCGCCACCAGCAGGGCGGTGTAGAGCACGAACAGGCTCCAATCCACCTCGATGCCGCGCACCATGGCGTACAGCGCCGCCAGGGCCATGGCGCCGAACACGGGCAGGAACACCACCACGAAGCGGCCGACCATCTTGCCCCAGAACCAGGCGTAGAGCGGCACCGGCAGGGACAGCATGTATTCGAACACGCCGGCGTCGCGGTCGCCCGCCACCGATCTTACCGTGGTGATCAGGATGAATACCGGCAGGATGGCGACGCACAGCTGGATATAGGTGACCAGCAGGCGCGACAGGCCGGTGAAGCCCAGGATGCGCGATTCGGTCAGGCCGAACACGAACAGCAGCACCACGATGCCGCCGAAGACGATGGAGTAGAACATGAACCAGCGGGACCGCAGCGATTCCGCGATATCCAGCCGGGCGGTGAGGTAAAGCGCGTTCATGCCGCCCCTCCAGGGATGTCATTCCGAGCGAAGTCGAGGAATCCCCGCCTGGACCGGCTCGACCGATTTAGGCACAGCGTGCCAGGATGAGATCCCTCGGCCGCGTTGCGCCCTCGGGATGACACGAACAGAGTCATCAGCCGTCTCGCGTCGTGGTGTTGGCGGGTGCTTCCGAGGGCTCGCAGCGGCTGGTGGAGCCCCGGGCCAGCACGGCGTTCTTCATGGCGGCATAATCGGCGGCCCCGCCCCGCCCCTGGTCCAGGGCGCCGAAGCCGTGGGCCATGGGGGTGTGCTGGCCGTCGATATAGAAGGCCTTGCGGCCATCGATCCACTTGCCCGAGTCCACGCCGCCGACCCAGAACTCTACCGTGGCATCGTCGGCCCAGCCCTGCTTGGCCATCCACAGCACCGCGTCGCCCAGGTCGTCGAACTTGTGAACCTTGGAATCCTTGCCCCGCACCTGGGCGGCGAAATGGGGATCGTCGATGATCATGCCGCAATATTCGCAGGTCTCGCGGCCCCACTTGATCTCCACAGGTCCGGTGGTCTGCTGGCCGCAGGCCGACACGGCGATGGCCAGGCCCGGCACAAGGACCAGGAAGCGGCGGCGGCTCAGGCTATGATGCTCGCACATGGTCTTTCCGCTCCTATTTCATCTCGATGCCGGCCACCAGACCGGCATAGCGGGCCAGGACGCCCAAAAAGCGCAGCCGGTCGGGGCCGTTGACCACGCCCCGCCACGCAGTGCCGTCCTGCTCGGGCTGGAAATGCCAGTCGCCCATGGCACGCGCGAAGGCCGGTTCGGCCCGGGTCAGGCGCACGACGCAATCCAGGCGGGCCGTCATATCCACGTCGTCGGCGACGCGGTCGTCCAGCGCCACCTTGCCCTGATCCATCTCCACCACGCGGTTGACCAGGGCCGCCACCTCGTCCAGGCGGTGGCTGGTGATCAGCATGACGGCGTTGTCTTTGCGCTCGTGCAGCAGGTGGAAGAAGATGTGCCGCGCCTCGGGGTCCAGGTTGGCGGCGGGCTCGTCCATGATCAGCAGGTCGGAATCGCGGCCCAGCGCGATGCCGATCAGCATCTTCTGCTTCATGCCGCCCGACAGCTTCACGAAGGGCCGGCCCCGCACCATGTCCCAGTCCAGGCCCAGTTCGCGCACCATGGCGATGATGCGGTCCGGGTCCGAGCCGCAGACGGCGGCCGAGAAGTTGACCAGTTCCCCCACCGGCATCTTGAGCGGCGGCGGAATCTGCGGCACGAAGCCCACATGGGACAGCACGGTCTTGCGGTTGCCGCGCGGCGGCAGCCCGTTGACCGTGACCGTGCCCTCGTGCAGGTACTCGCCCAGCAGGCAGCGGATCAGGGTGGTCTTGCCCGCGCCGTTGGAGCCCACCAGGGCGATCCGCTCGCCCTTGTCGATGGACAGGCTGACCCCGTCCAGCACCCGGTGGCGCTTGAAAGTCTTGGAGACGTTCTCGAAAACGATCATTCCCGCTGCCCTGTCCTCTTGCCCTCGCCGCCCCCGGCCCAACTTCCGGGGAACGGCTTCAAACTACAACAGCTTGTTCAAGCCCTTGACCTCGAATTTCAGCGAGCCGGTGGGGCAGGCGTCGATACAAAGGCCGCAACGGGTGCAATCGGCGCCGATGGCGACGTTGACATCCTCGGCATAGGTTTTCTTGGTGCAGTCCAGCACATGGGGCACCAGGCAGACCTTGCGGCAATCGCCCTCGTTCAGGCAATTCTCCATGTTGTAGGTCACCCGGAGCGGCGACACCGCACCGACGAAGCCATAGGTCAGCCCGATGGGGCAGATGTAGCGGCACCACATGCGGCGGATGAAGATGATCTCGTAGGCCAGCAGGCCCAGCACCCAGACCATGGCCAGACCGGGGCCGTAGATCAGGGCGCGGCTGACGATGCCGGTGGGCGAGATGGATTCGAACACCGTATAGCCGCTCGCCACCGCCAGCAGGGCGAACACCACGTAGAGCACGGTGCGCGAACCGCGATGCAGCGGGTAATCCACCACCATCTTGCGCTTGGCCAGCGCCAGATGGATCTTTTCCGCGATCTCGGCCAGCAGATGATAGGGGCAGGTCCACGAGCAGAAGGTGCGTCCGCCCAAGAGCCACCACATGAACAGCACCGTGCCGGTGCCGATCACCAGATTGATCAGGATGACCTTGTAGGCCAGCATCACCTGGATGGCGGAATTCAGGTCGGCGAAGTGAAAGCCGATGACGCGCGACGCGGTCAGCGAGCCTTCCACCAGCTGGACATCGAAGCGGAACGACAGCACGAAGATCATGTTGACCATGATCAGCGTCGCCCAGCGGATGTTGCGCCACTTGTGGGAGTGCTTCTCGGCGTGGGCTTCCTTGATCTGGCGGGCCTTCTCCGGCCCCTTGACCTGACGGCGGGCCTCCATCATGGCCAGGGCTTCGGGCGTATACTCGGTGGGCTTCTCGGGCTGGGCGCCCAGCATCACCTTGAAGGAACGGAGGAGCTTCATCACGCGTCTCCCCACTTGCGCCGGATGTCGATGACGATGGAGGCCGGCTCGGTCGGGCAGATCATCTCGCACATGCCGCAGCCGACGCAGGCCTGGTGCACCACCGGGGTCTTGCGCTTGTCGCCGGGGTCCTTGCTCATGGGCTCCAGGCTGATGGCGTTGGGAACCGGGCACTCGCGCACGCACAGGTCGCAAAGCTCCAGGTCGTACTTGTACTCGGCCAGCTTGACCGGCTTCCAGCGGTCGATCTCGGGATAGCGGTGCACGCCCTTGAAGGGCGCGGGGCGCGCCGCGCCCTTGTAGCCCTCGCCCTTGCGCGCCAGACAGGCGTTGGGGCGGTCCAGGCGGGCGAGGCCCATTCGGACCTCTTCCTTCTTGCTGATCTTGTGGCTGAGCGCGCCCGTCGGGCAGGCCAGCACGCACTGCACCGCGTCGCAGGAAAAGTCGCAGGCCTGTTCGCGGGCGGGAACGTAAGGAACGCCGACGCCGAAGCCCTCGTCCAGGTCGCCCAGTTCGATGGCCCGCACCGGACAAACCTGCACGCACTGGCCGCACTTGATGCAGGCGGCCAGGAAATCGGCCTCGTCGATGGCTCCCGGCGGCCGCAGCCGGGGCGTCCACTTGCGCAGCACGGGAAAGAACCCGAACAGCGAAGCGCCGACCACGGCACCGCCCATGGCGATGGAACGCATCACCATGCGCCGCGTCTTGTTGTTGGCGTGGGGAACAGGGGGCGCCGCCTTGGGCGTGCCAACCTCGTCAGTCATCATCCTTACTCCCAACGGAGGAGGGTCGTTGCGGTTCGAGACTTCCCCGGCGCCGCTGGAATACCGGTTCGGCATCCGAAGCCTTCGCCGGCGCGGTGGGCGCCAGGGCGGCGGGAGGCGGCGCGGGCTGGACCGGAGCCACCACCGCCGGGGGAGATGGCGGGGCCACGGCGGGAGCCGGCGGCGGGGTATAGGGCGCCACGTCGAGCTTGGGCGCGAAGACCGCTCCCGAGGCGCGCTCGGCCTGGCCGGACGCGCCTCGGTCATGGGCCATGGGCGTCTCGCCCGCCGGCTTGGGGCGATCGGCGTTCTTGCGCAGATCCTCGGTGGCTTCAAGGGTCGAGCCGGCACGGACCTTGGCGTCGGACGCCACCAGGGGATGCTTGTCCTCCAGCATCAATACCGGCTCGGAAAAGGGCGCCAGGCGATCGAGGAAATCCAGCACCTCCAGAAGCGGCGTGCCCTTGAAGAAACGGGTGTTGGGCTTGTCCATCCACACCCGGCCGGCATAATTGAACAGCTTGTGCGGCTTGTCGCCCACACCGTTGCCGTCGCGGTCGAAGCCCTGGTAATCCTCCCAGCGGTTGGAATCCCAGACATTGCGCTTGGCGCTGCCGCCGCCATAGACCGCCACTTCGGTGATGTTGCCCGAGAACAGGTTGCCGGTGAACTCGTTGTCCTTCCAGTCGTTGAGGAAGGAAACGCCGATGTCGTTATAGGCGATGCGGTTGCCGCGGATGTGGTTCTTGCTGTCGGGCTCGTAGGGCGCCACATCGATGGCGATGCCCTGGGAACAATAGAGGATGTCGTTGTTCTCGATCACCACGTCGCTGCTTTCCTTCAGCGAGATGCAGACGCCCTGGGCTCCCACCGCCTTGGCGATGACGTTGTTCCGGAGTTCGTCGCCGGTGTCGTACATCATGGAGATGCCGGTGGAATTGTCGAAGAAGTAGTTGCTCTCCGCGATGTTGTACTGGGCCTGCATCAGGTGCAGGCCATAGCGCCCGCCGCTCTGGCGGTTGCCGACGAAGCGGTTGTGGGTCGAGTACCAGAAGACGATGTCGCGGCCATTGATGAACCGGTTGTTCTCGACCAGGTTATGGTGCGAATACCACAGCTTGATGCCGTCGCCGCGCCGACCTAAGCTGATCTTCTTTCCCTCGACCACGTTGTTGCGGACGATGTTGCGCTCGGACTGCTCCAGGCTGAAGCCGAACAGAACGTTGTCCATGCGGATGTCTTCGACCACGTTGTCCTTGCCGCGCACCTGGATGCCGGCGTCCTGCTGGGCGTGGCTGGGACCCGAATTGGTGATGCGGAAATTGCGCACGGTGGCGCCGTCGGTCTTGATCCACAGGACCGAGCCCACCCCCTCGCCGTCCAGGGTGACCTGGTTCTTGCCGTCGAAGATGATCGGCTTGCTGACCACCAGATGGGATTTATAGCGCCCCGGCGGCGGCGTGATCACCTGGCCCGGTTGGGCGATGTCGATCAGGGCCTGCAGCAGGGTGGAATCCAGCAGCGGCTCGGATTCCTGGCCCTGGGGCACCGCCCCGGCGGTGGACAGCCCGGCGGCGAAGACGAAAGCCAGTGTCGCCAGTCTAGACTTTGAAAAGGTCTTGAACCAAACAACCATGGACCTCGTCTCCGCTCCTTGGCCGGACGGTGAACGGGACTATTCCGACTTCAACGCCTTGCGCTGCAGCAGCAATGCCAGGATCAGGCACAGCGACGCGGCCATCAGCATGGCGAAGCCGTAATGGGGATAGGAGAAGGTACTGAACTGCGCCACCTTGCCCTCGCCGAACACGGTGGGCATGAAGGGCTTGACCGAGAAGGCCGCCCACGAGCGCAGGTTGTGGCCGAACCACCACAGCCAGGCGGAATAATCGACCACGAAGGCCACCGGAATGACGATGCCCGACATGGGCAGCACCCACCAGAACGGCCCGGCATAGATCAGGAAGGCCGCCAGCATCACACCCACCAGCGAGAACAGGTAGGGGGCCGCCTTGATCTCGTACTTGGCGCCCACCTCGATGGGCTCCATGCCGATGAAGTGGTTGATGACGTTCATTTCCTCGACGCAGTCGAGACCGCCTTCCTCGTCGCCCCAGGCCGCCTTTTTCTGGGCCTGGACGTCCTTGGGCCGTTCCTGGCTCTTGCAGCCGTTGAAAACGCCGTTCATGTGGAAGTGGATGCGGATACCGTCGGGGAAGGTTTCGGCCGGATAGTTGGGGGCCTTCAGCGCCACCCACCAGATGGGCGAGAAATAGGCGCCGCCGATAAGAAGCGCGGCGATCACGGTCAGGATTCGCACGAGCGCGGGCTTGCTCTTGCTGTTGTTGTCGGCCATGGAAATCAACCCCGTAGGCTTGTCAGGTGGATCGGAGGGAGGGCGGCGGCCCGAAAAAACCGGGACACCGCCCCATTGTCCACCTTATATCAGAAAAATCTACTGGAAGTCAGGATTTTTCCAGCCCTTGGGCGCAGTCAGATTCGCCGGGGGCTTCAGACGCGAGGTGTAGTCCAGCACCGCCTTGGTGTCGCGCTCAGAGAAGTTCTGAATCTGCTTCATCATGTCGGGGTTGGCGTTGCGGCGCTTGCCTTCCTTGATCCACTGGTACTGGCGCATCAGGTAGTTGTAGTGCTGCGCCTGGATGCGGGGATAGAACTTGTCGTTGTCGCCGGCGCCATCGGCACCGTGGCAGCGCTCGCAGTTCTCCTTGTACAGCTTCTTGCCGTGCTCGAGATCCTTGCCGTCACCCACGCCGGGCTCGGGATTCATCTTGAGCTTCTGCATATAGGCGGCCACGTCGGCAATGGCCTGCGGGCCACCGATCTGCGACGGCAGGGCGAAGGGGTACATGGTGGGGTTGTCGCGGTTCAGCGCGCGGATATCGGCCAGCTGCTTGATCACCACCTTGGCATGCTGGCCGGCCAGCTGCGGGAAGGTGCCGTCGGTCAGGCCCCAGCCTTCCGGCTGATGGCAGGCCGAGCACACTTCGTAGACTTCACGGCCATTGTCCAGGTTCGGCTTCAGGTGAAGAGCCTCGTCCTCTTCGCCGCCGCCGGCATGCCACTGATAGCCTTCCTCGCCGAGCGACTTGCCCTTCTGCGGGGCGGCACCACCGGCGGCGATGGCGGCGCCACCGACCAGGAGAGCGGAAACAGCGACCATGGCGGCCAGGCTGTGCTTAAGCTTCAACATCGTTCTATCTCCAGGGTCTAGCGAACTGGGCCGCACACTAACGCAGCCCGGTCCGGCCTCACTTGACTGTGGACAAGTAATCCGCAATCTGGGCGATTTCGTCGTCATTGACCAAGTGCATCACAGGCTGCATGGCGTTGGCCTTGCCGTTGGCGCGCGCCCCGGTCTTGATGTCCTTGGTCTGGGCCAGGATATAGGCCTTGTCCTGACCGGCGATCATGGGATAACCGGGCAGCGGCTTCTTGCCGTCCTTGCCGTGGCACGCCACGCAGGTCTTGGTCATGAACAGGGTCTTGCCCGGGTGCGGCGCGCCGGCCGGAGCGGCGGCGGCGGCGGCGGGCGCCTCCTTCAGGCTGGCCAGATAGTCGGCGACCGCCTTCATGTCGGCTTCGGCCATGTCCTCGACGATGGGCTTCATGGAATCGACGCTCTGGCCGTTGGTGCGCGCACCGGCCTTGATGTCCTTCATCTGGTTGAGCATGTATTCGGCGCTCTGGCCGGCCAGCTTGGGGAAACCTTCCTGCAGCGGGGTCTTGGCATCCTCGCCGTGGCAGGCGGCGCAGCCCTTGTCGGCGTAAAGCGCCTTGCCATCGGCGGCAAGCGCGGGCGCCAGGGTGACGGCGCCAAAGGCGGCGGCCAAAGCCATGACGGGAAGCTGCCGCTTGATGGTCTTGAACATGTCTGATCCTCTCCAGCTCGGGACGACCGGGGACATGGCCCAGCCCGCCCCCGAATTTGCACGGAAACTACGCTCGGGGCGCGATCGTCCCCATGACTTTGGTTAAGTATTGAGTTCTTCGGAAGAGCGCCGGCGCGACGCAAGGCGCGGGGCATGCTTCGGCACAAAAAAGAAAGGCGGAGCGGGCAAGCCCACCCCGCCAGATCCTTTGCGCGGCAACCGGGGCGGGCGAACCCGCCCCGGCCAAACCGCAACCGCTTACTTGGCGGCTTCTACCTTCTTGGCGCCGTTCTGCTCCAGGAAGGTCTTGGCACGCAGACCGATATCGGCGGCCTTGACCTGATACTGGAACCACTGCTCGGCCCACAGGAAGGCGCTGTTGAAGTCGCCCTTGGCGGCGAATTCCTCAGACTTCTTCTTGTTCTGCTCGGCGTAGCCCAGCTGCTCGGTGGCGTCTTCGACCATGGCGACCACCTGCGGGAAGTCCTTGAAGTTCACGCTGGTGATGTAGCCGACGACGCTGTTGATGACGGCCTGGGTATCGTTGTTGGCCTTCACGCGGGCGTCGTATTCCTTCTGGCCGTAAACCTGGCCTTCCTTGCCCTTGGCACCCGTGGCCTTGTAGTTGGCGGGCTGAACCAGCAGGTAGCCTTCCATCTCAAGGTGCAGCGCCGAGCAGAACTCGGTGCAGTAGTACGGGTACACGCCGGCCTTGTTGGCCTTGACGGTCAGCGAGGCGGTCTTGCCCGGCTCGATGGACAGGTTGCCGTTGTGCTTGGAGATGGCGAAACCATGGGTTTCGTCCTGGGCACGCTCGAGGTTGGTCAGGTGGACGGTGATTTCGTCACCCTCGTTCGCCTCGATGATTTCCGGCGTGATGTGCGAGCGGATCACGGTGCCGAACACCTCGACCTTGCCCGGCTTCTTCTCGATACGCTCCTGGCCGGGGCGAACCGCGAACGGCGACTTCTTCTCGGTGCGAGAGTCGGTGCCGAACGGATAGCGGACGTTGGTCTTCAGCTTCTCGGTCGCGATGGACACGGCGTAGTGGGGCTCGCCCAGCGGCAGCGGCATATCGTACAGCAGCTGCATCTTGTCGCCGGAGATGTCGATCAGCTGGTGGTTCTGCGGATGCAGCGGACCCACCTGGGCGAAACGATCGATGGCCAGCTTGTTGAGAGCGATCAGGTACTTGCCCTTGGGCTTGGCGGTGTCGCCTTCCATGGCCATCAGGTGGCCGATGTTGTAGTGGACGGAAATTTTGTCAAGCACCTTGCCTTCACAGTAGTCCCACTTGGCGACCATGGAGTCCACGTACAGCGAGGTGTACGCGGTGCAGGGCTTGGAGTCGTACTGGGTGTGGAGCGGGCCGAGGCCCAGCGCCACCTGCTTGTGGGCGACGGTCTCCAGGGCGATGATCGGAATGCCGTACTCGTCCTTGCCGGCATAGGTGCCGGCCTTCATGGCGGCTTCGATCTTGGAGATGTCGTAGACGGTGGTGTGGCTGTCCAGCTTGCCGGACACGATCACGTACTTGCCGTCGGGGGTGACGTCGGCGCCGTGGGGGCTCTTGGGCTCGGGGATGAGCACCAGGATGCCTTCCTTGACGGCGGTGTCGATGGTCAGCACGTTGTGGCCGTTGATCTTCTTGGCCTTGCCGGCCTTGACCAGCTCGGCGGCCTTCTTCCAGTTGATCACGTGCAGGTAGTCGTGGTCCTTGGCCGAGCAGCCCGCTTCGAAGGGCGGACGGCCGCGCTCGATGCCGCCGACGTAACGCTCGGTGCAGAAGGAGTTCACGAAAGCCCAGCCATCCGACGGACCCTTGCCGAAGTCGGACAGATCCTGGCTGTAGGGCGGCAGTTCGAGGGAGAACGAGTTCTCGGGCTCGATGCGGCCATGCTCGCGGTTGAACTTCCAGAAGGTGGTCGCACCGCGATACTTCTCGTTGAACTGCTCCAGCGGAGCGAATTCACCGCCCAGCGGAGCGGCGTACTGGGCCGGCTCGATCACGTAGTCGGTGTTCGGGCTGACGAAGGCGCCGCCGTGCTCGGACTGCATGATCGGGTTCTGGACGATCTGCTTGGTCTCGAAGTCGCGCAGGTCGACCACCGCGATGCGGGGCGTGTTCTTGTCGTTGATGAACAGCCACTGGCCGTCGGTCTCGCCGTTGGTCTCGGAGATGGCCGGGTGGTGGGTGTCGCCCCACAGGATGGTGCGACCCTGGACGTCCGAGCCCTGCTTCAGCACGGCCTTGGATTCGTCGTCGTAACCATAGCCCTGCCAGGGCTCGGGAGTGAACACGCCGATGTACTTCAGGATGCGCATCGAGGGCACGCCGTACACGATCACCTGACCGCTCTGGCCACCCGAGCTGAACACCACGAATTCGTCGATCTTGCCGGTCGGATTGTAGGTCTTGGCGGCGGCCATCAGGTCGTTCTCGGTCAGACCGCGGCGCTTCATCACATCCTGCAGCGACTCGGCCGAGGCAGCACTGGCCACAAGGGCGCCAAAGCTGACAGTAGCGAGCAGAGTCGCCAGTTTGCGGCTTCTATGCATCTTCCCCACCTTTTGAATTGTTGAAACTAAACAAATGATACCCAACCTTCGCCGAAGACGATGGGACCGGGGCGGACCAAAAGCCTTAACTTTCGTCAAGAAAGCCTACGTAAATTCCTCGCGCCCTCGGCATGGCCGCCGGGCTATGATCGCGCTTCCCAAATGCCTGATTGAAAGGCATCAAGGGGCGTCACGAGGACAAGGGACCCAAGGACATGCGACGGCTGCTGCTTACCCTGATGATGTGCCTGGCCATGGTTCCGGCCGCCCGAGCCCAGGAGGATTCCAGGGTTTCCGGGCGCTTCCTGCTGACCGACATGAACGGGCGGACCGTCACCGACGAGATGTACCGGGGCAAGATCCGCCTGGTCACCTTCGGCTACACCTTCTGCCCCGACATCTGCCCCACCGTCTTGAACACCCTGTCCATGGTTCTGGACCAGCTGGGCTCCGACAAGGCCAAGGTGGCGACCCTGTTCATCTCGGTGGACCCCGAGCGCGACACGCCGGCCCATCTCAAGGAATACCTGAACGCCTTTCCCGACATCACCGGCCTGTCGGGCACGCCCGAGCAGGTCGCCGCCGCCGCGCGCAATTTCAAGGTCCGCTACGAACGCCAGAAGCCCGAGGGCGACGACCCCAGGAGCTATGCCGTCGACCACACCGCCTCCATCTACATCATGGACCGCGAGGGCGATTTCCTGGCCAAGATGCCGCACATGTCGGCGCCAGACCGGGTGGCAGACCGGGTGCGGACCTACCTTTCGCCGCGCAAGGCGGAGAACTAGGCCATGAAGCGCCGCGCCTTCATCCTGGCCGCCGCCTCCCTGGCTGCCCTCCCCGCCTCGGCGGCCCCCAAGGGGCTGCGCGGCCTGGTCATCCACGATCAGCCCAAGCCGGTGGCTGCACTCGATATCCGCGATTCAGAATCCCGCGCGGCCGGCCTGGATTTGCTTAAGGGCAAGCCGGTCCTGCTGAACCTGTGGGCCAGCTGGTGCATGCCCTGCGTCGCCGAGCTTCCGGCCCTGGACCGGCTGAAACCGGACCTCGAATCCAGGGGCGTCGCCCTGGTCGCCCTGTCGCTGGATCGCGGCGGCAAGCTGACGGTGGTCAACACCTTCGCCCGCCTCGGCATCAAGAACCTGGGCATCCATACCGACGAAAACCGCGTGGCGGCGGAAAAGCTGGATGCCCCGGCCCTGCCGGTGACGCTGCTGATCGACGCCCAGGGGCGCGAGATCGCCCGCTTCATCGGCGCCGCCGAATGGGACGGCCCGCCGGCCGCCCGCCTGCTGGACGCCCTGGCGGCGGGAAAGCCGCTGACGCCCGACATGGCGCCGCCCCCGGTCAAGATGGGCGCGGCGCCTTAGGGCTTTCAGTGCTTGTGCATCATGCCGCCCGGCATGGCGGCGCCGGGGGCCATGGCGCCGGCGGCCTGGACCGGAACCTGAACCACCACCGCGCCGGCCTTCTCGAATTTCAGGGTCAGTTGGACGGCGGCGCCCTCCTTCACCGGGGCGTTCAGCCCGATGAACATGATGTGGTCGCCGCCCGGCTTCAGCTCGACCGTGCCGTGCTCGGGCAGGGCCAGGGACTCGACCTTGCGCATGCGGTAGATGTCGCCGTCCTTCACATGGGTATGCAACTCCACGCTCTTGGAAATGCCGGCCTCGGCCGCCAGCAGACGGTCGGCGCCGCCGTGATTGTGGATGGTCAGGAAGGCGGCACCGGTGCCGCCGGTCATGGGAGCGGCCCGCATGAACGGATTGACCACCTCGATATCGGCGGCGGCCGCCTGACCCGAGACGGACAGGCCCAGCACTAAGGCGGCGGCAATGGCAAAGGACTTCATCGGGACACTCCAGACAGTAGACAGCTACGGTCGCCCCCGAAGGATGGGGACGGCGAAAGTTTTGCGATGGGACATTTCAGGGATGGCGGCGGGCGACGTCAAGCCGCACGGATCGGAGGACCGCGGGCGAGCCGGTGGCGGGATGCCTGCCCGTCCATGCGTGACGAGCCCGTCGCGGCGATGCGAAGCCCTGCCGTACCTGCGGTGGGTACTTTGAAGGTTGGGGACGGCAATGCCCCTTTCGCCGGCGACGCGGCCTGGCACACCAGGCAGCATCCGTGGCTTTCGGACTGCCCCTCGTCGCCCATGGGGGATGGAACCGCCGTACGCTCGGTTCCGCCCGCGGGCGACGCGTGGCAGATGCCGGTCCGTGCGGCCAGCGTGACCAGCAGGGTTTCCCCCCTGAACGCCAGATCGAGACCGGGAAGCAACCCCTGGAAGACGAAGCCCGCCGCGACCAGCGCGACCGCCAGCAGCCGCGCCATGGGGCTGCGGCCGAAGCGGACGGTGGACAGGACGGCGGGGCCAGAACGCAAGGCGGTCCTCCTCGGGGGTCCTACAGGAACGCACGCCCGGCGGTCACAAACATTGATTCTGATCAAGTCGTCGCCCGGCGCGGTTCTCAGCCCCGCGCGGCGGCGGCGGGGCGGCGAACGGTGGCGGCACGAGCCCGGAGATAGGGGGACAGCTTGGAATCCTCACCCATGATGTGGGCCATCACCCACTTTTCCATCAGGCTGCGGACGGCCAGGACAAAGTCTTCGTGCTTGACGGCGGAAAGCAGCGGCAGCAGCAGCACCCGGCGCAACGCGGCCGCCATTTCGGAATGCAGCGCCTTGTGCCGGGCATAGTCGGGATAGCCGCATTGCAGCATCTGCTGCTCCTCGAGGGTGAAGTGCTCCCCCGCCTCGCTCATCAGCCGCGCCGCCACCGACTTGGCGGCGTCCAGCGTCCGGCTGGCTTCCAGTTCACGCCAGAGCGCGATCATGCGATCATGGTCGTCGTCGAGGGCCGGGTGTCCGATGCTGTAGCTCGCAGCCATGTCCATCCCCCTTGAAAGTACAAGGAAATAGTCCCCCATATTTCACGAGCAATCAAACGGCGGCCTGTAACGCTTTCCTGCCTCAAGATGACAGTTTGCGGTCAAAAGCAATCCGATCGTGGTAGAAGAATTCGTCACTTATTTCGAAGGTCATATTCCATGAGCCAGTATTTGTTCTTTTCCTCCATGCTTCGCTTCGTCGCCGCCAAGACCGCCGCCGCCGCTCCCGCCGCCTTGGATGCGCGCACGGCCGACATGATGGCAGTCCTGCGCCGTATCGCCGACACGGTGGAGCATGGACCCGAATTCGAGATTCCCGGCGACGGGCTGGAGCTCGCCGCCCGCGCCCTGGCCGGCTTCGCCGCCTTCTTGCAGAAAAGCATCCTTCCCGAGGCGGTGGCCCACGGCAACCAGGGGGGCGAGGCCCAGATCCGCTGGGCGGTCGACCGCGCCATGGACGCCGTCAACACATTGCTGTCGCGCGCCGCGCTGCAGGAAGGCCTGCCGGTCCGCATCACCCTGCCGCCACCTCCCGGTTGATAGGTAGTCCACCTTATTCTTGCCCGGCGACCACCGGGCATGGTTCACTACCCATTCATATTCGACGGGCGTTTCGCGGAGCGGACGAGGGCATGCTGACCAGGGATGTTGCGGCGGGCGAAGTGATCTTCCGCCAGGGTGATGCGGCCGACATGGCCTATCTGATCGAGACCGGCGTCATCCAGATCCGTCACGATGGCCCGAACGAGTGTGAGGCCCGCCCCCTGGCCCTGCTGGGGCCGGGCGAGGTGTTCGGCGAGTTGGGCGTCATCGACGGCGAGCCCCGCTCGGCCACCGCCATCGCCCAGACACCGGCGCGGCTGGTGACGGTGCGCGCCGAGAAGATCCAGCAATCCATCGCCCGCTCCGACCCGTTCTTCGCCGAACTGATGCGCAAGCTGGTGGGACGGCTGCGGCAATCGCGCAGCATGGACGTCGACGAGGTCATGGCGTCCCTGCAAAGCTCGGGATTCGGTCCGGGCTTCGAGGAAATCCTGCGCGAGCGCGACATCGCCGAAGGCATCATCCGGGGAGAGATTGAGCCCTTCCTCCAGCCCATCGTCGATCTGCGGAGCGGAGCCGTCCGGGGATATGAAACGCTGGCCCGCTGGCGTTCGGACAAGTTCGGACTGATGACGCCCTGCGCCTTCCTGCCGCTGGCGCGGCGCACCGGCCTGATCCGGCGCATCGACCTCACCATGGCCGACCGGGCGCTGAACATCTGCGCCGGCCTGGGCCGGGGCGAAGACTTGCCTTTCGTGGCCATCAACATCTCGGCCTGGCACCTGCGCGACCGCACCCTGGTCGACACCCTGAAGCGCATGCTGGCCCAGCACCGCCTGCCGCCTGCCCGCGTCTGTGTCGAGATCACCGAGACCATGCTGATCGACGAAACCTCGGATGCCGACACCATGCTGGCCGAACTGCGCGATTGCGGCATCCGCATCGCGCTCGACGATTTCGGCACCGGCTTTTCGCCGCTGGCCTTCCTCTACCGCCTGCCCATCGACATCCTGAAGATCGACGGCAGCATGGTGGAGGGAATCGAGTCCTCGCCCCGCCAGCGCGGCGTGCTGGAGGGCCTCCGGGATTTGTGCGCCCGCCTGGGCATCGAGATCATCGCCGAAGGCATCGAATCGGAGGAGAGCGCCGGCATGCTGCTGGAACTGGGCTTCACCCTGGGCCAGGGCACCCATTTCGCCGCCCCGGCCGCGGTGAATGATGCCCTGGGGAGGCTGGCGTCATGAGCAGCGAACCCGAGGATTCCACCCAGATCCACGTGCAGACCGAACAGGTCTTCGCCAGCCTGGCCGCCTACCAGCACGCCCTGACCAGCCATGTGGACTGGCTGCAATCCTGGTACAGCTCGGTTCTCAACTGGGACGACCAGGCCCGCCCCACCCCCGGAGCGGGGCATTGCCGGTTCACGGCCTGGTACGAAGGCGCCGGCCAGTCGGCCCTGGCCGACTATCCCGCCTTCGCCGAGCTGGGCCAACTGCACAGCGAGATTCATGCCAAGGCCGAGCGGATCACCGAGCGGGCGGCGGACGGACATACGGTCACCACCTCGGACTACGAGTCCATGATGGCCCTGGTCCTCGCCTTCAGCACCACCGCCCAGGAACTGGAGCGCGACACCTGGCGCACCCTGGCGACGGTGGACGCGCTGACCGGGCTGGGCAACCGCCAGACCATGATGAGCCACCTGATCGGCGAGCGCGACCGCGCCATCCGCCTGAAACAGCCCTGTTGCGTCGGATTGGCCGACATCGACCATTTCAAGAAGATCAACGACACCCATGGTCACACGGTGGGCGACCGGGTGTTGAGGGCGGTGGCGGAGGCGCTCCGCCATAACGTGCGGCCCTACGACGTCCTGTACCGCTACGGCGGCGAGGAATTCCTGGTCTGCCTGCCCGCCGCCAACCAGGAGGCCGGGCTGCTCGTGCTCGAACGCATGCGGGCCGCCATCGCGGGGTTGAACCTGACCTCGGCCACGGGCCAGCCCATTCCCGTCACCGCCACCTTCGGACTGGCCGAACTGTCCGCCGACCTGTCGGTGGAGGAATCCCTCGACCGTGCCGACATCGCGCTGTACGACGGCAAGCGCGGCGGACGCAACCGGGTCACCGTCTGGAGCCGGGACGGCGAATCCTGAAAGCCCGGGCGAAGCGGCAATTGGACACCCCAAACTATTGATGTACAATCGCCCTAACAATGGCCAAGGCCGCATGCGACGCCGCATTACCCGACCTTGAGGGCCCAACCGGCCTCGCCGCAAGAGTTAGGGGGGCTTCATGGCTGGCTTGATCAAGGTTGATATCGCCGCGGGCCTTTCGTGGGTGGAAATTCCCGACCGTGATCTGCGGGTGCTGTGCGGCTGTCCGGCCGATTCGGTCAAGCACATGATGCTGCGCGGATTGATCCGCCCCACCGAGGCGGGGGGAATCCGTTGCGAGACGGGCCCCACCGCCATTCTGCTCTCCGATGTGATGATTCAGAACGGCGCCTTCTGCAACCTGGCCGAATTCCCGGTCCTGCAGATGTTCTACCGCCAGGGCATGCTGCTGCCCGGCCACCCCAACAACACCGGACGCCGCCCCCTGCTGATCGGCCGCAACGAACAGCTCCAGGCCCAGTTCCAGTACATCTACCGCGGCAATTACGGCCTGATCTCGGTGGAGGAACTGATGGAGGCCGGGCTGGACGAGCCCACCGCGCGGGAGATGATGCGCCTCAAGCTGCGCTTCGCCTTCGGCCGCATCCAGCACCCGCGCGAACTGCTCGACACCAAGGCCCTGGCCGACGAACCCATCGAGATCGCCGACGGCGTCCAGCTTCGCCGCACCGCGCTCAACGAATTCGAGTTTTCCTATGGCGGCGAGCAGGTCAGCGTCAATCTCAACCTGCCGCCCTTCGAGATCCATGAATGCCCCTACACCCTGGGCTTCCATCAGATCCCGCGCGAGTACTTCGCCGTCATCCATTCCGGCGACGGCGACGGCTGGGACATCCGGCGGCCCAGCATGGGGGCCATCCTGGTGTTCCAGGGGCGCATCTACCTGATCGACGCCGGCCCCAACCTGATCTACTCCCTCAATTCGCTGGGCATCGGCATCAATGAGGTGGAAGGCATCTTCCACACCCATTCCCACGACGATCATTTCGCCGGGCTGACCACGCTGATCCGCGCCGACCGGCGCATCAAGTACTTCGCCACCCCCATGGTCCGCGCCGCGGTGACCAAAAAGCTGGCCGCCCTGCTGTCCATCGAGGAGGAGGATTTCGCCGACTACTTCGACGTCAGCGATCTGACCATGGGCGAGTGGAACGACGTGGGCGGCCTGGAAGTGCGCCCCATCTTCTCGCCCCACCCGGTGGAAACCACGCCCTTCTACTTCCGTGTGCTGGCCGAGGGCGGCTACCGCACCTATGCCCACATGGCCGATATTTCCGGGCTCAACATCCTGGAGGGCATGATCTCCGAGGACCCGGACAAGCCGGGCCTGTCGCTGGCCTGGTTCGAGCGCATCGTGGCCGATTACTTCGAACCGGCCGACGTCAAGAAGGTGGATATCGGCGGCGGCCTGATCCATGGCGTGGCCCAGGATTTCGCCGAGGACGGGTCGAGCAAGATCATCTTGTCCCACACCGCCCAGAAACTCACCGACGAGCAAAAGCGCATCGGCTCGGGCGCCTCGTTCGGCACGGTGGACGTGCTGGTGCGCAGCTACCGCGACTTCGCCCGGCGCTCGGCCTACGAGCATCTGGCCGGCTATTTCCCCGAGGTCGGCGACGCCCACCTGCAGGTCCTGCTCAATTGCCCGCTGGAAAGCTTCAACCCCGAAACCATCCTGATCCGCGAGGGCGTGGTGGGCAACGCCATCTACCTGGTCCTGGCCGGACAGGTGGAGATGCTGTCTTCGGACAGCCAGGTACGCTCGCTGCTGTCGGCGGGCGCCCTGCTGGGGGAACTGGCCGGGCTGCACGGCCTGCCGTCCATGGAGACCTACCGCGCCACCTCCTACGTCCAGGCCCTTCGGCTGTCCGCCGACTTCTATCTGGAATTCGTCAAGCGCCATGACCTGTTCGCCGGAATCTCCCGGCTGATGGAGATCCGCGAATTCCTCAGCCACACCTGGCTGTTCGGCGAAGTGGTGTCCACCGGAACCCTGAACCGCATCGCCACCGACATGCGCCCGTGCGCCGTCGCCGCCGGGGAAGTGCTGGCCGTGGGCGATCGCAATGTCGCCCTGATCCGGGTCGGTTCGGCCCGCCGCCTGGTGGGCGATCAGGAACTGGAGGTTCTGGGACCGGGCGACTTCTTCGGCGAGGAAACCGCCGTGTTCGAGACGCCCAGGCTGTCGCGCCTGATCTCGGCCGAGCCCATGGAGCTTTACGTGGTGCCGGCCCAGACGCTGCGAGATATTCCCGGCGTGCGCTGGAAGCTGTTCGAGACCTTCCACCGCCGCACCCGCGCCTGCGCCGAGGCCCAGATCGTCACCGCCGACGATCTGGTCTGGCGCGACGAGTACTCCGTCAACATCCAGCGCATCGACAACCACCACCGCCGCCTGTTCGAAATGTCCAACCGCCTGATCGAGGCGGTCCGCCTGGGCAAGGGCAAGACCGAAATGGGCGAGGCGCTGGACTTCCTGATGGGCTACGCCATGTACCACTTCGCCGAGGAAGAGGCGCTGCTGGAGCGCTACGGCTATCCCGAAGGCAGCGGCCATTCCGCCAAGCACCGGCGCCTGATGGCCCAGGTCCGCGAACTGGAGGAGCGGCTGTCCCACTCCGCCGTCACCGCCAAGGACGTTCTGGTCTTCCTGCAGGACTGGATCGTCAACCACATACTGATGGAAGACAGACGCTACGCCCCCTTCATCAATTCAAAGGGCGTATACTAAGGTCAATGCCCTATGGGAGGGCGGTTTGAGCCATAAAAAAAGAATGGCCCCCGGGAGGCGAATGCATGACGGATAAGGGCCGGACGGACATGCCACCGGGTCATGGTATCGACATGACCATGATGCACGGCGTGCTTGATCACCTCGACCAGGGGATTTCGGTTTTTTCCGCCGAGTTGCACCTGATTTTGTGGAATCAGCAATTCGCCGACCTTCACGACTTCCCCGATGGCTTCCTCCATCACGGCCTGAAGTTCGAGGACATCATCCGCTTCAACGCCCGGCGTGGCGAATACGGCGATTGCGACGTCGAGGCCTATGTGGCCGCGCGGGTCGATTCGGCGCTGGAGTTCCGCCCCCACCGCTTCGAGCGGACCAGGCCCAACGGCAGCATTCTGGAAATCATCGGCAACCCGCTGCCCGGCGGCGGTTTCGTCACCACCTATTCGGACGTGACGGTCAACCGCCAGGTGGCGGAGAATCTGCGCGTCTCCAACGACCGCCTGGACCTGATGGTCGAGCGCCGCACCCAGGCGCTGAGGGAAAGCGAGGAACGCCACCGCGCCTATGGCGAATTCCTGGAAGCCACCGTCCAGCATATGCCGCAAGGGGTCTGCCTGTTCGATAACGATCTGAACCTGGTGGTGGCCAATAGCGGCTTCTTCGACCTGACCCAGATCCCCTCCTCCTTCAACGTCAAGGGCATCAATTTCCGCGAGTTCATGCTCTACAACGCCCAGCGCGGCGAATACGGCCCCGGCAATCCGGCGGAGCTGGCCGACCAGCGGGTGGAACAGGCCCGCAAGATGCAGCCCCATGCCTTCGACCGCACCCGGCCCGACGGCACGGTGATCGAGGTGCGCGGCAACCCCATCCCCGGGCGCGGCTTCATCAGCACCTTCACCGACATCACGGCCAGGGCCAGGGCCGAGGAATCGCTGCGCGAGGCCGCCACCATGGCGCGGGCCATGCTGGACGCGCCCGGCCTGCTGGTTCTGCTGATCCGCCTGGACGGCACCATCGTCGACCTGAACGAGGAGGCGGCACGCGGCCTGGGGGCGGGCAAGGACAAGATGATCGGAGCCAACATCTTCACCTCCATGCCGCCCCCGGTGGCCGAACGCCGCTTCGCCCATGCCCAGCAGGCGATCTTCGAGGGGCGCGCCGTCTATTTCGAGGACGAGCGCGATGGCCGCTGGTTCGAGACCACCATGACCCCCTACCCCATCGACCAGGACGGCACGCCGCGGGTGATGGTCATCGCCCACGACGTCACCCACCGGCATCAGGCGGAGCAGCGTCTGCGCGAAGCCACGGCGCTGGCCCAGGCGGCCAACCGGACCAAGACCGACTTCCTGGCCGCCATGAGCCATGAATTGCGCACGCCCTTGAACGCCATCCTGGGCTTTTCCGAGATCATCGCGCGCGAGATGTTCGGCCCCGTCGGCGAGCGCTACCGGGTCTACGGCCAGGACATCAACTCGGCGGGACAGCACCTGCTGGCCATGATCAACGACATCCTGGACATTTCGCGCATCGAGATCGGCGCCTTCACCTTGTGCATCGAGCCGGTCGATCCGCACGAACTGGCCGGTTCCTGCCTGCGCCTGGTCAGCACGCGCGCCGATGCCGGCGGCATCCGGCTGACCGACGACCTGCCGGAATCGCTGCCCCAGTTGCAGATCGATTCCAGGCGAAGCAAGCAGATCCTGATCAACCTGCTGGGCAACGCCGTCAAGTTCACCCCGCCGGGCGGCAGCGTCACCCTCAGGGGCGAAAGACTGGCGTCGGGCGGCGTCGCCTTCCACGTGGCCGATACCGGCATCGGCATGAGTGAGGCCGACATCGCCGTCGCCCTGTCGCCCTTCGGTCAGGTGGATACCGGCCTGGACCGCCGCTTCGAGGGCGCCGGGCTGGGCCTGCCCCTGGCCAAGTCCCTGGCGGAGCTGCATGGCGGCAGCCTGGACATCCGCTCGACTCCCGGCACGGGAACCACGGTCAGCGTCTATTTCCCCGCATCGTGCGTGGTTGCCTAGGGCTCTGCCCCCCGCCGCGCGGCACCAGTTGGTGGTTGCCCGGCCCGATCAAATCGGCGCGCCCCATCTTCTGCAGCGCCTCGCGCAGGATCGGCCAGTTCTCGGGATCGTGCCAGCGCAGGAAGGCCTTGTGCAGGCGGCGCTGCCGCAGCCCCTTGGCGGTGAACACCTCCTCGCCGGCGCGGCGCACCGGCCGGATGGGGTCGCGGCCGCTGTGGTACATGGCGGTGGCCAGCGACATGGGCGTCGGCAGGAAGGTCTGCACCTGATCCAGCCGAAAGCCGTTCCGCTTCAGCCACAGGGCGAGATTCAGCATGTCCCGGTCGGTGGTGCCGGGATGGGCGGCGATGAAATAGGGAATGAGGTAGAGCTTCTTGCCCGCCCGCGCCGCCGCACGCTCGAACATCTCCTTGAAGCGTTCGTAAGAGCCGATGCCCGGCTTCATCATCTTGGACAGCGGCCCGTCCTCGGTATGCTCGGGCGCGATCTTGAGGTAGCCGCCCACATGGTGGCGGACCAGTTCGTCCACATAGGCCGGGCTGGTCACCGCCAGGTCATAGCGCACGCCCGAGCCGATGCTCACCCGCTTCACGCCCCGGACACCCCGCGCCGCGCGGTAGAGGCGGATCAGCGGATCGTGGTCGGTGCCCAGGGTCTTGCAGATATCGGGATAGACGCAGGACAGCCGCCGGCAGACCTTCTGCACCTCGGGCTCGCGGCAGCCCAGCCGCCACATGTTGGCGGTGGGCCCGCCCAGGTCGGAGATGGTGCCGGTGAAGCCCTTGGTCTTGTCCCGGATCTCCTCGATCTCGCGGACGATGGAGGCCTCGGACCGGCTCTGGATGATGCGGCCCTCGTGCTCGGTGATGGAGCAGAAGGAACAGCCGCCGAAACAGCCGCGCACGATGTTGATGGAAAAGCGGATCATCTCCCAGGCGGGAATCCTGGCCTCGCCATAGCCGGGATGCGGCGCCCGGGCGTAGGGCAGGTCGTAGATTCCGTCCAGTTCCGGGGTGGAAAGCGGTATCGGCGGCGCGGTCACCCACACTTCCTTGTCGCCATGGCGCTGGACCAGCGGCCGGGCGTTGAGCGGGTTGCTTTCCTGGTGCAGCACCCGCGACGCCTGGGCGTACAGCACCTGATCGCCCTGCACCTGCTCGAAGGAGGGCAGGCGCACCACCACCCGCTCGCCCTTGACCGCCGGCTGGGCGGTCTCGGGGTCGGAAGCGTCGATCACCCGCCAGTCGTCGGGCACACCATCGCGGACGAAGACCGTGCCGCGGATGTCGCGCATGGCCTTGGGCGCCTCGCCCGCCTGCGCCCGCCGGGCGATCTCGACGATGGCCCGCTCGGCGTTGCCGAACACCAAGAGATCGGCCTTGGCATCCATCAGCACCGAGCGGCGCAGCTTTTCCGACCAGATGTCGAAATGGGCGATGCGGCGCAACGAGGCCTCGATGCCGCCGATCACCACGGGCACGTCCTTGAAGGCCTCGCGGCAGCGCTGGGCGTAGACGATCACCGCCCGGTCGGGCCGCCGCCCCCCCTCGCCGCCCGGCGTGTAATTGTCGTCGCTGCGGATGCGCCGGTCCGAGGTGTAGTGGTTGACCATGGAATCCATGTTGCCCGCCGTCACCCCGAAGAACAGGCGGGGACGGCCCAAGGCACGGAAAGGGTCCGGCCCGCTCCAGTCGGGCTGGGCGATGATACCCACCTTGAAGCCCTGGGATTCCAGCAGGCGGCCCACGATGGCCATGCCGAAGCTGGGATGGTCCACATAGGCGTCGCCGGTGACCAGCACCACGTCGCATTCGTCCCAGCCCAGCGCCTCCATCTCGGCCCGGCTCATGGGCAGGAAGGGCGCAGCCTTGCGGCGGGGAAAGGAAAGGGGATCGGGCTGGTCCATGAAATTTCCGCTCAAATGCCGTCGCCGTCGACGAACCCCTTCTCATCCTCCCCTTTGCCGTTCAGATGCAAGACCCATTTCGCCAGCCATCGCCGCGCCGCCAGGCTGGACGCCGCCACGAAGGCCCCGATGGTGAGCAGCAGGATGGCCAGTTCGCGCCACCACTCCACCAGGGCCAGATCCTCGGGCAGCCCCACCGAGACCAGGACGGGATAGCCGTCCACGGCAAGGAAATCGCCGATTTCCGGGGAATCGTCGGTAGGATCGGGAATACGCCCGAGCAATTCCCGTCGCTCGGCGGCCCAGCGGCGGAACAGCTGGCCGTCCCAGAAGGTCCGCCCGGCCAGGGTGTAGTCGCGCGGATGATTGACCAGCAACCGGCCTGCATCGTCGAAAATGCGCACCACTCCCCCGGGAATCAAATTCAGCCCCGAGATCTGGGAGAAGATGTCCTCGGTGTTCAGTTGCACCAGCAGCATGCCGAGGAAGCGGCCGTCCAGATCCTGCAGCCGGCGGCTCATCATCAGCCGCCAGCGCGTCGGCCCGGTCTCGCCCAGGGTCAGGGCGGCGTCGCCGACGAAAACCGCGCTCTCCAACCCCTGGTCGCGGTGACGCTGGAAATAAAAGCCCCCCGAGATGTCGGGCGCCGGACGGGTGACCGGCACCGATGCCGCCACGCTCCGCCCCGAGGCGTCGAAGACGATCACCGCCGCCACCTGGGGCAGGCGCTGGGTGGTCAGGTGGAAGACCCGCTGCAATTGCGGCTGCGAGGCCTGGGACGAGACGAAGCGGGTGGCCACCGGCCGCAGATGGTCGGCGATGTGAATGTCCACCGGACGCAGCGTGGCGGACAGGGTGCGCGATACGTCGCGGGCCAGGACCTGGACCTGCGCCTGGGCCTCCACGAAGGCCCGGTCATGCTCGACCCACAGGCTGGCGAATTCCCAGGCGTTGAACAGCACGGCCACCAGGGCGGGAGGCGCCAGCAGCAGCGGCAGCCATCGCCGCGCCCAGCCTTTCACCGCCCTTCCGACCCGCGTCACCATTGCCGCTCCCTTCAATGCTGCAATGCAATATCGACGGTAGCGCGTTTGCCCGGCAAAGCCAATGACTCTTGCTATGCAAGGGCCGAGGAGGCACATTCCCCCCTTTCTCTCCCGGCCGCATGGAAAGCCAAGGAACAATGCTGAAGGTAGTGGCGGTTCGACTCGTGGATTGGAGCTGGCGCCACGCCTGGGCGGTGGTGATCGCCTCCCTGGCGGCCACGGTGCTGTTCGGCTGGTACGCCGCCACCCACCTGTCGCTGGACACCGACGAGAGCAAGCTGATCTCGTCCGATCTGCCCTACCGCAAGGTGGAAAAGACCATCGACAAGGCCTTTCCCCATTCCACCGACCGGCTGGCGGTGATCATCGACGCCCCCACCGCCGAGTTGGCCGAGGATGCGGTGGAACGCCTGGCCCAGGCCCTGCCCGTCGCCAACAAGGGCGTGGTGCACGACGCCTCCCGCCCGCCCGAGGAGATGTTCTTCCGCAAGAACGGCCTGCTGTTCCTGCCGGCGGCCGAGCTGGAACAGGTGGTCGAGCGTCTGGTGCAGGCGCAGCCGCTGCTGGGCTCCATCGCCAAGGACCCCTCGTTGCGCGGCCTGCTGTCGGCGGTGGATCTGGTGCTGCAAGGCATCAGCCACGGCCAGGCGGCGCCCAAGGACATCGAGCCGCTGCTGGCGCAGTTGGAAGCGCCGGCCGCCGCCATCGCCGCCGGCAAGGCGGCCAGGCCGGTGGACTGGCAGGCGCTGATGTCGGGCGGCCCGGCCCGGGATGCGCCGCGCCGCTTCCTGATGGTCCATGGAATCCTCGATTACAGCGCGCTGGAGCCGGCCTCCGACCTGATCAAGGCGGTGCGCGCCACCGCCCGCGACCTGGAACTGGTGCCGGAAAAGGGCTATCGCGTGCGCGTCACCGGCAACCTCGCCCTGGCCGACGCCAATTTCGCCACGGTGGCCGAGGGCGTGGAGATTTCGGCGCCGCTCTCCTTCCTGGGCGTGGCGCTGCTGCTGTTCTGGGCGGTGCGCTCGGCCCGGGTGGTGGGCGCCATCATGGTCTGCCTGGTGGTCGGGCTGGTGGCCACCGGCGCCTTCGCCGCCGCCGCCGTGGGCAGCCTCAACCCCATATCCGTCGCCTTCGCGGTGATGTTCCTCGGCATCGCCGTGGATTTCAGCATTCAGTTCGTCACCGCCTACCGCAACCAGCGCCATATGGACCTGCCGCCCGACACGGCGGCGCACGGCGCGGCGACCGCCATGGCGACGCCGCTGACCCTGGCGGCGGTGGCCACCGCCGTGGGCTTCCTGTCGTTCATGCCCACCGACTACACCGGCGTGTCGCAACTGGGGCTGATCGCCGGCGCGGGCATGATCATCGCGGTGGCGGTCAATTTCACCCTGCTGCCGGCCCTGCTGGCCCTGGTCAACCCGCCGGCGGAAATGGAGCCGGTGGGCTTTCCGCTTCAAGCGTCCGACGCGATGCTCCGCCGCCACGCCAGACCCATCGTCGCCGCGGCCTGCGCCATCGGGCTGGTCGGCGCGGCCCTGCTTCCCGTCGTGCCCATGGATTTCGACCCCCTGCATCTGCAGGACCCCAAGGCCGAGGCCGTGGCCACCTTCATGGACCTGGCCAAGGACCCCGACAACGGCGTCTACAACCTGGAGACCCTGGCCCCGTCCATCGAGGACGCCCGCGCCCTGGCGGAAAAGCTTTCCGACCTGCCCGGCGTCCATCGGGCCATGACGGTCACCACCTTCATCCCCGAGGGTCAGGACGAGAAGCTGGCCATGATCGGCGATCTGGCCATGGTCCTGGGCCCGACCCTCAACCCGGCCAAGGTGCTGCCACCTCCCACTCCCGAAGAGGCGCTGGCGGCCATCGCCCGGCTGGCCGGGCAATTGGAGGCCGTCGCCCCCGACCACCAGCCCTCCCGGCGGCTTACCACCCACCTGAAGGCCATCATCGCCAAGGGCCCCCGGGCCGCCGAGGAATACCAGAAGGCCGTTGCCGGCCTGCCCGCTTTGCTGTCCACCATCAAGCGCTCGCTGGAAGCCGAGCCGGTCAGCATCGAAACCCTGCCGGCCGAGTTGAAGCAGGGATGGATCGCCATGGACGGCAAGCGCGTCCGGGTCCAGGTGCTGCCCAAGGTGGACATCCAGGACGAGACCCAGCGCCGCAACTTCATCGCCGCCGTCTCGGCGGTCGTCCCCGACGTGGCCGGCGCCCCCATCACCATGGAGGAGGCGGGCAAGGTGGTGATCCGGGCCTTCGCCGTCGCCGCCATCTGCGCCCTGGCCGCCATCGGCCTGCTGCTGTGGCTGATGGTGAGGCGGGTGCAGGATTCCCTGCTGGTGCTGGCACCGCTGGTGCTGGGGGCGCTGGCCACCGTCATCGCCGCCCGCCTGGCCGGCATCGACCTGAACTTCGCCAACGTCATCGCCCTGCCGCTGCTGCTGGGCATCGGCGTCGCCTTCAACATCTATTACGTGGTCAACTGGCGGGCCGGCATCGTCGACCACCTGTCCTCGCCCACCACCCGGGCGGTGCTGTTCTCGGCGCTGACCACGGGCCTGGCCTTCGGCAGCCTAGCGGTGTCGCCCCACCTGGGCACGGCCTCCATGGGCATGCTGCTGTTCCTGTCGCTGGGCATCACCGTGGTCTATACCTTCGTGGTGCTGCCCGCCATCTTCCACGTGATCGGACAGCCCCAATCCAACGGAATTGCCAAGTGAGCAAGCGCCTGATCGTCACCGCCGACGATTTCGGCCGCTCGGTCGAGATCAACCGGGCGGTGGAGGACGGCCACGCCAACGGCATCCTCACCGCCGCCAGCCTGATGGTCACCGAGGGCGCCGTGGAGGATGCGCTGGAGCGCGCCCGGCGGCTTCCCACCCTGGGAGTCGGCCTGCACGTCACCCTGGTGGACGGCATCCCCGCCTTGCCGCCGTCGGAGATTCCCGATCTGGTCGACCAAGAGGGGATGTTCACCCTGGACCTGGTGCGGCTGGGTACCCGCATCTTCCTGTCCAGGGCGGCGCAGCGTCAGGTCAGTGCCGAGATGCGCGCCCAGTTCGAGCTGTTCAAGGCCACCGGGCTGCCGCTCGCCCACGTGGACTTCCACCACCACTACCACCAGCACCCCACCGTGTTCGATCTGGTGCTGGATCTGGCGGTGGAGTACGGAGCCCCCGGCATCCGCATCCCGTGGGAGCCGCCGCTGCTGTCCTATCGGGCGCGCGGCGACCGGCTGGGCACCCGGCTGTTCAACGGCGTCTTTCACTGGCGGCGAAACCGCGCCATGGCCGCCAAGGCCAGGGCGAAGTGCCTGCTGGTCAACGAGCGGGCCTTCGGCGTCAACGATTCGGGGCAGATGGACGCCGCCAAGGTGAATTCCTTTCTGGACGTGCTGCCCGAGGGGCTGTCGGAAATCTACTGCCACCCGGCCACCGCCCATTGGGATGCGCCGCGCCCCATGCCGCCCCATTACCGCATCGACGAGGAATACAAGGCCCTGATCGCGCCCGAAAACCGCCGCAAGGTGGCTGAACGGGGCATCGTGCTCACCACCTTCGCCGCCGAGGCCGCAAGACGATGAAAGCCAACCTTCTGCGCCTCGGCGTCATCGTCCTGATCATCATCGCGGCCTGGTACATGCGCGACGGCTTCGGCGACGTGGGCGGCGCGCTCGATACCGCCGGATGGAGCGGCGTGGCGCTGATGGCCTTGACCCACGCCCTGCCGGTGGCGCTGTGCGGTATCGCCTGGGGCCTGCTGCAGGACGGCATTCCGACCTGGAAGTTCTCGGTGGCCCGCTGGATCAAGGACGGGGTGGGCGAACTGGCCGGCATCCTGCCCCTGTCCGCCGAGATGGCCGCCATCCGCCTGATGACCCGCTACGGCTTCCGCGTCGCCGAGTCCACCGCCGTGGTCATGGTCGACGTCACCGCCGAGGCCATCGCCCAGTTCTTCTTCAGCATCCTCGGCGTCGCCCTGTGGCTGCACCTCTACCCCGAGGCCGAGGTCACCCGCTGGGCGCTGATCGCCCTTGGGATCAGCGTTCCCGGCCTCGCCATCTTCGTGGCGCTGCAGCGCTCGGTGGTGATGCGCTTCCTGGAGACCCTGCCGGCCAAGATCATGCCCCACGCCTGGGACGCCCCCGATGCCGATTCCGGGGTGCATGCCGCCGTCCTGACGCTGTATTCCGACCACCGGCGCTTCGCCCGTTCGGTGTTCTGGCACATCCTGGCCTGGGGGGCGGGCGCCATCGAGGCCTGGGTGGCGCTGTGGCTCCTGGGCTATCCCATGAGCCTGGCCGAGGTGCTGGCGCTGGAAAGCATCATCTACGCCATCCGCTCGGTGGCCTTCGTGGTGCCGGGCGCCATCGGGCTGCAGGAAGGCGGCTACATGCTGGTGGGCGCCGTTCTCGGCCTGCCCACCGAGATCGCCCTGGCGGTCTCGCTCTTGAAGCGCGGCCGCGAGTTGCTGATGGGATTGCCCGCCCTGTTCGTCTGGCACTACATCGAGCATTCCACCGCCAAGCAAAAGGCCCCGGCCGAGAAGACCGGGGCCTGACCCTGGCGATTAGAGCCATGGTCCAGAACAAACCCCGGTGAGGGGTTTGTTTAGGCCCAAGGGGCCGCGCGCCTTATGGCGCGGGAGGCAAGGGCGCTCGCGCCCGCCCGCCGCTTGAGGGCTCCCGGTGATCGGTTTTGATCACCGGGATATTGTTTTAAGCGCTGCGGATTTCCTTGATGAAGCCCGCCACTTCCTGGGCCAGCTGGTTCGAGGCGCCCTTGAGGCCGTTGGCGGCGTCGTAGACCTGATCGGACATCAGCTTGGTCTCCTCGGCGGCGTCGGACACCACCTGCACGTTCTCGGCCGCCGAGGCGGTGCCGTGGGCCGCCTGCTCCACCGAGCGGGCGATCTCGTTGGTGGCCGCGCCCTGCTCCTCCACCGCCGCGGCGATGGCGGACGACAGTTCGCTGATGTTGCCGATGGTATCCGAGATGGAGCGGATGGCGTCCACCGCCGAGCGCGTCTCGGTCTGGATGGCGGTGACCTGCTGGCCGATCTCCTCGGTGGCCTTGGCGGTCTGGTTGGCCAGGTGCTTGACCTCGTTGGCGACCACGGCGAAACCCTTGCCCGCCTCGCCCGCCCTGGCCGCCTCGATGGTGGCGTTCAAGGCCAGCAGGTTGGTCTGGGACGCGATGTCGGTGATCAGGTTGACCACATCGCCGATCTTCTGTGCCGCCTCGGCCAGAGAGCGCACCATGCGGTCGGTTTCGCCCGCCTGGCGGACCGCGTCCCCGGAGATGGTGGCGGCATGGGCCACCTGGCGGGAGATTTCGGTCACCGACGAGGACAGCTCCTGGGTCGCCGCCGACACCGACTGGACGTTGGCGGTCACCTGACCGGTCATGGCGGTGACGTTGCCGGCCTGCGTCATGGTCTGCTGGGCGTTGGCCGACAGGGTCTGGGCATTGCCCAGCAGCGAGCCCGACGACACGTCGATCAGATCGACCACGCCCTTGACCCGGTCCTCCAGGGAATTGGCGACCCGGTTCAGTTCCGCCTTGCGGCTCTCCTCGGCCTGGCGGTCCAGCTCGACCTTTTCCAGGGTGGCATAACCGATCTTGGCCTTCAGCGCGCGGAGCAGCGAGTGCAGCTGCCCGAATTCATGCACGTCGGCCACCGGGATCTCGTGGGCCTGATTGCCGGCGGCGATGGCGTCGAAATGGCGCTCCATGGCCTTGAGAGGGGCGCGGATGCCGGCCACGATGCGCATGCCCATCACCGCCGCGAACAGCAGCGCCACCGCCAGGGCGATGGACACCTTCATGCTGAGGCCGGAAACATGGGCCTCGGCATTGGCGAAGGTGCGGGCGGCATCCTTGCTCTGATAGGAGATCAGCGCCTTCAGTGCGTCGTGGCTGGCGTTGTAGAGGGGGCGCATGGTCTCGCCGAAATGCTTGCCCAGGGCCTGGGCGTCGCCCTTGCGCGCCAGTTCCATGGCCGGACCGAGGCCACCTTCGCGGTACGCCGTCCTGGTGGCGTTGAATTTGTCCATCAGCGCCTTTTCCTCCGCCGGATGATTGCCTGCGGTGTAGCTTTCCCATTTCTGGTTAATGGTCTTGATGTTGGCGTCCACCTGGGCAAGGCGGTCACTGAGGGCGCCCCAATTGGTGTTCAGCAGCAGCTGCACTTCGATGGTGGCGATCTGGCGGTAGTTTTCCTGGAACAGATCGGCGACCTCGGCCAGGTCGATGGCGGAGACGGTGTTCTCCTCGTAGACCATCCGCACGTCCTCGCCCACCGAACGCACGCCGGAAATGCCCAGCCAGCCCACAACCAGCATCAGCACGCCCAGCGTGGCCAGCACGCCACCCAGCCGCCCGGCGATGGAGTTCTTCAACTCGCCAAGCTTGCCGGCCAGGCCGGTGGAGACCACCCGGCCGTCCTTGATGGCCAGCCCCTGGGCCCGTCCTTCACGAAACAGCTGGTAGGCCTGCTCGGCGGCATTGATCTGGGCGCGGGACGGCTTGGAGCGGATGGAGACGTAGCCGGTGATCTGGCCGTTCTCCATGATGGGGGTGACGTTGGCCCGGACCCAGTAATGGTCGCCGTTCTTGGAGCGGTTCTTGACGAAGCCCTCCCACGGGCGGCCGGCCTTGATGGCGGCCCACAAATCGGCGAACGCCTCCTTGGGCATGTGGGGATGGCGCACCAGATTGTGGGGCGAGCCCACCAATTCCTGCTCGGTGAAGCCGCTGATGTCGATGAAGGCCTTGTTGACGAAGGTGATGCGTCCGCCAGCATCGGTGCGCGACACCAGCATGTCGCCGTCCTTCAGCTCCACCTCACGGTTGGTGATCGGTCCATTGTCACGCATCATAGCCCTCCATTTTGCCTCTCGCCGTCAGGGCGGGATTGCGCACAGCCTCAACCACCCATGCCGCTTGGCATAAATTACCCATGGCTTTAGAATAGTACGAATTATTGCGTATTCAAGGCGATTGATGAAATTTCCCAGTACGGCAGTGCGATAATCGGAAAAAGTTTCTGTTGTGCCCTGCCCGCTCCCGCCGCTAGGGTCCGCCCCATGAGCGAAGTCCAGACCCTCCACGTCACCGAGGACGAGGCCGACATCCGCCTCGACCGTTGGTTCAAACGTCATTTTCCCGCCATCGGCCATGGGCTGCTGGAAAAGTGGCTGCGCGCCGGCAACGTCCGGGTGGACGGCAAGCGCGCCAAGTCCAACCAGCGGCTGGAAGCCGGACAGGCCATCCGCGTGCCGCCCCAGCCCGCCGCCGAGGCGCCGCCGCGCGAAGCCAAGCCCGTTCCGGTGGACGACAAGACGGCGCGCATGCTGAAGGACGCCGTCCTTTACATGGACGACGACGTCATCGCGCTGAACAAGCCGGCGGGCCTTGCGGTCCAGGGCGGCACCGGCATGGCGGACAAGCACCTGGACGCCTGGCTGGACGCGCTGTGCTTCGGAGCCGCCCGGCCCAAGCTGGTCCACCGCCTGGACAAGGACACCTCGGGCGTGCTGCTGCTGGGCCGCACCGCCAACGCCACCGCCAAGTTGGCCGCCGCCTTCAAGAGCCGCTCGGCCCGCAAGTGCTACTGGGCGCTGGTGGCCGGGGTGCCGCGCTATCCCCAGGGCCGCATCGACGCGCCGCTGGCCAAGCTGCCCGGCAAGGCCGGCGAGAAGGTGGCGGTGGACAAGGAGGACGGCAAGCATGCCGTCACCTATTACCGCGTGGTGGATTCCACCCTGAAGCGGGCCGCCTGGCTGGAGATGGAGCCCCGGACGGGGCGCACCCACCAGTTGCGCGCCCATTGCCTGCTGCTGGGCACGCCGATCATGGGCGACGGCAAGTACGGCGGCAAGGAGGCCCTGGTCGAGGGTACCGGCGTGTCGCGCAAGCTGCACCTGCACGCCCGCGCCGTCCGCCTGCCCCATCCGCGCACCGGCAAGCCGCTGGAGGTGGTGGCCCCGCTGCCGCCCCACATCAAGGCCAGCTTCGACTTCTTCGGCTTCGCCGAGGGCCAATCGGGCCCGCCCTTCGTCTCCTTCGAGGAAGAATGACATTCGTCATTGATCCGCCGCATTCCGGCGGTTGGTTGCGGGGGCCCGATGGGGTAAGATAACCCCACGAAAAATACGAGCAGCGCGCCGGAGTCCGATGTCCCATCTGCGCCTTGCCGTCTTCGATGTGGACGGCACCCTGGTGGACAGCCAGCACAATATCGTCTCGGCCATGACCGAGGCGTGGGGTAACTTGAACCTGGGCATTCCCAGGCCCGAGCAGGTCCGCCGCATCATCGGCCTGTCCCTGGTGGACGCCTGCGCCGTGCTGCTGCCCTGGGCCAACCCCACCGTCCACCGCGCCGTGGCCGACGCCTACAAGGAAGCCTTCCGCGCCATGCGCCTTCTGCCCGACACCATGGAGCCGCTGTTTCCCGGCGTGAAGGAAGCCCTCGACCGCCTGGAGGGCGAGGGCTGGCTGTTGGGGCTGGCCACCGGCAAGTCGCGGCGCGGTGTGGACTCCCTGCTGGACGCCCACGATCTCAAGGGCCGCTTCGTCACCATCCAGACCGCCGACGACAACCCCAGCAAGCCCAACCCCGCCATGCTGCGCCGGGCCGCCGCCGATTGCGGGCTGGAACCGGGCGAGATCGTCATGATCGGCGACACCGCCTATGACATGGCCATGGCCGCCGCCGCCCGCACCGCCGCCGTGGGCGTGTCGTGGGGCTATCACTCCCTCGATGAATTGCAGCGCGCCGGCGCCCAGGTGGTGCTCGACACCTTCGACAACCTGACCGAGGTCCTGGACGCGCTGACCGGCGACAAGTCCGGGGATGGAGCATGAGGCCCGGCACCATTGCCAAGGTCGTCGCCGCCCTGGTCCTGGTTCTGGTGGTCGCGGTCATCGCGGCGGCCAAGTCGCTGAAATCCGACGTCTACAACGCCTTCCTGGCCGAACGGGTCAAGGCCGCCAGCGGCCTGGACCTCACCTTCGCCGGCGCCACCAAGCTGAAGCTGGGGCCGTCGCCGGTGCTGAGCTTCACCGGCGTGACCCTCTCCGCCGGCAAGGGAGCCGACATCCTCTATGTGGACCGCATCGAGGCGCGCCTGGCCCTGGTGCCGCTGGCGTTGCGCCAGTTGCGCCTGGAAAGCCTCAATCTCTTCCGCCCGGTGCTGCACGCACAGAATCTGCACCGGCTGCCGCCGGCCAGATTCCTGGACATGGGCGATCCGCCGTCGGGAGCCCCGCTGACCCGCCTCGCCCTCTCCGAGGTCGGCATCGAGGACGCCGCCATCCGGTGGAGCGGCGGCGTGGTCCAGGTGACCAAGGCGGTGATTCGCCCCGAAAGCGAAGCCGGCGGCCCGTTGTCGCTGCAACTGGCCGGCCGCTGGCAGGACAGCCGCTTCGACCTCAGCGGAGTGACCGGCCCCCTGTCGGCCCTGGGCGGCGCCAAGCCCTATCCCGTCCAGCTCAAGGGCACCATCGACGGCGCCACCCTCACCCTGCGCGGAACGGCGGCCTCGCCCCTGGCCGCCAAGGGGCTGGATTTCGAGATCCGCGCCCAAGGCGAGGAACTGGCCGACCTGCTGCGCCTCTCCCCCGGCAAGGGAGCAATCCAGGCCTTTGGCCCCTTCAAGCTGGCGGCGCGGCTGACCGATGCCGGCGGCCCCCTGGCGCTTGCCGACATCGACGCCATCATCGGCCGCCGCGATTCCCTGCTGATCACCGCCAAGGGACAGGTGGCCGATGCTGCCCGCCCGGCGGGAATCGATCTGGCCTTCGGGCTGGAGGCGGAGTCCCTTGCCGGTGCGACGCGCCTGCTGGGCCTCGACCTGCCCAATGCCGGACCGGTCAAGCTGTCGGCCAAACTGACCGACATCGAGGGCGGCTGGCGCCTGACCGGCCTGAAGAGCACCCTGGGCCGCAGCGATCTGGCGGGGGAAATCTCCCTGGTGCTGGCGCCGCGCCCCCGGATCTACGGCCGCTTGGGCGCCGCACAGCTGAACCTGGGGGACTTCTCCCTGCCGCCGCCGCGCGGCATGCCCCCCGCCCAGGCCTCGCAGCCGCGCCGCCCGGCCATTCCCATCGACGATGGCCGCATCCTGGGGACCGAGCCGCTGATCCTCGATCTGGTCCGCGACATGGACGCCACTCTGTCCCTGGCCGCCACCAGGCTGGTGGCCGGTCCGGCCACCCTGTCGGACGCCGCCGGCGAATTGACCCTGGCGTCGGGCCGGATGACGCTGGCGGGCTTTGCCGCCCGGGCCGGCGAGGGCCGGCTGGCGGGCGAGATGAAGCTGGATGCCGCCACCAAGACTCCGGCCCTGACGCTCCGCCTGACCGCCGCCGGCGCGGATCCCGCGCTGCTGACCGCGGGCGCCCTGAAGGGGGGCAAGGCCGACCTCGCCCTCGAGCTCAGGGCCCAGGGCACCAATCTGCGCAATCTGGCCGGCTCGGCCGAGGGCAGCCTCGCCCTCACCCTGGCCGAAGCCGTGCTGGCCCGCACCGCCGGCACCGAGCTTCCCGCCCGCCTGGCCCGCGACATCGACCCGCGCGCCCAGGAGGCCGACGGCCTGCGCCTGCGCTGCCTGGTGGCCCGGCTGCCGATCAAGGCCGGCCTGATCAGCCTGGACAAGGGCCTGGGGGCCGAGACCGCCACCGCCGCCGCCATGGCCGTGGGCAGTATCGATCTGCGCACCGAGGCCCTGGACGTCACCGTGGCCAGCCGTACCGCCCCGCCGCTGAAGATCAAGGGCGTGCTGGGCAATCCCGTGGTCACCCCGGAAGGGGCATCCAAAGTGGCCGCCGACCCGGCGCCCTGCCGCACGGCTCAGGCGCGCCGCCTCGCCCGCTAGACCGATCACTTTTTTCGAGAAGGCTTTTTTCCGTGCTCAAGTCCATCAAGCGTTTCTACAAGGAATGCGTCGCCGCCCCCCGTGACGGCGGCTTCGCCATTTTGCTGGACGGCAAGTCCGTCAAGACGCCGGGCGCCCGGCCGCTGGCCGTCCCCGCCCAGCCCATGGCCGAAGCCATCGCCGCGGAATGGAACGCCCAGGGCGATCAGGTGCTGCCCTCCACCATGCCCATGACCCAGTTGGCCAGCACCGCGCTGGACCGGGTCGGCCCCGAGCGCGCCCATATGGTGGGCCAGCTGATGAACTACGCCGGCACCGACCTGCTGTGCTACCGCGCCGAAACCCCCGGCGATCTGGTGAGCCGCCAGAGCACCGCCTGGCAGCCGCTGCTGGATTGGGCGGCCCAGGCGCTGGACGCGCCCTTGCTCACCACCACCGGCCTGACCGCCGTGGCCCAGCCGGAAGCGTCCCTGGCCGCCCTGCGGCGCCATGTGGAGGCCTATGACGATTGGCGCCTGACCGCCCTGCAATCCTCCACCGCCGCCATGGGATCGCTGATTCTGGGCCTTGCCCTGGTCGAAGGCCGCCTCGACGCCGAAGCCGCGTTCGAGGCCTCGCAGGTGGACGAGACCTATCAGATCGAGCAATGGGGCGAGGATTGGGAAGCCGCCGACCGCCGCGCCGAGCTGAAGCGCGACATCGTGGCCGCCGCCCGGTTCCTGGGGCTGCTCAGCCCTTCCTGAAGGCGCACCAGAAACCCGGAGGACCGCGATGGCGGTCGATGTCCATGACCACCTCGCGAAGGCCGGTCTCGACGGCCAACCGGCGCAGATAGGCGCGGCTGTGGGCGTATTCACCCGGCTTGGTCACCGCGATCTCGCGGGGATCGCTTAACGCATCCACCGAGAACAGGAACGCGCCGTCCGGGGCCAGCAAACGGGCGGCGTGGTCGAAGAACGGCCGCAGATCGGCGAAGTAGTACAGCACGCAGGACGCCAGGATGGTGTCGAAGGGACCGTCCAGGGGCTCCAACGCCTGGGGCAGGCTGCCTTCGACCAGGGTGTCGTAGACCTTGCGCGCGCGGGACTGGGCCAGCATGGCGGGCGAGCGCTCGATGCCGGTCACCGATGTGGCCGAGGCCGGCAGTTTCGAGGCCAGCAGGCCGGTTCCCGTGCCCAATTCCAGCACCCGGCGCAAGCGCCGTCCCGGAAACGCTTCAAGGTACAGACGCAGCATCCGGTCGCTGAAGTAATTGTGCAGATCGTTGCCGTCGTAGCCGGCGGCGATGGCATCCAGGCGCTCGACCGAGGTCATCTCCCCCGCGCCGCCCTCCCAGTCGGGCAACAATCGGCCGAAGCATTCCACCGACTCTTCCAGTTGTCCGCCTTTCAGCAGCGCCATGGACAGGTTGTGATAGTGGGCGTGATTGGTCGGGTCATTCGCCAGGGCCCGGCCAAGAAGCTCGATGGCCCCCGGGTACTGCTTAAGCTCCATAAGGGCTCTACCGCGATAGGGATAGAAGCGGCTGTCACCGGCAATCTGGCTTTCATGATGGGCACAGACCCGCTCCACGTCGGCATGGGCATGAAGGTGGTGCAGCGCATGAACCAGATCGAACAGCATGTCCACCCGCGGCTCGCGCCGCACGGCCTCGACCAGCGCCTCGACCCCATCCGTCTCCCGGCCGCTCGCCAGATAAACCTTTCCCAGCAGATTGCGGGGCAGCGGGTCACGGGGTTTGAGCGCCTCCGCCGCCAGGAAGGCGGCTTCCGCGCCCGGAAAATCACCCTGCCGGGCGAGACCGATGCCGTGATGGATGCGTTCTTCGAAGGTCATAAGGCATCTCCGGGGACCTGGATATTGGTACCTCGCCCGGATGGACCTGTCACGCGAAAGGGGCCGCCCCTCGCGGGACGGCCCCTTCACTCGATTACAGATACCGGAGGAGGCTTATTCCTCGTCGGCATCGGCCTTCTTGTCGGCGGTCGGGCCGGAATCGGTGCCCTTGGCGGCCGGATCGCGATCGACCAGCTCGATGATGGCCATGGGGGCGCAATCGCCGTAGCGGAAGCCGGCCTTCAGCACGCGGGTGTAGCCGCCATTGCGGGTCTTGTAGCGCTCGCCGATCACGGCGAACAGCTTGGCGACCACCTTGTCGTCGCGCAGGAAGGCATAGGCCTGACGCCGCGCGTGCAGGTCGCCGCGCTTGCCCAGAGTGATCAGCTTCTCGACCACCGGACGCAGGTCCTTGGCCTTGGGCAGGGTGGTCTTGATCTGCTCGTGCTTCAAGAGGGCATTGGACAAGCTGACGAACAGGGCCTTACGGGCCGACTTGTCGCGGTTCAGCTTACGGCCGGACATACCATGACGCATAACAACTCTCCTCGTCGCTTGGCCTCGCCGGGCGAAGCCGATTGTACTGCCGCGTCGCCTCCATCAGGGGAGAACGGGCGGGTGGACCGGATGGTCCTTAAAAAAGCTTACGGCGCGACATTGGGGCTGGTGGGGCGGCCAATGTCGCGCCGGAAACAGGTCAGTAAGGCTCTTCGAGCTTCTTGGCCAGCTCTTCGATGTTCTCCGGCGGCCAATTGGCGATTTCCATGCCCAGGTGCAGACCCATCTGCGCCAGCACTTCCTTGATCTCGTTCAGCGACTTGCGACCGAAATTGGGAGTACGCAGCATCTCGGCTTCGGTCTTCTGGACCAGGTCGCCGATGTAGATGATGTTGTCGTTCTTCAGGCAGTTGGCCGAACGGACCGAAAGCTCCAGTTCGTCCACCTTGCGCAGCAGGTTCTTGTTGAAGGGCAGTTCGTCCTTCTTCTCTTCCTCGACGACCGCGGTGGGCTCCTCGAAGTTGATGAACAGCTGCAGCTGGTCCTGCAGGATGCGGGCGGCAAGCGCCACCGCGTCATCGGGCGTGACCGCGCCGTTGGTCTCGACGGTCATGGACAGCTTGTCGTAGTCGGTGACCTGGCCCACGCGGGTGTTTTCCACCTTGTAGGCCACCTTGCGCACCGGCGAGAAGATGGCGTCGATCGGGATCAGACCGATCGGCGAATCCTCGGGACGGTTCTGCGAGGCGGGGACGTAGCCCTTGCCGGTCTCGACCGTGAACTCGATGTTCAGCTTGGCGCCCTCGTCCAGGGTGCACAGCACCAGGTCCGGGTCCATGATCTCGATGTCGTGGCCGACCTCGATCAGGCCGGCGGTGACTTCGCCCGGGCCGACCGCACGCAGGTGCATGCGCTTCGGGCCCTCGCCATGCATGCGCAGGCCGAGAGTCTTGATGTTGAGGATGATGTCGGTGACATCTTCCCGCACGCCGGGGATCGACGAGAATTCGTGCAGAACGCCGTCGATCTGGATGGCCGTGACGGCGGCACCCTGCAGCGACGACAGCAGCACGCGGCGCAGGGAATTGCCCAGCGTCATGCCGAAGCCCCGCTCCAGCGGTTCGGCGACCACGGTCGCGGTGCGCTGCGCATCGGCCCCGGGCTCCACATGGAGCTTGTTGGGCTTAATCAGTTCCTGCCAGTTCTTCTGAATCACGAGCGTGACCTCATGCTGAACAAAGGAAAACGAAAACGGGCGTGCCGCCGAACCTCCTCCTAGCCGAGGAAGCCGGCGGCATCCCGATCCAAGAAAATCAGATCAGACGCGACGACGCTTGCGCGGCCGGCACCCGTTGTGCGGGATCGGCGTGACGTCACGGATCGAGGTGATCTGGAAGCCCACGGCCTGCAAAGCGCGCAGAGCAGACTCGCGACCAGCACCAGGACCCTTCACCTCGACCTCCAGGGTGCGCATGCCGTGCTCGGACGCCTTGCGGCCCGCATCCTCGGCAGCCACCTGGGCGGCATACGGGGTCGACTTGCGCGAGCCCTTGAAGCCCTGCATGCCGGCCGACGACCAGGAAATGGTGTTACCCTGGGCGTCGGTGATGGTGATCATGGTGTTGTTGAACGTGGCATTCACATGCGCCACGCCCGAGGTGATGTTCTTGCGCTCGCGGCGACGAGGACGCGCGGCAGCAGCGGGCTTAGCCATCGGAGGTGTTCCTTACTTGGTAACTTTCTTCTTGCCGGCAATCGGCTTGGCCGGACCCTTGCGGGTACGGGCATTGGTGTGGGTCCGCTGGCCGTGAACCGGCAGGCCACGGCGATGGCGCAGGCCACGATAGCAGCCCAGATCCATCAGACGCTTGATGTTCATGGCCACCGCACGACGCAGGTCGCCTTCGACCTGGTAGTCACGGTCGATGAGCTCACGGATCTTGAGCACTTCGTCGTCGGTCAGCTGATTGACGCGACGCTCGGCGGGGATACCCAGCGAGGTGGTGATCTCCGCCGCCTTGGCGCGGCCGATGCCATGAATATAGGTCAGCGCGATCAGAACGCGCTTATTCGTCGGAATATTGACGCCAGCGATACGAGCCAAAGCTGGTTACTCCTTCACCAGATAAAAGACCGCGCCACAAGGATGACCCGGAGCCGTTAACCAAAAACGCGCCCCTGGCCTCGCCCATGACGGGGGAAACCGAAGGTGCGGGATTATAGGGCGATTCGATCAAGAGTCAACCGTCTCGCCCTATAGAAACACATTACTTCGCCGCGTCCAGAATCCCTTCCAGGGCCTTGGTCACATCGGCGATGTCCATGGTGCCGTCCACCAGCTTCAGCGCGCCCTTCTTGTCGTAATAGGGCAGCAGCGGAGCGGTCTGGGCGTGATACGCGTCGAGACGCTTGGTCACGGTCTCGACATTGTCGTCGGGACGGCGAGCGAACTCGGTGCCGCCACAGGAGTCGCACTTGCCGGCGACCTTGGGCAGCTGGAACTTGTCGTGGTAGCCGGCGCCGCACTTGGCGCAGGTATAGCGGCCAGTGATGCGCTCGACGATATAGGCGTCGGGCACCTGGATCTCGATGGCGAAGTCCAGCTTCTTGCCCTTCTTCGCCATCATGGCGTCAAGGGCCTCGGCCTGGGCCACGGTGCGGGGGAAGCCGTCGAAGATGGCGCCCTTGGTCACGTCGGGCTGGTCCAGGCGCTCGTCGATGATGGCGATGACGATCTCGTCGGACACCAGCTGGCCGGCATCCATCACGGCCTTGGCCTTCTTGCCCACTTCGGAGCCGGCGGCCACGGCGGCGCGCAGCATGTCGCCCGTGGACAGCTGGACCAGGCCGTACTTGTCCTGAAGACGCTTGGCCTGGGTACCCTTGCCGCCACCGGGCGGACCCAACAGAACGAGATTCATCGGATGTCCCCTCTTACTTCTTGGCAGTTAACGCCGCCCGCGCAGCCGGGACTTCTTGATGAGCCCCTCGTACTGGTGCGCAAGCAGATGCGACTGAACCTGAGCCACGGTGTCCATGGTCACCGACACCACGATCAGCAGAGAGGTGCCGCCGAAGTAGAACGGCACCGAGAACTTGCTGATCAGCAGTTCCGGCAGGATGGACAGCGCCGACAGATAAGCGGCGCCCACCACGGTCAGACGGGTCAGGACATAGTCGAGATAGTCGGAGGTGTTCTTGCCCGGACGGATGCCCGGCACGAAGCCGCCGTACTTCTTCAGGTTCTCGGCCGTATCCACCGGATTGAACACCACGGCGGTATAGAAGAACGAGAAGAAGACGATCAGGCCGAGATACAGCGCGATGTACAGCGGCTGGCCGCGGCCCATCAGGGCGGTGAAGGTGGTCAGCCACTCGGGCCCGCCGGCGGCGGAGAACTGGGCGATGGTCACCGGCATCAGCAGGATGGAGCTGGCGAAGATCGGCGGGATCACGCCCGAGGTGTTGACCTTGAGCGGCAGGTGCGAGGACTCGCCGCCGAACATCTTGTTGCCCACCTGGCGCTTCGGATACTGGACGATGATCCGGCGCTGGGCGCGCTCCATGAAGACGATGAAGGCGATGACCGCCACGCTCATGATCAGGATGCCGATGATCACCAGCACGGGAAGGGCGCCGGTACGGCCCAGTTCCAGGGTGTTGCTGATGGCCGAGGGCAGTTCCGCCACGATGCCGGCCATGATGATCAGCGAGGTGCCCTGGCCGATGCCGCGCGCCGTGATCTGCTCGCCCAGCCACATCAGGAACAGGGTACCGCCGGTCAGCGTCACCACGGTGGAGAAGCGGAACAGCACATGGCTTTCCATCATCACCGCCGCGCCGCGCGTGCTGGTCATGCTTTCCAGACCCACCGCGATGCCATAGGCCTGCATCACCGCGATGACCACGGTGAGATAGCGGGTGTACTGGTTGATCTTCTTGCGGCCGGCCTCGCCTTCCTTCTTCACCGCTTCCAGCGACGGGACGACCGTGGTCATCAGCTGCAGGATGATGGAGGCCGAGATGTACGGCATGATGTTGAGCGCGAAGATGGTCATACGGTGCAGCGCACCGCCGGCCAGCATGTCGAACATGCCGAGCATGCCGCCGCCCGACTGCTTGAACAGATCGCCGAGCACATGCGGGTCGACGCCCGGCATGGGAATCCAGGTGCCCAGGCGATAGACGACCAACGCCCACAGGGTGAACCAGATGCGCTTCTTGAGATCGGTGGCCTTGGCGAGAACGCCAAAGTTCAGATTCGCGGCGAGCTGCTCTGCAGCGGAGGCCATGCCTTACTCCGGGGTTCGGTGGCGTGGGGCGTCGGGGCCCAAGGGGGCCTGGCACCGCACCACAAATCCTTGATCCAGCCCTTGACCCGGATCAAGCATCCGGGCTCGGGGATTCGACGCGTGAACGGGCGAGAGGGGCCTTGGGCAGGCCCCTCCCTCCTCAAATCACTCGGCAGCAGCGGCCCTGGGCGCGGTCACGGTGACCGAACCACCGGCCTTCTCGACGGCGGCGATGGCCGCGGCCGAGGCGCCGGTCACCTCGATGGTGACCTTGGCCTTGATCTCGCCATGGCCCAGCAGGCGGACGCCGTCCAGGACCTTGCCGATCAGACCGGCGGCCGACAGGGCCTCGGCGTTGATGGGCTTCTTGGCGTCGATGCGCTTCTCATCGATCGCCTTCTGCAGGCGGCCGAGATTGATCACGGCGAAGTGCTTGGCGTTCGGGTTGTTGAACCCGCGCTTGGGCAGACGGCGGTAGATGGGCATCTGACCGCCTTCGAAGCCGTTGATCGCCACGCCGGTACGCGAGGTCTGACCCTTCACGCCCTTGCCCGAAGTCTTGCCCTTGCCGGAGCCGATGCCACGGCCAAGGCGCTTCGACTGATAGCGCGCGCCCTCGTTGTCGCGAAGTTCGTTGAGCTTCATTTCTTTTCGTCCTCGTCACGGTCGGCCGGAGCTTGAAGCCCCGGCCCCCGGATGTTCTAGTCTTCCACGCGCACCAGGTGGCGGACCTTGGTGATCATGCCGCGCACCGCCGGAGTATCCTCCAGCTCGCGGGTGCGGTGCATCTTGCCCAGGCCCAGGCCGATCAGAGTGGCGCCCTGGTCGGCCGGACGGCCGATGGGGCTACCAATCTGAGTGACCTTGACGGTCGACTTGGCGGCGGTCTTCTTCTTGGCGGCCATGTTCAATGCCCTCCCGATCAAGCGCCGGCGGCGGCCGCGGCGGCGGCACCGTCGCGACGACCGATGATCTCGCCCACCTTCTTGCCGCGCTTGGCGGCAACATGGCGGGGAGAAGCCAGGTTGATCAGGGCGTCGAAGGTCGCCTTGATCATGTTGTGCGGGTTGGAGGTGCCGAGGCACTTGGCCACGACGTCCTGGACACCCATGGTCTCGAACACGGCGCGCATCGGGCCGCCGGCGATGATGCCGGTACCGGCCGGGGCGGCCCGCAGGATGACGCGGCCGGCACCGAAGTGACCGAAGGCGTCGTGATGCAGGGTGCGACCCTCGCGCAGCGCGATCTTGATCATGTTACGCTTGGCCTGTTCGGTGGCCTTGCGGATGGCTTCCGGAACTTCGCGGGCCTTGCCCGAACCGCAGCCGACGCGGCCCTTGGCGTCACCCACCACGACCAGAGCGGCGAAGGCGAAGCGACGGCCACCCTTCACCACCTTGGCGACGCGGTTGATGTGGACCAGCTTGTCGACGAATTCCGATTCCTCGCGCTCGCGCGGGGTCTGCTCGGCGCCGCCGCGACCGCGATTCGGGCGGTCGCCGCGCTCGCCGCGCTCGCCGCCACGGCCGCGTTCGGGACGATCAGAAGAGGGAGTACGTGCCATTGCTCATCATCCTCAGAAAGACAGGCCGCCTTCGCGGGCCGCATCGGCCAGGGCCTTGACCCGACCGTGGTAGATGTAGCCGCCGCGGTCGAACACCACTTCCGTGACGCCCGCCGCCTTGGCCCGCTCGGCGATCAGCTTGCCGACCGCGGCCGCAGCCGCCTTGTCGGCGCCGGTCTTCAAATTGCCCTTCAGCTCCTTGTCGAGCGTCGAGGCGGCGGCCAGGGTGACGCCCTTGAGGTCGTCGATCACCTGGACGTAGATGTTCTTGCCGGAGCGGAAGACGGACAGACGGATACGGCCGTTGCCCTTCTCCTTGATGCTCTGACGGGCGCGCCGCTTGCGGCGCTCGAAAAGATTCTTCGGCGTCATCATGGCGGAGCCCCTTACTTCTTCTTACCTTCCTTGCGGAGGATAGTCTCGGTTTCGTACTTGATACCCTTGCCCTTGTAGGGCTCGGGACCGCGGAAGGCACGGATCTCAGCCGCAATCTGACCGACCTGGCGCTTGTCGCGGCCAGAGATCGAGATGGCGGTGGGCTTCTCGCACTTCATGGTGATGTCGGCCGGGATCGGATATTCGATATCGTGCGAATAGCCGAGCTGCAGCTTCAGCGACTTGCCCTCGACCGCGGCGCGGTAACCGACGCCGTTGATCTCGAGATTGACGGTGAAACCCTCCGACACGCCCTTGACCATGTTGTTCAGGTGCGCGCGGGTGGTGCCCCACATCATGCGGGCGTGCTTGGTTTCGTTCTTGGGCTTCACCCAGATCAGGTTGCCGTCGAGGGTGACCTCGACGTTGTCCCTGAGGGTGAGCTTCGACTCACCCAGCTTGCCCTTGACGGTGACTTCGGGTCCGGTGATCTGAACGGTGACACCCGACGGCACCGAGACGGGATATTTGCCGACTCGCGACATTTTCAGGTCCCTCCGTTAGAACACTTCGCAGAGGACTTCGCCGCCGACGTTCTGAGTGCGAGCCTCAGAGTCGGACATGACGCCCCGCGGGGTCGAGAGGATGGTGATCCCCAGCCCGTTGGCGACGCGGCGAAGGTCGGCGATCTTGGAATAGACGCGACGGCCCGGAGTGGACACGCGCGAGATTTCCCGGATCACCGGCTGACCCTCGTGATACTTCAGTTCGATGCTGAGCTGGGCGACGCCGGGGCGCAGCTCCGAGCGCGAGTAGCCACGGATGTAGCCTTCCCGCTTCAGCACTTCGAGAACGTTGGCGCGCAGGCTGGACGCCGGCGAGACAACGGTGGACTTGTTGGCCCGCTGGCCGTTGCGGATGCGGGTCAGCAGATCGCCGAGAGGATCGGTCATGGACATGGATCGTCCTCCCTTACCAGCTGGACTTGACCATGCCGGGAATCTGGCCCTGCGAGGCGAGCTCGCGAAGCTTGTTCCGGCACAGCTTGAACTTGCGATAGTTACCGCGCGAACGGCCCGTGACCTCGCAGCGCAGACGCACGCGGATCTTGGACGAGTTGCGGGGCAGCTCCGCCAGCTTCAGGGAGGCTTCGAAGCGCTCCTCCGGGCTGGCTTCACGGTTGTTGGCGATCGCCTTCAACTTGGCGCGGCGAGCGGCGAACTGGGCCGCCATACGCTCACGCTTCTTGTTGCGCTCGACCGAGCTGATCTTAGCCATTGCCTAAATCTCCAATCAGGCCACGAACGGCATGTCGAAGCCCTTGAGGAGGGCCTTGGCCTCCTCGTTGGACTTGGCCGTGGTGACGAAGATGATGTCCATGCCGCGGATGGTCTCAACCTTGTCGTAGTTGATTTCCGGGAAGACGATCTGCTCTTTCAGGCCCAGCGAGTAATTGCCGCGGCCATCGAAGCTCTTGCCCGGAACGCCGCGGAAGTCACGGACGCGGGGCAGCGCGATGTTGATCAGGCGGTCGAGGAATTCGTACATCCGGTCGGCCCGCAGGGTGACCTTGCAGCCCACGACCTGGCCTTCGCGCAGCTTGAACTGGGCGATGGACTTCTTGGCCTTGGTGCTGACCGGCTTCTGACCGGAGATCAGGGTCAGCTCGGCGAGAGCGGCCTCGATCTTCTTGGAATCCTGGGCGGCTTCACCGACGCCCATGTTGATCACGATCTTCTCCAGCTTCGGCACCTGCATGGGGTTCGCGTAGTTGAACTCCTTCTGCAGGGCGGGCTTGACGACCGTATTATAATGCGTGCGCAGACGTGCCATCTGTCTGTTCCTTCGGCTTACCGGTCGATGACTTCGCCGGAGCGGCGCGCCACGCGCACCTTCCGACCGTCTTCGAGGATCTTGTGACCGATGCGGGTCGCCTTGCCGTCCTTGGGGTCCTCGTGGGCGACATTGGAGACGTGGATCGACGCCTCCTTCTCCACGATGCCGCCCTGAGAGGTGGCGGAGGGACGGGTGTGGCGCTTCACCATGTTCACGCCGGAGACGATGACGCGCTGCTCGGACGGCATGGCGGCGATGACTTCGCCCTTCTTGCCCTTGTCCTTGCCGGCGAGGACGACGACCCGGTCACCCTTCTTCACGTTCATGGAAGCCATGTTTAGAGGACCTCCGGAGCCAGAGAGATGATCTTCATGAACTTCTTGCCGCGAAGCTCACGAGTGACGGGGCCAAAAATACGGGTGCCGATGGGCTCGCCCTGCTTGTTGATCAGGACGGCTGCATTGGTGTCGAACCGGATCGCGGAACCGTCGGCGCGACGGATTTCCTTGGCGGTGCGGACGATGACGGCGCGATGCACGTCACCCTTCTTCACACGGCCGCGCGGAATCGCCTCCTTGATGGACACGACGATGACGTCGCCCACCGTGGCGATGGTCCGGTGCGAGCCGCCCAACACCTTGATGCACTGCACCCGGCGGGCACCCGAATTATCGGCGACGTCCAGGTTGGTTTGCATCTGGATCATGATGTCTCTTCCTTATTCCCAGTTCGCGACCATCAAGCCTGCGGCTCGACGATCACTTCCCAGCACTTGGTCTTCGAGATCGGCGCGCATTCGCGGATGCGGATGGTCTCGCCGGTCTTGAACACGTTGTTCTCGTCGTGGGCGTGGTACTTCTTGGAACGACGAATGAACTTCTTGTAGATCGGGTGCATCACGCGCCGCTCGACGCTGACCACCACGGTCTTGTCCATCTTGTCGCTCACCACGACGCCCTGAAGAATGCGCTTCGGCATTTGAATGGGCCTCCTTAGGACGCGCTTTTGGCGCGCTCGCCGAGCAGCGTCTTGATGGTCGCGATCTCGCGACGCACGGCACGCACCCGGGCGGTATTCTCCAACTGGCCGGAGGCCCGCTGGAAACGAAGATTGAACTGCTCCTTCTTGAGCGCGATGACCTGCTCTTTCAGCTGGTCAACACTCTTCTGGCGCAGATCGGCAGCCTTGGTCGCCATGGCTAGATATCCCCGATCCGAGAAATGAACTTGGTCTTGATCGGCAGCTTGGCAGCGGCCAGGGCAAAACCGTGACGGGCGATTTCCTCGGCGACGCCATCCACCTCGAAGAGGATGCGGCCGGGAGCCACGCGGGCGGTCCAGAACTCGGGCGCGCCCTTACCGGAGCCCATGCGGACTTCGGCAGGCTTGGACGACACCGGCAGATCCGGGAAAATGCGGATCCACACCCGGCCCTGACGCTTCATGTGACGGGTCAGGGCGCGACGGGCGGCCTCGATCTGGCGGGCGGTGATCCGCTCGGGCTCCAGGGCCTTCAGGCCGTAGGCGCCGAAATTCAAGGCGGAACCACCCTTGGTGACCCCCTTGATCCGGCCCTTGTGGGCCTTGCGGAACTTAGTACGCTTGGGAGAAAGCATCTCTCTTCCCTCTCAAATCAGCGGCGGTCGGTCGGGGCGGTTTCCCCGGCGGCGCGCTTGTCCTGGGCCATGGGGTCATGGGCGAGGATCTCGCCCTTGAACACCCAAACCTTCACGCCGCAGGTGCCGTAGGTGGTGCGGGCGGTGCCCACGCCATAATCCACATCGGCACGCAGCGTGTGCAGCGGCACGCGGCCTTCGCGGTACCACTCCATGCGGGCGATTTCAGCGCCACCCAGACGGCCGGAGCAGTTGATACGAATGCCCTGGGCGCCCAGACGCATGGCCGACTGCACGGCGCGCTTCATGGCGCGACGGAAGGCGACGCGGCGCTCGAGCTGCTGGGCGATGGACTCGGCCACCAGCTGGGCATCCAGTTCCGGCTTGCGGATCTCGACGATGTTGAGGTGAACCTCGCCACCGGTCATCTTCGAGAGCTCCTTGCGCAGCACCTCGATGTCCGCGCCCTTCTTGCCGATCACCACGCCCGGACGGGCGGTATGGATGGTGATGCGGGCCTTCTTGGCCGGACGCTCGATGACCACGCGCGACACGCCGGCCTGGGCCAGCTTGTCGCGCAGGTACTTGCGCAGCTTCAGGTCCTCGTGCAGCAGCTTGGCGTAGGTCTCGTCCGCGAACCACCGGGAATCCCAGGTGCGGTTGATGCCGACGCGCAGGCCGATCGGATTGACTTTCTGACCCATCTGCTTACTCCCCCGCCGCTTCGGCGCGCTCGCGCACGATGACGGTCAGATTGCTGAACGGCTTCTCGATCCGGCCGACGCGGCCACGGGCGCGCGCCTTCCAACGCTTCATCACCATGGCCTTGCCCACGTGGGCTTCGGCGACATAGAGACGATCGACGTCCAGCTGGTGGTTGTTCTCGGCGTTGGCGATGGCGGACTGCAGCACCGACCGCACCACCACGGCGATACGCCGCTTGGAGAAGGTCAGGGCGTTCAGCGCCACGTCGGCCTTGAGACCACGGATGCTTTCGGCAACCAGGTTGAGCTTGCGCGGGCTGGTGCGGATGGTGGCCAGGAAAGCCTTGGCCTCGGTCTCCGCCAGGACCCTTTCTGCGGGTTTCTTGCCCATGGCTTACTTCCTCTTCGCCTTCTTGTCGACCGCGTGGCCGTAGAACGTGCGGGTGGGCGAGAACTCACCGAACTTGTGTCCGATCATGTTCTCGGTAACCAGCACCGGAATGAACTTCTGGCCGTTGTAGACGCCAAAGGTCAGACCGACGAACTGCGGCAGGATGGTCGAACGACGCGACCAGATCTTGATGACCTCGTTGCGGCCGCTGGCGCGGGCCTTGTCGGCCTTTCCCAGCATATAGCCGTCGAGGAAGGGGCCTTTCCAAACGGAACGAGCCATTTTTCAGCCCCTCCTACTGAGTCTGACGGCGGCGCATGATGAGCCGGTCCGTCTTCTTGTTGCTGCGAGTCTTCTTGCCCTTGGTGGGCTTGCCCCACGGGGTGACCGGATGACGGCCGCCCGAGGTGCGGCCTTCGCCGCCGCCATGCGGGTGGTCGATCGGGTTCATGGCGACACCGCGGACGGAGGGGCGACGGCCCATCCACACGGCGCGACCGGCCTTGCCCAGCGAGACGTTCTGCTGGTCGGGGTTGGACACGGCACCGATGGTGGCCATGCACTCACCGCGAACCATGCGCAGTTCGCCCGAGGCCAGGCGGAGCTGGGCGTAGCCCTGATCCTTGCCGACCAGCTGGACGTAGGTGCCGGCCGAACGGGCCAGCTGACCACCCTTGCCCACCTTGAGCTCCACGTTGTGCACCACGGTGCCCACGGGGATGTTCTTCAGCGGCATGGCGTTGCCGGGCTTGATGTCGGCCTTCTCGGAGGCGATCACCTGGTCGCCGACAGCAAGGCGCTGCGGGGCGATGATGTAGGCCTTCTCGCCGTCGGCATAGCTGACCAGCGCGATGAAGGCGGTACGGTTGGGATCGTACTCGAGACGCTCGACGGTCGCGGCAACGTCGAACTTGTTGCGCTTGAAGTCGATGATGCGGTACCGGCGCTTGTGCCCGCCGCCACGCCACCGGGCGGTGACCCGACCGGTGTTGTTGCGGCCGCCCTTGGAGCGCAGGCCTTCGGTCAGGCCCTTCTCGGGCTTGCCCTTCCACAGTTCAGAGCGATCGACCAGGACCAGCTGGCGACGGCCCGGAGTCGTGGGCTTGAAAGTCTTCAGTGCCATGGTGTCAGACTCCCGTGGTCACGTCGATGGAGTGGCCCTCGGCCAGCGTCACGACCGCCTTCTTGACGTCGGAACGCACGCCGGGACGGCCGCGGAAGCGCTTGACCTTGCCCTTGGCGATCAGGGTGTTCACGGCGGTGACCTTCACCCCGAAAATCCCCTCGACAGCGGCCTTGATCTCCGGCTTGGTCGCGTCCAGCGGCACCTTGAAGGTGACCTGACGGTACTCGGAGCCCATGGTCGCCTTTTCGGTGATCACGGGGGCGCGGACGACGTCGTACATCCGCTCCTTGCTGATGACGAGCTTGCTCATTTCAGGCGAGCCTCCAGGGCGGCGACCGCGTCCTTGGTCAGGACCAGGGTTTCACGGCGCAGGATGTCGTAGACGTTGGCGCCCTGGGTCGGCAGCACATCCACATAGGGGATGTTGCGGGAAGCCAGAGCGAAGTTGCCGTCCACGGCGGAACCGTCGATGAACAGCACCGAGCTCAGGCCCAGCTTGGCCAGGCGGGCGGCCAGGTCCTTGGTCTTGGGCGAACCGGCCGAGGCCTGGTCCACCACGATCAGCTTGCCGTCGGCGGCCTTGGCCGACAGGGCGGTCTTCAGCGCCAGCTTGCGGACCTTCTTGGGCAGATCGTGAGCGTGGGAGCGCACGACCGGGCCGAAGATGGTGGCGCCGCCACGGAACTGCGCGGAGCGCAGGCTACCCTGACGGGCACGACCGCCACCCTTCTGGGCGAAGGGCTTCTTGGTGGTGCCGGAGATTTCGCTGATGGTCTTGGTCTTGTGATTACCGGACTGGCGCTTGGCCAGCTGCCAGTTGACGGCGCGGAACAGGATGTCCCCACGCACCGGCACGGCGAAGATCTCGTCGGCCAGTTCGATTTCGCCGACGGTCTGGTTGTCCAGGCTGATTACGTTCGTCTTCATCGCCTTGATCCTTTACTCGGCCGAGGCCGCGGCCTTGACGCCGGCCGGGAACGGCACGCCATCAGGCAGCTTGCGCTTCACCGCGTCGCGGACGAGCACCCAGGACCCCTCGTGACCGGGAACCGAACCCTTGACCAGGATCAGGCCGCGATCGGCGTCGGTGGACACCACGGTGAGGTTCTGAGTAGTCACCTGCTCATCGCCCAGATGACCGGCCATCTTCTTGCCCTTGAACACCTTGCCGGGGTCCTGGCGCTGGCCGGTGGAGCCGTGGGAGCGGTGCGACACCGAAACGCCGTGCGTGGCCTCGAGGCCACGGAAGTTCCAGCGCTTCATACCGCCGGCAAAGCCCTTGCCGATGGTGGTGCCGGTCACGTCCACGTACTGACCGGGGATGAAATGGGCGGCGGAGAGTTCGGTGCCGACCTCGAGAACGTTCTCGGGGGCAACGCGGAATTCCACCAGCTTCTTCTTGGGCTCGACCTTGGCCTTGGCGAAGTTGGCGCGAGCAGGCTTGCTCACATTCTTCACCTTGGCGGTACCGGCACCAAGCTGAACGGCGACGTAGCCGTCCTTTTCCACAGAGCGGGTCGAGACCACCTGGCAGGTGTCGACCTTCAGCACGGTGACGGGCACATGGGTGCCGTCCTCGGTGAAGATCCTCGTCATGCCGACCTTCTGGGCGATGAGACCAGAGCGCATTGTTAGGTTCCTTAGAGCTTGATCTCGACGTCGACACCAGCGGCCAGGTCGAGCTTCATCAGCGCGTCCACGGTCTGCGGGGTCGGGTCGACGATATCCAGAAGCCGCTTGTGAGTCCGAATTTCGAACTGCTCGCGCGACTTCTTGTCGATGTGCGGGCTGCGGTTCACGGTGAACTTTTCGATCCGGCTGGGGAGCGGGATCGGACCGCGCACCTGCGCCCCGGTCCTCTTGGCGGTGTTGACGATCTCGCGGGTGGACTGGTCCAGCACGCGATGATCAAACGCCTTGAGGCGGATGCGGATGTTTTGGCTTTCCATGTTCAAGTCATCCGTCAAATCGGATCGGCGCCCCATCGGAGCGCCGATCGGTGAAAACAGTCAATTCAAAGAGCCTCCCGCAGTCAGCCGCGACGCCTGTGGCGAAGCCGCTCTTACGGAATGAGGCCGAAGCCGAAGGCGGTCTTATACAGAGACTCATGGTCCTTGGCAACAAGACTCGTCAAAGAATCTTAGCCCCCCGCCCCTGGGGCCCCCGTCGCCCACGGATGAGGCCGGACATCCATCCGGTAATGGCACCATATACGTCGCCCCTGCCGTCATGCCTGAGGCGTAGGGGATAATTCTTATTTCTTCCGGACCCCGCCCCTAGGAATAATAAACCTAATCACTAATGTTCCGCCCGTTTCACATGGTTATTATGGTTTTCAGGAATTAATTAAGAAACGGATCTGATAATGACCGCCCAACAGAAAATTCAGAACTGGAAGCGCCTTACGGAAATTCTTCAGGACATCCGACTCAGCGGATCTGGTGACGCCGCTCGGGCGGCGAAGATCGCTGAACAACTCCTGCCGTACTTCCCAAAATTTTCTTTTACGCTCAACCGCATTCATAACCGGATGCTTCAGGTCGCGTAAGGAAGTCCCATCCGGCACCGGTGGGGCGAACCGCCGGTGTCGGCGAAGACTCTGTCTGTCGCCTGGGTTTCCTGGGCATGGGCCTGCCTCCCCCCTCCCCTTTATGACAACTCCCTCTCCAAGGAGGCATGGGCTTCCTCCTGGCAAGGATGCTTCGACTCTGTCGAAGACGCGAGGGGCTTCGCCGCCTCGGGGGGAGCGATGAGCAGGGAGAAGCAGACCCGGGTTCCCCCTTGCTCCACCGTCTCGATCCAGATGGAGCCGTTGGTCAGTTCCGCTGATTTGCGGGCAATGGCCAGACCGATGCCGGTTCCCTTCTCATGACGGGGCGCGTCCAGGCGCTCGAAGACCCGGAACACCCGTTCCCGCATGTCGGCGGGGACTCCCTTGCCGTTGTCTTCGACGAAGATCACGGCCTGGCCGCTGCCGCCTGGACGGCTCCCGATGCGGATTTCGAGAGGCCCCTTGGGTTGGCCGTGAATAAGCGCGTTGTCGATCAGCGTGGCGAGAAGCTGGTGCAGATAGAAACCGTGCGACAGCACCCTGGGCAGGGGATCGAGGATGACGCGGGCCCCGGCCTCGCGGATGTCGTGGTGCCTTTCCCGCAGCACGGACCGGACCGAGGCCAGGACATCGCAAGGCCCCAAGGGTTTCGGCATGCTGGACAGGGACAGGTAGATTTGCATGTCGTGCAGAAGAGTGCGCAAACGCCCGCCGCCAGTGACGACGCTTTCCAGCGCATCCGACGCCTCGGGCGGCAGTGCGACGTCCTCGCACTCCTTCTTCAGCATGGAGCAGTACAGCAACTGCTGACGGACCGGCTCCTGAAGATGATGGGCCAGCACGTCGGTGAAATGGAGCAGTTCCTGATTGGCCCGCTTGCGGGCGGCCACCTCGCGCATCAGTTCGATGGCGTTGGAAGACAGGGTGGCATAGACCGACAGGATGATGTCGATCAGCACGCGCGTCGAGCCACTCATGCCCCTCTCGGCATGGGCCAGGGCGTCCTCCATGCTCATACCCTGCCTACACCCGTCGGCGACCATGGCCTCGTGGCGGTCATGCTCCAGGATGTGGGAGGCCAGCCAGCGGGTGAGAAAGGATAGCAACTCCTCCAGCAGCCCCGGAGCTCCCGAGGCGGCGCGATCACGGAAGACCGCGATGGCCGTGACGAAGGATTGGTGCTCTGCCTGATGGCGGCGCTCCAGGTCGGTTCCCCCGAAAGCGCGGTGCCAGATCGCCTCCTCTACCCTGAAATGGTAGACGGTGTAATCGGCCAGCTCATCCATGACCTTGGAGAATTCCGCGTCACCCGTATGGAAGACGATATGGCCGGCAACGATGTTGAGCAAATCCACCAGATGGCGGTGCTGCTCATCGATCTTAGTCTGGCCCGTATTGAAATTATCGTCCCAGGGAAAGATCCGGATGCCGGACATAGTGGTTATCCAAGGCTGATGGCAGATGAGTTTCGCTGGGAGCGAACCATACCATAAGTATGTATGCCAAAGAGAAGTACTTTCCTGCCCACCGTCGCATCAAAAACGCAAACGGCCCCGGAGGTTTCCCTCCGGGGCCGCAGGCTTACGCGAGAAATCCGAGGACTACTCGACGATCTTGGCGACCACGCCGGCGCCGACGGTACGGCCGCCTTCGCGGATGGCGAAGCGCAGGCCCTGGTCCATGGCGATGGGGGCGATCAGGGTCACGTGCATCTTCACGTTGTCGCCCGGCATCACCATCTCGGTGCCTTCCGGCAGYTCAACGACGCCGGTGACGTCGGTGGTGCGGAAGTAGAACTGCGGACGATAGTTGGTGAAGAACGGAGTGTGACGGCCGCCCTCTTCCTTGGTCAGAACGTAGGCCTCGGCCTCGAACTTGGTGTGCGGCGTGATGGAGCCCGGAGCCGCCAGAACCTGGCCGCGCTCCACGTCCTCGCGCTTGGTGCCGCGCAGCAGGGCGCCGATGTTGTCGCCGGCCTCACCCTGATCGAGCAGCTTGCGGAACATTTCCACGCCGGTGCAGGTGGTCTTGACGGTCGCCTTGATGCCGACGATCTCGACTTCCTCGCCCACCTTCACAACGCCACGCTCGACGCGGCCGGTCACCACGGTGCCGCGGCCCGAGATCGAGAACACGTCTTCGATCGGCATCAGGAACGGCTTGTCCTTGGGACGCTCCGGCTGCGGGATGTAGGCGTCGACCTCGGCCATCAGCTTCAGGATGGCGTCGCGGCCGATCTCCGGCTGCTTGTCTTCCAGGGCGCACAGGGCCGAACCCTTGACGATCGGAATGTCGTCGCCGGGGAAGTCGTACGAGGAGAGCAGCTCGCGCACTTCCAGCTCGACCAGATCCAGCAGCTCGGGATCGTCGACCATGTCGCACTTGTTCRTGAACACMACCAGGGCGGGCACGCCCACCTGACGGGCCAGCAGGATGTGCTCGCGGGTCTGGGGCATGGGGCCGTCGGCGGCCGACACCACCAGGATGGCGCCGTCCATCTGCGCCGCGCCGGTGATCATGTTCTTCACATAGTCGGCGTGGCCGGGGCAGTCCACGTGGGCGTAGTGGCGGTTGGTGGTCTCGTACTCGACGTGGGCGGTCGAGATGGTGATGCCACGGGCCTTCTCTTCCGGCGCCTTGTCGATCTGGTCGTAGGCGGTGAAGGTGGCGCCGCCGGTCTCGGCCAGGATCTTGGTGATCGCCGCGGTCAGCGAGGTCTTGCCATGGTCAACGTGACCGATGGTCCCGATGTTGCAGTGAGGCTTGGTGCGCTCAAATTTAGCCTTAGCCATCGTTTCTTACTCCGTCCTCGATAGATGTCGAATTAGCCGGCCAGCTTCGCGCGGATCTCGTCCGACACGTTCTGGGGCACTTCCGAATAGTGGTCGAAATGCATGCTGTACTGCGCCCGGCCCTGGGACATGGAACGCAGGGTGTTCACGTAGCCGAACATGTTGGCCAGCGGCACCATGGCGGTGATCACGCGGGCGTTGCCGCGCTGGTCCATGTCGTTGACCTGGCCGCGACGGCTGTTCAGGTCGCCGATCACGTCGCCCAGGTAATCCTCGGGGGTGACGACCTCGACCTTCATCATGGGCTCGAGCAGCTTCGGACCGGCCTTGGCGATGCCCTCACGGAAGGCGGCGCGCGAGGCGATTTCGAAGGCGAGAACCGACGAGTCAACGTCGTGGTAGGCGCCGTCCACCAGGGTGGCCTTGAAGTCGATCATGGGGAAGCCGGCGATGACGCCGTTATCCATGGCCGAGCGGATGCCCTTGTCCACGCCGGGGACGTATTCCTTGGGCACCGAGCCGCCGATGACCTTGTTCTCGAAGACGAAGCCGGCGCCCTTTTCGGCGGGCTCGAACTTGATCTTGACGCGGGCGAACTGCCCCGAGCCACCGGTCTGCTTCTTGTGGGTGTAGTCGACCTCGTAGGCCTTCGAGATGGTCTCGCGGTAGGCCACCTGCGGGGCGCCCACGTTGGCTTCCACCTTGAACTCGCGCTTCATGCGGTCGACGATGATTTCCAGGTGCAGTTCGCCCATGCCCTTGATCACGGTCTGGCCGGATTCGGCGTCCGAGGTCACGCGGAACGAGGGATCCTCGGCGGCCAGGCGGGCCAGGGCAACGCCCATCTTCTCCTGGTCGGCCTTGGACTTGGGCTCCACGGCGACTTCGATGACGGGCTCGGGGAATTCCATGCGCTCGAGAACCACCAGCGAGCTGGGGGTCGGGTCGCACAGGGTGTCACCGGTGGTGGTGTCCTTGAGGCCGGCGAAGGCGACGATGTCGCCGGCGCGGGCTTCCTTGACCTCTTCACGCGAGTTGGCGTGCATCAGCAGCATGCGGCCGACGCGCTCGCGCTTGTCCTTGACCGTGTTCTGCACGTAGGAGCCGGCCTCGACCACGCCCGAATAGACGCGCACGAAGGTCAGCGAGCCCACGAAGGGGTCGTTCATGATCTTGAAGGCCAGACCGGCGAAGGGCTCGTCGTCGGTGGAGTGCTTGGCGATCTCGTCCTCGGTGCCGTACTTCACGCCCTTGATGGCGGGAATGTCGACCGGGGCCGGCAGATAGTCGATGACGGCGTCGAGCAGGGGCTGCACGCCCTTGTTCTTGAACGCCGAGCCGCACAGCACCGGCACGAAGGTGCGCGAGATGGTGCCCTTGCGGATACAGGCCTTCAGCACGTCCAGGGAGGGCTCTTCGCCGCCCAGGTACTGCTCCATGGCCGCGTCGTCCATTTCCACGGCGGTCTCGATGAGCTGGGCGCGGTATTCGGCGGCCTTCTCGACGAGGTCGGCGGGGATCGGCTGGTCGGAGAACTCGGCGCCCAGGCTTTCGTCCTTCCAGATCACCGCGGTGTTGCGCAGCAGATCGACGATGCCGACGTAGTTGCTCTCTTCGCCGATGGGCAGGTGCATGACCAGCGGACGGGCGCCCAGGCGGTCAACGATCATATCGACGCAGCGATAGAAGTTGGCGCCGATGCGGTCCATCTTGTTGACGAAGCAGATGCGCGGCACGCCGTACTTGTCGGCCTGACGCCACACGGTCTCGGACTGGGGCTCGACGCCCGCCACCGAGTCGAACACGGTCACGGCGCCGTCGAGCACGCGGAGCGAACGCTCCACCTCGATGGTGAAGTCCACGTGGCCGGGGGTGTCGATGATGTTGACGCGGTGATCACGCCAGAACGCGGTGGTCGCGGCCGAGGTGATGGTGATGCCGCGCTCCTGCTCCTGCTCCATCCAGTCCATGGTGGCGGTGCCTTCGTGCACTTCGCCGATCTTATAGGACTTGCCGGTGTAGTAGAGGATGCGCTCGGTCGTGGTGGTCTTGCCGGCATCGATGTGGGCCATGATGCCGATGTTGCGATACCGCTCGAGGGGCGTTGTACGGGCCATGATGGTCTCGTTCTCCGGTTACCAGCGGTAATGGGAGAAGGCCTTGTTGGCCTCCGCCATACGGTGGGTGTCTTCGCGCTTCTTGACGGCGGCGCCACGGTTGTTGGCGGCGTCGAGCAGCTCACCGGACAGGCGGTCGATCATGGTGGTCTCGGAACGCTTGCGCGAGTAATCGATCAGCCAGCGGATGGCCAGGGCCTGACGGCGATCGGACCGCACCTCGACGGGCACCTGGTAGGTGGCACCGCCGACGCGGCGCGAGCGCACTTCCAGGGCGGGCTTCACGTTGTCGAGAGCCTCGTGGAACACCTTCAGCGGGTCCTGGCCGGTCTTGGACTGGATCTTGTCCAGGGCGCCATAGACGATGGCCTCGGCGGCGGACTTCTTGCCGTCCAGCATCAGGCAGTTCATGAACTTGGCGACCACATAGTCACCAAACTTGGCATCGGGGGTGATTTCGCGCTTTTCAGCGGCGTGACGACGAGACATCTGATGAACTCCTTACTTCGGACGCTTCGCGCCGTACTTCGAACGACGCTGACGGCGATCCTTGACGCCCTGGGTATCGAGCGTGCCGCGGATGATGTGGTAGCGGACACCCGGCAAGTCCTTCACACGACCGCCGCGGATCATCACCACCGAGTGTTCCTGAAGGTTGTGACCTTCGCCCGGGATGTACGAGGTAACCTCGAAACCGTTGGTCAGGCGCACGCGGGCGACCTTACGAAGCGCCGAGTTCGGCTTCTTCGGAGTGGTCGTGTACACGCGAGTGCAAACGCCGCGCTTCTGCGGGCAGGCCTCCATGGCGGGGACCTTGTTGCGCGCCGCCACGGGCTGGCGCGGCTTACGGATCAATTGATTGATCGTGGGCATTCAGTCACTTTCCCTTCACACAGGTCCCTTGACGAAAACCAGAAAAAAACCCGCCGGCGGTTTCCCGCCGGGGTTTTCTTGCGGTTCGGTCGCCGACCTGTTCGGCGTTGTCATCAGTGTTTCGCAAGCCTCGGGACAACGAAAACCGTCCAGGCGGACGGATGCCGGTCCCCCGAGAAGCGCGCATCCTATTTATCCGCCTGCCCCCCGTCAAGCGAAAGAGTCGGCTCAATTCCCGGCCAGGCCACGACGCCTCAGAGGCGAGTGAGATTCAATCGCGGCGAGTCGAATCTTGGTAACCTTTCCATGCTATGGTGAGGATGGTTCCGCCTTCCGAGGTTCGCCATGCAGACCCCGAACGCCGACATTACCGGCTCCATCTCCATCGAGACGCCCAATCGCCCGGGGCGCGTGGTGTCGGGCATCAGGGAGGCCGCCGACAGCACCGGCGTGTCCTTCGGCTACCTGCTGGCCCAGGCCACCCAGGAAAGCGGCCTAGACCCCCATGCCCGCAACACCAAATCCTCGGCCTCGGGGCTGTTCCAGTTCACCGCCGGCACCTGGCTGGACATGGTCAAGCGCCACGGCGCCAAGCACGGGCTTGAAGACGCCGCCCAATCCATCGTCAAGGGCGCCGACGGGCGCCTGGACGTGCAGGACAAGGCCATGAAGAAGGCCATCCTCGACCTGCGCAAGGACCCCAAGCTGTCGTCGCTGATGGCCGCCGAGTTCGCCAAGGACAACGCCAAGACGCTGGAAAAGCGCCTGGGGCGCGAGGCCACCGCCTCGGACCTCTACCTCGCCCATTTCCTGGGGGCAGCCGGCGCCGCCCGGGTGATCGAGGGCATGGAGGACAATCCCAGGCATTCGGCCCGCCACCTGCTGCCCGACGCCGCCCGCGCCAATCCGGAAGTGTTCAACAAGGCCCGCACCGTGGCCGGTCTTTATAAAAGTGTGCAGGCCCGCTTCAAGACCGCGCTGGGCGACGATGCCGATGCCGCCCACGAACCCGCCATCGATCCGGGCAATCCGCAACTGGCGGCGCTGCGTCCCGTGGCACGGCCCGAATCCCCGCCCCCCTCCACGCCCACCGAAGCCGCTCTCACCCAGGTGGTGCAGGCGGTGGCGCCGGTCACCCAGGCCAGTGTGCGCACCGTGTCGCCCTCTGACTTCGCCAGCGCGCTGCAGCCCGACAGCCCGTTCTTCCCCGCCGCCATCCCCCCCGCCCCCACAGGCAGCCGGCCGCAGACGGTGTCGCTGCGCGACATCGTCGAATCCATCAAGGCGGGCGGAGACGTTTAGAATCTGCCTGGCTTAGGCGAAATCGCCTTCTTTCCTCGTCATGGCCGGGCCTGACGAATAATGAAAAACAGGCGGGTCAACGGAAGAAATCCTCCGCCGCGATGGCGAAGTTCAAACCGTCGGCGTCGCGGATGTGGAAGGTGGTGATGCCCACCAGATTGCCCGACGCGTCGAACAAACCGCCCCCCGACGAGCCCTGCGAGATGGGCGCCGTGGTCTGGACGTAGCGGGTCGCCTTGATCTGCCGCAATCCCGAGATCAGGCCCTGGCCCAGGGTCGCCTCCAGCCCCTTGGGCGAACCGATGGAATAGACGGTCTCGCCCACCCGCAAATCGTCCCAGGCCCGGATGCCCGGCGCGGCGGACAGCCGTCCCGGCGACACGGTCATCTGGCAGCGGTCGGTGGCGGGGTCGCCCCCCGACGGCGTGGCCCGCAGGGTCTGGTTGCCCTGCCGCAGCAAGATCACGGCCATCTCGTCGATGACATGGCAATTGGTCACCACGGTGCGTTCGTCCATGGCCACCGCCGAGCCGAAGCGGCCCTTGCGCGCCTTCAATTCCTCTTCGGTGCGGGCGGCCACCACCACGTAGACCGAGCGCCCCACCGTGGCGAAGACCTCCTCGGCCCCCAGGCGCGAGCGTCCGGCCGGGCGTTGCAGGGTGCCGGGCAGCGGACGCCAGTCGGGAATGCGGGACGCGGCCGCCGCCCCCAGCCCGGCCGGACTGACCCCGATCGCGGCGGGAGCATCCACCGGTCCCTGACGTTCGGGGACCTTCCCCGGCTTCCAGGCGGCGGCGGTTTCCTCGACCCGGGCGCGCAGATCCACGGCCAGATTGCGGGCCAGATCGCCGCGCAGAAAATAGGCCTCGGTCGAGCAGTCGCGGTAATGGAAGCGGCTTTCGAACAGCGGATGATCGTCGGGCCGCGGCTCGGAACGCCCGGCCAGCCCGGCGACGGTGGCCCAATAGAGGGCCTGGGAGCGGTTCTTTTCCACCCAGCCGCCGCGATCATGGCCATGGGCGAGACGCAGTTGGGCCAGACAATTGCCCTCCGCCGCCAGACCATTATAGAGCTCGGCCGCCACACCGGGCTCCTCCGTCTCGGCCAGCACGGCACGGACCAGGCGTGCCCAGGGGGCGCCGGTGGCCACCGCCCGGGCCAGATAGGCGCGGGCCTTGGCATGGTCCCTGGGCGTGCCCCGCCCATACCAATGGGCGTCGAACAACCGTCGCAGCGCCAGCCCGTCGCCGCCGGCGGCGGCCTGCTCCCACCAGGACAGGGCGGCGGCGGGATCGAAATGACGTTGGGTGGGGTCGCCCATCACCTCGCCCAGCAGACGGGCGGCGGCAACATCGCCGGCGGCGGCGGCGGTGGAGCATTGAGCCAGTTCGGCAGTCGAGGAGGGACGCGCCACGCAGGCGGCACGGGCCGGCAACGCGCCGCCCATGGCGACCAGAATCGCCACCGTCCAGACCCACCGCGAGCTCATGGCTTCTCCCTTGATGCTCCACCCAGGATTGGCGCCCCGGGATTTAAGGGAAAATGATAGCGCCTCGATGGCTTAAGGTCTTCACCCTATTTCGATTCGTTTAAAAAAGTCATCCCCGCCTCCTGGTGGGGAAGCGGGGATGCTGTCTTTCACGAACCGGCGGGCCGATTACTCGGCGGGCGGAGCCTCGGGAGCGGAACCCTCGGCGGCCGGCGGGATGGCCGGAACCTCGCCCTCGCCGTCCACCTGCATGTCCTTGTCGCGCTTGGCGGCAATGGCGCGCAGGCGGTTCATCACCGCGCCGGTACCGGCGGGGATCAGACGGCCGACGATGACGTTCTCCTTCAGGCCCTGCAGGCTGTCCACCTTGCCGGACACGGCCGCTTCGGTGAGCACGCGGGTGGTCTCCTGGAAGGAGGCCGCCGAGATGAAGGAGTGGGTCTGCAAGCTTGCCTTGGTGATGCCCTGCAGCACCGGAGTGCCCGAGGCCGGACGGCCCTGCTCGCGGATGGCCTTCGAGTTCTCGATGTCGAACTCGACGCGGTCCACCTGCTCGCCCACCAGAAGGGTGGTGTCGCCGGGGTCGGTGATCTCGACCTTCTGCAGCATCTGGCGGACGATCACCTCGATGTGCTTGTCGTTGATCTTCACGCCCTGCAGACGATAGACCTCCTGAATCTCGTTGATGAGATACTGGGCCAGGGCTTCCACGCCCAGGACCTTCAGGATGTCGTGCGGCACCGGGTTGCCGTCCATCAGCGGGTCGCCGCGACGGACGTAATCGCCTTCCTGCACCGAGATGTGCTTGCCCTTGGGGATCAGGTACTCGATGGCGTCGCCCTCTTCCGGGACCACCAGGATACGGCGCTTGGACTTGTAGTCCTTGCCGAATTCCACGCGGCCGTCGCAATCGGAGATGATGGCGTGGTCCTTGGGCTTACGCGCTTCGAACAGCTCCGCCACACGCGGCAGACCGCCGGTGATGTCGCGGGTCTTGGACGATTCACGCGGAATGCGCGCCAGCACGTCGCCGGCGTTGACCTTGGTGCCGTTCTCCACCGACAGGATGGCGTCCACGCTCATGAAGTAGCGGGCTTCCAGGCCGTTGGCCAGCAACAGCTCCTCGCCCTTCTCGTCACGCAGCGTGACGCGAGGACGCAGCTCGGCGCCCCTGGGCTGCTGCTTCCAGTCGACCACCACCTTGCTGGCGATGCCGGTGGCCTCGTCGACCACCTCGCGCATGGACAGGCCTTCGGTCAGGTCGACGTAGTGGGCCACACCCGCGCGCTCGGTGATGATCGGCAGGGTGTAGGGGTCCCACTCGGCCAGCTTGGTGCCCTTGGTGACCTTCTGCGCCTCGTCCACCAGCAGCTTGGCGCCGTAGGGGACGCGGTGACGGGCACGCTCGCGGTTGTTGATGTCGAGCAGGGCCACTTCGCAATTGCGGCTCATGACGATATGAGCGCCCGACGAGTTGACCACCACGTTGCGGTTGATGACCTGGACGGTGCCGTCGAAGGTCGCCTCGATGGACGACTGCTCCGCACCGCGCTGGGCCGCGCCGCCGATGTGGAAGGTACGCATGGTCAGCTGGGTGCCGGGCTCGCCGATGGACTGGGCGGCGATGACGCCCACGGCCTCGCCGACATTGACGCGGGTGCCCCGCGCCAGATCGCGGCCGTAGCAGGTGCCGCACACGCCCTCTTCCGAGTCGCAGGTCAGCACCGAGCGGATCACCACGGTCTCGATCCCGGCGGCGTCGATCAGTTCGACCTCGGTCTCCTGGATCATGGCGCCGGCCGGCACGATGACCTCGCCGTTCAGCGGGTTGACGATGTCACGCGCCGCCGAGCGGCCGAGGATGCGCTCGGCCAGCGAGGCGATGACCTCGCCGCCCTCGATCACCGGCGACACGGTCAGGCCGTTGGTGGTGCCGCAATCCTCTTCGCAGATGATCGCGTCCTGGGCCACGTCCACCAGACGACGGGTCAGGTAACCCGAGTTGGCGGTCTTCAGCGCGGTATCGGCCAGCCCCTTACGGGCGCCGTGGGTGGAGTTGAAGTACTCCAGCACGGTGAGGCCTTCCTTGAAGTTCGAGATGATGGGCGTCTCGATGATCTCGCCCGAGGGCTTGGCCATCAGGCCGCGCATGCCGGCCAGCTGCTTCATCTGGGCGGCGGAACCACGGGCGCCGGAATGCGCCATCATGTAGATGGAGTTGATGGGCTTGCCGGGCTTCAGCGACGAGATCTGCTTCATCATGGCGTCGGCGACGTCGTCGGTGCACTTGGACCAGGCGTCGACCACCTTGTTGTACTTCTCGCCCTGGGTGATCAGGCCGTCCTGGTACTGCTGCTCGTATTCCTTGGCCTTCTCTTCGGTCTCGCCGACCAGGGTTTCCTTCTCCGGCGGAATGACCAGATCGTCCTTGCCGAACGAGATGCCCGCCTTGAAGGCGTTGGAATAGCCGAGCCCCATGACGCGGTCGGCGAAGATCACCGTCTCTTTCTGACCGCAATGGCGGTAGACCACGTCGATGACGTTCTGGATTTCCTTCTTGGTCAACAGGCGGTTGATCAGGGAGAAGGGCACGTTCTTGTTCTTGGGCAGGATCACCGACAGCATCATGCGGCCCGGCGTGGTGTCCACGATCTGGGTCACCGGGTTGCCTTCGGAATCCACGGTATCGAAACGGGCGCGGATCTTGGTGTGAAGCGTGACCGTCTTTTCGGTCAGCGCTTCCTCGATCTCGGCCATGTTCACGAACACCGGCACCTTGAACAGGATGGCCTTGCCGTCCTTGATGGCCTTCTCGGCGTCGCCCACGTCGGCAAAGGTCAGGGTGACGCCGGGCTTCTCCACGTTGAACAGGCGCAGATGGCCGCCCTTCAGGCCGGCTTCCAGCGCGTCCCGGGACGACACGTTGACACGGCGGTGGGCCGTGACGTCGCGGCTGGCCAGACGGTCCAGCAGGCCGTCCAGGTCGTTGGTGTCGATCTTGGCGTTGGGATCGGTCGGGCAATAGAACAGGACCGAGTTGTTGGCGATGGCGCCCTTCAGCTCGTCCATGGACCGGATCTTCAGCACCTGGCCGGGCATCTCGTCCCGTTCCATGGTGATGTAGTAGATGCCCAGCACGATATCCTGCGACGGCACGATGATCGGCTTGCCGTTGGCGGGCGACAGGATGTTGTTGGTGGACATCATCAGCACGCGGGCTTCCAGCTGGGCCTCGAGGCTCAGCGGAACGTGCACGGCCATCTGGTCGCCGTCGAAGTCGGCGTTGAAGGCGGTGCAGACCAGCGGGTGCAGCTGGATGGCCTTACCCTCGATCAGCACGGGCTCGAAGGCCTGGATGCCCAGGCGGTGCAGCGTCGGCGCGCGGTTCAGCATCACGGGATGCTCGCGGATGACCTCTTCCAGGATGTCCCACACCTCGGGACGCTCCTTTTCCACCATGCGCTTGGCGGCCTTGATGGTGGTGGCCATGCCGTAGAGTTCGAGCTTGGAATAGACGAAGGGCTTGAACAGCTCCAGCGCCATCTTCTTCGGCAGGCCGCACTGGTGCAGCTTGAGCTCAGGCCCCACCACGATGACCGAACGGCCGGAATAATCGACGCGCTTGCCCAGCAGGTTCTGACGGAAGCGGCCCTGCTTGCCCTTCAGCATGTCGGACAGCGACTTCAGCGGGCGCTTGTTGGCCCCCGTGATGGCGCGGCCGCGGCGGCCGTTGTCGAACAGGGCGTCCACCGCCTCCTGCAGCATGCGCTTCTCGTTGCGCACGATGATCTCGGGCGCGCGCAGCTCGATCAGGCGCTTCAGGCGGTTGTTGCGGTTGATGACGCGACGGTAGAGGTCGTTGAGGTCCGAGGTGGCGAAACGGCCGCCGTCCAGGGGAACCAGGGGACGCAGCTCCGGCGGAATCACCGGAATCACTTCCAGGATCATCCATTCGGGACGCGAACCGGATTCGAGGAAGGCCTCGACCAGCTTCATGCGCTTGACCAGCTTCTTGCGCTTGGCCTCGGAGGTAGTCTCCTTGAGGTCCACCTTCAGCTGGGCCTTCTCGGCATCCAGGTCGATGACGGAGAGCATGTCGCGGATGGCCTCGGCGCCGATCTTGGCGGTGAAGGCGTCCTCGCCGTACTCGTCAACGGCGCGCATGTACTGCTCTTCGGTCAGCAGCTCGCGGATCTTCAAGGGCGTGAGGCCGGGCTCGACCACCACGTAGTTCTCGAAATAGAGAATGCGCTCGAGATCCTTCAGCGTCATGTCGCACAGCAGACCGATACGGCTGGGCAGCGACTTCAGGAACCAGATGTGCGCCACGGGAGAGGCCAGCTCGATATGGCCCATGCGCTCGCGCCGGACCTTGGCCAGGGTGACTTCGACGCCGCACTTCTCGCAGATGATGCCGCGATACTTCATGCGCTTGTACTTGCCGCACAGGCACTCGTAGTCCTTGATCGGCCCGAAGATGCGGGCGCAGAACAGACCGTCGCGCTCGGGCTTGAAGGTGCGGTAGTTGATGGTCTCCGGCTTCTTGATCTCACCGTACGACCAGGAGCGGATGCGCTCCGGCGAGGCGATGGAGATGCGGATCTGGTCGAACGACTGGGTGCCGCTGACCTGGCCGAAGATCTTCATAAGTTCGTTCATCGATGAACTCCCGTGTGACCTTTTGGTGCGGCGGGGGGAACGTCTCCCCCCGCGCGCCGGGTCCTAGATGCTTTAGTAGTTCCGCTGGGTCAGTTCGACGTTCAGGCCGAGAGAGCGGAGCTCCTTGACCAGCACGTTGAACGACTCGGGGATACCGGCCTCGAAGGTGTCGTCGCCGCGCACGATGGCCTCGTAGACCTTGGTGCGGCCGGAAACGTCGTCCGACTTGACCGTCAGCATTTCCTGCAGCGTGTAGGCGGCGCCGTAAGCTTCCAGCGCCCACACTTCCATTTCACCGAAGCGCTGACCACCGAACTGGGCCTTGCCGCCCAGCGGCTGCTGGGTGACCAGCGAGTACGGGCCGATGGAGCGGGCGTGGATCTTGTCGTCCACCAGGTGGTGCAGCTTCAGCATGTAGATGTAGCCCACCGTCACCTTGCGGTCGAACGGCTCGCCGGTGCGGCCGTCGACCAGGGTCACCTGGCCGGAGGAGGACCGGCCCGCCTTGGTCAGCATGTCGACGATGTCGCTTTCGCGGGCACCATCGAACACCGGGGTGGCGATCGGCACGCCCGGGGTCAGGTTGTGAGCCAACTCGGTGATCTCGGCGTCACCCAGACCGGCGATCTCGTCCTCGTAGATGGCGTCGCCGTAGACGTCCTTCAACTTGGCCTTAAGATCAATGATGGTCGCGGCGTTGCGCTTGTACTTGTCGAGCATGCCGCCGATCTGCTGGCCCAGGCCCGCGCAGGCCCAGCCCAGGTGCGTCTCGAGGATCTGACCGACGTTCATGCGCGACGGCACGCCCAGCGGGTTCAGCACGATGTCCACCTGCTGGCCGTCTTCCAGGTACGGCATGTCTTCCAGCGGCACGATGCGCGAGATGACGCCCTTGTTGCCGTGACGGCCGGCCATCTTGTCGCCCGGCTGCAGCTTGCGCTTCACCGCCACGAACACCTTGACCATCTTCATCACGCCGGGCGGCAGTTCGTCGCCGCGCTGCAGCTTCTCGACCTTGTTCTCGAAACGCTCCTGCAGCTTATCGACCTGCTGGTCGAAGGCCCGCTTCAGCGCCTCGCAATCGGCCATCACCGCATCGTCGTCCACGGCGATGTTGCGCCAGGTGCTGGGATGCAGCTCGTCCATGTTGGCATCGGCCAGAACGGTGCCGGCCTTGATGCCCTTGGGGCCCGAGACCACCTTCTTGCCGAGCAGCAGAGCCTTGAGACGGGCGAAGAACGACCGCTCCAGGATGTGACGCTCGTCGTCGCGGTCCTTGGCCAGACGCTCGATTTCGGCCCGCTCGATGGCGAGCGCGCGCTCGTCCTTCTCCACGCCGCGCCGCGAGAAGACGCGGACCTCGACGATGGTGCCCGACACGCCCGGCGGCAGGCGAAGCGACGTGTCGCGCACGTCGGAGGCCTTCTCGCCGAAGATGGCGCGCAACAGCTTCTCTTCCGGGGTCATGGGGCTCTCGCCCTTCGGCGTCACCTTGCCCACCAGGATGTCGCCCGGCTTGACCTCGGCACCGATGTAAACGATGCCGGCCTCGTCCAGGTTCTTCAGAGCCTCTTCGCCCACGTTGGGAATGTCGCGGGTGATTTCCTCCTGGCCCAGCTTGGTGTCGCGGGCCATGACCTCGAATTCCTCGATGTGGATCGAGGTGAACACGTCGTCGCGGACGATGCGCTCGGAGATCAGGATGGAGTCTTCGAAGTTGTAGCCGTTCCAGGGCATGAACGCGACCAGCACGTTGCGGCCCAGCGCCAGCTCGCCCAGCTGGGTCGAGGGGCCGTCGGCGATGATGTCGCCCTTCTTGATCAGATCGCCCACCTTCACCAGCGGACGCTGGGTGATGCAGGTGTTCTGGTTGGAGCGCTGGAACTTCAGCAGGTTGTAGATGTCGACGCCCGAGGCCGAGGCCTGGGTTTCCTCGGTGGCGCGGATCACCACGCGGGTGGCGTCCACCTGGTCGACGATGCCGGTGCGCTTGGCGGTGATGGCCGCGCCCGAGTCACGGGCCACCGCCTGCTCCATGCCGGTGCCCACCAGGGGCGCCTCGGCGCGGATCAGCGGAACGGCCTGACGCTGCATGTTCGACCCCATCAGGGCGCGGTTGGCGTCGTCGTTCTCCAGGAACGGGATCAGCGCGGCGGCCACCGAAACCAGCTGCTTCGGCGACACGTCGATCATGGTGATCTCGGAGGGCGGCACCATCACGAACTCGCCCGCCTGGCGGCACGACACCAGATCCTCGGCGAAGGAGCCGTCGGGGTTCAGCACCGAATTGGCCTGGGCGACGGTGTAGCGGCCCTCTTCCATGGCCGACAGGTAGACCACGTCGTTGGTCACCTTGCCGTCGATCACCTTGCGGTAGGGGGCCTCGATGAAGCCGTACTGGTTGACGCGGGCATAGGTGGCGAGGCTGTTGATCAGACCGATGTTCGGGCCTTCCGGCGTCTCGATCGGGCAGATGCGGCCGTAATGGGTCGGGTGCACGTCGCGCACCTCGAACCCGGCGCGCTCGCGGGTCAGACCGCCCGGGCCAAGCGCCGAGAGACGGCGCTTGTGGGTGATTTCCGACAGCGGGTTGGTCTGGTCCATGAACTGCGACAGCTGCGAGGAGCCGAAGAACTCACGCACCGCGGCCGCGGCCGGCTTGGCGTTGATCAGGTCGTGCGGCATCACCGAGTCGATGTCCACCGAGGACATGCGCTCGCGGATGGCGCGCTCCATGCGCAGCAGGCCGACGCGGTACTGGTTCTCCATCAGCTCGCCCACCGAGCGGACGCGACGGTTGCCCAGGTGATCGATGTCGTCGATCTCGCCCTTGCCGTCCTTGAGTTCCACCAGCACCTTGATGACGCCCAGGATGTCTTCCTTCCTGAGCACGCGCACGGTGTCCGACACCTCAGGCGTGTTGAGGCGCGAGTTCATCTTGACGCGGCCCACGGCCGACAGGTCGTAGCGCTCGGAATCGAAGAACAGGCCCTGGAACAGGGCTTCGGCGGTTTCCAGCGTCGGGGGCTCGCCGGGACGCATCACGCGATAGATGTCGATCAGAGCCTCTTCACGCGAAGAGTTCTTGTCGATGGCCAGCGTGTTGCGCATGTACGGGCCGACATTGATGTGGTCGATGGCCAGCACCGGCAGCTCGCTGATGCCCGCCTTCTCCAGCTCGGCGACCAGATTGGCGGTCAGCTCGTCACCGGCCTCGGTGAAGATCTCGCCGGTCTGCTCGTTGATGATGTCCTCGGCCACGTACTGGCCGATCATGTCCTCGGGCGTGACCACGATGTCGGTGAGGCCCGCTTCCTTCAGCTTCTTGCCGAGGCGGGGCGTCATCTTGGTGCCGGCGTCGGCCACCTTCTCGCCGGTCTTGGCGTCGATCAGGTCGGAGACGAGCTTGACGCCCTTCAGACGCTCGGCGTCGAACGGGGTCTTCCAGCCCTTGGGACCACGGGCGTAGGTCACCTTGCCGTAGAAGTAGGACAGGATCTCTTCCGAGGTCATGCCCTTGATCTCGCTCTGCTCGAGCCCCTTGCCCTCGGCGGCGCGGGAAGCGCGCAGAGCCGCGGTGTTCAGGCCGTCCAGCGCATAGAGCAGCGTGGTGACGGGCAGCTTGCGGCGGCGGTCGATGCGCACATAGACCAGGTCCTTGGCGTCGAACTCGAAGTCCAGCCAGGAGCCGCGATAGGGAATGACGCGGGCGGCGAACAGATACTTACCCGACGAGTGGGTCTTGCCCTTGTCGTGGTCGAAGAACACGCCCGGGCTGCGGTGCATCTGCGAGACGATGACGCGCTCGGTGCCGTTGATGACGAAGGTGCCGTTGGAGGTCATGAGCGGCATGTCGCCCATGTAGACGTCCTGCTCCTTGATGTCGCGGATGGAGCGAGACCCCGTATCCTCGTCGATGTCCCACACCACCAGGCGCAGCGTCACCTTCAAGGGCGCCGCGAAGGTCATGCCGCGCTGCTGGCACTCCTCGACGTCGTACTTGGGGGTCTCAAGCTCGTAGCGCACGAACTCCAGGGTTCCGCGCTCGGAGAAATCCTTGATCGGGAAGACGGACTTGAACACTTCCTGCAGGCCGAGATTGGCGCGCTGCTCGGGAGCGGTGTCCATCTGGAGGAAATGATCGTAGGAGCTCTTTTGCACCTCGATCAGGTTCGGCATCGGCGCAACGGTGGGAATCCGCCCGAAGCTTTTGCGCACACGCTTGCGACCCGTATAGGATTTAGCCATTGCCGCTCCTCGTCCTCTTCGTGGGGTTTAGCCCAACAAACTCGTCCTGCCCGGGTTCACCCGGGATGCTCCCTGCGGAGCCCTGCCCCGTAGGGTAGGTTTTGACCACCCTTACGGGGTGATCGGTAAAGCGCCAGAAGGCCGGGATACGGCAAACCCGCATCCCGGCCCCTGGATAAACACCAGAAGGCGTTCTTACTTGACCTGCACCTTGGCGCCGGCCTCTTCCAGAACCTTCTTGATCTTCTCGGCTTCGTCCTTGGCCACGCCTTCCTTGACGGGCTTCGGAGCGGCTTCGACCAGATCCTTGGCTTCCTTCAGGCCCAGGCCGGTGATGGCGCGGACTTCCTTGATGACGTTGATCTTCTTCTCGCCGGCGTCGGCGAGGATCACGTCGAACTCGGTCTTTTCTTCGGCAGCCGGGGCGGCGGCGCCACCAGCGGCAACGGCGGCGACGGCCACCGGAGCGGCGGCGGAAACGCCCCACTTCTCTTCCAGCAGCTTCGAGAGCTCGGCGGCCTCGAGAACGGTCAGGGCGGACAGGTCGTCAACCAGCTTGGCAAGATCAGCCATTTAAAACACTCCTAGTAAAAGCTTGAAGCTTGGGTTTGGTTCAAAAATCTCACGCGGCGTCCTTGTCCGCCTTGGCCTTCAGGACGCGGGCCAGCTGGCCTGCGGGCGCCTGAAGAACGCCGGCGATACGGGTGGCCGGGGTCGAAATCATGCCAAGCAGCTTGGCACGCAGCTCGTCGAGCGACGGCAGCGTGGCGAGCGCCTTGACGCCGTCCACGTCCAGACGATTCTTGCCCAGCGATCCACCGAGGATCTTGAGCTTGTCGTTCGTCTTGGCGTAGTCGGCGACGACCTTGGCGGCGGCGACCGGATCGCGCGAAACGGCGATGGCGGTCGGCCCGACGAACAGGTCGGCGATGGACTCGAACTCGGTCCCCACAAGGGCGAGCTTGGTGAGACGATTCTTGGTCACCTTGAAGGTGGCGCCAGCCGCACGCATCTTCCCGCGCAGATCGGTCATCTCGGCGACCGTCAGACCCGAATAATGGGTGACGACCACCAGCCCGACCTCTCCGAGCGTTCCCTGCAGCGAGCCGACCCACTCTGTCTTTTGTGTCCGGTCCACTTTCGTCTCCAAACATAGAGCCGAAACGTCCCCGCCATCATGGCGGCTGGTTCCGGTCCATTGCCCATGGCCTCGGTCGGGTGGCGAACCACCCGGCAAGGCCGGTGGCCTGTCCCAGAAGCTTCAAGCCGTGCCGATCCCCCAAGGGGAACCGGAAGCGTTCTTTGACCTCTGTCTGCGCAGGCGGGAAATCCCTTCAAGCCCGTTTGACGGGGCACCTACGGTCTCGGACAGGTTGGAAGTCCCCTTAAAGGGAACTTCCGCCTTCCCCCCTTCCCTTTTCGGGTCGGGGAAACTCTTGCTCCCCGGCCTTAGGCCAGGGTGGCGACGTCGAGCTTGACGCCCGGGCCCATGGTCGAGCTGATGGACACCTTCTTGAGGTAGGTGCCCTTGGCGCCCTGGGGCTTCGCCTTGTTGATGGCATCGACGAACGCCTTGACGTTCTCAGCCAGCTTCTCTTCCGAGAACGAGGCCTTGCCGATGCCGGCGTGAACGATACCGGCCTTCTCGACGCGGAACTGGACCTGACCGGCCTTGGCGGCGCGGACGGCCTCGGCCACGTTGACGGTGACGGTGCCCAGCTTCGGGTTGGGCATCAGGCCGCGCGGGCCCAGCACCTTACCGAGGCGGCCCACCAGACCCATCAGGTCGGGAGTGGCGATGACGCGGTCGAAATCCATGTTGCCGGCATTGCAGGACTCGAACAGGTCCTGCTCGCCGACGATGTCGGCGCCGGCCTTGCGGGCCTCCTCGGCCTTGTCGCCCTTGGCGAACACGGCGACGCGCACGGTCTTGCCGGTGCCGTGGGGCAGCTCGACCACGCCGCGGACCATCTGGTCGGCGTGACGGGGATCGACGCCGAGATTCAGGGCGATCTCGATGGTCTCGTCGAACTTGGCGACGGCACGGGTCTTGATGGCCTTCACCGCATCGGCGAGGCTGTAGAACTTGTCGCGGTCGATATCGGCATAGGCCGACTTCAGGCGCTTTCCTTCGCGAGCCATGTGCTTACTCCACCACCTTGAGGCCCATGGAACGGGCGGAACCGACGATCATCGTGGACGCGGCCTCGACGTCGTTGGCGTTGAGGTCGGCCATCTTCTTCTCGGCGATCTCACGGATCTGAGCCATGGTCACCTCGCCGACCGTGCCGCCCTTGCCGGGGGTGGTCGAGCCCTTGGACACCGCGGCGGCCTTCTTCAGGAAGTAGCTGACCGGCGGAGTCTTGGTCACGAAGGTGAAGGTACGATCCGAATAGGCGGTGATCACCACCGGAATCGGCATGCCGGGCTCCAGAGTCTGGGTCTGGGCGTTGAAGGCCTTGCAGAATTCCATGATGTTCAGGCCGCGCTGACCCAGCGCGGGACCGATCGGCGGCGAGGGATTCGCCTTGCCGGCCGGGACTTGGAGCTTAACGTAGCCCACGATCTTCTTTGCCATGTCACAATCCTCTCTCTGTCACCAGAGTTGGCGGTGCGGCGTTGGCGCGCCTCCCGCCCTCCAAACCGCCCCGGACATCCGGAAGCGGAAAACAAAAAGCACCGGTGCCGCCCGCGCCTGTCCGGCGGGGCGGCTTCCGGTCACGTCCCTCAGATCTTTTCGACCTGAGAGTATTCCAGTTCGACCGGGGTGGAGCGACCGAAGATCGACACCGCCACCTTGAGGCGGGCCTTCTCCTCGTCGACTTCCTCGACCAGGCCGTTGAACGAGGTGAAGGGACCGTCCGAGACCCGCACCTGCTCTCCCACCTCGAAGGTGATGGAGGGCTTGGGGCGCTCGACGCCTTCCTGCACCTGCTTGATGATGCGCTCGGCTTCCCGCTCGGTGATCGGCACGGGACGGCCCTTGCCGCCCAGGAAGCCGGTAACCTTGGGGGTATTCTTGACCAGGTGCCAGGTGTCGTCGGTGAGGTCCATCTTCACCAGGACGTAGCCGGGGAAGAACTTGCGCTCGGCGTTCACCTTGGTGCCGCGGCGCACCTCGACCACCTCTTCGGTGGGCACCAGAACCTGCTCGAAAGCCTCGGCCATGCCCTTCTGTTCCGCCTGTTCGCGGATGGACTGGGCGACCTTCTTCTCGAAGCCGGAATAGACGTGAATCACGTACCAGCGGGCGGTAGCCATCTCGTCCTCAGCCTCCCAGACCGAACAGGAGCTTTACGCTCGCGGCGAAAATCTGGTCAACGACCAGGAAGAAGACGGCGGCGATCACCACCATCACGAACACCATGCCGGTGGAGACGGTGGTTTCGCGCCGGGTCGGCCAAGTGACCTTGGCGACTTCCTGGCGAACCTGCTTGAAGAAAAGGGCCGGAGACGTTTTTGCCATATCTCTACAGTCGAAAGTTGGCAGGAGTGGAGGGGCTCGAACCCCCAACCCCCGGTTTTGGAGACCGGTGCTCTACCAGTTGAGCTACACTCCTGCAGCCTTCACCGGCCCCTGGAAACAGGGACCAGGATCAGACCCGGCATGACCGGAGCCACGCCTTATACAGACACTCGACGGCCTTGGCAACACCGCCGAAGCGATGTGGCCAAGGCCGGATCGAGAGATTTACTCGACGATCTTGGCGACCACGCCGGCGCCGACGGTACGGCCGCCTTCGCGGATGGCGAAGCGCAGGCCCTGGTCCATGGCGATGGGGGCGATCAGGGTCACGTGCATCTTCACGTTGTCGCCCGGCATCACCATCTCGGTGCCTTCCGGCAGTTCAACGACGCCGGTGACGTCGGTGGTGCGGAAGTAGAACTGCGGACGATAGTTGGTGAAGAACGGAGTGTGACGGCCGCCCTCTTCCTTGGTCAGAACGTAGGCCTCGGCCTCGAACTTGGTGTGCGGCGTGATGGAGCCCGGAGCCGCCAGAACCTGGCCGCGCTCCACGTCCTCGCGCTTGGTGCCGCGCAGCAGGGCGCCGATGTTGTCGCCGGCCTCACCCTGATCGAGCAGCTTGCGGAACATTTCCACGCCGGTGCAGGTGGTCTTGACGGTCGCCTTGATGCCGACGATCTCGACTTCCTCGCCCACCTTCACAACGCCACGCTCGACGCGGCCGGTCACCACGGTGCCGCGGCCCGAGATCGAGAACACGTCTTCGATCGGCATCAGGAACGGCTTGTCCTTGGGACGCTCCGGCTGCGGGATGTAGGCGTCGACCTCGGCCATCAGCTTCAGGATGGCGTCGCGGCCGATCTCCGGCTGCTTGTCTTCCAGGGCGCACAGGGCCGAACCCTTGACGATCGGAATGTCGTCGCCGGGGAAGTCGTACGAGGAGAGCAGCTCGCGCACTTCCAGCTCGACCAGATCCAGCAGCTCGGGATCGTCGACCATGTCGCACTTGTTCATGAACACCACCAGGGCGGGCACGCCCACCTGACGGGCCAGCAGGATGTGCTCGCGGGTCTGGGGCATGGGGCCGTCGGCGGCCGACACCACCAGGATGGCGCCGTCCATCTGCGCCGCGCCGGTGATCATGTTCTTCACATAGTCGGCGTGGCCGGGGCAGTCCACGTGGGCGTAGTGGCGGTTGGTGGTCTCGTACTCGACGTGGGCGGTCGAGATGGTGATGCCACGGGCCTTCTCTTCCGGCGCCTTGTCGATCTGGTCGTAGGCGGTGAAGGTGGCGCCGCCGGTCTCGGCCAGGATCTTGGTGATCGCCGCGGTCAGCGAGGTCTTGCCATGGTCAACGTGACCGATGGTCCCGATGTTGCAGTGAGGCTTGGTGCGCTCGAATTTAGCCTTGGCCATTTTTCAACCCGTCCGATCGCGGCGCTGCCGCATGTGTCAAACCATGGTCCCGGTCGGGTACGGCGGCGGGGAGTGGAGCGGGTGAGGGGAATCGAACCCCCGTCATCAGCTTGGAAGGCTGTTGCTCTACCATTGAGCTACACCCGCCAGATCGTCCCGCTGGGCCGCACCGCCTGGTGCTCGACCTGAAGAAACCGTTCCCCGTCATCCGGCCCGAACCGGGGCACCCGGCCCTATTGGGAGGATAATTGGTGGAGGGGGGAGGATTCGAACCTCCGTACTCATAAGAGGGCAGATTTACAGTCTGCTGCCATTAACCGCTCGGCCACCCCTCCACACCGTCATCCGGCTTTTGCCGGGGCGACGGGAGGGCTGTACTTATGGGAATTTCACAGAGCTTGTCAATCCGAAAAGAGCAGGTTAAATGCCGATGCAACAGGAGAGCCCCATGAAAAAGAGAGACGAGCGAAACCGACCCAACGCCCAGGGCAAGGGAAGGCCTCAACAATCGCCGCGCGGCGGCGGCGGCGGCGGCTCCTCCATCTGGCTCTACGGCGTTCACGCGGTCAGCGCCGCCCTGGCCAATCCCGAGCGGCGCATCCGCCGGCTGGTGGCGACGGCCGAGGCGGCCAAGGCCCTGCCCCCCTGCAAGGTGCCGGTGGAAGCCATGGATCGGGCCGATATCGACCGGCTGCTGGCCCCCGGCGCCGTCCACCAGGGCGTCGCCCTGCTGGTCGAGCCCCTGCCCGCCACCACCATCGAGGACGTCATCCGCAGCGCCGAAATGGCGCCGTCCGCCCTGGTCCTGGTGCTGGATCAGGTCACCGATCCCCATAACGTGGGCGCCATCCTGCGCTCGGCGGCGGCGTTCGGCGCCCTGGCGGTGGTGGCCCCCGACCGTCACGCCCCCGACGAGACCGGTACCCTGGCCAAATCGGCCTCGGGCGCGCTCGAGCGCATGCCGCTGGTGCGCGTCACCAACGTGGTCCGCGCCCTGGAAGACCTGAAGAAGGCCGGCTTCTGGACCGCCGGACTGGCCGCCGACGCGCCCAGGACCCTGGCCGAGGCCAAGTTGTCAGGCAAGGTGGTGCTGGTGCTGGGCGCCGAGGGCGAAGGCATGCGCCGGTTGACGCGCGAGCATTGCGACCACCTGGTGCGGCTGCCCATGTGCGGCGAGATGGAAAGCCTCAACGTCTCCAACGCCGCCGCCGTGGCCCTTTACGAGATGCGGCGCGAGGGATGATCCCCGTCTGGCTCATCGGCGTCGCACAGATCTGCGTCGCCCTCGCCGCCATGATTCTGGTGGGACGGCTGGTCCTGGCCGGCCGCTTCGGCATGGGGGTGCAGGCCCTGGCCGGCTGGGGGGCGCTCTGCCTGCTGCTGACCCTGTGGGGTGTGCTGACCCCCCTGTCGCTGCGCATCCCCGCCGCGGGCTTTCTCATGGCCGCCCTGGGAGCCGCCTGGCTGACCCGACGCCTGCCATGGCGCGAGGACCTGCAGGAGGTCGGCCGCCTGCTGCTGCTGGCCCTGCCGCTGCTGGCGGTGCTGGCGCCCATGGAGCCGTCCCAGTTGGACGTCTTCGCCCTGATCCTGCCCAACACCGCCTATATCTTCGACCACGGGGTGTTTCCCACCGCGATCGGCCCCAGGGCCTATTCGGATTCCCCCGTCGCCCCCTATAATACCGAGATTGTCCCCTTCCTGGGCTCACTGGCCGGCGGCGGCTTCGCCCCCGCGGCAATCGCCCAGTTCACCGTCTGGCTGCACCTGCCCGCCGCCCTGATGCTGGGCCGCGCCCTGAACGGCGGCGAGCGGCCGGGTTGGGGCATGGCGGCGTTCGGGCTGCTGCTGGCCACCGCCATCAATCCCGGCTTCGTGCCGCGCGTTTCCTTCGCCGGTTATGGCGAGGCGCCGCTGGCCATCACCCTGATGGTGGTTCTGTGGCTGGGGGCGCGCCGGATGGTGGAGGGACGCGATGGGCGCCTGCTGGTGGCCCTGATGCTGGTGCTGGCAGCCCTGGTCAACGTCAAGCAGCAGGGAATCGGCCTGTTCCTCTCCATTGGCGGCGCGGGGCTGCTCACCACCCTCACCCTGCCCCGCCATCAACGCTGGCCGGTGATGCGCGACCTTGTTCTGGCCGCCCTGCCCGCCCTGCTCCTCTATGTGGCCTGGCGGGCGCACGTGACGTTGCGCTTTCCCGACGGCGAACAGATCACCTACATGGAGCGGGCCTGGAAGGACGCCCGCCTGTCCCAGATTCTAAGGGACATGGCCTGGGTGGCGGCGAACAAGGGATTCCAGTTCGGCCTGTTCGCCCTGGTGCTCGGCCTCGCCCTGCGGCCGCCGGCCGCCCTTTCCGCCTCGACCCGGATCATGCTGCGGCTCGCCGCGCTGACCATGGTGTTCTTCAACCTGTTCCTGATCACCACCTTTCTCCTGCATTTCGGCCGCGAGCATTCCTATTTCCGCTACAATACCCAGCTGTCGCTGGCGGCACTCCTGGCCCTGGTCCTGGCGGCAAGGGACATGTCGGGGAAGATGCGCCCGCCGCCCGCCCTGGTCCGCCGCGCCCTGGCCGGCACCGCCATCGCCCTGATGCTGGGCGTCCCGGTGGCCGCCGAGATTCTGCTGCGCTTCGACCGCGACCAGCCCCAGCCGCAATTGCGCTTCCTGGCCCGCAGCGTGGCGGCGGAAATCGCCCCCGACGCCCGCATCGCCCTGATCCTGCCCCGGGACAATTCCACCAGCGGCATGGCGCTGGAATCGCTCTTGCGCAACACACACCCCCGCCGCCCCGATCTGGTCGTCACCCACATCCAGGCCCCCACCGGGCGAACCCTGGCCGACATGGCGGCGAAGGGCTTCGGCCTGGCCCTGGTGTCCTGCACGGATTCGGCCGCCCCAATGGGACTAACGCCAGACCTGCCCCCCCGCTCCGCCCTTCTGCTGCGTCTCGAGGACGGAGCGTGGAAGCCGGTCCGGACCTGGGCCTATCCCGCCACGGGCAAGCGCGGCAAATGGGGCTGGACCAATTTCATCGCCGAGGAGCCATTCTGCATGGGCCTGGAGTGATCCGTTCCCCCTTGCGAAGGGCGAAGTTCGCCTCTAATTTCCCCCCGACGCCGGTTTAGCTCAGCTGGTAGAGCACCTGATTTGTAATCAGGGGGTCGCGGGTTCGAACCCTGCAACCGGCACCAACTATTTCAAGGGGTTAGACATAGAGACCTAGCTCTCTTTAAATTTTTAGCTACCACATAGCAACCATGGACTGGGATTATGGGCGGTGAATTGACTGCCAACTGGCTACAGGCATACCGCCCTCAAAAACTCACCCCAACTCAGTCTTCGTGTTGGCCCACTCCCTTCGCATTTCCCTAATCATCCGAGCCATATGCCGCCGTTCGGCAACGGCTTCCTTTGTCCAGTAGCCTGTCCGGTAATTCCCGTTGGCCCTGCCGGTCGGGGCGCCGGGTGATTTACCGCCGTGCAGGCGGCAACGCCCATTCGGCATCGCCGGTCCCTGGCAGGGACTGCCCGCTCTGGTCTTCGCTCCACACCGGGGCGACAGGGGTGAAAGGAATGGCGGCAGGCTGTTGCTCATGGGGTTGCACTCCGTTTTCAACCATCGCCCCCTCCCCCGGCTTGGGGCTCGTGGCTTGATTCACCGTGCCAAAGTTGGCATGACCGTTCACCGTGACGTGTTCGACCCGAACAGTCTGTTGGCCTCGGTTCCGGTATTTGGCGAGGGCTTGCATCTGGTCGGCATAGAGCCTCGACAGCTTGGCTCCTTGACGTAGATTGGCATGACGGGCCTCGAATGACTGATCAGGAAGCATGGCCCGTGTGAAGCAGTTCATCGCGAGTTGATGACTGGCAATCATCTGGGCCGCCAGCATGGCCTCGGTTGGGTCGTTAGGGCTGATCCCATGAATCCAGGCCATCGCCTTATTAGCAGCTTTAACCGGATCGGCCTTAGCCGCTGTCCTGTCCAGATCGATCAGTTGCATCAGCAGTGCGTCAGCCAGATCGCTTTCACCCACGCCACAGGATTTTGCCGCCCTTGCCGCTGCGAGTTCGTGGTCGGATTCGCGGCAACTCAACTGGCCTTCCTTCTCACCCTTCTTGAACTGGACAGGCCGGGCAAGCTTTGGGCGCCGAGCGAAGGAATCGACCAGCGCCTGCTCATCCGGCGTCCGAGCCTGTTCGTTCGCTGTAACATTAGGTTGGACAGAGGATGATGGTGCCTTGCGCTTTTTCATCAGGTTCATCCGTTGCTGTTGACCAGATACCGTCCTGTTATGCGGTCTGTTCTGGCCTGTTCTCAATGAAGCCCCGCAGACCCTGCATTGCTTCGACAGAAAGGCCGAATCTACCCATTAGGGCGTTGCTCAGTTGGGGGCGGGACACTCCCATACGCCGAGCCGCAGCATCCTGGGTTAGCCCACGGCGCCTGATCTCGGACTTGATAATCGTGCGAACATCGTCGGGGATCAGGCCGTGATCCGGCAGATCGACGGTGACAACCTGATCGGGTTCGACGCCAAACAGCGTTGCCTGCCCCAGGATGTGAATGACCACCCCTCGCGGTGGGTCTGCTTTGCAATCTGCAAATTTCGCTGCGGGGGGCGCTGGTGAAGCTGGCGGCTCCTGCCTTCCTGGGGCTTCCTCCTGGCTCTGGCGGGCATCCTCAGCGGCATATCTGAACGCAACGACGGGCTTGCCCAACAGGGTGGTCAGCCGGGCGCTTCCATCTGAAATAGACCGCTCCACCAGCGCCCAGGACCAAGCCCTCTGATCGGAATGTCGAAAGAGTGCCATTCTGTAATTAGGTACTAATTGGGAATTGGCACTCTTTAGGCATTTCACCTGTCTGGCTGCAGTTCTGGGGGATCCGAACAGGTCCGGCAGGTTCTGAAACAGCCATTCCTTGGCAAGCGGCAGGACACCGCAGCCCGTCCGCTCTATCGCCTGCTCCCAGACCGTGCCGCCAGCGAACAGATCCTTGGCGCTCATCAGCCGATCCACGACGATGCCCGGTATTGGCAGGTTGGTCAGGATGATGATCTCCGGATCCCGTTGATCAGGATGCAGCAGCCGCAGCCGGTCGATCAGCTGCGCCAGCTTCTGCTCTCGCTTCAGTTCCAGCAGCTGCTGGACGCGCCAATCCGGATGGACCGAAACCTGCACTCCAGGCGCATGGACGCCAGACCGCATGTCGTAGCCGCGAATCTCCCTGACATATGTGCCGGTGAACTGGATCTGAACGTCCGGTGCGGCGTCGGCATAGACCGCCCGTGTCAGTCCCTCGGCTGCGCTGGGCGGCATTTGCTCGCGGCCAACAACAATCACCGTGTCATACCTTTCCCAGCGACCAACCCCCAGGACGACACCGTGATGGGTGATCTCGCCGCCATGCCATTCAGCACAGACCGACAGCTTGCCAGCCGTCTCTCCGGTCAGTTTCAGTCGCACTGGCTTCACCGCGCCAACCAGAACCTTGCGCTCCTTCGCGACCTCGGCCTTCACCAATTGCTCGATCTGCTGTCGGGAATACGCTGCCCTGTTTTCATTGGCTGGCAGCTTATCTGGCGGAACCAGAGCACTGGTGGCAAAGGTCAGGTTATGGATCTGGGTCACCCGCCCACGCCGGATGGCGGGCAGATTGAAGCCACGCAGCTGATCCCCGAATATCTGCCGGTTGATCTCCAGGTCAGCGTCGGCGTCGATAACGCAGAGCGCCGTCTGCCTACCCACGGAAATCTCCTTCAGCCGGTGCACCCGTACGATCGGCGCCTTGACCCTAGTGCCGTCCTCGGTGGTCACGCTGTAGTCGGGCTGATATTCGACGCCGATGGAGGTGGTGCGGCCTTTCTCGATGTCTCTTGCCAGCTGCCGCAGCATTCGCGCCACTTGAGGGCCATTGCCGCGAGTGTAGTTTTCCAGCACCCCCATGATCTCGGTATCGCCGGAGGATGGGCTGATGGCAGGAGCCGGAACGAAATCCGCGGCCTTCGCCGCCTCCCGCAGAGCCTTGGGTGTCACCCTGTCGCGGAGAGCCGCAGTGTCGATGCCATTGGCCGCGATGATGCCCTGGACAATGCCGCCAACATCGAGCGCGTTCTGTATCTCCTCGGCTTCACCGTGATAGGTGCTGGTAGCAGTCAGCCAATCCGGGTCGATCTCAGATCGTTGATACAGGGTGTCGATGCAGTTCTCATCGATCACCACCAGATCTGCGTCTGGCAGCTTCAGATCGTTAGCCTGGGTGAGCGTCAGGTGGGTATGGGGAAACAGCCGTAACGCCGGACCCCGATCAGCGTATTGCGCCAAGTAACCGGACATTTTGCACCAGCCGAGATGCGGACAGTCGATCTGACGCAACAATCCAAGCTCATCCTGCCCCTCGCGGTGGCAGAATGTCTTGTACACTGATGGGACCAGCCGCTCACCCTTTGCCACTGCCGCAATTCGGTCAGGATGGCACTTTGCCTTGCCCTCTTCCCGGCCATAGGTCCGCCCGTACATGACCATTGATCGGGGCCGCTGACCGTCCATAGCCATAATGTCAGCACCGGCTATACGGATCTTGGCGTCGAACTCCTCCGCGAGAGCGATGGTCGGGACGTAGACGCGGATCTGGCGTTTCCACAGCGACGGTCGCACCAGATACTCCTCGATGATTGCCATCGACTTGCCCAGCCCAGCACCGCCTTTGACCTGGATCCGTGGCATCTTGGTCAGACTGCGGAGCTTAAACCTGCGCTTGGCAGCATGGGTTGCCCGGCGTTGGCGGCCATCGACATAGGCCTGTAGATCCGCCTCGGTCAGTTGCGGATTAAGGATCAACATCCAATGGATCAGGGTTTCGATCTGCCCAACGGCTTCTGCCGCCAGCCGGATTGCTTCCTGATCTCGCCAATCCCTAGCTGTCAGGATCCGTTCCACTTGGTTGAACCAAGCTCGAATGACCCGACGCAGCTTTCGTCCAGCAGTCGGTCCATCCCAGTTGGGTCTGGCGTATGTTGGCGGCACCGGCGGCTTGTTGCCCAGGATCTCAGTCAGGTTGAAACCGCCCTTGGCGGCCTTCCGCAGGATCTGGGAAGCCTTCCTTTCGACCTGGGGCCGTCCCCACCGTTCATCAGCCAGATCCGCCTCATCCTGGAACTGCGCCCAGGCTTCGTTCGTCAGATCCGGCAGCGAGGGGTACGCGTCGCCAAATGACCACGTTTTGCTGGGAATTGACGCGCCATCCGCCTTGAACAGGATATGTCGTCCGCCGGATCCGGTTATCGCCTCGACGGTGTCTGGCAGAGGGCCGTAATCCCGTTCCAGATCAGCTAAAGACGCCTCGCCTTCCTTCTGATGTCCGTCACGGTCAATGCCAACATCCACATCGATTACGACTAAGCCGGATGCGCCAGTGGCGATGGCGACGTTCGCCCAGGGCCAACGCCGCCACCAGCGCCGAATTTGCTCGGGGTCGGTCGATGCCTCCAGCAAGCCGTGCGCGGTCAAGGGGTGCTTTCCGACATTGCGACAGTCCGCCTTGCCGCAGGTGCAGATCCCATCATTCCGGATTGAATGAACGGGAAGAACCGCCCAGCCACGGACGGCATATTCCAATGAGGCTACCAATAGGGGGTTCATGCCGCACCAGCAGCATGAAGGCTTTCCACGGCCCTTACTCCGCCGCTTTGACTTCGGACGTGCTGGCGAAGGTGTTGGCTTCCACCCATGCATCGATATCGGAGGGACGGTAAAACACACGTCGCCCGGCCTTAACGAATTTGGGGCCAGTGCCAGTCAAACGGTGACGTTCGAGGGTGCGCGGGGAGAGGCGGAGAATTTCCGCCGTTTCATTCTGTGTCTTGTAAATATTGGTCGCCATCGTTTCCACTCGCATCTCTGCCGCGCCAGAGTGGCGGCTGCGAGTAAAAAAGTAGATTTGACGGATTCGCCTGTCGCAATGGCGGGATCAGATTTCCTACGGAACTAACTTGCCCATTCCCTGAAATGGTCTGGCGCGGTCACGAATGGCATCAGGCGTTAGATCAATTTTTAGCGGCATTAAGCAGGCCTGAATAAACCTAATGAATGGGCCGCTCGGAATCCCCTCCCCAGGGGAACCGGGCTTGCCCACAGACATTGCAATCGGAAGCTCAAATACTTCAAGCCAAGTGCCGATTAGGTCGCCAAATAAACTGCGTAATTCTTCATCGCCTTTGTTCCGCTTGCAATCCGGGTCAACGCGTAAATCAACTATCATTTTCGCATCTGCTGCAGCATCCTTGATAAACATTACACCCAATATCGCTTCCCTGAGTGCCGTCGGCCCAGCATATCCACCGCCATCAATTTCTCGGAAGCGAGCAGCTTGCCGAATCCCTGCCGAAATAATTTCAGCCTGTCTATTGAGGTGTATTAATATTTCATGAGGTATATCGTCAGGTAAGTCGTCGGCACATTTGCTGTCGTCTAAGCCAAGTGCTTCTAAAAGTTTCTTCGATGCCGTTTCTATAGCGTGTAATTTCTTTACGGTTTTGGACGGTGATGCGGAATTTTTTAGGTGCTTCCACGTAAAATATCGGGATGCTGCTGTCTCAAGACAGTCAATGAGCAACTCCCGCCTATCGACAAGACAAGGGATGCTTCCGTTACCATCTGGTGAAGCTTGCCGAATATCTACGGGGCCACTTGGAAGTCCACCAGGAATGGCAGCAATGATGGCAGCGATGTCTGCGGCGGAGTAAGTCCGCGCAGGACCGACAACACTTCGCAATTTTCGATGGGGAACCTTCATGGCACACCCGCATGGTGCTGTCCGCATGAATGGATCTGCGCGGCGGCCCAGTGCGGAGCCGGGCTTTCAGCGGCCAAACCTAGCCGCGCCAATGTCAGTCTAGCCCCGGCTCACAGGTGTTGCACCTATTGCGCCAGTTGCATCGGGAAATTCAGGGATGCACATGCGCGGCTGCGCCGTTTCCGGCACCCGAATATGTGGCCTTCGCCCTGAACGGCGACTGTCGCGGTCAGATGCCGCGCTGGAGCCTACGGGCTCAATGTGACCCACCTCTATATTGCCTGAATAGAATTCCTCGGCCCTTTGTTTGCGCCCATAACTCAACACGAAAAAAGCCGCATCCCATGGCGATGCGGCTTCAATCTCGGTGGCGCCCCTTACGGGGCGGGCTGCCTGATTACTTCTTTACGGACTTCTGCACGGCCTCGACCTGCTTCTTCACCGGCTCGAAAGCGGCATTGAAGACCGAGGTGGTCAGTTCGGCGATCTTGGTGCTGTCGGCGACGGCGGCGTCAACGGCTTCCTTGACCAGCTTCTGCTGCAGGGAGGCGAACTCCTCCGGCGACTTCACGGTGGCCAGCGCCTGGATGGAGGCGGTCAGCTTCTCGGCGTTTTTGGTAGCCAGAGCCTGATAGGCCTTGGCCAAGTCCTGGAAACCGGCGATGGCGGCGTTGCCGCTCTGGGTCAAGGCTTCGGCATTGGCTTTGGTGGCGGCGGCGATCTGTTCGAAAGCGGCGGTCGACATAGGGGAAGTCCTTTGGCTTGGGTTTCCGCAGCACTTTCTGCTGCACTGCAACATGAGGCTGTTATACACCCTTCAAAGGCGAGCGCAAGCCTTATGTTGCAGTGCAGCAAAATCTTTGGCTAGGGCTGCCCCCAGCCACTTCAGCATGGGGAGGGCTGGATGGAGTTCGTCGTCGCCGACACCGGCTTGGGCATGGATCAGGACGGCGGCGCCAAGGCCCTGTCGCTGTTTGGACAGTTGGACCTCTGGGTTGGCTCGCATTCAAGAAGGCCGTGGTCTCGGTCGGTCACTGACCAAGAGTTTGGTCGAACTGCATGATGGAAGGCTGCACCCGCCAGAAACTGAAATTGGCCGCCTGAATTCGATACTCAAACCCCCGTGGAAACGGGGTTACATCTGGTCTTGGGCAGCCGATCGTCGATCGGGCTGTCTATGGCGAGTAGGTATCGAAGAACACCTTGTCCTCGGTCATGATGTGACGAACCAGCCATTTGGAGAGAAAGAACACCATTTCAGCTGACACATCGATGTCTGCAGAAAGTTGTTCCTCGAATGTCTCCATCTGCGCCGCGAACTGGCGGTGCTGCTCCAAATGAAAGGCTACGAGCTTGTACCCCTCATGCTTGGTGAATATAGCTTCCTCGCGGCCAAAATGATATTTAGCGTAATCGCGCAGTTCACCAAGGATACCCTTAGCCATTTCGCTCGCATTATGGTCTCTGACGGCCACCTCTAGGGCATGGAGATAATCAAAAAGGGTTTTATGGTCTTCATCAATCTCTGCAAAACCCGTAGATAATTTATCGCTCCACCCCAGCCTATCCATCAAATTCTCCAATGATCTCGAACACATTCACCCGGACGGGAAGAGAAACTTTCCGTCTTGGATTAGCAGTCCCGCCCGTTTGACCGCTTCCACTGCCCGACCGGTTTGGCAGTGTGGCTCGTCAGGAATGGAACGTATTTGCGGTCTTCACCCAGAATATGGGTCACCAACCAATTCTGGATCAGTTGGAAGAGACGCTGGGCATCGACCTTCTCGCCCCGTTCTATATCCGACTTAAGGGAGAACACCACGTCATACATCTCGTCGTGTAATTTCTTGTGTTCGCGCCAGTCGGGATAACCCGCCTGCTTCATATCGCGCTCTTCCTCGCTGAAATGAACAAGGACGAAGTCCTCCAGCTTGGCCATGACCGCCAGGACCTTAGCCTCCGGAGCGTCAGATTCGAGCATGGGATGCAGCGCGTTCAGGCAATCAATGATCATCTTGTGATGGTCATCCAGGGCGTTGCTGCCCACCGACATATCGGCAGTCCATTCAACGAAATTCATGGTTTAACCTTCCATCAGGACGCGGACATGGGCGGCGACGCATGCCGCGAGGGCGCGCGTGTCATACCCGCCTTCCAACAACGAGACAACCCGGCGTTCGGCGTGGGTCTTGGCAACGGCCAGCAATTGCCGGGTCAGCCATTCGAAATCCGCCACCTGCAGCCGAAGATGGGCCATGGGATCGGCCGCATGGGCGTCGAATCCCGCAGAAATGATCATGAAATCCGGTTTGAATGCGTCGAGCTTAGGCAGGATGACATCCGTATAGGCGGCGCGGAATGCTTCCGACGCCGTTCCGGCCGGTAGAGGGACATTGACCACCACACAACCACCCTCTGGCCCCGTTTCCTCGGCCTTACCGGTATAGGGGAAGGCATCCTCCTGATGAGACGACACATACATGGTGCCGGACTCGTTCCATAGAACGTCCTGGGTGCCGTTACCGTGATGGACATCGAAGTCGATCACCGCCACCCGTTTGAAGCCATGGACATCGCGGGCGTGCAAGGTGGCAATGGCAGCATTGGAAAACAGGCAAAAACCCATGGCGGCGTTGCGCTCGGCATGGTGGCCGGGCGGCCGCGTGGCGCAAAAGGCGTTGCGGCTGCGCCCGGTGGCCACTTCGTCCACGGCGGCGCAGGCGGCGCCCACCGAACGCAAGGCGGCCTCGCCCGATTTGGGCGACAGCATGGTGTCGCCGTCCAGTTCGATGCAGCCCTCGGCCGGGACGGAATCCATCACCATGTCGTAATGGTCCTGGGGATGCGCCCGCAGGATTTGCTCCAGCGTTCCACGGGGAGCCTCTTCGCGCGGAACATACATGAATTCCTCGCGGTCGAAGATATGGGAAATGGCCCTAAGGCGGTCTGCGCATTCGGGATGAAATTCGCCTGTGTCGTGCTCAAGGCAGACCTGATGGCTATAGATCACGGTGGATGACAATTTGGACGCTCCAACATGCCGAGGGCTTGGAACCGCCTGGGATTTTGGGGAGAGACCAAACCCGGGGCAAACAGCATGATCTGAGAGTAGCAAAAACCTCCAGGGGAGGCGAGCCGCCCTCAATACGAACGCAACGGCAAGCAATGATTCCGACAAGATTACGCCACCTGCGCATTATGTCAGACACCTACCGTCATGGGGGGCAGAACGAGATTGCATGTTGGAAGCGTATCAGAGTCGTGCATTATGCTGCAGCGCAACATAGGAGGATTTCATTTTGCTCCGAGAATGGATCCGCAACGTGCCCCTGGGACAATTGCGCAAGATTGTCGCTGACCATCGTGCCCATGGGAGCTACATCTGGACACTCGCCAACGAGGAGCTTCGACGCCGCCACCAAGCCAGTAACCAAGCTTCCCCGAATGAAGGGCGCCGCATTGCTGGAAAAGTTGCAACAGGTGGCCGCTGATCCCTTGGGGCAATACCCGTGGGCCAAGCGGTCGACAGGACGAGGCGGTGACCCCCGCGTCGGGCAGACTTCGAGAGGATGCTTGAGACGGTCAAAGATGCCGAGAACACGATGCTGCTGCGTGACGCAGAGGCCCGTGAGAGAGATTGGCAAGGAAGCGGCCCGCGCCGATAGTAACGCGTTACTTTAGGGCGCGGCCCCTGAAGCAGGCTGGCGGAACATGGTAACGCGTTACCCGCTCTGAGGCGGGGATATCAGCCCACAACCTGCGGTCGGGGTACTATTTTGTCACCCATCCGCCACACATAGGAAAGACCTGGCCGACGAAGCAATTGGCGGCGTCGCTGCACAAATACGCCGCTAAAACAGCATCCTCTTCCGGGCTCACCAGCCTTCCAAGCGGAACCTCCCGCTTCAACCTGTCCTGAAAATTCGGATTGGCTTGGACCTCGGCGGGAAAGTAAGTGGGATTGTTGACAAAATTCTGAGCAATGGCGTTGACCTGAATATTGAAAGGCGCCAGTTCGACCCCGACAGCCTGTACATAGGCGAGTTGCGCGCCACGAGCGGCACTGTATGTGGATGCGCGCTTCATGCCACGAAGGGCAGAGGCGCTACCCATAACCAGAATTTTCCCAGCGCCACGCTCCCGCATCCCTGGTATCGCTGCGCGGACCAACCGAGGTAGGGGATCGACCAGATGTGCGAAGACCTCTCGCCATTCCACATCGTCGACTGCTTGGACGGGAGTGCTGGGAGCGGCAATCGCCAGATTGGCAACCAGCGCATCAATCGTCCCCGTAGATTGGATCAGGACCTCAGGTGCCCCGGCGGAGAGCAGCGAACTCGTGTCGGCGATCACATCCGCACCAAGTTCGGCAAACACCTTCTCCAGCGCAGGGCCCATGAACATGTCCGCCTGTGTAAGCAGGATGCGTTTTCCTTCCAAACTGAGTAGAGCCATGAAAATACTCCTTGTCCGATCTGTCCGGGCAAATAGGCAAAGGCGTTGGTTGTTATCTAAACAACGCTAAGGCAGAACGTACAAAGAACTTGGTCGTCATGCAGCAGATATGCTCTCTCTGCCCACCGACCGCTGTCCCTCCGATAGCCGCCATTCATAGGTGCCCGGTCAGCGGCCGTCCATGACCCGAAGCGGACGCTCCACAAGGGGCAGTCGGAGGACTTCTTCGCGCCCAAGGAAGACATTTGCGCGGTATTTATCGGCATCGAACAGCGGACATTCACAGAGCGATCGCGTCTATAAATTGCAGTATGCCGCAGCAAGTCAGCCCATCAGATCCGCTCTGATTACGACGTGAAGTGGATGTCCGTTGCGGCAAACCCACTGACAGCAGTGGAGCCGCTGTCGCTGGCAACATGCGCAACAACCACTGAATCATTGGTCGACGCGTTGGCATCGGCATCGTAATAGAGATTACCGGTACTGGTGTCGTAGGCAAAGTGTTTGCCGGAATTGGCGGCGCCGGTCGTGGTGAAGTCCGACGCGTTTAGGGCGAAGCCTCCCAATGCTCCGTTGGCGGCACCGTTGGTGTGTGTGAACAGTGCCCCGTCGAAGGATACCTTATCCTCTCCACTCACGAAGTAATTGACGTAATCCCCAACATCACCAGTTGCTGCGTACTTCATGATGTCGGCGTTTCCGCCGCTCGAGGTGAAATTGACGATGTCCGCCCCCGCACCGCCGATGAACGTAACGGCTCCCGAGGTGGCGCTCACCGTATCTACGCCATTCCCGCCAGTGATGGATTCCACACCGCTGACGCTGAGGGTGTGGGCCGTACCGTCGCTCAGCACAATGCTGTCGCTGCTGCCGCTGCCACCGGTAACTGAGGTCGTGGCGCCCGATAGGCGCAGATGGATGTCCGAATCGGCGTAGTTGACCGTGGTGGGGTTGCCGGTGCCATCCAAGGTGCTGACGCTACCGGTTTGTACCACCTGAACGCTGGTCACCGTGCTGGGGAGGTAGTTGGTGTCAACGTAAAACCCGCCACCACCCGTGATCTGGATGGATGTGACGCCACTAATGTTGGCGGGATCCAGATGGGTCTCCAGGCTGCCGAAATTGCCGGCCCCCGACCCGGGGTGGACGTTGAAGATCAGGCTTTCCACGTTGGAGATGGTGGGGGTGATGACGATCTGGCTGCCCGTGGTGGGAACGGTCCCCGTCGACCAGGTCAGGCTATCGGTGCCGTTGCCGCCATTGAGGTTGAAGCCGGAGAAAGTTCCGGATGTGGTCAGGGCATCGCTGCCCGATCCGCCGACAATGCTTTCAATGCCGCTGAAGGTGATGGAGTTCCCCCCCAGCGCCAAATTCAAGGTGTCGGTGCCGCTGCCCCCCGTCACCGTCATGCCGTTGGAGATCGGGGTGCTGAAGGTCAGGACGTTCCCGCCATTGGCCAGGGTCAGGGTTTCCACCCCGGTCAGGGTCAGGGAGTGTGTTCCAGCGGTCAGCAGCGCCATGGTATCCGTTCCGCCGCCCATGTCGAAGGCGTCAGCGGCACCGTTGGCGCCCAGCAGCCCGGTGATGTTCCAGGTCTGATTGCCTGTGGTCATCTGGCTGGCATGGCCGGTCAGTTGCGAAACGCTGATGGAATCGGCGTAGCTGCTGAGCGTGATACTTACGGTTCCGTCGTTGCCGATGATGAAGGTATTGGCGCCGTTGGTGCCGCTAAGGTCGATGGTCTCGATCTTACCGACTTGGAATCCGGTGTTGGTGCCCATCAGGATCAGCTTGTCGCCGTCGCCGTCGGTTTCATCGATAAAACTGTCACCCGTGCCCATGACGCCGGAAATAGTCACGGTATTGGCCGAGGCGGTGCCGGTAATGTAGTCGTTGACCCCGACGGTGGTGGTGACGGTCTGGGAACCGCCGGTCAAGGTATGCACCGTGGTGGTTTGCTGCGAAGCCTGCTGGACGACGTTGTTGACCTGATTCTGAATCTGCTGCTGGACCACCGTCTCGATATGTTGGGCCAGCAGGAGCTGATTCTGCGGAGCCAGGATGTTGAGGCCGCCGAACAGGGCTCCATTGGGGTCATTGGCCAGCACGTTGCCGACCAGGGAATCAATCGCCTTGGCGAACTGCTCCACTGCCGCCCCGAAACCTTCATTGCCTCCCACCAGGGCTCCTTGTCCCAAGGCCGCCAGACCGCTCTCCGAAGTCGGTCCGAACAGCGTCGTGGCCGCCTTGGCGAAATCCGAACCGGCCTGGGCTCCGAACAGAGTGGTCGCCGCTTTGGCGACATCGGCCGCTCCCTGGGCGCCAAACAGTGCCGTAGCCGCTTTGGCCATGTCGGCAGCGGCAGCCGGTAGATTTGCTTGGGCCGCCAATCGGGCCTCGTTGGCCTTGGCTTCGGCGATGGCCTTGGGGTCAACGGCAAGCTTGGCCGTATCCTTGGCGACTTTCTCCGCTTCGGCTTTCACCTTGGCTTCGACAGCCGCCTTGGCCTCGGCCACGGCGGCGGCCTTTTCCGCCTGGGTCTTGGGAGCGGCGTCACTCTTTTGCTGCATCTGCTGCTGTTGCTGCCTCATCTGGGGCGAAGCCGGAGGCTCGGTGCGCTGCTGCAGGGGCGGCTGGGGCGGCGGCAAGGATTGGACCGCGCTACCAAAACTTTGCTGGATCTGTTGCGCCGTGAGAGTGACCGGCGGCGGCGGCGGCAGCAGCGCGCTGGATATTTGTACGGCCTGATTGACCTGCGACATGACCTGCACGCCGGCGGCGTTCTTGACGGCGATCTGACCCACCGTTCCGCCGGAATCGGCCAGCAGAGCCACGGTGTTGTTGCCGCCCTCGGGGGCGGCGACGCCGGCCACGGTCGTGCCGCGCACGCCGATGGTCAGGATCGGAGTCTTGACGATCATGGCGTCGGGGGCGGTGCGGGCGATTTCGCCGCTGATGAAACTGAACGGGCCGTTGGTCACCGAGACCGTTGACGAGCCGGTATTGGTGCCGGGATCGTAGCTGAGTTGATCGAGAATGGCGCGGGCAGCGTTGCCCACCGAAAAGGTAGAGCCATCGACGAACACGATGCCGACGCTGCCCTTGGCCCCCGTGGTGACGATGTCGCCCTCGAACACCGCCATGCCCTTGACGGCGGCTTCGACGGTGCCGTCGGCGTGGCGAATCTGTGCGACGCCGGAAGTGGTATCCACCTCGCCAATCGGTGCCGGTCCCTGGGTTGGGGCCGTCTGCGCATATTGGCCGGGAGCCATGGGACCGGCTAGGCGGACCGCCAGATCGGCGGTAATGATCGCTCCCTCCTGGGTGTGCAGGTCGGGAGGGGTGGCCAGAGCAAAGAAATCGCGCACCACCAGCCGCGAGCCGTTGGTGGCGACGATTTCCAGATTCGGACCGATCCGGTGGAAATCGGCCGAGGCAAGAGCGAAGCCATCCGGGACTGTGATTGCGCTCGCCCTGGCGGCGTCGAACACCTTGGTCGGCACGCTATCTTGGATTGCGTTGTTGGCTGAGGCCGTCATCAATCAAAATCCCCCTCTGCCCGACGCCCCTGGGTAGAATGATTGTGATAATAATAATCACTACCTTTGGTGTAAGGCTATAGCGAAATTGTCTTATCCACTATATCATCGGCACCGTTCTATCCAATAGGGGGCATTTCATGCGGGCTGTAAGGTATGGCGCTCTGGCAGTGCTGGCTGCCGGGATTATCTTGGCCCCTGAGGCCAAAGCCGATGATCTTCGCCAACTCATGGATGATCTGCTTCGTACGAGCGACCGCCTTGTTGCATCCAACGCCGATGTCGAGGGCGCGCGCCAGAATATCGAGGTTGCGCGGGGCGGCTGGTATCCGACCCTGACCCCGGCGATCAATTACGGCTACGAGAAACAGAACAAGCCCACCGGGTCGCTGGACACCAACGCCTACCGCAACGAATACAGCGCCAGCCTGAAGCAGCTGGTGTGGGATTTCGGCGGTGTCAATGCCCAGATCGACAAGGCCGCCGCCACCCATCGGCAGACCGAGTCCACCCGCGACGGCGTCCGGCAGGGGCTGATGCTGGAGGGGCTGTCCGCCTACACCAATCTGGTCCGGACCCTGCAGCAGTTGAGCTATGCCCGCGAGTCCGAGGCCAACATCCGCCGGCAGACCGGCCTGGAAGAGGCCAAGGTCGATCTCGGCTCGGGCCTGTCGTCCGATGTGCTGCAGGCCAAGACCCAGTTGGCGGGCGCCCAGGCGGCCAGAATTCAGGCCGAGTTCCTGCTGGCCCAGGCGCAGAACCGTTTCCGCAACGTCTTCAACAAGCCGATGCAGGACGCCAAGTCCATGGCCCTGCCCAAGGTTCCCATGGATACGCTGCCGGCCAGCCTGGAAGAGGCGGTTGCTACGGCACGGACCAATAGCCCCTCCATCAAGGCGGCGACCCATGCGGTCGAGGCGGCCCGGATGCAGGCCGAGGCCACCAAGGCTCAGGGCTTCTACCCCAAGGTCGAGATGGTGGGCGAGGCCCGCAACAAGCGCAACGTAAGCGGCACCATGGGGACGCAGCAGGAGTATCTGGCCAAGGTGGAGGTCTCCATTCCGTTCAATCTCGGCTTTACGGCCATCAACAGCCTGAAGGCCTCGGAAAGCTCCATCGTCGCCACCGAGCGTCGTCTGGCCGAAGGGCGCGACCAGATTGACGAGCAGGTGGGTAACGCCTGGGAAAACTACATGCACCAGAAGGCACGGGCCGAGTCCTTGCGTAATCAGGCGGTGCTGGCCAACGAATTCCTTGAATTGGCGCGCAAGGAGCGCGCCCTGGGCAACCGTTCCCTGATCGACGTTCTGGCCGGTGAAACGGCGCTGATCAACGCTCAGAGCCAGGCCAGTTCGGCCCAGGCGGACGTGGTGATCGCCTCCTATACCGTGCTTGCGGTGATCGGAAGCTTCGATCCGGGTGTGGTGCGCTAGACGGGGACAGGAGAGGCCGGCGTGCAGGAACTCCTCCGTCGTCTGGCGGCCCACCCCCTCGTCCTCACCGAGCTTCTGGCCTCCACCCTGTTCATTACTCTGCTGGGGTTGGCATCGACGTTATTCGTCATGTTGGTCCTCAATCGCTACGTCCCCTATGGGGTGGATGCGACGCTGGTTACCTTGACGACTGGCGTGCTGCTGGCGGTCGCCCTGGAGTTCGGCTTTCGCGAAGCCCGTATCCGCCTGTGTGGTGCCATTACCGGACCCGCCGAGGCTCTGCGCGGTGAAAGCGCCTTTGCCGCCCTGGCCCAGGCCAGGGTTGGCGTTCTGGATCGACTGCCGCCCGGCCTCATGCAGGAAGTCATGCGCGGACTGGACGTGATCGACCGCGTTTTCACGCCGGCTAATCTTTGCGCTGCCCTGGATGTCCCATTTGCCATCCTGACCATTCTCGCCCTGGTCTTTCTTAGCCCGCTGCTGGCCGCCATAGCCCTGCTGTTCATGGCCGTTTCGATGGGGACGGTGGTGATGGGCGAGCGCCTGCTCCGGGATGTGGTGCGCAAGGCCAGCGAGGGCGAGACGGCGGCCCAGGCCGCCTTGGACGCGGCGATCCACGGGGCTGATACGCTGCGCATTTTCAATGGGGGGGGACGGGCACTCAAAGCCTGGCGCAATGCCCGCAGTGCCGTGTTGGATACTCGGCGGCGCCTGGGGGAACGGCAAAGTCTCGTGCAGTCCATTACCCAGACCACGGCCGTTCTCCAAGGTGTGGTCATCATAACCGTCGGAGCTGTTCTCGCGGTTAAGGGGGACCTTTCCGTGGGGGCCTTGATTGGCGCCAACATCATGGCTGCCCGAGCCCTTGGCCCCATCAACCGCATGGCAGGGTTGGCCGAGATGTTTGCGCGCGCAGACCTGGCTCTGCGTCGGATTCAGGATTTGATGCGCCTGCCGCGCGAGCATCAGTCCGGAGCCGCTCTCCGCTCTGTGAGCGGCAGGCTGGAATTTGTGGACGTGGCCTTTGCTCATCCGGGATCCTCAGGACCGCTGGCCGAACACCTGTCACTGCGTCTTGAGGCCGGCATGGTGCTGGCAGTGTCCGGCCCCAACGGCAGCGGCAAGACCACCCTGGCCCGCCTGCTGATGGGATTAATCGAACCGATCCGGGGGCAGATCCTGGTGGACGGGGTCGAATTGCGGCAATTGTCCATGGAGTGGTGGCGAAAGCAGGTTTGCTATCTGCCCCAGGAGCCGGAACTGCTGGACGGTACCATCGAGTCTGCGGTGCGTTCGGCCAATCCTGACATGGACGATGCATCCTTCAATCGGGCTCTGCAATCCGCTGGCCTGAGGAATTGGCTGGATTCATCCCTTGATGGCATCAATACGCCCATCTCCAAGGGTGGGCGGAACCTTGCCTTGGGGGTACGCCGCCGCGTTGCCCTGGCGCGGGCCCTGGCTGCCGGCGGGCGATTCGCGGTCTTTGACGAGCCCACCGATTCCCTCGACGCCGAAGGCAGGGCGGCTGTCTATCAGGCAATGAACGATTTGGCCCAGTCGGGGGCCACTATCATCGTCTTTTCCCACGACCCGCTGGTGATCCGGGGAGCAAGTTGGCTGCTTGACCTGGGGATCAAGCCGGTTCCGGCGCTGACCGGTCCCATCCGTCACGAGGCCAGCCATGTCTGAGCCGCATGAAGTGGAAATCGGTCCAGTTACCCGTGCAACCCACCTGTTCATAGCCTGCGCCGGAACGCTCGTCGTTGGCTTCCTGGCGTGGTCCAGTATCGCCATCCTTGACGTGGTCAGCCAGGCATCGGGCGAGGTGGTTCCCTCCACCCAACTGAAATCCATCCAGCATCTGGAGGGCGGCATCGTTGCCGAAATTCTGGTCCGTGAAGGTCAGGCGGTCTCCAAGGATCAGCCGCTGGTGACCTTGCAGGCCACCGCCAGCGGTGCCGATGTCAACGAAATGTCGATCCGGCTGGTGACGCTCAATCTCAACGTCGCGCGCCTGGAAGCCGAGGCCGCCGACAAGGACGGGGTGGTCTACCCGCCGGAGATCGTCCGCACCCACTCTGATCTGGTCACCGCCACGGATAACCTGTTTCGTAGCCGCCGGGGCAAGCTGGTCTCCACTCTGGGCGGACTGCAAGAGGCCTTGAACCAGCGCGAACAGGCGGCCGGCGAGGTCGAAGCCCGACTGCGCAACGCGCGCAATACACTGCGTCATCTGGGCGAGCAGGTCAGCATCAGCGAATCCATGATCCGAGAGGGCCTTTCCACCCGGTATACCCATCTCGCCTTGCTGCGAGAGCAATCGGCTTTGCGCTCGCGAATCGACGAGGACGAGGCGGCCCTGCGGCGCAACCAGGCCGCCATCAAGGAAGCCCGGACTCAGATCGAAACCAGCCGCCAATCCTACCGTCAGGAAGTGGTGGAGCAACTGGCCCAGGCTCGGCGCGATCTGGATGAACTGTCACAACGCTTCAGCAAGGTGTCGGACAATCTGGAGCGGACCACCATCCGCTCGCCGGTGGAAGGCGTGGTGAAAACGCTCTACGTGGCGACCCAGGGCGGCGTGGTTAAACCCGGCGCCACGGTTCTCGACATCGTGCCTGCCGGCGACCGCCTGATCGTCGAAGCCAAGCTGCCGACCTATGACATCGGGTACGTTTCGCTCGGTCAGCCCGCCCGAATCCGGCTGGCATCCCAGGATGGGGTGCGCTTCGGCTCCATCGACGGCAGCGTTGTCCACATCGGCCCCGACAGCAATGTCAGCGAGAAGGGCGGTTCGTTCTACAAGGTCCGAATCGAGACAACCAGGGACCACTTCCAGCATCGCAGCGAGAGTTACCGGCTTTACCCCGGCATGCAGGTTACAGCTCACATTCGGACGGGTGAACGAACCGTTCTCGCCTATTTTCTTGAGCCGTTCATTGGCCTGACCGGCTCGGCCTTGAAAGAGAGGTAGGAGGCCTGAATCGGCATGTGGACGAGCAATTTGATTAATCCGATCCCGGTGGCCAGGGTGCCAACTTCCACATTTTCCAAGCCGAAATCAGCCCATCCTCTTCCGGCCCATCCCTGCCGTACCCGGCCACGCGCACGTTCGACCGCTCCTGGCACCCAAGGGCCGCAGAGGCCCTTCGCCGTGAATGACGGGTGTCTGGGGTGAGCGGCCAGACGCAGCGCTGTGGCCAGCCGGCCGTCCATGACCCTCATGAGCCAGTCAGCAGGTCGTCACCCTCGTCCGCCGCCTCGTCACTGATGGCATTGCCGCCTAGCTGCGGCTCGTTGGTGGGAATGATCTTGTCTAGCGGCAGCACACCGTGGATGGCTGGATGTGGGAGATCTGGGCCATGGTGTTCGACGCCGCCATTGAGGAGCTGCCGCAGCAGAACAGGGGGGGGGGGACGGTGACAATTAATGGCTAGATGGCCGTAATTGGCAATGAACATGCCTAGCGGACGTTCTCGCTGACAAACAGTGGCCGGGGCCACTACGGTCGCCTGCCTTGTTGCGACAAAATGGCCCAGCATGATCCAAATCGTTCATCCGAAAGATTGAGCCGCCCTTATTCACGTCGTCCAACAGCCAAGAACCTTGGTCACGCAGGCATGCAGGCTCTTAGGCTGAATATTTATCTGCAGCCTCCAATGCCAGAAGACCAAGAGGACGGTTGTCCACGGCGGAATCTCTCATCCAGCGCTTATACTGCATGTCTTCGACCATGATATGCTGGCGAAGCCATTCGGTGACCAAAGATGGCAGATTGTCGACAACGGAAAATGTCCCATGCTGGTAGGCTTCCGCTATCGCCTTGATACGACCATGAAACATCCTGTGCTTGTGATGGTGCTGAGCCAGATTGTTATAGCCTAGGGCTCTGAGGGCATTTTCCTCGCGGTAGAAATGGCCTACGACATATTCCCCAAGCATATTCATGGAACTAGCGATCGTAAAGTGGCTATCATCCTTATGGCGGAGGGCTTCCGAAATATTCCTCGCCAATTCAAAGAACGCTTTGTGGTCGGCATCCAAGGTGTCATTCCCAACCGACATTTCCTGAGACCACTCGGGAAGGGCATCCTGCCCAGGGTCTTTCCAGCCCTGCGCATTGGGAAGGCAGGGGAAATCGGGGGGCTCAACCAATGAGCTCATGTGGCAGACATGGGTCACCGCGTACAGCGTCTGGGAGAGCCCCTTCGGATTGAACGGTTTGGTGATGCATTCGGTGGCGCCGAGTAGGTTCAGCTTTGCCATGGTCGCTTCGTCGGTTTCGGCGGTAAACATGATGACCGGGATTTTTGAAACATCGTCTTCGGATGAATTTCGCAGCCCAGCCAGGAAGGAAGCACCTCCGACCGGCGTCATATGATAATCGCAGATAATGGCTGTCGGCTTGTGCTCGTGCGCCAGGGACAGCCCTCGCGCTCCATCGGAAGCGGTTAGCACCGTTGCTCCCATTGCGACAACAACCTTCGACAGCAGCATCATCGTCGTTCTGTCATCATCGATCAGCAGAACAACAACGCCTTCAGAGTCGAATCTTTTAAATGTCATTGCTCCCTATATCTCCGACTGTCCAATAGCATACATGGCTGACGGGGGGCAATAATGGAGCCAGCAGCCATCACACAAGCTTCAACGCTATCAAAAATCACAATGAAGAATAACGTTATTATTTATAGAATGAGGGATTTGCGGATTGATATATCGATTTTCACTGACAAAATGAGCGCCACATCTGAGAAACTCCTCTCTAAAAAGCATTCTATTCAGAGAAAGTCTCCATATTCTATGGTGTTTTACTTGTCATGTCTCTTGCTCATAAGCGCTTCGAGCTTCGCAACAGTGTTTGCCTGGAGGAATTTAATATTTCTCGCCATTTCAATTGATGCCCTATATGCCTCGTCGGCTTGATCAAGAGAGGCAATGGCAACTGGCGTTAGCGCCCCCATAGCCTTAAGACGGTCGCGCAGGAAAATGACGTTCCGCCGAGCCTCGGCCAGTTTGTTCAGAAGAAAGTTGTCGGTTTTGTCGATTTTCTCCAACGAGACGTTATTTTCTTCCATGAGATGCCCCATGCCATTCGGCGCGCTTTCACAATCCCACGCGATACACAAGCGGGATGGTACCGCAAAAAATTGAATGGGGTTTGGGGTTGCGAGAAATGGAATGTAAACGAAAGATGTGGGCTCGCCCCTATGCTAAGGCCTACCCCTGCTCCCCTACCGTAACAAGCCTTCTGTCTGCTTTCCCCGACCAGTTTGGGAGGGTTGATCTAGGCATACAACGTGGGCATCTCGTCATGGCACAAAGTGGGGGTGACCACGCACCAATCCATTGACTCCCCTCCCTGATACGAAGGATATATACCGTCAACACCCTAGGCTATCGCTCGGCGAAACGGGCGGTTCCAGCGGATTTCCTGTTGAGATCGACGACACATGGTTCAGCCACAAACATTCGTACTGACCGGTAAGGAACGCTTTCTGGCCTCAGATGCCATCGTAGTCAGTAAGACAGATCCTGGCGGCCGGATAACCTACGCCAACCGCACCTTCCTCGACATTGCTGGATACAGGGAGAACGATGTCTTGGGGCGCCCCCACAACATCCTCCGCCACCCAGACATGCCGCGCGCGGTGTTCAAGCTGCTGTGGGACACCATCCAAGACGGTAGCGAGATTTTTGCCTACGTTATCAACCGGGCTAAGAATGGCGACCATTACTGGGTTTTCGCCCACGTAACGCCGACCTTCGGTGCGGACAACACCATTATCGGCTTCCATTCCAGCCGCCGCGCCCCGATCCGCAAAGCTGTGCAGACCGTCACCGAGGTTTATCGCGAGCTGAAGCAGGAAGAGTCCAAGTTTGGCAATCCCAAAGACGCAGCGGCGGCAGGACTGGACATGCTCAATCGAAAATTCATTGGCGCAGGCGGGACCTATGAAGACCTTGTCTTCTCTCTCTAAATCCTTCGCGGCGAGCCTCGCCGCTGGACTGGCATCCATGTTGGCGGGAATCGCCTGCCTTGTGGCGGGCAACACCATGGCCGGGGTCCTGGCCATGGTTGCTACCGCCCTCACCGGGTCCGCAATCCTGTGGAACCGCAGGAGCGCTGCCCGCGTGAGTGAGGCCTCCAGGGCCTTGGCTGCCCTAGCAGACGGCGACCTCAACAGCCGCATGGTTTGGCTGTCGGATGGCGGAGACGTCCATGCCCTGAGCGAGAACTTCAACGCTGCCGCCGATAAGGTAGAATCATTCGCACGCGAGGTCAGGGGCGCCCTGGAGGCGGCCTCTCACGGCCGGTTCAAGAGGACCATCCGGCCCGAAGGCATGAACAACGACTACCGGGGCTATGTGGAGGCCATCAATGTCGCCTGTCATCGCCTGGAACAGGCGGAACAGGGGATCGGCGTCATGGTCGAGCGGATCGATAAGCAGGTGGCGGACACGCTGGAAAGCGTCGCCCACTTGACTGAGGATCTAGTTAACAGCGCACATACTATGTCAAGTGTCACCCAGGAGGTGAGCGCCGACGCCGAGATCGCCTCATCCTCAGCGGAAAGTGCATCGTGCTCGGCACAGACAGTAGCGGCGGCGGCGGAAGAGTTGCACGCCTCCATCGCCGAGATCTCCGCCCAGGTTGGACGCTCCTCGACTGCCGCACAGTCGGCGGCGGCGAGCATGAGCGACGCCCGTCATGTGATCGTCCGGTTGGGCTCAGCTGCACAGGAGATCGGCGACGTCCTAGCCCTAATCCGCGACATCGCTGCCCAGACCAACCTGCTGGCCTTGAACGCTACCATTGAGGCGGCCCGCGCGGGGGAGGCGGGAAAAGGCTTTGCGGTGGTGGCCAACGAGGTAAAGAATCTAGCCAACCAGACGGCACGGGCTACCGAGGACATTACCGAAAAAATTACTACCATCCAGGAGGTCGCCAACGACACCACCGCCATGATGGCGACTGTGTCTGAGGCGATCCATGGCATGGAGGAAGTAAGCTCTGGCATCGCTGCGGCTGTGGAGGAGCAGACCGCCGCGACTAGCGAGATCGCCCGCACTGTGGGGGTCACCGCTGAGCAGGCGGAAGAGGTCAAGCGGCGCATGCGCTCGGTTGAGGACAGCGTGTCCAAGGCTGACAACGCCTCGGTTGCGGTCAACGAAAGTGCCGTGCGCATGGACGAATCCTTGAACGGTATGCGCAAGCTGCTGATTAAGGCGGTACGTACCTCCTCGGAATTCGCCAATCGGCGCAAGGGTCCCCGCCGGGCTGCCATGTTAGACGCAGAGATCCGCCAAGGGGGACGCGTAATCACGGCCCAGATCCATGACCTGTCTGAGGGCGGCGCCATGGTCACCAATCCTAGCGGTTCGGCCCTGGCCCGTGGGGCAAGTGTCCTGCTCGTTATTCCAGGGGACGGAGTGGAAATTCGCGCCGAGATCTCGGCAGCAACCGATGCCTTCTACCATATGCACTTCGTCGAAGGAGCCCTGCCCACTGCCAAGGTCGATTCCCTTTCCAAGAGCAGTATCGGCCGCCTACTGGAGACGACCAAGGAGGATCACCGGCAGTTCGTCAGACGAATCGCAGACGCGGTGGAGGGCAAGGTCGCGCTGTTGCCGTCGGAACTGAGCACCCACCACACCTGCCGTCTGGGCCGTTGGTACGACAATGTCACCGACGACCACATGATGGCGCTTTCTGCTTTCAAGAAGCTGCTTGACCTGCACCGCCCGGTCCACACTACGGGTCGCAATGTGCTGATCGCCCTAGAAAAGCAACAGCTTTCGGAAGCCCGTGACCGCTATCAGAGGCTGGAGGAGCAGTCCCAAGCAGTCATTGCGGGGCTTGACGCGTTGATGCGCGAATACACGGCCTGATCCATGACCACCACAGTCTCAAATTGGCACAACGGAGCCATAGCGGACCTTCAGCCTCAATGGCGGTTGTCGGGGCTACAACTGCCGACTAACACATAGGGGCCACGGGGACACTCATGCCTTCCGCTGAGGAAGCTGCACCACCTCGGCTGCAGGATTTCTGCTCATGGCGGCGGCAATGGCTCCCGCAACCGCCGCTTGTGCGGCCTTCACCGGATCGGCGGCAAGGTGCGCATAGCGGGCGGTTGTTTGGGGTTGTGAATGCCCCAGCATCTTGCCGATAATAGGAAGCCCCAGACCAGCGGAGGCCGCAACGGACGCGAAGGCATGGCGCAAATCGTGGATGCGCACATCATCCATTCCGCCCGGCAATTCAATTCCAGCATCCTCCGCCGCTTTCTGGCATTCCGCATAGGTCGACGCCCGCTCATGCTTCTCGGCCAACCCCTGGACAAGCGGCCCCATTTTTTCGTGGTCACGCCAAAGGCGGACGGTTGCGGCCTGCCGAATGACACGCCACGGCTTTTCAAGGTTCACAAGGCAAGCGCCATCTTTGCCGCCAACAATGACGAACGGGTTTCCGTCGATCTGGGGCAAATCCGCAAGGACCGCCATCGCTGGCGGGGGAAGGTGCAGGGTCTTCGCGCCCGTCTTGGAATCCGGCAAGCGCACCTCGTTCTTGGCGAAGTCGATCCATTCCCAACGCAAAGTGAGAATTTCCTGTAGCCGCGCCCCGGTAAACACCAGCAATTTGATTGAGGCGGCCACATAGGGCGAGCCCTTATAGGCGGCCAGCACTTCCCCCAACGCAGCCAATTCATCGGCAGACAGGAACCGCTCCCGCTTGGACTCCTTAAACTTCTCGATATGGCGACATGGGTTGGTGCCATCTGTCCGCTCGCCCCAGGTTTCCGCCAGATTGAACAGCTTGGACAGGACCGCCAAAACTCGATTGGCCTGATACGGTGTGGCCCGCAATGAATGGTGCAGCTTCGCAATGTCTGCCCGCTGAACATCCTTCACCCGAAGCGAACCGATGGCTGGGACCACAATCCGATTAAGAATGTCGCGGTAGCCCTCAGCGGTCCTGGCCTTGCGCTTCGCCTCGGCATGTTCCTCTAGAAATTTGCTGGCGGCATCGGCCATCAGCATGGCGGTCTTACTGGCCTCCTTGGTTTGCGCCGGATCTTTATCGTCGGCAACCAGCCCCAGCAGCTTCCGGGCTTCCTTCCGCGCAGTCTCAGGCGTCCAGGGCGAGCCATGCTTGCCTATGGTGAACCACCGTTGGCGCCCGCCGACCCGGTACTTGAGGACATAGACCTTGGCCCTTGTCTGGCACCGAATGGCGAAGCCCGCAACCTTTGTGTCCCAAACCAGCGAACCGGGGCGCATTGCATCGACAACGCTCACCGTGACTTCGGCCTTGCGTGAATTGGTCGGCATGACTGCTTCCCCGCACTTGGTTGCTAATATGCCATTCTAGCAACCATAATAGGGCGGGGCAATGGCGGCGAGTGTCGGATGCCACGCCTAACTTTCCTGGGTTTTAGCGGTCTATTGTGGCTTATTGCGGATGACGTCGTGATCAAACTTCAAATTTGTAATCAGGGGGTCGCGGGTTCGAACCCTGCAACCGGCACCAAAATTTACCTTATTATACAATTCATTAGATAAAAGTCAGCCACGGCAACGGGCTGGCTTTTTGCGTTAGTAGGGTAAAAGTAGGGCAAGTGGGGCTGGGGGGTGGTTTGGGGCTATTTGCGAGCCTGCACGGGATGCCCAGGCGGGGATTGCGGGCTTGGTGGAGACGGTCGGGTCTCCTCGGGAACACTACCTTATATTGCGCAATGCCGTCTGTTAGCCAGCAAGCCCCCGCCCCCCCTGATGGTGGGGTTTGGGCTTAATAGGGCTGTAATAGGCGGTTGGTCGCAGCCCTACCGCCCCTGCGCCACCGGCATCGCATCCCGCCTTTCCTCATGGCCCATCGCCGCAGGGCGCGCGGCTTCGCGGTATTTTGTCATATCAGCATCCGAAAACTGGGAATATTAAGGAATATAAGCATAATATTCTTGATTCGTTCCGCAGCAATCCTTATGGTGTTACGAGCCCCCCCCCAACGCAAAGGAGTCATGCCGTGGGAGGCTTCGCGGAACTATCATTGGCCGGCGCGGAAGGCGCTGGTCTGGCGGCAGGCACCTCCGGTGGCGCGGGGCTGCTGGAACAAATGGGGGCCGGGCTGACCTCGGCGCTCGACGCCGGGGCCTCTGTCGGGTCGGGCGCGGCGGCGGCGAGTTCAGCATCGGAAATCGTCCCCGGCCTATTGGACGGACTGGGCAACGCGGCGGCCAATGCCGGTAGCGCGGCCACCTCGTCCGGCAACCTGCTGGACGGGTTGGGCGAGGCGGCGACCAATCTGGCCCCCACGCCCACGTTCACCACCAATCTGCTCGACGATATCGGCTCGGGCTTCGGCACCGACCTTGGAATGGCCGCACCGTCCTGGCAGCCCTTGGGCGATCTGGCCAAGCTCCAGGGCGGCGATCAGCCCCTGTCGCTGGCCTCGGGCATCGCCGACGCTCCGTCCAGCATCGGCAGCGGCCGGGACGTGGCCGCCCCGAAGAATCTGTTCGGCGGCATGGAGGCTGCTGACGGCGGAGCGCTTCACTCGGACTTCGGCACCACAGATACGCGGGCATTCCGGCCGCAGCCCCAGGCTCAGCGGGGAAGCCTGCTGGAGCGGCTGAGTGGCGGCGACGATCCCCTGACCCCCGATCCCGAATTCAAGTTCCCCAAGATTCCCGACAAGGTGTGGGAGCAGGGCGAGCAGTTGCGCGCCGCCAAGGCGGCCCAGGCGGCACAAGCCCCCCAGGCCGACTGGTGGCAGGCGCGCAGCATGGCCGACACCGTGGACGGGCGCGGCAATTTCGACGGCGTGGCGCAACACTACGCCACCCAGGCCCAGTCCGATCCCCACGGCACCAGCGCCGAGATCGAGGCGGTGACGCAGGAACTGCGCAACCGCAATTCCGCCTCCGCCGATCCGTTCCGCACCCGCATGGAGCAGGAAGGGCTGATGCAGCCCCGACCCACTCCTCAAGGGCGCTCCTATTCGGAATCGGAACTGCTCGGCACTTGGCGGGACAATGTGGAGCGGCAGACCGGCCACCCCCTCACTCAAGTGGCCCAGGCCAATACCGGAACCATAAATGATGGATTAAGCGAAGCCACACTCAATAGAGAAGGTGGCTATTCAAACGACCCGATTGACCGTGGTGGCGAGACTAATTATGGAATCACAAAAGCCACCTTGGATTCCTACCAGAAGAAAAACGGCGGCCTCGGGGAAGGAGGACGCGCAATCGAGGTCAAGGACCTTACCCAAGAACAAGCAAAGGCGATTTACAAAAAAGAGTACTATGACGAACGCCGAATTGGAAACATTCTGGATGATAATATTGCCCACCAGGTATTTGACCTGGGCGTCAATCATTCACCTGGTGCAGCCGGAAAGATGGTGCAAAATGCCATTAACAGCACAATTCCAGGAGCAAATCTCGAAACCGATGGCGTGATTGGCGACAAAACCATCGCGGCCTTAAACAACGCAACGCCCGAACAATTGAAGGCAATCAACAATGCGATCGTTGACCAGCGCGAGGCTTATTACAGGAGATTGGTGCAGCAGGACCCGAGCCAAGCTCGCTTCTTGAATGGGTGGCTCAACCGCGCCAGAGGATTTCGGCAATGAACAGGGATCTTATTCGCGCCGCAATGCCCGTATCGGGCGCAGCACCCTTCTTGTGAGATACCCTATTTTACCCAGCCATTGAGGCGCAAAATGATCGATCTAACTCGGTTCGCGACCGCTCTCTTGATGATTGGCGGTTTTTCCAACTTGGCACTGGCCGAACAACGTTGCGAGTCGTACTTTTTCGAGGCAAGCCCAGGTGATCAGTTCCGCTCGGCGACCGTAATTGGCAAAGAGTCGTCCCGCATATACTTCCATGATCGCGGAGAGATGTGCCCTGCGGAAGGCTGTCGCCGTGACACCTATTTGGTTCCTGGCGATCGCCTCCTCACGAACCAAACAAACGACGACTGGGTCTGCGTCTATTTCAAGGATGTCGGCAAGGCTCCGGTCATCGGCTGGCTGCCAAAGAAACAACTGAACATCGTTACGCCAAACCCTCACCCAGACCTGGATGCTTGGCTGGGAAATTGGGCGAACGATCGGAGCCGCCTCCATATCGGGTTGGGTCCGAAGTCAGGAACTGTTGCGGTCTATGGCACCGCCCATTGGGGCGACGGCCCGGCCCCGCATACCGGCAGCGTTGAAGGAACTGCGATGCCGCTCGGCAATCAGATTCGCATTGAGGATGGTGCCTGCAAGATCAACCTCAGCCTCGTCGGTGAATGGCTGATTGCCGCCGACAATAGTAGATGCGGGGGACTGAATGTCACCTTCACCAGTGTCTATGGAAAAGACCAGCACAGGTGACCTCTTTGCAGACGGTTCCCACATCAGCCTTTCCAAGCCCCTCCGACCTCCCCCAACACCACGCCGGCCACCGCACCGCCACCGGGCCTGTGCGGGCCGCCCGGTGACTCTCGACGGCCCCGTTTAAGGCTGCTTGCCACGTGCCCCCAGGGCACCGGGCCATGGGCCTGGGCGGAAACGACAACGGCCCGACCTGGGTGGGTCGGGCCGTCCCGGATCAGCAGGGTGTTGCCAATCCCTTAAGCCCTGCCCTCTCAGCATCGCGCAAGGCCTTTTTCTTAGCCTTCCCCGCGTCACGCTTTTCCTGGTTCTTGGCGGCTCTGGCCTCCCGTGCCGAACGTTTTACGTCCTCCGGCAAGGCAGCGATGTACTTCTTCATCTGAGTTTCGATGCTGGAGCGCAAATAGCGGACACTTTCCCCTGCGCAATACTCCATAACGCCACAGATGAAGTGGGCCGCCGGTGATGTTGGCTCATTATGTTTATCGAATGCCTGGGTAATGTCGCTGCCGGTTGCCGACTTCCAGAAGCCAGCCATGATCTCCACGACGGCTTTCACATGCAGGTCAGGCTTCCGGCCGGTCACAGTGATGCAGATGGTGAACGGCACCTTGACCAGCTTCTCATCGTTGTCGCTGAGCTTGGGCTCGACCATGTGACCGGGGCGAGACGCCGCAGGCCAGCCCCACGGGTTATCGGCACCATAAAAGATCACGTTTTGTTCCCTGCGCTTTGCCAGCACATCCACCATCATGTCCGACAACGGCAGACTGAAGGCGCGCTTCTTGCCGCCCTTGGGCTCGGGGATGAACAAGGTTCCGGCCCGAAGGTCCACATGCTCCCACCGCATGACGGCCGCCGACCGGCGGCGCAGACCGGACAGCAGCACGAACAGGTAGTAGTCCGTGCGGATCGGATTGGGCAGGCGGTGGATGCCCTGGTACCATTCGGCCAAATCCTCGGCGGCGATGGCGGCGTCCCGCGCCTCCTCCGGGTACCAATCCACGGCAATGACCGGATTCACGGGCGGCAGGTCTTCGAACTGCTTGAGAGCCCGGTTGTAGGTGGCGCGGATCATCCGCATGGCGCCGTTGGCCGCGTAGGTGCCCCGCTCCTTGCCGATCTTGCGGTGACGGCCGTAGCAGTCCTTGCGGGTGATCTCCGACAGCGGGCGGGCGAGCCAGTCCCGGAAGTACCGTTGCAGGGTCGCCCGATATTCGGCCAGGGTGGCGGGAGCCCGGACCTTCGGAGCGTCGAGGTATATCTCGGCAGCCTCGGCCAGGGTCAGTTGCTTGGCGCGGGCCTGCTTCTTGACCTTGTTGGGGTCGATGCCCTCCCGCAATGGGCTGGCCTTCTTGCGGGCCTGCTCGGTGGTGATGACCCCGTGGCGCCCGATGGTCACCAGCCGCGAGCGACCGTTGGGCGAACCCTCGGCGATGTAGGTCTTGGTGCCGATCCCGACCTTGAGGCCAAATCCCTTAAGTTGGCTGTCTTTATAAATGGCTTGTCCAGAAGCACTAAACGGAATAGCATCGACAGTGCTTTTCGTAAGTCTGGTAACTGACATGGCGCGCCCCGTGCTTAGTAGTGGTATAGTAGGGGCGGTAGCTACAACAGCACCTACACACCCTACAAACTTATTTGGCAATTTTGCCAGCAAAGCCGCAATACGGCCAGCGCTACTAGGTCAATACTATACTCAACTACAACGAATACTGCGCCATTTGTAATCAGGGGGTCACGGGTTCGAACCCTGTAACCGGCACCAGAATGCAAGAAAGGGGCGGTCCCGTGGGGCCGCCCCTTTTGGCTTTCCGTCCGGCTGACCGATCTTATTTTCCGGGCTCGACGAATTCGACGGCGCTGGGCTTCGCCTCGCTGTCCTTGGGCGTGGCGGTGCCTTGACCCTCGGCCGCCTTGGGCGGAGCGGCGGCGGCGGGGGCGGAAGACGGCCCGGCTGCGGCCGGAACGGCGGCGGCGGCACCGTTGGCCGGCTGGCCCGGCTGCGGCGCGCGGCTGTCCTTCTGGCCGTTGAGCGAGGCCTGGACGGAGGCGTTGCGGAACTGGCGATACAGGCTGCGGATGGCGGCGTACTCGTCGATGGAGGTCCGCCGGATTTCCTTCATGGTATCCAGGTGCTCGGCCCTGGTATCGACGATATCCGCGCCCATGGTGACGTTGTTGATCATCCCCAGCCCCTGGGCGGCGAACACCTGCCCGGTGGGTTCGACGAAGAAATCGGCGGCGCGCCCGGCGCCATCGCGCAGGTTGGACGGGCCGAAGAACGGCAGCATGAGATAGGGGCCCTCCTCGGCCCCCCATACGGCGAAGGTCACGCCCAGATCGGTCTTGTGGCGCTTGGCCCCGCCGCTCTCGGCGACCACGTCCTGGGTGCCCAGGAGGCCGAAGGTGGAATTGATCATGAAGCGGCCCAGGGCATCGGCGGCGGCTCCGGGATTGCCCTGCAGCAGGTCGTTGCCGGCGGTATAGGGCTCCTGCAGGTTGGCCAGCAGGTTATGGATGGCCTGCCGGAACCAGACCGGGGCCACGTCCCGATAGGCCTCGGCGATGGGCTCGGCCACATTGCTGTCGAGGAAGACGTTGACGTCGTAGATGGCCCGGTTGGTGGGTTCCAGCGGGTCGTTGACGGCCAGGGCCTCGGCGCGATCCTCGGGATCCTCCGGAAGCGTCGCACAGGCCGACACCATCGAAACCGCCATGGCGGTCGCCACGGAAAGCAGACGACGCCTCATCGTAATAGACCTCCAGCCGGTAAAACCCCGGCGGGCACATCCAATGCGCACCGCCTCCCCGGGCCGGCATAATATCCACTCCCGCCCCGAGGTCAAACGTCATATGAACAGGGCAAGTCCACGGCAAAGACCGAACCGCGCCCAAAGACCGAGCGAACCGAAATGGAAATCCCCAGGATTCGGGCGATTCTTTCGACAATGGCCAGCCCCAGGCCCAATCCTTGATCGGCGCGCCGGGTCGGGTTGTTCAACTGGTAGAGCTCTTCGAAGATGAACGGCAGGTTTTCCTTGGCGATGCCGATGCCGCTGTCCCAGACTTCGATGCGGATGCGCCCCCGGTGACGGCGGCAGCCGACGACCACCCCGCCCCGCTCGGTATAGCGGACGGCATTGGACACCAGATTGCCGAGAAGGCGCTCCATCAAGGTGGCATCGGTCTCGCAGACCAGGGCGGTCTTGACCACCCGCAGGCGCAAGCCCTTGGCCTCGGCGGTGGGGCGGCTGGCGGCGGCCACCTGATCGAGCAGCTCGCCCAGCGGGACGCGGGTCCGGGTCACCGTCATGCCGCCGGCGTCCAGGCGCGACATGCTGAGCAGCGCCTTGAGCTGGCGCGACAGCTGGTTGGCGCATTGCTTGGCCTTCACCCCGGGTTCGGGCTGGCGCTCGGCCAGAATGGCGCAATACATCTGCAGCGCCTGCATGGGTTGGCTGAGATCGTGGCTGGCGGCGGCCAGGAAGCGCGACTTGGAGGCCGAGGCGCGCTCGGCCGCCTCCTTGGCCTGGCGCAGCTCCAGTTCGGTCTGCTTGCGCTCGGTGATGTCGATGGCGGCGCAGATCAGGCCGACGGTCTCGCCCCGGGCGTCATAAAGACGACGGACGATCAGGTCGAAATATTGCAGCCGGCTCATGGCCAGGCTTTGGACCTGGACGTCCTGGCGAACCGGCACGCCCGTCTCGATCACCCCGCGATAGATGGCGCACAGCATGTCCGCGGTGTCGCGGCTGAAGAGATCGTACTCGGTCTTGCCGATCAGTTCGGCATCGGCGAATCCGACCTGGCAGGAATGGGCCCAGGTATAGCGCAGGTCCAGATCCAGGGTGAAGGCCACCGAGGTGCCCAGCTCCATGGCCAGGCGGAAGCGTTGCTCGCTTTCGGCCAGGGTTTCCAGCGACACGTCCAGCTGGCGGCCGAGGAACTCCGCCAACCGTTCGGTCAGGGACTGCTTGGCGGCGTGGGCCTGTTCGAGCCGTCCCAGGGCGTCGCGCAGACGCGCCTTGGATTCGATCAGGTCGGAGATTTCGGTGAAGGTGACGAGCACGGCCCGGGGCAGGCCCTGTTCGATGACGATGGGCATTGCCTGCAGCCGGAGCCAGACACGCTCGTTTCCCCGGCGAATTCCCATGACCATGGGACCGGCCGGCTGGCCCGTGGCCAGGGCCAGGGCGGCGGGATGATCGGCATTGCTGAGCGAGGGACCGTCGAAACGGGTGGCGTCCCAATCCTCCACGTCGCAGGTGGTGCCGATCAGCTCCTCCAGGCTCTGGCCGAGAATCCGGGAGGCGGCGGCGTTGGCGAAGATGATGCTGCGCCGGGCATCCTGAACCACAACCCCCTCAGCCATGGTGGCCAGCAGGGTCTGATGAAAGTCGGGAGTAACCATGGAGGGCTGCACGCTTGCCTCTCGGGCCGGAGGGACCGGCCGGAATTAGGGCCCCTTGCCGTCCGCCGCGTCAAGCCCCCTCGCCGAAGGCGTCAGGCCGGGCGGCGGGCCACCATGCCTGGTATCCGATAGGTCATCACCTCCTTGCCCTCCTGATTGAAGACATGGAACCCCCAGACCACGACGCCGCGATCGGCATGCTTGGACGAGGGACGGGCCTCCAGCGTCTCGATCAGGCAAGACAGGGTATCGCCCGGCCGGACCGGCTTCAGCCAGCGCAATCCGTCGATCCCGGGACCGCCCAGGCCGCTCTGGCGGTTGATGCCGGTATCGATGAACAGCCGGAAACTCAGCGCCAGGGTGTGAAAGCCGCTGGCGATCAGTCCGCCATAGGGCGAGTCCTTTGCCCGGGGAACATCCAGATGAAAGAATTGCGGGTCGAAACGCTGGGCGAAGTCGAGGATCTGGCTTTCGCTGACCGTCGCCGCGGCGGTGGCGAAGACCTGGCCGGGCTCGAAATCCTCGAACCAGCGGGGAAGGCAAGGGGCGTTGGACTGCATGGCGGGCCTCGCTTGGACTGGTGACGCCTTGCGACGCTACCACCTGACAAGCGGTATTTCGGACGCAACCTGCTCACCCGCCGACGAGCGGCGCTCACCCCCGGCAAACGATGGTGGTGGCGGCCGCCTCCGGTACCGCCCCGGCGTAATCCTTGCGATATCACGACCCGAAACGGTCACGGCCCCGTCATGGAACCGTCGCGGTCCGCCGTTATTCTCCGCCGCGCCAATGGACACGGAGAGGCATGGTGGCGGGCGAAAAAGCCAAGCGGCGCGAATGCCGGGACTGCACCTACTGGAGCGGATGGGACTGCACCATCGGCGACATCTTCACCGACAAAAAAGAAAGTCGCGGATGCGATTTCTTCATCCGCGACAGTCTGCGATACGCCTTCTTCGCGAAGGTCTGATGCTGGGGTTCAGGTCGCCGTCTTGACGACGGGGACGAATTTCATGTCTTCAACCAGGATATGGTCCAGCAGCCATTCCCGCAGATAGTCATTCACCCGCACCGCAGAGTCCCGGCTGGGCTCGAGCATGCATCCCCCCACCAGTTCGCCCAGGAATTGGCCGAACTGGGCGTGGCTCAGGGCATGCTCGTCCACCTCGGCATAGCCCGAAGCGGCCATCAGCCTCTCTTCGCGGGTGAAGTGGTAATCGGTGTAATCGACCAGGGCGTCGATGATCATGCCGACCCGCCCCAGGTCGCCGCTGCCGTCGAGCATGGCATCCAGGTCGTTGATCAGGTCCACCAGCCGGCGGTGGTCTTCATCCACCTCGGCGATGCCCGTCTCGTATCGTGAGCTCCACTCGATCATCATAAGGCCGGATACTTACATACCTTGGGCATAAACTCAAGGTGCAGCGACGCATGGCGCCCCTGCCGCCCCCCGCATGGACAAGTGTGCGAAGGGGGCGTTACCATCGAACATGAGTGAATTGTGCATCTAAGGGTTCAGCATGCTTTCCGGGTCTTCCACGCCTTCCGCCGGCGCTGCCGTCAAGGTCATGCTGGTCGATGATTCCGCCATCGTTCGCGGCTTGGTGGCCCGCATCCTGGCCGAGGACCCGGCCATCACGGTGGCGGCCCAGGCCTCCAACGGCGAGCAGGCCATCGCCGCCCTGGCCCGCACGCCGGTCGATGTGGTCATCCTCGACATCGAAATGCCGGTGATGGACGGGCTGACCGCGTTGCCCGGCATCCTGAAGGCGGTGCCCGGCGTGCGGGTGATCATGCTGTCCTCGCTGACCCAGCGCGGCGCCAGCGTCACCTTCCAGGCGCTGCGGGCCGGCGCCGCCGACTACATCCCCAAGCCCTCGGCCAGTTCGGAAATGTCGGGAGCGGGCGGGTTCAAGCGCGAACTGACCGACAAGATCAAGAGTCTGGCGGCGCGCAGGCTGCGCCCCGCCCAGGCGGCGCCCCCATCGCCTGCCCCTCGCCCGGCCGCCGCCCCGCCGCCCCGGCCCGCTTCCGCTCCGCCATCCGGGCCGGCGGAGGTCCTGGCCATCGGCTCGTCCACCGGCGGGCCGCAGGCGCTGTTCGACATCTTCGCCAAGCTGCGGGGCGCCAAGCCCCGCCTTCCCATCCTGATCACCCAGCACATGCCGCCGACCTTTACCGGCATCCTGGCCGAGCACATCTCCCAGACCAGCGGGCTGGCCGCCGCCGAAGGCAAGGACGGCGAGAAGATCGTCGCCGGAAGGGTCTACGTCGCCCCCGGCGGCAAGCACATGCTGGCCGAGCGCAAGGGGGGCGACATGCTGATCAAGCTGTCGGACGCGCCACCGGAGAATTTCTGCAAGCCGGCGGTGGACCCCATGTTCCGCAGCGTGTCGGCCTGCTGGGGCAATCGCGCCGTGGCGGTGGTGCTGACCGGCATGGGCACCGACGGCGCCAAGGGCGGCCGGGTGGTGGCCGAGGCCGGCGGCCAGCTCTACGCCCAGGACGAGGCCACCTCGGTGGTCTACGGCATGCCGGCCGCCACCGCCCAGACCGGGCTGTGCAAGGCGATCCTGCCGCTGGGCGAGATCGGCGATCTGGTGCGCAAGCTGGTCGGCTGAGCCTTTCGGCTAGAGATCGAGCACGCGGCCCACCGCCGCCAGCGAGCGGGTCCACAATTCGGCCAGTTCCTCGGCCTGGGCGGCGGTGCCGGGGTCGTCGGCCCGCGCCGCGTCCTCCACCGCCCGGCATTTGGCCGCCAAGGGCCCCAGATGGAGGCTGGAGGCGGCGCTGGCCATGCGGTGGGCCAGTTGCCCGGCCTCGGCCAGCCGACCGGCCTGGGCATGGGTGCGCAGCGCCGCCAGATCGGCCGAGGACGAGGAGCGGAACAGTTCCACCAGCCCCACCAGACGGTCACGGCCCAGGTCGCCCATGTCCGACAGCAATCCGGGCACGCCGACCAGCCGGGGCTCGAGGGACGGTTCCGGCGGGTCATCCCCCAATTCGCCCAGAAGGCGCCCGATATGGTCGAAGTGGAACGGCTTGGCGAGGCAGCCGCGGATGCCCGCCTCGCGCCAGCGGGCCTCGTCCTCCTTCACCGGATTGGCGGTCAGCAGGTAGAGCGGCGGCCGGCCGGCATCGCCCGGCAGGGCGCGGATGGCCCGGGCCGTCTCGATACCGTCCATGCCGGGCATGCGCATGTCCAGCAGCACCAGATCGAAGCCGCCCTGCTTCGCCGCCTCGACCCCTTCGTAACCGTCGCGGGCGCACACCACCTGATGGCCGCGCCGCTCCAGCAGTCCGGCCGCCACCTCGCGGTTGACCTCGTTATCGTCCACCAGCAGGACCCGGCAGGGTCGCTCCACCGCTTTCCGGTCACCCAAAGGCGCCTCGGCGGGGGCCAGCGGCAGATCCACCCGGAAGGTGGTGCCCTGGCCCGGCAGGCTGTCATAGCCGATGACGCCGCCCATCAGTTCGACCAGGCGCTTGCAGATGGCCAGACCCAGACCGGCGCCGTCGAAGCGCCGGGCGGCGCCGCTGTCGCCCTGCCAGAACTCGGTGAACAATTGGGCTCCGATCTCCGGGGCGATGCCGATGCCGGTATCCTTGATCAGGAAGCGCAACACCTGGCCTTCCTTGGCGGCCAGGGGCTCGACGCCGATCTCCACCCCGCCGCGATCGGTGAACTTGATGGCGTTGCCCACCAGATTGAACAGGATCTGCCGCAGGCGCAGGCGGTCGCCCGCCACCTCGCGGCGAATTCCCGGCCCGAAGCGGCACGACAGCGCCAGATCCTTCTCGGCGGCGCGCGACGCCAGCACCAGGCGCACCTCCTCGACGGTGTCGAGCACGTCGAAGGATTCCACGGCCAGGGTCATGCCCTCGGCGTCCAGGCGCGAGAAATCCAGGATATCGTTGACCAGCCCCAGCAGCAGCTCTCCCGACGACACCAGCGTCTCGGCGAAGGATTGCTGCCGCGGGTCCAGATCGGTCTCCAGCAGCAGGCGGGCCATGCCCAGCACGCCGTTGAGCGGCGTGCGGATCTCGTGGCCCATCATGGCCAGGAACACCGACTTGGCCCTTGCCGCCTGCTCGGCGCTGTCGCGGGCCTCGCGCAGGACCTCCTCGCCCAGCTTGCGCTCGATGGCGTAGCGCACCACCCGCGACAGGATGAAGGCGTCGCCCAATCCCTTGACCAGATAGTCCTGGGCGCCGCGCTTCAGAGATTCCAGGGCGACGGCGTCGTCGTCATTGCCGGTCAGCACCACCACCGGCAGGCTGGGCGCCGCCTGGGTCAGGGCGTCGAGCGTGGCGATGCCCGACGAATCCGGCACGCCGAGATCGGCCAGAACCACGTCGAAGCTGGATATCCGGTCCGACAGCCGCTCCACCGCCTGGGCAAGGCGCCCGACCACGGTGACCTCGAAGGAGGTGGTCTTGACCCGGCGCAGCATCTGGACGACCAGCCTGGCGTCGGCGGGATCGTCCTCCAGCAGCAGGACGCGGATGGGAAGCGTGCTCATGAGGGCAACTGGGCCGTGCCGAACCAGAAATCCTCGATGGAATGGATGGCGGCGGTAAACGCCTCCACATCCATCGGCTTGGACACGTAGCTGCTGGCCCCCAGGGCATAGGCCTTCTTGATGTCGCGCTCGGCCCCCGAGGTGGAGAGAATCACCACGGGAATGGAGCACAGGGCGGCATCGGCGCGGATTTCCTCGAGGATTTCGTGGCCGTTGCGGCCCGGCAGATTGAGGTCGAGCAGGATCAGATCGGGGCGCGGCGCCTGGGAATGGACCTCGTCCCGGCGCAGAAACCCCATGGCTTCGTCGCCGTCCTTGACGTGATGCAGACGGCAGGAATGGCGCGACCGCCGCAAGGCGATGCGGACCAGACCGGCATCGCCGGGATCATCCTCCACCAGCAGGATGTCGTGAATGTCCCTGGAAGCCACGTCACCGTCCAGACGATTGGATACCGAGAAAGACCCTGTCTCAATTCACCTTCGGGCGCAAGGCCCGGAAGGGTGGAATCAGCTCTCCGCCTCCGGACGGCGGGGGGCCTTGGGCCAGTTGAAGGCCATCACCGTCCCCTCGCCCTCCCACGGCTCCACCCGGATGGAGCCGCCATGGCGGTCGACGATCTTCTTGACGATGGCCAGCCCGACGCCGGTGCCTTCGTATTCGTCGCGGGCATGCAGGCGTTGGAAAATGCCGAACACCCGCTCGGCATATTCCTGCGGAATGCCGATGCCGTTGTCGCGGACCCGGAACAGCCATTCGTCGCCCACATCCTCGCATTCCACCGAGACATGGGGCGCCTGGTCGGGACGGCGGTATTTCAGCGCGTTGCCGATCAGGTTGAGGAACAGGCGCTCCATCTCGCCACGATCGCCGTAAAGAACCGGCAGGTCCGGGGCGACCACCACCGTCGCGGCGCAATCCTCGATCTCGATCTGCAGGTCCGAAAGGGCGGAATCCACCGCCTCGGCCACCGGGAAGGGCGCATCACCGATGACCCGTCCCACCCGCGAATAGGCCAGAAGATCGGTGATCAGCCGGTCCATGCGCCGCACGCCGTCGCGAACGAAGCCCATGTATTCCAGGGACTCGCCGCCCAGGCTGCCCATCAGCTCCTCTTCCAGCAGCGACACGTAGCTGCCCACCACCCGAAGCGGCTGGCGCAGATCGTGGGACGCCACATAGGCGAATTGCTCCAGCTCCTCGTTGGAACGCCACAATTCCCGGATCAGGCCGTCCAGCTCGTTCTCGAGGCGCTTGCGTTCGGTGATGTCCTGGATGGTGGAATCCAGCCGCGCCGGCCGCCCGGCGGCATCGCAGGCCACCTCGACGCAGCCGCGCAGCATGCGCACCTCGCCATCGGGGCGGACGATGCGGAATTCCGCCTCGCGCCGGCCGCCGCCCTCGGTGACCGAGCGCAGGATTTCGGCCACATCGGCCCGGTCGCCGGGATGAACCACGTCCAGAAAGACCTCGGGCGCAGGAACGCAGCCGCCCGGCGCCACTCCGATGATGGCGTGGAATTCGTCCGACCAATGCCCGATACCGGTGGTCAGGTCACGCTCGGCCGAGCCCAACTGGGCCACCCTCTCGGCATTGGCGACCAGACTGCGGCCGCGCTGCTCCACGTCGCGCAGGGATTGCTCGTAGCGACGCGCCAGGGAATGGAAGGCGCCGTCGAGGCCGAGAGGATCGCTCCACCAATCGCCGGCGGCCTGCGGCGACGGCGCGCCCGGCACCGCCAGACGCCGGTCGATGCCCTGCCCGATCACCATGCCGATGGCGAAAGAGACGCCCACCAGCAGGGGCACCAGCCCGGCCAACAGCCAGCCCAGGCTGCGCTCGGCCTCGTCCGGCCACAGGGCCCAGACCGCCAGGGCGGCGATTCCGATGACGAAAGCGGCAAGCGCGGCAAAAAGGAGCCCCATCCGCACGGCAACACGCTCGTGCGGCTTCGGCATCGTGCCGGCTGTGACGTCCGGCGCCCGCAAGGCGGCCAACCCCATGAAAACCCCGTCGGCCCACTTGACCAGAATTAAATTCAAGAGGTTCCATACTAGAACCACCCCCGCCCCGAGGCAAGCCGTCCGGAAGTGACATGGACGCCATGCGATCCTATTGTCGGCGGACTGGCCTATTGTCGGCGGACTGGCCTATGAAAGAGAGACCCCATGGCGCGAGAATACCCGTCCCATCCCCTGCCCGGCGTGCTGGCCCTGGTCGAGCGCGGCGGCCGCCTGCTGATGGTCCGCCGCGCCAAGGAGCCCGATCGCGGCAAATGGGGCTTTCCCGGAGGGCTGGTCGAGGTGGGCGAGACCCTGGCGGCGGCCGCGCTGCGCGAACTGGCCGAGGAAACCGGCCTGGCCGCCGAGGCCAGGGGTGTGGTGGACGTGTTCGAGGTCATCAGCCCCGATGACGGGGGCCGCATCCGCTATCACTACGTTCTCAACGTGGTGCGTTGCCTTTGCCCCCACGGCGAGCCGGTGGCCGCCGACGATGCCGAGGCGGCGGGCTGGTTCACCCTGGCCGAGATCGAGGGCGGCGCCCTGCCGGTCAGCGTCAACGCGCCGCGCCTGGCCCGCATGGTGCTGAAAGCCTCATAAACGAACATGCCCGGCACGACGGCCGGGCATGACGATCTCACGGATGACGCGAAGGCTTATCCCCGCGCGGCGTTGCGGCTGCCGCCGGGCATGCCCTTGAAGCCGCCCTGGGGACGGGCTCCACCCGGCTTGCCGGCCGGACGACCGGACGATGGCTTGCCGGAAGCCGGCTTGGCCGCATGGGTATGCTTGGCGCCGTCGCGGCCCCTGGCCGGATGGGAGCCGTGCTCGCCATGGGGATTGCCGCCCCGGCTCTGCTGCGGGTGGCCTTGCGGCCCACGGGCCTGCTGGGAGTGGCCGTTGCGACCCTGACCGCCCCTGTTCTGCGGCGGCTTGGTGGCGCGGGGGCCGCCGGGCAGGCCGCGGGTGGCGATGTGAGGGGCGTGGTAGGGCTGGTCGTAATCCACCGGGATGGCCTGGCGGATGGTCTTCTCGATATCGCGCAGATAGGCCACTTCATCGTTGTCGCACAGGCTGAGCGCGATGCCGGAAGCGCCGGCGCGCGCGGTGCGGCCGATGCGGTGGACATAGCTTTCCGGCTCGTTGGGCAGCTCGAAGTTGATGACGTGGGTGATGCCGTCCACGTCGATGCCGCGCGCCGCGATGTCGGTGGCGACCAGCGCCTTGATGCGGCCGTCGCGGAAATCGGCCAGGGCCTTCTGGCGGGCGCCCTGGGACTTGTTGCCGTGGATGGCGTCGGCGTTGATGCCGGCCTTTTCCAGCAGTTCGGCGACGCGGTTGGCGCCGTGCTTGGTGCGGGTGAAGACCAGGGCGCGGACCACGTCGTTGCCGGCCAGGATGTCGGTCAGCAGGGTGCGCTTGTGCTCGCGGTCGACGAACAGCACCTTCTGGTCGATCTTCTCGGCGGTGGAGGAAACCGGGGTCACCTCGACGCGCACGGGGGTGTGCAGCACCGAATTGGCCAGGCCGACGATGGATTCGGGCATGGTGGCCGAGAACAGCACGGTCTGGCGCTGCTTGGGCACCATGGCGACGATCTTGCGGATGGGCTGGATGAAGCCCATGTCGAGCATGCGGTCGGCCTCGTCCAGCACCAGCGCCTCGACCGAATCCAGGCGGATGGCGCCCTGATCGATCAGGTCGAGCAGGCGGCCGGGGGTGGCCACCAGCACATCGACGCCGCCGGCCATGGTCTTGATCTGCGGCACCATGCCGACGCCGCCGAACACCAGCGCGTGGCGCAGCCGGTAATGGCAGCCATAGGTCTTGAAGCTCTGACCCACCTGCACCGCCAGCTCGCGGGTGGGGGTCAGCACCAGGACGCGGCAGCTCTTGGGCATGGCGCGCTTCTTGAAGGCGTCCAGACGCTGGAGCAGCGGCAGGGCGAAGCTCGCCGTCTTGCCGGTGCCGGTCTGGGCCAGGCCCAGGACGTCGCGGCCCTCGATCAGGTGGGGGATGCTTTGTTCCTGGATGGGGGTGGGGGTGGTGTAGCCCTCGGCCTCGAGCGCCTTCAGCAGGGGCTCGGCCAGGCCGAGTTCGGAAAACAGAACGGTCATCAGGTCTCTTTCTTCAACAGGCCGTCATCCCTCGCGCCCACACAGGGCGGGGACGGACGGCGGGACGAGCGCCGCAAAATGCGGTTTTCGTCTGGCTCCTCCCGGACGCGCGGCCAGGAAGCTATGGGCAAGGGAAGGAAGGCTCGGGGCGAAAGGCGATCCGTCGGGGGATCGGCCGTTGCGCGCTGCCCGCGAGCAAGCCGGACGCGAATCGTCCGGACCGGCGGACCCTGCGCCCTTGCAGGCGGGAAGTCAATTTAAATCGGCCAGACCATCAGGATCAGCACCGTCCCCGACACCAGCACGATGACGCTGAGCGGCAGACCCAGCCGCCAGTAATCGCCGAAGCGATAGCCGCCGACGCCCATCACCAGGGTGTTGCACTGGTGGCCGATGGGGGTGAGGAAGTCGCTGGCCGCTCCCAGCGCCACCGCCATCAGGAAGGGATCGACGGCAAGCCCCATCTTCACGGCCATGCCGGCGGCCACCGGGCCCATCAGCAGCACGGTGGCGGCATGGTGCAGGAAAGGAGCCAGCAGCATGGAGGCCAGCAGCACCAGCCCCAGCGCCATGGGCACCGGCACCTGCGAGGCCGCCATGGCCAGCCAGCCGGCCAGCAGATCCGACGCGCCGGTGCTCTTCATGGCGTCGCTGATGGGAATCAGCGCCCCCAGCAAAAGGATGATCGGCCAGTGGACGGCCTCGTAGGCGTCGCGCAGCGGCAGGCAGCCCAGCAGGATCATGGCCACCGCCGCCAGGAAGAAGGCCGGCGCCACCGGCATGAGTCCCAGGGCCACCGACAGCATGGCCCCGAAGGCGATGGCCACCGGCAGGAGGGCGGATTTGCGCGCCAGCGGCATGGCCTTCTGGCCCAGCGGCAGGCAGCCCAGTTGCGCCAGGGTGCCGGGCATGGCCTCGCCGTTGCCTTCCACCACCAGCACGTCGCCGGCCTTGAACTCGGTCTGGCGCAGCCGCTCGATCATGTGCCGACCGCCCCGGCTGATGGCCAGGAGCGCGATGCCGTGACGCCGCCGCATGGCGCTTCGCACCGCCGAACTGCCCACCAGCGGCGAATTGGGCATCACCACCGCTTCCATCACGGTGGTGTCCTCGCTCCCCAGACCGCCGCCGCCCATCAGCACCAGACCGGCGGTGTCCAGCAGCGGCTTCAAGGCCATGGGGTCGCCCTCGAGCACCAGGACGTCGTTTTCCGAGAACTCCCAATGGCCGCCGGGGACATAGCGGTGGCCGTGGTCGCGGATGATGGCCGCCACCGTCACCGCGCCGCCCGAGAACAATTGCTCGAGATCGGCCACCGTGGCGCCGATCAGCGGAGAATGCGCCTCGATGCGCACTTCGGCCAGGTAATCCTCGATGCGAAACTCCGAGCCCGAACCGCTGCCCTGCCGGTCCTTGGGCAGCACCCTCCAGGCGAAGGCGAGGAAGCCGATGCCGGCCAGGCAGATGCCCAGCCCGACCGGCGTGAAGTCGAACATGGTGAAGGGCTTGCCGGTCAGTTCCAGCCGGACGCGCGACACAATGATGTTGGGCGAGGTGCCGATCAGGGTCATCACGCCGCCCAGCAGCGAGGCGAACGACAGCGGCATAAGGATCTGCGACACCGGAATGCCCCCGGCCCGCGCCAGACGGATGGACAGCGGAATGAAGATGGCCAGCGCCCCGATATTCTTCATGAAGGCCGACAGCACCATCACCAGCGCCACCAGGGTGCAGATCAGGGCGTCGGGGGATTTCAGCGCCGCCAGCGGCTTCATCAGATGCTCGATAACGCCCGAACGCTCGATGCCGGCGCTGACCACCAGGGCGGCGGCCACCACCACCACCACCGGATCGGAAAAGCCGTGGAAGGCCTTTTCCGGCGGCACCAGCCCCGCCAGAATCCCGGCCGACAGCGACAGCAGCGCCACCAGGTCGTAGCGCAGCTTGTCCAGCGCGAACATCAAGATGGTGGCGCCCAGGATGGTGAACGCCAGCCCCTGCTCGAAGGTCATCGATCACCCTTCAGGCCACGGAAGCGCCGAAGCTACACCACCCCAAGCCGCTTCGCCAGGACCGGCATCCCGGACGGACATGCCAGCCCCGACAATTGCGATTGCGAATCACACAAAATAACTATTGGCATCGGCGTTGCGAATGATTATCATCAGCGACAGATCATGACCCACACGCCTGGAGCGTCCCATGGTTTCGGTTCGCCTGCTGGTCTTCACCCTGTTGCTCGGCCTGTGCGCCGGCACCCTGCAAGCCATCGCCTGGGAATCGGACAGCGTCGCGGAGCCCCGCGCCATTCATTCCAGCGCCCGGCAGTAGGAAGGAGGCACCCCATGTATGTCTGTCTCTGCCACGGCTTTACCGACCGCCAGGTCCGCGCCGCCGTCACCGAAGGCGCCGGCAGCCCGCAGGCGGTGTTCCGTCACTTCGACTCCAAGCCGCGCTGCGGCAAGTGCGTCTCCACCGTCCGCGAACTGGTGGACGAAAGCAAGGGCGGGTGTGGCGGCGGTTCGGGGGGCTGCCCCTGCGGCAAGCGGGGCTGAACCGCTCCCTTGTCATCCTGAGGTGAAACCGAAGGATCTTTCAGGCCCAACCGGCCGCCGGATGATGAAAGATGCTTCGCCGTCGCTCAGCATGACAGGCAGAGTCACTGAAACGGGGCCTTTCGGCCCCGTTTTCTTTTACTCACTCGTCGTCGTAACGCCCCGGACAAGGCGGCAGGGTGGACAGGATGTCGCCCCCTTCCGGCTCTCCCATGGCCTTGGCCTTCAGCACCCGGCGCATGATCTTGCCCGAATTGGTCTTGGGCAATTCCTCGACGAAATGGATCTCGCGCGGCGCCATGCCCGCCCCCAGTTCCTGGCGGGCATAGGACAGCAGCTCGGCCCTGAGCGCGTCGCCCGCCTCGAAGCCGGGATTGAGCGAGACGAAGGCCACCGGCACTTCGCGCACCAGCATGTCGGGCTTGCCCACCACGCCGATCTCGGCCACCGCCGGATGGTCCATCAGGCTGCCTTCCACCTCGAAGGGGCCGATCTGCAGGCCGCCGCACTTGATCATGTCGTCGGCGCGGCCCACGAACCAGATGAAGCCGTCCTTGTCGCGCTTGACCAGATCGCCGGTGAAGTACCAGCCGTCGCGGAAGCAATCGCCGTAGCGCGTCTCCTCGCCCAGCGCGCCGGAGAACATGGAGGGCCAGCAGGTGCGGATGGCCAGTTCGCCCACCGCGTCGACGGCGTCCACCTGCTTGGGCGTGCCGCCCTCGCAGCGCATGATCACCGCCTCGACGCCGGGCAAAGGCCGGCCCATGCTGCCCGGCCGCCGGTCGGTGCCGGGACCGTTGGCGATGGTGATGGCGCCGGTCTCGGTCTGCCACCAGGTGTCGAGGAAGGGCACGCCCAGCGCCTTCTGCCCCCACATCACCGCCTCGGCGTTCAGGGGCTCGCCCACGCTGGCCGCCACGCGCAGCGAATTCTCGCGGTACGAACGGGCCAGGGCCGCGCCATAGCGCATCATGGTGCGGATGGCGGTGGGCGTGGTGTACCAGGCGGTCACCTTCTCGTCGTGCAGGATGCCGTACCAGCGCCGGGGCTCCTGTTCGGACTCGTCGGCGATCAGGGCGGCGCCGCACACCAGCGGCGCGATGATGCCGTACGACGTGCTGGTCACCCAGCCGGGATCGGCGGTGCACCAGAACACGTCGGACTCGGACAGGCCGAACACCTTGCGCCCGGTGACCAGATGGGCCAGCACCGCCCGATGGGGGTGCAGCACGCCCTTGGGCGTACCGGTGGTGCCGCTGGTGAAGTGCAGGAAGGCGGGCGCGTCGGGCCGGGTCGCCACCGCCGTCATGGGCCGGGCGGCCCCGGCCAGGGCCAGCAGGTCGGAACAGCCCGGCGGCATGGACGGGACACCGCCGTCCTCGCCGACCAGCAGGACGTGCCGCAGATTGGGGAGCGCGGCCCGCGACGACGCCACCTTGCGGGCATACAATTCGTCGGAGGTGATCAGGATGGCGGCCTTGCCCAATTCCAGGCGCGCCTTGACCGGGCCGGGACCGAAGGCGGCGAACAGCGGGCAATAGACCCCGCCGGCCTTCCAGATGCCCAGCGCCGCGCCGTAAAGTTCGGGAACGCGGCCCAGCAGCACCGCCACCGTCTCGCCGGGCTCGAGGCCCAGATCGGCCAGCACGCGGGCGAATCGTCCCGATTGGTCGGCCAGTTGGCCATAGGTGACGTCGCGGCTGCCCTGGCGGCGGCCCAGCCAGCGGACGGCGATCCGCTCTCCCCGGCCCAGGCTCACCTGGCGATCGGAGCAGACCGCGCCGATATTCAGCGGCGCGTCCGGCGCCCCGGCCAGTTCGGCCAGCGCGTCGTTCCAACGGAAAGCGGCGTCATCCCACGCCCCGGCCCCACCCGCCGGAGCCGTTGCGGCAATGGTCTTGCCCGGCTTGGCCGAAACCATGCGTCCTCCCAGACGTTATCTTGATCGACGACCCTTGCGGCGATCTTTGCACCGCAAGTCTCCCGCCCCCGATTGTGGCCGCCATTCTGTCCGCCTCGGCCGGTGTGTGCAACAAAAGGAATTGCAGGGCACCGATGCACCGGAGCGATAATTTATGTTGCGGAAGTGCTGCGGCGCGAAACGCTACCCAGGGTTATTTTCCCGACAGCATCCCGCCATCGACCAGCACCGAGGCGATGCGTTCGCCGATGGCCTTGCTGAAGGCCGGGGAGTAATGGACGGCGTCGATATAGGCGTTGCCCTCGGCGGGCTCCAGTTCCGCCAGCCACAGCAGGCCCCGGTCCCACAATTGCCCGGCAGCCTTCATGTCGGCCATGCGGGGATAGCCGCGCGCCGCGTTCATGTGGTAGCCCAGCGCCTCCTCCTTGACCGGAAAGGGGCGCTTGCGGTTGTCATAGGAATAGGTGGGGACCGGCTGCTGCACGAACAGCGCCTTGAACCCCATCCGCTCGGCCAGGGCGTCGATCATGCGGCGATTGGCGTCGAGACGGCGGATCACCGCATCCACCTCGGCATCGGTCTCGCAAAAACGCCCCCATTCGCGCACCAGCACCGATTTGTCGCCGGCCAGATGGCGGATCATCTGCAGCACCTGGGAACGGGCGGCCAGATCGCGCCACAGCGGCAGACGCGACCGGGCGCCGCTGATCTGGGTCAGGCGGTCGTTCCAGGCGCTGCTGTCGGGAATGCTGCAATGATAGAAGTCGGCATCGCCGTCGATGAACACGGCGATGTCGGGCTTGTATCCGGCGGTCAGCAACCGCTCCAGCAGGATGCGTTCCTGGGTGGAGTAATAGGAAACGGCGCCGAAATTGAACACCTTCACGTCACCGCGCCCCACCGCGCCCAGCGCCTGTTCCAGATAGGCGGGGATGGTCTCGGCATCGGCCACGCCGGCGCCTAAGGTGGTGGAGCCGCCGAACACGAAGACCTTCGGCCCGTCTCCCGCCAGATCGGGAAGAACGCCGCCATTGCTGCGAACGCCGTCATTGGTGACGGTGAAATGCGCGCTCTGATACGGCGCGGTGCGGTACTCCACGAAGGGGGTATAGACGGTGTCCAACTGCCGCCAACTCTGCCCCAGGATGTCGCGATACCGGGCCACGTCGGCGGTGTTGTAGAGCTTTCCCAGATCCTCGTCGGACATATTGGCGGTAAAGGCCGGACGCTTGTCCCGGATCAGCTTCACCGCCCAGCCGGCCATCAGTTCCAGCCCCGCGACACCGACCGCCACCACCAGCAAAAGCAGGCCCAGCGCCGAGAACAATCGGCGGAACGGATTGGTACGTTGGCGGCGCATGTGAAAGCCCTTTCGTCAGCGGCGCTTCCTGATACCTTGAACACCAAGGCGCGCGCAACGTGGAGACTGAATACATGTTTGAGCTGAACCCCAGGATTCAGGCCGATACCGTGCCGGTCACCCAGTGGCCGCTGTGCAGCGTCCTCTTGATGAACGACGCCACCTATCCCTGGTTGCTGCTGGTGCCCAGGCGCGACGGCGTGGTGGAGATCACCGACCTGGCCCCCGACGACCGGCACACCCTGCTCGACGAGATCGCCCGGGCCTCGACGGCGCTGCGCCAGGCCGTGTCCCCCCACCGCATCAACATCGCCGCGCTGGGCAACGTGGTGGCCCAGTTGCACGTCCACGTCATCGCCCGCAACACCGACGACGCCTCGTGGCCCAAGCCGGTCTGGGGCGCCGTCCCCGCCCGGCCCTACAGACCCGAGGAACTGGAGGCGCGGCTGGCCCAGCTGCGGGCGGTGCTGGGGTAAAACGGGGCTCCCGCCCCGTACCCCGGTTGGAGGCCATGCCTCCAAACCTCCTTTTTATTTCTGAATCAAAATGGGGTTCGGGGCATTGGCCCCGGATGGGTTCGGGCGATAGCCCGATCATGGAAAAACGGCGCCGGATCGCTCCGGCGCCGTTTTCATTGGACCCAGGCCACAGCCTATTCCAGGCGGCCCAGCGAGCGGGCCAGGACCAGGTACAGCTTGCCCACCTCGGACGAGGTGAAGGTGCCGGTCAGCACGTCCTGGTGATCGGAATTGCGGGCCTGGTTGAGCAGGGCCTCGAACTCGGCCAGATAGCGGGTGACGTATTCGCGGAAGTCGCCGTCGTCCTCGAACTTGTTCTTGATGGAGGCCATCTGGTGCTTGTCGAGATTCTTGAGAATCTTGCGCACGAAGATGGACTGGTCGCCGGCATGGAACTCGCGCCAGGCCTTCTCGTCGATATTGGCGTTGAAGATGCGGCCGATGTCCACCGACAGCGACTGCAGCTTCTCGACGATGAAGGCGGCGTTCTGCAAGAAGTGCTCCACCGACAGCTGGGCGCGCTTTTCTTCCAGCTGGGCGCCCCGGATTTCGGCCAGCTTGGAGGCGTTGACCAGTTCCTCCACCTGGCGCGAGAAGCTGTTGGAGAAGCTCTCGGCCTGCTGAGCCAGACGGTCGCCGGTGATGCCCAGGTCGTTGGACTTGGTGCGCACCATCTCGAAGGCGGCTTCCAGCTTGGCGCCGGTCCGCTCGGTGCTTTCCTGCATCTCGCTGGCGTGGCGGCGCAGGCCGTCGCCGGCCGAGCGCACCTGGGCGGTGATGCGTTCCGCCGAGGCGGTAAGCTCGCGGATGCCGGCGCGCAGCATGTCGCCGGCGGCGGTGACCTGGGCCGCCGTCTTGTTGGAGGCTTCCTCGAAATCGCGGCTGATGGAGCGCAGCGCATCGCCCGCCGTCTGCGACTGGGCGAACACCTGCTGGGCGGCTTCGCCCAGCTGCACCGCGTTCTGCTGGATGGAGGAGCCGAAGGCCTTGAGAACATCCGACGAATCGTCGGCGACGCGGGCCAGGGACTGGGCCTGGACGCGCAAGGCCTCGCCCACCGCGCTGACCGAGGCCTCGGCCTGATCGGCGGTGGCCACCACCTGCTCGGTCTGCTTGCGCAGCACCTCGGTGGCGGCGCGAACCCGCGAGCCCAGCTGGTCGGAGACGTTCTGCAGCTGCTCGGAGCGCTTCTCCAGCAGCTCGGCCACCCCGCCCGAATCCGAGATCGCCTTGACGGCGGCGGCGGACACGTCGGTGGTGCGCTGGCGCAGCGTCTCGCCCACGGCGTCCAGCTCGACGCCGACCTTGGACGAGGTGGCGATCAGGTCGTTGGTGCCCTGGCGGAGCGTGTCGGCGATGGTCTTCACCTTGGCCATCACCTGGTCCGAGGTGGCGATCAGGTGGCGCGACTGCTGGTTCAGGGATGCTTCCGACAGCTTGGACTGGGTCGAGACCACGTTGGCGGCGTCGGCCAGCTCGTCGGCCTGCTTCCTGAGCGAGGTGCGGATGTTCTCGGCCTGGGCGGCGGCCTTCTCGGCCCCCTTGTTGAGGTCCTCGATATAGAGGCGCAGGGTTTCGGAAACCTCGCGGCCCCGCGCGGTCATCTGGTCCGAGGCGGCGGCGACGGCGCGGGTCTGGCCCTGGAAAGCCTCGCCCACCTCGCGCACCCGGGCCATGGCCCGCTCGGCGGCCTGATCCACGTCGTCGCGGCGCTGGACGAACACCTCGCCCACCGCGCCCAACTGGCTGGACGCGTCGTCGGCGGCGGTCTTGAGGTTTTCCGTGTGGCGGGCCAGGGTTTCCTCGATCTCGCGGAACCGGCCCATGGCCTGATCCGAGGCCGAGCCCAGCTCGCGCGATTGCACGCCCAGCGCCTCTTCGACGATCTTGACGCGCGACAGCACGCGCTCGGTGATCTGGTCGAGGCCGGTGGCCTGCTGCTGCAGCGAGGCGGAAATGCGGGCGGTCTGCTCGGCCAGGCGCTCGGCGGCCTGATCCAGATCGGTGTTCTGGCGGGTGAACAGGCTTTCCAGCGCCTCGACCCGCTCGGCCAGGGAGTTGGCGACCACTTCGGTGCGGGTGGTGGCCTGCTCGGCCGAGCTGCCCAGCTGGGCGCCCTGGCGCTCGAACATGGCGACCACCTGCTCGGCGCGGGCCACCGCCGCCTGGGAGACCTTGTCCAGGGATTCGGCCTGGGTACGCACCTGCTCGGCCACGGTATCGGCGCGCGACGCGGCGCGGGCCGAGGTGGTGTCGATGCTCTCGATCTGGCCGCGCAGCAGCTCGCCGAACTCGCGGATGCGGTGCGCCGAGGTGTCGGTGACGGTGGTCAGGTCCTGGGTCTGCATGCGCAGCAGGGTTTCCACCTCGCGCGCCCGCGCCGTGGCGCCGTCGGCGGCCTGGGTCAGGCGGTCCACTTCCTTGCGCAGCGCCTCGACCGCCGTCTGGGCCTCGTCGTTGACGCGGCCGACGACGCCGGTCATGGCCTCGATCTGCGACGCCATGATCTCGCGCACGGCCTCGCCCTTGGCGGCGGCCTCGGTGGAGGCGTGGGTCAGGTCGCGGGCCTGGGCGCGGAGCGATTCGGCGATGCGCGACACCCGGCTTTCCGCGCCTTCGGCCGGATAGGTCAGGCGGGCGAGCTGCTCGCGCATCTCGGCCGACAGCGAGCGCAGTTCACGGCCCCGGTCGAAATAGGCGACCAGCAGCCAGAGGAAGGCCAGGGGCAGGAAGGCGGCGCCGACCATGCCGCCGATCTCCTGCGGCTGCATGAACAAAAGGTTGCCCCAGCCGATGGAGGTGTTGGCCCAGTAGCCGCAAACGCCGACCCAGGCGATGGTCACCAGCAGGGCGAGCAACTGCGAGGATTTTCCGCCCGAGGGCGCGGCGCCGCCGGACGGCAGCGGTTCGGGACGAAGCACCGCCAGAGGAGGCGCCATCGGGGCCGCCATATCCTTCGCCTCGGCCTCGTCGGCACCCATCCCCTGCGCCGCCGCCTCGGTCCCGCCTCTGGTCATGTTTGTATCGCCCATGAGTCCGCCCTGACCTTCGTGAAATTCACCACTCGCCGTCCGCCCGGATCATCCGCCGGCGCCTGAGGGCGCAAACGGATCACAGCAAAAAAGGCGGCGCGACCCGCAAGTCGCTTCCGCATCGTCCTCCCAGAATTCGGGCGGGACTTGCCCCCCTCCCCCCGGACCTTGGACAGCGCAAGGCAGGATGCCCTGTTCACGGGGGAAAATCAAACACTCCCTACCCCTGCCCAAGACCCTATCCGCGCGGTCTCGGAGACAGGGTCCGGCCCGGCCGGAAGCAGCACGGATCCCGGCCCGAAGCCGGGGCAAGGGACGAGGGAGCGGCGGGGATTCAGCCAAGCCCGGACAGAGTCTAGCACTTGGGCTCCAGCACCCGGCGGGTCACCGCCCAGCGGCCCAGCGGACGGTCGCAGCGCTGGGCGTGCTCCACCACCCAGTGGGCGATGAAGTCGTGGACCTTGGCGGCGTCCTTGTCGGCGCAGACCTGGGCGTGCAGCATCACCCCCAGGTGATCGAGCAGACCGGCATGGTCGTCCAGATGACGCCGGGCATCGGGATAGGCCGATTCGGCCATCACCTGTTCCTGCTGGGCGAAATTGCGCTCCACATAGCGCATGATCGCCTGAATGCGCGAACAGCGGCTGAAATCGCAATCACCGCGCCCGGCCGCGCCGCGGCGGCATTCGACACCCGGCTGGAACACCCGGCCCAGCAGGAAACGCAGCCCCTCGTTCCCGGCATCGATGACGGGCACACCGGTCTCGTGACCCTGAGTAAGGGGCGCCATCGGACCTCCTCGCCTTCCCTGGAATACTTTTATTTCTTTTGAGGGAAAACATAGCAGGAGCAGCCCGAAATATCAATCAAGGCCCCATGGGAAACTTTATTTTTGCACGTGCGAAGGGATACTTGAGCCGAAAAGGCTAGTGACCGCCGGCAAGGAAGGGGCGGTACTCGAAATCCTCGATTTCGATGTGGTGAATCAGCCAGCCGGTCAGGAAACCGTGCAGATCGCGGGCGGTATTCTCCATGTCATCGGCGGTCAGCGCCGCGGCCATATCGGCCACCCGCATGGCGATGGTCTGGTGGGAGTGGCGGTGCAATTCGAGGAAGGGGAAGCCGGCCCGCTCCATCATCGCCTCCTCCTCGGCGAAGTGATAGGCGATGTAGCTGTTCAGCTCGGCGAAGACGGATCCAAGCGCATCCAGGCTCAGCCCCCTCTCCTCGACCATGGCGGCGATGCGGGCCAGCAGGGAGAAGAGATGGCGATGATGCTCGTCAAGCTTGGGAACCCCGACGCTCAAGCTGTCCGTCCACGCCAGCACAACAATTCCCCCACAAACTTTCGCTAGCCCTGAATTATGACGGGCAGCGAAGGATTTCAACATGCAAGTGGTGACGCCTAGCCCCCCGAGGCGGCGCCGGTCCCATTGCCGAAGAACAGCAATCCGTTGCGCCACTGGGTGAGTGGCGTGGCCCACGGCGCCTTGGTGCCGTGCAGCTTGGACGACGGCCGCATGGGCTTGCCGAAATAATAGCCCTGGCCGTAACGCACGTTGTAGACCCGCAGCAGGTTGGCGGTGGCCTCGTCCTCGATATGCTCGGCGATGGTGGCCACCCGCAATTCGCGGCACAGCTGGGTGATGGCGCGCAGGAAGGGCAGCGATTCCCCCTTGCCCGCCGCCTCGCGCACATAGGAGCCGTCGATCTTGACGTGGTCGACCTTGAGGCCGCGCAGGTAATGGAACGCCGCCGCCCCGGCACCGAAATCGTCGATGCCCACCGGGTGGCCGCGCCCGCGGATTTCCTGGATGACGGCATTGGCGGCCACCAGATCGACGATGGCCGAGCTTTCCGTCACCTCGAACAGCAGTCGGCCACGCAGGTCGGAGGCGGCGTGAATCATCTGCAGCAGGCGGGCCGCCATGCTGGGGCTCGACAGCGAGCGCCCCGACAGATTGACGGCAAAGCGCAGGCTGGGTTCCGAGCCCACCCCCTGGCGCATGAACTCGATGGCGCGCGCGCAGATGGCCAGATCCAGTTCCCCCACCAGACCGGTATCCTCGGCGAACACCACGGTGCTGTAGGGGGAATTGCCGCTGTCGCCGAAGCGGACCAAGCATTCGAAGTGGTGGACCGCGTTGCTCCACAGATCGACGATGGGCTGGAAGTGCAACTGGAAGTCGCCCTTGCCGATGGTCTCCTTGACCTCGCGCATCTTGGTGACGGTCTGCGACAGGGTCGGCCGCGCCATGGCCGACAATTCGTGGATGGTGGCGCCGCTGTCGGTGGTGAAGCGGTTCAGGGTGTAGATCAGGGCGCTGGTGGCTTCCTGCGCCGAGATGCCGCCGCCGTCGATGGACACCGAGGCGGTTTCGGGATTCATGGGCGCGCCCATCACCTGCTGGGCCAGTCCGCTGATGGCGGTCTCGATCTCGCCGGCGGTGACCTCGGGGCCGTGGATCAGGCCGTACTTGCTGTTGCCCAGGTCGGCGGCGGCTCCGCCGCCCACCGAACACTGGCGCAGGTAATCGGTGAAGCGTGAGATGAAGTCGGCGGTGGCCTCGGCGCCGACCTTGCTGCGCAGTTCCGCCAGTTCCGGCAGGTCCAGCAGGGTCATGCGATAGGATTCGTCGCCGTCCTTGGCGCTTTCCTTGATCAGGTCGCCGGCCAGGGCCTCGAACCCCTCGCGCCCCAGCAAGCCGGTATCCTTCTGCCGCACGGTGGGCGACATCAGCGTGCCGGAATGGGTCAGCACCAGCAGCAGACGCCCCTCGTGGTCGGGATGGGGATAGCCCGACAGCGCCACCGGCGTGCTGCCGCCGCCCGGCAGCGTCACATGCAGCAGGGTATGGCGGACCCGGTCGCCCTTGGCCATGCGCTTCAGGGCGTTCTTGACCCGGGACTGGTCCTCGGGCCGGATCAGTTCCGGCAGGGTCATGGAGGCCAGCAGGCGGGCCGGGCGGCCCACCAGCGACATGGACGCGCCGATGGCGAAGATGATCCGCCCCGAATGGTCGGCCTCCATCAGCAGGTCGGCGGCGGCGAAGGCGAAGGCGACATAGGCTTCCTGCGGCGGCCCCAGGCCGGTGGCGGCCTTGCCCTTGCGGCGGGCATGGCTCGGCCCGCCGTCCGGCACGGCCTCGCCATCGTCGCCGCTGTCTCCGGCCTTCACCATCGCTCCCCAACCCCAAATTCCGGGCAATATCCCCGGACACCTTTATGTAATTTGTCCAAAATCGTGAGCCACAAAAAGAAACGAATTATTTCATTCGCCTGGCTACAGCCATTTGATCCATTTCAGGATCAGATAGGTGACGGGCATCATGCCGAGCACCACGCCGCACAGGATCAGGAAGGCCAGCGGTTCCTGGGACCCGGGAATGCCGCCGATATTGGTACCCATCATGCCGGCCAGCAGCGAGGGCGGCAGCACCATGGCGGCCAGCGCGGTCAGACGGTTGGACGACTGGGCGGCGCGCTCGGCCACCAGGTTGGTGAAGTCCTCGTGCAAGATGGTGGCGCGCTGGCGCATTTCGTCCAGATCCTCGATATGGCGGATCAGGCGGTCGTTGACCTCGCGCAGGCGCATCTTGGCCTCGGGGTCGAGCCAACTGGCGTCGTCGTGGCGCAGGCGGTACAGGGCGTCGCGCTGGGGCGCCAGATAGCGGCGCAGTTGCACCACCTTGCGCCGTGCCGAGGCGATGTCCTCGCGCAGGTCGGTGCCGGCCAGCCCCTCGCCGATGCGGTCCTCCAGGTCGGAGATGCCGTCCTCGATCTCGTCGGTGAGGATGCCCAGATGGTCCACCACCTTCTCGGCGATACGGGCCAGCAGGGCGCCCGCCGTGCGCGGCCCCTTGCCCATCATCATGGCGAGGCGCAGGTCGCGCAGCGCATTCAGCGAGTGATCCTTGTCGCGCAGCGAGATGCAGCGGTCCGCCTCGATCCAGATGTGGACGGGGACCAGCTCGGTCTCGGCCGAGCGGTCCTCGCCCTCGCCGGCGCGGGCCTTGTTGACGCCGCGCAGCACCACCATCAGCGCGTCGCCCACGTCCTCGACCCGGGGACGGGATTCCTCGGCGGTCAGCGCCATGGCCACCAGCGGATCGATGCCGGAACGCTCGCACAGCCAGTGGGTGGCGCGGGGTTCGTCGCGCTCCAGATGGACCCACAGGAAGCCGTCGGTCGGCCGCCAGGTCTCCACCTCGGACCAGCGCAGGTCGCGGACGCCGCCGTCGGGACCGATCAGCATGGCGAAACGCAGGCCCGGCTCCAGCCCGGCGTGCAACTCCTGGTCCATGGCCATGCCGACCCCTCCTGCCTGCCAAATCGGGGCGAGGATAAGCCGCTCCGAACAGGAAAACCACCGTGAAACACAAGAGGCGGGATGATGACGGCATCGATTGTGACGCCATCGCTCTTGCTGTATTCTCGATCAGGACTTCAGGGAATGAAACGGAGACGGATGATGAGCGGGCGCGGGTCATCTCTCCTTCTGGCGGGAATTCTTCTGGTCCTTTGCGGCCCGGCGGCCGCCGAGCCCCGCACCATTGAATACTCCTATCCCGACCAGTCGGTGTGGACCACCCGCCTGGACGCAAGGGGAGAACCCGATAATCCGCTGCTGCGCCTCGCCGCGCCGCTGTTCCAGCAGGCCGGCATTCCCTGGCGGGCGCGCGGGCTGCCGGCGGCGCGCATGTTCGAGCACCTGCGCGACGGACAGACCGACTTTTCCATGCTGGTCAAGGGGGCGGCGCTGGAGAAGTGCTGTCTGATCAGCAAGCGGCCGGTGGCCGGCACCGAGTTGCGGGTCTACCGCCGCAAGGATTTGCCGCCCGTCACCTCGAAGGAGAACTTGGCCGGCAAGGAGGTGATCACCGTCCACGGCTACAGCTATGGCGGCATCCTGGCCTACATCAAGGACCCGGCCAACCGGATCGGCAACAACCCCACGGTCAGCCACGAATCCGCCTTCGCCATGCTGGAGCGCGGACGGGCCGGGTACCTGCTGGACTATGCCGGTCCCGCCGAGGAAATCCTGGCCGAACGCCCGATCCGCGACCTCGAGTTCGACGTCATCGACCGCCTCGACGTCCACCTGGTTCTCAGCCGCTCCTATCCCGATGCCGAAGCGGTGATGGCCCGGCTGGAAGCCATCGCCGAGACCCTGCGGGTCGATGGCGTCCCTAGGCCAAGTCTAAAGTAAGGCGATCGAATGTTTTAAGCTCGTATCCATTCGGGGATACGGGTAGGCTGCGTGCACCATGATGATGATGATGCTCCGCAGGAAAGGGCGAGAAAACAAGATCGGCCGCCGCCTGATCGTGCTGATCATCGCCTTCAGCTCATTTCTGGCTGTTCTGGCAACGGGCTATCAACTACTTCGCGAATACCAGCGGCAGCGCGCCGACATGGACGACCAGTTGGAGGACGTCCGCATCTTCCTGCCCCCCATCACCGGCAGCGTCTGGACCTTCGACGAACGCCAGATCACCCTGGCGCTGGACGCCCTGACCCGGCTTTCCCATGTGGAATTCGCGGAGATCACCACTTCGGACGGGCGCAACGTGTGGACGTCGGGAGCCGTCGTCTCCAAGCGGCACGTCCATCGCCAATTCCCCCTGATGCGCGATGTGCGGGGCGAATCGCGCCAGATCGCCACCATGGCGGTGACGGCCAGCCTGGACGGCATCTACGACCGTCTGCTGGGCCAGGCCGTCGCCATCCTGATCAGCAACACGGTCAAGACCTTCCTGGTGGCGGCCTTCATGTACGTGATCTTCAGCCGCATCGTCACCCGCCGGGTGGAGGAACTGGCCCGCAACGTCGGCAAGCTGGTGCCGGAATCCCTGTCGTCCCAGGCCTCGCTGTTCGACGAGACGCTGGGCTTTCCCGACCATGGCGACGAGATCGACCGCCTGCGCTGGGCCTATGACAACATCGCCCGTCAGCTGAATCTGGCGGTGCAGGACCTGCACGACCGCAACGACGAGCTGCGCCACGAGATCCACGAGCGGACCCGGGCGGAAAGCGACCTGCAGGAGGTCATCGCCGAATTGTCGCGCACCAATGCCGAGTTGGAGCGCTTCGCCTATGTGGCGGCCCACGACCTGCAGGAGCCGGTGCGCGGGCTGGTCAGCTTCTCGCAATTGCTGGAGCGCAAATGCCGGGACAGCCTGGGCGACGAGGGCAAGGACTACCTGCGCTTCATCGTCAACGAGGCGCTGCGCATGTCCAATCTGGTGCGCGACCTGCTGGAATACAGCCGGGCCGGCGGCGCCGGCCTCGCCCTCGAGACGGTGGATTGCGCCCAGCTGGTGGACGAGGTCGCCGAAAGCCTGCGCCCCATCATCGAGCAGAAGCATGCCCAGCTCCAGCTGGGGCCCCTTCCCAGCCTCAGGGCCGACAGGGCCCAGCTGCGCCAGATCTTCCACAATCTGCTCGGCAATGCTCTCAAATATTGCAGCGAAGCCCCCCTGGTCCGGGTGGAAGCCCAGCGCGACGGCGCCGCCTGGCGTTTCGCGGTGAGCGACAACGGCATCGGCATCGATCCCCAGTACCAGGACTACGTCTTCGAGGTGTTCCGCCGCCTGCATACCGGCACCGCCTATCCCGGTACCGGCATCGGACTGGCCATCTGCAAGCGCATCGTGGAAAGCCACGGCGGCCGCATCTGGCTGGATTCCGTCCCCGGACAGGGGAGCACCTTCTACTTCACCCTGCCCGATCAGGAGAGCGAACCGGCCTGAGCCGCCTCAGCGTGCGGCCAGCATGGCCACCGACGTCGCGACCAGCAGCCCCGCGAACAGCCGGCGCATGACGGTTTCGGGAAAGGCGTGGGCCAGGGCGACGCCGGCCGAGACGCTGGCCAGTCCCCCCAGCCCGAGGGCGGCGCCCATGCTCCAGTCCACGTTGCCGGCCCGCGCATAGGATACCAGCCCGGCCGCCGAACAGGGCAGAACCAGGGCCAGCGCCAGACTCTGGGCCACCCGCTGGTCCAGCCCGAACCAGCGCACGAGAAGCGGCGTCGCCACCAGCCCGCCGCCCACTCCCAGCAAGCCCATGCTGCCGCCCCCGGCCACCCCCACCAGGGGAATCAGGGCCGCCCGGACACCCCCGGCCGCCGGGGCCGGACGGCGCGCCATGCCCCAGGCCAGCACCGCCAGGAAGGCGGCGAACAGCAGGCGCAGCACATGCTGGTCCAGCCCCTGGGCCAGCTGCGCCGCGCCGTAGGTGGTGAGCGTTCCCACCGCGGCGAGGCGCAGAGCCACGCCCGGGTCGACAGGCGTGCGCCGCATGTAGCGCCACCAGGCGGCCAGCAGGTTGGGAACCATCATCACCAGGGCGGTGCCCTGGGCCATGGCCTGGTCCATGCCGTAAAAGGACGCCAGCAGGGGAATGGCGACGATGCCGCCGCCGATGCCGAACAGGCCGCCCAGGAACCCCAGGGCGCCGCCCAGCAGCAACACGGGCATCAGGGAAAGAAGCAGGGAGACGGACACCGGCCGGACCTTTGACGAAGGAGGGTCTTCGATGATTACCCTTGCATCACTGACGTTCAATGGCGTCAAATTCACTGAACTCTTGCGCAGGAAGCAATAATTGAGCGGCGCCCTCGACATCGCCTTCTTCGCCCAGCTGGCCCGCCATGCCAGCCTGACGGCGGCGGCGCGCGAGATGGGACTGTCGCCGCCCGCCATCAGCCGCCGCCTGGCGGCCCTGGAGGGGCGTCTGGGGGTGCGCCTGCTCAACCGCACCACGCGGCGCCAGAGCCTGACGCCCGAGGGCGAGAAATACCTGGAGGAAGGCCGCCGCATCCTGGGCGACATCGAAAGCCTGGAACGCGATCTGGTCGCCGGGCGGCAAAGCCCGCGCGGCAGCTTGCGCATCAATGCCGGGTTCGGCTTCGGACGGCGCCACCTCGGTCCGGCGGTGTCGGATTTCGTCCGCCTGCATCCCGAGGTGGAGGTGATCCTGCATCTGTCCGACCGGCCGCTGGATCTCACCGCCGAGGCCATGGACATCGGCATCCGCTTCGGGCTGGGGCCGGATTCCGGCCTCGTCCGCCGCAAGATCGCTGCAAACCGCCGCCTGCTGTGCGCCGCCCCCGCCTATCTCGCCGCCCACGCCCCGCCGTTGCGCCCCAAGGATCTGCGCGACCATCACTGCATCGTCATCCGCGAGAACGAAGGCGCCTTCAACACCTGGAATCTTGTCTCGGCCGAGGCCAACGCCTCGGTCAAGGTCGGCGGCGCGCTGTCGGCCAATCACGGCGAGGTGGCGGTGGATTGGGCGCTGGCCGGGCACGGCATCCTGCTGCGCTCGGAATGGGACATCGCGCCGTACCTGCGCTCGGGCGAGCTGGTGCGCGTGCTGGATTCCTGGTCGGGGGTGGAGGCCGACATCCACGCCGTCTTCCTCCAGCGTCACCAGCTCTCGGCCAAGGTCCGCTGCTTCCTCGATTTCCTGGCCGAGCGCTTCGCCTCGCAACGGGCGGGGCCGGGGGCATGGTGACCGGCAAGGCTGGCGTCAGCAGGGCGTGGCATGGTGGGATCATGATCCATCGCATCCTGCTGGCGCTGCTCTGCCTCCTCGCCGCCCTGCCCGCCTCGGCCGAAAACCGCCTGATCCTCTACACCGTGGGAACCGATGCCCCGGACACGCCGCCACCCGTGCTGGCCCGCTTCCGGGACGAGGGCTGGACCATCCGGGTCAACCGGGTGCCGGTGGATTTCAAGCGCGAGCATGAACTGGGCAAGGCCCTGTTCGCCCAGGCCCGCGCGGCGCGGGACGAGGGCTTTTCCCGCGTGGTGCTGGCCGGGCGCTCGTTCGGGGCCTGGGTATCGCTGATCGCCAATTCATCGTGGTCGACCCCGGTGGACGGCGGCGGCATCCACGCGGTAATCGCCCTGGACGCCACCGCCAGCGGCGAGACGGGACGAATCGGCCGCCAGTGGCACGACTACAAGTTCATGGACGTGATCAAGACCCAGGACCCCACCCGGCTGGCGGTGATCGTCTTCGATACCGATTCCGAGGAAGGCGAAACCCGCCAGTTCGAGGTTCGCCGCACCATCCGCCGCCCGGCCATTCCGCACGTGGCGGTCTTCGAGCCGGCGCCGCCGCCCCTGGACGGCGAGGACTTCGCCCGGCGCTGGGGGGACTGCCTCGCCACCCTGCTGGGCGACGAGATCCCCTCGCCGGCGGCTAATGACTGGTGCCGCTTGAATAATTGATCTTGTTGAAGACGTTGTACTTGCCCACCGGCCGCTTCATGGGCATGCGGGTCACCACCTCGAACCCGGCGGCGTCATAGACGATCAGTTCGCCGTCGGCCTCCATCACCGAGATCAGCACGTGGCGGCCTGACCGGTCGAATTCGGCGTGCGCCGTGGTGCGGCCCGGCGCGGGACGCAGCGTTCTGACGATCTCCATGGCGTTAAGGTCGATGATCTGGATGGCGTCCTTCTCCTTGCCCATGGAGACGTCGATCCAGGCATAGTTGGTGTTCTCGTGGCTACGCATGAAGAAGCCCGGCCCCAGGGTGGGGATGCGCTTGACCGTCTTCCAGCTTTCCATGTCGATGATGCTGATCACCGCCTCTTTCAGGTGCGGCGTCGCCATGTAGTCCTTGCCGTCCTTCCGGAAGATGATGCCAGAGCCCAGATGGGGCATGCCCGGCAGGTCGATCTCGGCCATCTTGCGCTTGATGTCGAGATCCACCACCAGGCCCTTGGTGCCGTCGCGCGACGCGCCCATCACCCGCTCGTAGGTGCGGTCGAAGAAGAAGTCGTCCAGGTAGTCGGGCGTCCTGATGCGGATGGCCTGAAAGCGGCCCCCGGCGCTGATGCCTTCCTCGAGGCCCTTTTCGTAGGAATGGACGAAGCCGTTCATCACCGGGCCGTAATCGTCGGCATAGGGAATTTCCCAGATTTCCAGAATGTCCTTCAGCGCCACCACGAAGCTGGAGCGCATGGGCGCGGTATAGACCGCCGAAACGCGCGAGGTGGGGACCTTGCCGCCCACCCGTTCGCCTTCCACCGGAATCACCTGCATGGGCGTAAGATCGCGGGCATCCAGGGCCACCAGGGTATGGGGCAGCATGTTGCCGACCATCAGGAAGCGGCCGTCATGGGAAACGGCGACGTTGCGGGTGTTCACCCCGGCCCGGATCTCGGCCACCACCTGCAGGGTATAAAGGTCGTACTTGGTGATCCAGCCGTCGCGGGACGCGAAATAGACGAAGCGGCCGTCGGGCGAGTACTTGGCGCCGCCGTGCAGGGCGAAGCGGCTTTGGAAGCGGACCAGCGGCTTGAAGGAATCGCCATCCAGGATGGTGACGTGGTGGTCGCCGGTCTCCACCACCGTGAACAGGTTCAAAGGATCGGTATTCCACTGCGGCTTGGCCGGCAGGGTGGCGGGGTCGACGTTGACCACGTGGGTGGCCTTGATCTCGGCCATGCCCCAGGCGGGCACCGCCGCCAGCGGGGTGTAGACGTAATCGGCCAGCACCTTGATCTGGTCGGGGTTCAGCTTGTCGGCATGGCCCGGCATCTGGGTGGCGGGGCGGCCCTGGGCGATGACCTTCTCCGCCTCGGCCTTCCGAAGGCGGCCCAGATTCTCGGGCAGCAGGGCCGGGCCGATGGCGCCCAGGCGGTCGCCGCCATGGCAGGCGGCGCAATGCTCGGCATAGAGGCGCGGCGCCTCCGCTTCGGTCGGGTTGGGGGCCGCCAGAGCGGGAACGGCAAGAACCGTCATCCCGACGACCATCGGGAGGAGGGATCTCATCCTGGTACGCCTCCACAAAACCCGCACGGCGGAACAGGCGGAGATCCCTCGCAAGGCTCGGGATGACAGGTCGGAAATACTCATGTCAGCCCGATCTCCTCGTCGCTCAGGTAACAGCCAGGATCCTCGGCCCAGGCGTTGCCGGTCACCCTTTGCGCCCGCACCCGCGTGTTGCCGTTGCACATGTCGAGATAGGCGCAGGCCGCACACCGCCCTTCCACCGGCCGGGGACGGACCTTGAGACCCGCCATCAGCGCGTCGGACGTATCGGGCCAGATGGCGGAGAACGGCCGGTCGCGCACATTGCCAAGGTTATGGTTCCACCACATGGTGTCGGGGTGGACCTCGCCCAGGTTGTCGATGTTGGCGACGTTGATGCCAGAGGCGTTACCGCCCCACTGACGCAGCTTGCCCGCGATGTGGTCGGCCTTGTCCGGGTGGTTGCGCCGGACCCAGGACAGGAAATAGGGGCCGTCGGCGTCGTTGTTGCCGGTGACGAATTCCCGCTCGCGTCCCGCCGAGGCATGGGCCCAGGCGACGTCGAACAGGTAATCCATGGAATTGCGGGTCACCTGCACGGTGGCGTCGTCCAGGCGGTTCTTGTTGCCGCGCCCGGCATAGTTCAGGTGCGAGAAGTAGAACTTGGCCACCCCTTCACTTTCCATCAGATCGATCACCTGGGGCAGTTCGGCGGCGTTGTCCATGGTCATGGTGAAGCGCAGCCCCACCTTGACGCCCCTTTTGACGCAACGGCGGATGCCGCCCATGGATTCGGCGAAGGCCCCCTGGCGCGCCCGGAAGCGGTCATGGGTGGCATCGATGCCGTCGATGCTGATGCCGACGTAATTGAAGCCGATCTCGGCGATGCGGTCGGCTACTTGCTCGTCGATCAGGGTGCCGTTGGAGGACAGCGCGGTATAGAAGCCCATCTCCCTGGCGCGGATGGCGATGTCGAAGATATCGGGGCGTAGCAGGGGCTCGCCCCCCGACAGGATCAGCACCGGCACGCGGAAGGACTTCAGGTCCTTCATCACGCCGAACACCTCGTCGGTGGAGAGTTCGCCTGCGAAATCCTTGTCGGCCGAGATGGAATAGCAATGCTTGCAGGTGAGGTTGCAGCGCCGGATCAGGTTCCAGATCACCACCGGGCCGGGCGGATCGCGGCGCGGCCCCACCGGGCTGGGGGCGACGAGTTCGTGCATGAACTGGGAAACGCGGAACAAGGGGCGAACTCCTACAGCCGAAGGCCGGTCTTCTTGAGAATGCGCGACGAGAACAGCACCATGTGGCCGTGCGACAAGGACCCCAGGGCGTCTGCCACCCGTTGGACCAGGGAATCGGCGTCGGCCTTCTCCTTGGCGTGAATCATGGCGAACAGGGAATAGGGCCAGTCTGGCAAATGGCGCGGCCGGTGGTAGCAATGGCTGACGAAATCCAGCTCGCCCACCCGGCGCCCCGCCTCGGCGATATCCTCGTCGGCCACGTCCCACACGGTCATGCCGTTGAACTTGTAGCCGAGCGCATAGTGGTTGGGCACCACGCCGATGCGGCGGATGACGCCGTCATGGAGCATGCGCTCCATGCGGTTCATCACCTCGTCGGGCGAGATGCCCACCTGGCGCGCCACCTCGTGATAGGGCCTGTCCATCAGCGGCAGCCCGTCCTGGGTGGCGACGACGATGGCCCGGTCGATGGGATCCAAGGTGGTGGTCATGCCTCGAACCTCAGTCCCACGTAGAATTCCTGAATCTTGGGCATGTCGTGAACTTCGATGCCCGTCCGCGTCTCGATCTCGGCCAGCACCTCGGCCTTGCGGCCGGGCTTTTCGGTGGCCACCACGAACCACATGTTCAGCGCGTGCTCGCGGGCGTAATTGTGCGCCACCTCGGGAAAGGAATTGACGATGTCCGCCACTTCCTCGAAGCGCTCCTGGGGCACCTTCATGGCGGTCAGCGTCAGTTCGCCGCCCATCCGCTCGGCATGCCACATGGGGCCGAAACGCGAGATGACGCCCGCGTCCTTCAGCTTGCGGATACGGGCCAGAAGCTTCGATCCGGTCAGGCCCAGGGGCTCGGCGATGGCCGAGAACGGCTGGTCGCAGATGGGAAAGCCGCCCTGCAGGGAATTGATGATGGCGCGGTCGATGTCGTCCATGTTCCCTTCCCCCTACTCCGCCGCCGCCCGCGGGATGGGCCGGCCGTAGCGCGCGCCGGTCTGCTTGAACCGCCGGGTGGAGAACAGCACGGCGTGGGGATACTGGGCCAGATCGAAACGTTGCACCAGAGCCCGGATGGTCTCCTCCACCGCCGCCCGGTCGCGGCCGTGGATCATGCAGAACAGGTTGTAGGGCCAGTCAGGCAGCCGGGGCGGCCGGCGGTAGCACAGCGTCACCTCGGGCGCGTCGCCGAGACGGCGGCCGATCTCGCTGACCACGCCGTCGGGGATGCTCCACACCGACATGGCGTTGGCCTTGAAGCCCAGTTCGTGGTGGCGGACGATGATGCCGAAACGGCGGATGATGCCCGCGTCCCGCATGGCCTGGATGCGGGCGATCACCTCGGCCTCGTCCATGCCCAACTGGGAGCCGATGGCCCGGTAGGGATGGGAGACCAGGGGCAGGCCCTCGGCCAGGACCGAAACCAGGGCGTGATCTGCGTCGTTTAAGACCATTTGAGGTCGAATCCCAGATCGATGTGGAAATGTTCGAGCAGCGGCAGGTCGAGGACCTGGAGCCCGGTACTTTGGGAAATCTCGTCCAGCACCTCGGCCACCCGCGCCTTGGTGGGCGCGGTCACCACGAACCACAGGTTCAGGCGGTGCTCGCGCTGGTAATTGTGGTTGACCTCGCCGAAGGCGTTGACCAATTCGGCCACCTCTTCCAGGCGATGGGCGGGAACCGCCATGGCCGCCAGCGTCGAGCCGCCCACCGTGTGGGGACGGAACACCGCGCCCACCCGGCTGATGGAGCCGCCCCGCGTCAGGCGCGCCAGGCGGTCCATGACCTCGTCCTCGTCCATGCCCAGCCGCTCGCCCAGCACGGCATAGGGCCGCGACTCCAGCGGAAAGTCCTGCTGAAACTCGTTCAGGAGCCTCTGGTCGAGGTGATCCATGGCTAGAGCCCCGTCTTGTGGGCGCGATTGGTGAAGAAGATGCCGCTGGGCCGCGACGCCGGAATTTCCGCCACCTGCTCCAGGGTCTCGGTGTCGTAGACCACCACCTTGTCGGAATCCCTGGCCGACAGCCACACCCGCTCGCCCTTGGGGGTGAATTCCATGTGCAGGATGGCCAGCCCCGGTTCCAGGGTCTTGATCACTTTCTTGGTCTGGGTGTCGATCACCTGGACCTTGGAATAATCGGGAACGGCGAAGTTGACCCACACCTGCCGTCCGTCGGGCCGCGCCATGGCGAAGACCGGCTGGCCCGCCAGATCGACCCGGGCCTTTTCCGTCCACTTTCCCTTGTCCACCACCAGCACCTGATGGTGGCCGATGGCGGGCAGCCACACCTCGTCGCCGGCCACCGCCCAGCCGCGCAGATGGGGCATCTTGTAGACCGGCAGGGCCTCTTTCCCCTTGCCGTAATGGTCGAGGATGCGCCGCACCCCCTTGTCCGGGTTCCACAGATCGAGCATGGCGATGCCGTCCTCGCCGAACAGCCCGGCCAGGTACCAGCGGCCGTCGCCGGTGATCAGCGCGTCATAGGGCAGCTTGCCGATATTGGTGTGCTTGGTGATCTTCGGGGATTTCAGGTCGGACAGATCGGCGATCCAGATCTCGCCCGCGTCATAAAGCGTGTAGATGAACCGCCGCCCCGACAGATCGGCGATGCCGATCACCTTGCTGGCCTTGCCGTCGGCGCCCATGGCGGGAATGTCGGCCACCTGGGCCAGGGTGGCGGCGTCGAACACCTTGATGCCGCCCGGCGTGTAATTGGCCACCGCCACCAGGGTGCCGTCCTGGGAGATGGCGCCGCCGATGGAATTGCCCGATTGCATCACCCGCCCGGCGATGGTCCCGGTCAGCATGTCCACCTTGGTGAGCCCGCCGTCGCGGCCGAACACATAGGCGAAGCGCTGGTCGCGGGAATAGACCAGGGCGGCGTGGGACAGATCGCCCAGGCCGGCGACGCTGGCCAGCTTGGTGGACGTGCTGTTCTCCACCACCATCAGACGGCCGTCGGCGCGCTCCACCACCAGCCCCAGGTCGCCGGTGCCGCGCAGCGCGGGCTGGCAGGCCGACAGCAGGCCGAGGCCGACGAGGGCGGCCATCCGCGTCATTCCGAGCCGCAGGCGAGGAATCTCCGCCTGGACCATCGGTGCCAAACCGGAAAAGACGCGCCAGGATGAGATCCCTCGCTTGCGCTCGGGATGACAGGCTGGATGGATCATTTCATCTCTCCCATCAGATAGGCGGCGATCCAGGCGGCCTCTTCCCGGCTCAGCATGGCCTTCCACGGCGGCATGGGGGTGCCGGGGCGGCCTTCCAGAATGGTCTCGATCACCGCCTCGGCCGACAGCTTGTTCAGGTCTTCGGCCAGCAGGGGCGAGCCCAGGCCGCCCTGGCGGGTCATGCCGTGGCACGAACCGCAATCCTGGTCCACCATGTCCTTCAGTTTCGCCTGACGCGAAGGCGCGATCTCGGCCCCTGAGCGCGCAGGCGCGACCTCAGCCCCTGAGCGCGCAGGCGCGACCTCAGCCATTGACGGTCCCGCCGCCAGCAATACCGCCATCGCACCCGTCAGTGCCCCGAGCATACGCATCCTCAGCCCTCCCACAGGCTAAGCGAGGAATAGCATTCCCGGCCCGGCTTTGGCTTGACGTTGAGCAAGAGTTTGGAACGACAACAACCTCACGCCTCGACGGCGCCGCGCCACTCGGCGACCTCCTGCTCGGCGGCCAGGGCCACCACGCGGCCGATGATCAGCAAGGCGGGCGGCTCCACCTGCCAGCGGGCGACGTTGGCTTCCAGTTCGGCCAGGGTGCCGCGCAGCACCCGCTGGGCCGCCGTGGTGCCCTTTTCCACCACCGCCGCCGGGGTGGCGGGGTCGAGACCGGCCTTGATCAGTCCCTGGGAAATCAGCCCGGCGGTGCCCACCCCCATATACACCACCAGGGTGCAGGAGGGGTCGGCCAGACGCTCCCAGTCCAGGTCCAGGCTCTGGTCGTCGCGCAGATGGCCGGTGACCAGACGGACCGAGCGCGCCACCTCGCGATGGGTCAGCGGAATGCCGGTGGCGGCGGCGCAGCCGGCGGCGGCGGTGATGCCCGGCACCACCTCGGTGGCGATGCCGTAGCCGGCCAGATACATGGCTTCCTCGCCACCGCGCCCGAAGACGTAGGGGTCGCCGCCCTTGAGGCGCACCACCCGGCGGCCGGGCCGCGCCAGACTGACCAGCAGATCGTTGATCTGATCCTGGGGCAGCAGGTGGCGCCCCTTCTCCTTGCCGACGCAGATGCGGGTGGTGCCCGCCGGAATGAGGTCGAGAATGCCGTCGCCCACCAGACGGTCATAGACCACCACGTCCGCCGACTGGATCAGGCGCAGAGCCTTGACCGTCAGCAGGTCGGGGTCGCCCGGCCCCGCTCCCACCAGATGAACCAGCGGCCTCACATCATCGGCCATGTCGCCCCCATTCCCCCTGTCGCTCACGGCGCCACTTCGACGGTTCCGACCATTTCGGGATGCGGCCCGCAACGGTAGGGATAGGTGCCCGCCTTGTCGAAGCTCCGCTTCCAGCTTTCGCCCGGAAACAGCCGGTCGGATTCGGCCAGGCCTTCCTTCTCGAAGAACACGCTGTGGCTGGTGCGCTTTTCGTCGTTGACCCATTCCACCGTGGTGCCGGGCTTGATCTTCAGCACCTGGGGAACGAACAGATTCTTGTCCATGCCCACCCGGGCGGTCTCGCCCGCCCAGACGGGCAGGCCGGTCAGGACCACAGCCGCACCGCCGAGAAGGTTCAGCAGAAATCGACGAGTCATGACCGGCCTCCGTCCCAGGGATTAGGGCAGCTTCACCGCCTTGATTTCCCCCTCGGCGTCGAGGCCGAGCTTGAGGTCAAGGGAGACGTGGTGGAAGCGGCCGTTGGCGAAGTCGTCGTGAACGGCGAAGCCGACGGCGTAGCTCTTGCCCGGTTCGAACGCCACCGAGCCCGGCTGGCCGCTCTTGAGCTTGCGGCTCATGGTCACCACCCAGTTGGCGCCTTCCTTCTTGCCGGTGGCGGTGAAGTCGGTGGCGGGCTTGAGCACGCGCTCGGCCAGGACATAGCCCTGCTCGGCGGCGCCCGACGACTTCCAGCGCAGCAGCTCCAGGAACCCGCCGCCCTTCAACAGGGCGTCCAGATCGGCCTGGGGCTTCACCTTGTCCCAGTTGTCGCGCTTGGCGGTGTCGAACTGGGTGCGGCTTTCCGGCACGTACTTGGTGACATAGCCCGCCTTGGTGTCGATGCCCTTGGCGGCGCCGAGCTGGGCGGCGGCCGGCGCGGTCGGCATGTCGCGGGCGTCGGAATGGCAGCTGGTCCAGCAGCCGGACCGGGCCGCCATGTCCACCTTGCCGCCGTCGATCATCATGGCGACCTTGACCTCGTTGTCGGGGTCGAGCTTGCCGCCCTTGGCGAAGGGCACGTCGGCGTGGGCGCCGGCGGGGAATTCCAGGCGAAGATAGACGTTCTCCGCGTCATAGGCCGCCTTGACCTTCAGCGGAAAGGCCGGGCGCTTGCCCGGAATGGGGGTCTTTTCGGCCTTGGCGCCGGTCACCATCTTGGTGCCCATGTCCTGGGCTTCCTGGGAATGGCATTCGAAGCAGCGGTCGCCCTTCTTGAAGGCGCGCACGCCGCCATGGTCCGAGCCGGTCAGGATCCATTCCATGGAGGTCTGGCCGGGATAGAACAGCATGGTTTCGGAAGCGGGAACACTGTCCCAGTTCACCGCCTTGGGGGCGGCATGGGCGGCACCGGCCGCCAGGGTCGAAACGGCAAACGCCGCGGCGGCGGCATGAAATGCGAACTTACCCATCTGCTTTTCCCTCCCAGGATTGAAACCACCGGATGCGGACGTCCCCACGTCCGCATCCGGCCCTTTCGTCAGACTACATCTTGACCGCCTTGATCTCACCCTCGGCGTCCAGACCCAGCTTCAGGTCGACGGACACGTGGTGGAAGCGGCCATTGGTGAAGTCGTCGTGGACGGCGAAGCCGACGCTGTACGACTGACCGGCAACCAGGGCGACTTCGCCCGGCTGGGTCGCCTTCAGACGGCGGATCATGGTCACCACCCACTTATCGCCTTCCTTCTTGCCGGTATAGGCCACGTCGTTGCCGGGCTTGAGCACGCGCTCGGCCAGAACGTAGCCCTGCTCGGACGCGCCCGAGGACTTCCAGCGGGTCAGGTCGAGGAAGGTGCCGCCGGCCAGCAGGGCATCCAGCTCGGCCTGCGGCTTGACCTTGTCCCAGTTGTTGCGCGCGGTGGTGTCGAACTGGGTGCGGCTTTCCGGCACATACTTGGTGACGTAGCCGGCCTTGGTGTCGATGCCGGGCACCGCGCCGGGAGCGGCGGGAGCCTGGGGCATGTCACGGGCATCGGCATGGCACGACGTCCAGCAGCCCGAGCGAGCCGCCATGTCCACCTTGCCGCCGTCGATCATCATGGCGACCTTGACCTCGTTCTCGGGGTCCATCTTGCCGCCCTTGACGAAGGGCACGTCGTTGTGCGGACCAGCCGGGAACTCGAAGCGCATGTACAGGTTGTCCGCGTCATACGCCGCCTTGATGGACAGCGGAATGGCGGCGCGCTTGCCGGGAATGGGAGTCTTTTCCGCCTTGGAGCCGGACGCCATCTTGGCGCCCATGTCGGCGGTCTCGTTGCTGTGGCACTCGAAGCAGCGGTCGCCCTTCTTGAAGGCGCGGGTGCCGCCGTGGTCGGTACCGGTCAGCACCCACTCCATGGCGGTCTGGCCGGGATAGAACAGCACGGTCTTGGTCTCGGCCACCTTGCTCCAGTCCACGGCCTTGCCGGTGACGGGGGGCAGCGCGGCGCCGCCGGCGGCGGGAGCCGAAGCGGTGGCGGCGGCCGGAGCCGCGGCGGGCTTGGCGGACGCGGCCTTCTTGGCCTCGGCCTCGGCCTTCTTCTTGGCCTCCTCGGCGGCCTTCTGCTCCTCCTCCTGCTCCAGCAGGTGGTGGACCGGCTTGTGGGCGATGCCCTTGTGGCAGTCGATGCAGGTGCCGCCCTCGGCCTGGGCGTTCTCGTGCTGCTTCTTGGCGCGCTGCTTCTGGACGGCCGGGTTCATCTGGTCGAAGGCATGGCAGTTGCGGCATTCCCGCGAATCCGTGCTCTTCATGGTCGCCCAGACGCGCTTGGCCAGCTGATAGCGCTTGGCGTCGAATTTCTCGGGGGTGTTGACGGTCCCCATCAGCCAGTGGAAGACCTCGCCGCTGGCCTGAATCTTGCGGACGAACTTGTGGACCCAGTCCTTGGGCACGTGACAGTCGGAGCACGTGGCCCGCACACCGGAACGGTTGGTGTAGTGGACCGTCTTGACGTACTCCTGATAGACGTTGTCCTTCATCTCATGGCAGTTGATGCAGAAGCCAAGCGTGTTGGTGGCTTCCATCGCCGTGTTGAAGGCGCCCCAGAACATGATGCCGCCGACGAAGATCACCCCGGCGCCAAACAACGACGCACCCAGGACTTTCATCCTCAGCAGTTTTCCGAGCAAGGATTCAGTAGCCATTGCGCTCCCCAGCGTACCCTAGTTGTCCACCCTCAAGCGGAACCGATACCACGGGGGACCGATTCCCGACTTGACCTTGGACAATGATTGATCGGAACACAGAGGTCGGAACCAAGACCCCGGCATCCCGGACACATGTCCGGTCAGGTCCGCGCAGCGCCCCCAATCCCGCTCGCGCGGGCGCCCTTCCGGAAAACACGCTCGGACCCCGGAATGTGACGGACTGTAATCACCGCCCCCGGCAATCGACGTGATCTTGATCAATTTACCTTGGATTTGCTTGGATTCATGAATATTAGAATTGATTAATTCAGTTGACCCGCCGGTGCGCCGCCTCCTTTGCGCCCGGTCACCCCCCTTAACCAAGATCAAGTCGTCCGGCTCTATTTAGAGAGATGATAATGAAAGTTCGGGGGCGACATCGGCGAATGCTCCCCGGCGGCGGGAGGGACGATGAACTCCGACACCGTGTGCGCGATAAGGCGAAGCCTGCTGTTCTCGGCGGTTCCGGCTGGGGACGCCGCCGTCCTGCTGGACGGCCACGGCACGCTGACCCTGAACGACGGCGACGTGGTGTTCGCCGAGGGCGCACCTGCCGATTTCCTGTTCCTGGTGCTGTCCGGCGACGTACTGATCGACGCCTCGCCCGCCTCGCCGCAATTGCGGCTGTCGGCCGGCGACACGGCGGGCGAAGAGGCGGTGCTGACCGGCGCCCCCCACGCCGCCACCGCCCGGGCGGCCGGTCCCGTCACCTTGCTGTCCATGCCGGCCGGCACACTGATGGGCTATCTCGAATCCCATTTCGACGTGGCCATCGCCATGATTTCGGCCATGGCCGGCAACCTGCGCGAACAGGTGCGCGAGATCACCGAACTGAAGATGCAGTCCACCGCCGAGCGCCTGGCCAGCTATCTGCTGGCCCTGGCCGGCGATGCCACCGGCAAGGCGGTGGTGCGGCTGCCCTACGAGAAGCGGCATCTGGCCGATCACCTGGGCATGGACCCGGCGACGCTGTCGCGGGCCTTTGCCAAGCTCCGCGACAAGGGTGTGGTGGCCAGCCGCACCGACAAGGTAGAGATCGCCGATGTGGCGACGCTGAGGACCTATGGCGACTGCGCTGCGTTCACCGCCTAGCGGACCCGAGGAAGCGAAGACCACGGGCGGCCCCGCGTCGTGCCCGTGCCGGCCGTCCTGCGAAGGCCCCACCGCCGATTGCGACCGCACGCTGTCGACGCCGCAGCGGGTCTTCAAGGGCTCGCGCAGCGCCCAGGAGGTGGTGGCGGCGCTGCCGCTGTTCGACGGCATCCTGCCCGACGTGCTCAACCGTCTGCTGGCCGATTCCGCCACCGTCACGCGCCGGCGCAGCACCCTGCTGTTCGGAGCCGGAGACGAGGCCGACTGTTTCTACATCGTGCTCGACGGGGCGGTGAAACTGTTCGCCCTGGCCCAGGACGGACGGGAAAGCATCGTCGAGATCTTCGGCCCCGGCACCTCGTTCGCCGAGGCCGCCATGCTGTCCACCGGCCGCTTTCCCCTGCACGCCGAGGTGATCGAGGACGCCACCCTGATCCGGGTCGGGCGCCGCGCCTTCCTTTACACGCTGCATTCGGACCATGCCCTGGCCTACCGCATGCTGGCCGCCCTGGCCAAGTGGAACCGCCGCCTGGCCAACGAGATTTCCGACCTCAAGGAATTGACCCCCTGGCAGCGCGTGGCCGAGTTCCTCCTGGCCCAGGCTCCGTCCGCCGAGGGGCGGGTCGAGGTGTTGCTGCCCTTCAACAAGGAAGTGCTGGCCAGCCGGGTGGGCATCCGCCGCGAAAGCCTGTCCCGGGTGCTGGGGCGGCTCCGCGTGCTGGGAGTCCATACTTCCGGCAATGCCGTTCGGATAGACGATGTAGACCTGTTGCGTCGCGCCTGCTTCGAAGCCGGCGGCGGCCGCAGCTGATATGCACGAAGGTCTGGTTTCAAGACTTTCCTCGACGGAATTTGACGATAGTCACATCCCGACCAGCCCAGGAAGGCCATTGTGCCCAGACTTTTAGTGCTTTGGCCGCAGATCCCTCGTGGGGGGCTCCCGGCCACGGTGTAGTTTGACGTATCTAGGGAGGGTTGCCGTATGTGGAAGGGTGTTCGGAACGCATTGTTGCTGACGGCTCTGCCGTTTGCGATGGGTGGAGCCGCCATGGCGCAGGAAGCGACCTTGAGCAAGGAAGCCAAGGAAGCCAGCGCGAAGATCTATTTCGAGCGTTGCGCCGGCTGCCACGGCGTGCTGCGCAAGGGCGCCACGGGTAAGAATCTCGAGCCGGCCAATACGACCAAGCTGGGTCAGGCCCGTCTCGAGAAGATTCTGACCAATGGTACCGATGGCGGCATGGTCAACTTCGACGACATCCTGACCAAGGATGAAATCAAGAACATGGCCACCTACATCCAGATGACCCCGGACGTTCCGCCGGAGTGGGGCATCAAGGAAATGACTGCCTCTTGGAAGGTCGTGGTTAAGCCCGAAGACCGCCCGAAGAAGCAGATGAACAAGGTCAACCTGAAGAACGTCTTCTCGGTGACCCTGCGTGACTCCGGTGAAATCGCCCTCATCGACGGCGACACCAAGAAGATCTGGACCATCATCAAGACCGGCTATGCCGTGCACATCTCGCGCCTGTCGGCGTCGGGCCGCTTCGTGTACGTCATCGGCCGCGATGGCAAGCTGGACATGATCGACCTGTGGATGGAGACCCCCGCCGTGGTGGCCACCATCAAGATCGGCATGGACGCTCGCTCGGTCGATACCTCCAAGTTCAAGGGCTTCGAGGACAAGTACGCCGTGGCCGGCTCCTACTGGCCGCCGCAGTACGTGATCATGGACGGCGCCGACCTGAAGCCGCTCAAGATCGTCTCGACCCGCGGCGTGACCGTGGACGGCGAGTATCACCCCGAGCCCCGCGTGGCCTCGATCGTCTCCTCGATGATCAAGCCCGAGTGGGTCATCAACCTGAAGGAAACCGGCCTGATCAAGCTGGTGGATTACTCCGACATCAAGAACCTGAAGGAGACCACCATCGAGTCGGCCAAGTTCCTCCACGACGGTGGTTGGGACGCCTCCAAGCGCTACTTCCTGGTCGCCGCCAACGCCTCCAACAAGGTGGCCGTCGTCGATACCAAGGAAGGCAAGCTGGCCGCTCTGGTTGAAACCAAGTCCAAGCCCCACCCGGGCCGCGGCGCCAACTTCAACCATCCCAAGTTCGGTCCGGTGTGGGCCACCTCGCACCTCGGTGCCGACGTGATCACCCTGATCGGCACCGACCCGGCCAAGCACAAGGATCAGGCCTGGAAGGTCGTCGCCGAACTGAAGAACCACGGCGCTGGTTCGCTGTTCGTCAAGACCCACCCCAAGTCGACCAACCTGTGGGCTGACGCCCCGCTGATGCCGGAAGCGGCCGCCGCCGAGTCGGTGACCGTGTACGACATCAAGAACCTCGACAAGGGCCCGGAAGTGATCAACATCGCCAAGATGGCCGGTCTGCCGGAGACCAAGGCCGTGAAGCGCGCCGTGCACGCCGAGTACAACGAGAAGGGCGATGAAGTGTGGTTCTCGATCTGGGCCGGCAAGACCGACCCGTCGGCCATCGTCATCATCGACGACAAGACTCGTAAGCTGAAGGCCGTGATCAAGGATCCCAAGCTGATCACGCCCACCGGCAAGTTCAACGTGTACAACACGCAGCACGATATCTACTAAGACACTTTACTCCACCCTACGCACCCCGGGGATCGCAAGGTCCCCGGGGATTTTTTTGTCCTGGGACGGCCATTCCGCCTTGGTCTTCATCGGCATATCCCGAGAATTTGGCATCGGGTGGTATCACCACAGAGACGCAGAGACACAGAGAGGGCACAAAGGAAAAGAGAAACTGTTTTATTTCTCCGTGCCTTCTCTGTGTCTCTGCGTCTCTGTGGTTCAGTCCACCGCCTCGGCGAAGAAGCCCTGTCCGCGTGGTCGCCGGGCCCCCTCTCTTGGGCCCTGCCGCGCAAAAAAAGCCCCCGGCCTTGCGACCGGGGGCTTTCGCCGTCTTTAACCAAAAGCGAAAAGGATCAGCCGCCTTGCTTGGCGGCGGAGCGGCGTGCCGCGTCCATCAGCTGCTTCAGGGTCTGCTGGTCCAACGCGCTGGAGATGATGCGGTCGCCGACGATGAAGGTGGGGGTGCCGCCGATATCGAGCGAACGGGCCAGGTCGAAATTCTTCTTCAGCTGCTTCTCGATCTCGGGCGCGCCCACATCCTTCTTCAGCTGCTCCACATTCATGCCCTGCTCGCCGGCGATCTTGTAGATGGCCTTCTCGTCCAGGCGGCCGCGGAACTTCATGAAGGCGCGGTGGATATCGTCGTACTTGGCCTGACTCTGGGCCTTGGCCACCAGGGCGACGCGGGCGGCCAGAACCGAATCGGGGCCGAGGATGGGGTATTCCTTGACCACGACGCGGACCTTGCCGTCGGCCTTGACCGCTTCCCACAGGGGGTCGAAGGCCTGCTTGCAGAAGCCGCAATTGTAATCCAGGAACTCGACCACGGTCAGGTCGCCCTTGAGATTGCCGCCCTGCGGGTCGTCGGGGGCCTTGAAGATCTCGTCCTTGCGGGCTTCCAGCATCTTGTGGGCGTCGGCTTCGGCCTGGGCGCGCATCTTCTCGCGCAGCGCCTCCAGGGCCTCGCCCAGCACCTCGGGGTGCTCCATCAGGTAGTCACGCACCACCTTCTTGACCGCCTCGGTCTGCTTGGGCGTCAACGGGACCTCCTGGGCGGCGGCCGGCAGGGAGGCAAGGGCAAGGCCGGACACCATCAAGGCGGCGGCGAAAGTCTTGGCGATCATTGGCGAGGGACCCTCAAGAGGCGGAAATGATGGCGGGCATATTGGCCGAAGCCGCAGGTGGGGGCAAGGCCTACCACCATTTACGGCCCCGGTCGCGGTCGGCCTTGACCTGGGAGGCGCGTTCCTTGATGTCCTGAAGGCGCAGCCACACCGCCCCCTGCTTGCCCAGCAGCTGTTCCGCCTTGTTGGCATGGAACTGCGCCTCGGCCAGCTTGCCGGTCAGCATGTAGTGCTCGGCCAGGGCGTAGGAGGCCATGCCCTCTTTGCCGTCGCGGCCATAGGCGATGGCCAGTTGCTGCCAGGCGAACACGTCCTCGGGCTCGCGGTTGACGGCGGCGGTGAGGTGGGTCTGCGCCTCGCCCAGCAAGGCGGGATCCTCGCTCTCGATCAGCACCTGTCCCAGGGAGATGCGCAGCAGGGCGCTGTTGGGCAGCAGCTTGACCGCCTTGCGATAGGGTTCCATGGCCTCGGCGCCGCGCCCGTTCTCGAACAGCATCTGGCCTTTCAGCTCCCAGAAATAGGGATCGTTGGGCTTTTCCTTCAGCAGACCGTCGATCAGCCCCAGCGCCATGGGGATATCGGGCTTGCGATAGGCGGCGACGGCGCGGGCGTAGCGCGCCACCAGGCTGGTGTCGGTTTCCTTGTAGCGCTGGAAGGTGCGGATGGGCGGCTCGATGAAGGCGAACAGCTTGGCCTTCATGCGCAGATGCATCTCGATCCACTCCGCCGGCCACGGGGTCTTGGCATAGGGGGAATGATCCACGGCGTTGCGCACGAAGGAGACGCGGTCGCGGGTCAGCGGGTGGGTGCGCACATAGGGGTCCTGGCGCGACGAGACCAGCGCCTCCTGGTCCCCCAGGATCTCGAAGAACTCGACCAGCCCCTTGCCCGACTGATGCGTGTCGTCGAGGAAGCGCATGGCCATCTGGTCGGCCTGGCTCTCCTGGCTGCGGGAAAAGGCCAGCAAGCTCCGCATGGCCAGCTCGTTGCCGCCGATGGCACCGGCCATGGCGACGTCGCCCCGCCCGGTGGCCGCGCCGGCGGCGGCGGCCAGCAGGGTGGCGATGATCGCCTCGGTCGAGGCGTTGGCCATGGCGTCGTTGCCGCGGATCAGGTGCCCGCCGGCGATGTGGCCGGTTTCGTGGGCCATCACGCCGATCAACTGGCCGGGATGCTCGGACCGCACCAGCAGGCCGGTATGGAAGAAGATGTTCTGCCCGCCGGCCACGAAGGCGTTGAGCGTCGGATCGACGATCAGATTGATGCGGATCGCCGCCGGGTCCAGACCCGCCGCCTGAAAAATTGGCGTCCCGAAAGTCCGGATGGTATTTTCCACCTCCGCGTCACGGATGAACTGCCGTTTGGGCTGCGACTGGGCCAGGGCGGGCGGCATCGAAGCGACCAACAGGAACGTCACCAGAAGGATTATGCGCGTGAGCAAGGAACACTCCTCATCGGTCAATTCGGCACGCGGCCGCAACTCCGCTCTTTCCCTCACCGCGCTGGCGGCGATGCTGGCGTTGGCCGCCTGCGGCGATCCGGCGCGCCCGGTCGGGCAAATCGGCCACATCACCGGCTTCGGCGGCATGGTCGCCGCCGACGAGCCCCGCGCCGCCGTGCTGGGACGCGACGTCCTGTCGGCGGGCGGCACCGCCGCCGATGCGGCCGCCGCCATCTACTTCACCCTGGCGGTCACCTATCCGTCCACCGCCAGCCTGGGCGGCGGCGGAACCTGCATAGTACATGATAGCGGCAAAAAGAAGACGGAAGTCATCGATTTTCCCGCCCTCGCCTCGGCCATGTCGGGACCTCTGCCCTCGGCCGTGCCGGCCAACCCGCGCGGCTTCTTCGCGCTGCACGCCAAGTACGGCAAGCTGCGCTGGGAAAGCCTGCTGGTCGAACCCGAGCGCCTGGCCCGCAGCGGGGTGCCGGTGTCGCGCGCCCTGGCCAACGACCTGTCGCGCGGCCTGGCCATCATCGGCCGCGATCCGGCGGCGCGCGCCGTCTTCATGCGGCCCGACGGCTCGGTGCTGCGCGAGGGCGACCTGATGGCCCAGCCCCATCTGGCCGCGATGATTTCGACACTGCGCCACAACACCGGCAATTTCTACGTCGGCCCCCAGGCCCGCGAGCTGGTCAAGGGCGTGCAGGCGGCGGGGGGCACCCTGTCGCTGGACGATCTGCGCGACATCCGCCCCACCTGGCGCGACGCCATCGCCGTCAAGGTGGGCTCGGAGACCGCCTGGTTCGCCCCGCCGCCCTCGACCGGCAGCACCATGGCCGCCCAGTTGGTGGCCGCCCTGTGGCCGCGCTGGAAGGACACCGACGCGTCCGAGCGCCCGCACCTGCTGGCCGAGGCCTCGGCCCGCTCCTTCGCCGAGCGCGGCCGCTGGATGCGGCCCAACGGCTGGAGCAACGAGGCCCCGGAAACCCTGGTGTCGGACAGCCGCATCGCCACCATGATGGCCGGCTATGCCGCCGACCGCCATCAGCCGGTGACCGACGTCGCCGCCCCTCCCTCCGACAGCCAGTCGGGAACCGGATTCGCCGTGCTGGACGGCAACGGCATGGCGGTGGCGTGCAGCGTCACCAGCCACGGCCTGTTCGGCAACGGCCGCATGGCGCCCGGCACCGGCATCATGCTGTCGGGCGTGCCCGGCCTGAACGGCCCGCCGGCCACCGCCGTGATGCTGACCGCCAATACCCATAACGGCGCCGTCCGGTTCATCGGCGCCGCGTCGGGCGGCGGCACCGCCGCCTCGTCCCTGGTCCAGAGCTTCCTGGCCGCCGCCGGCGACGGCAAGCCGCTGTCCGAGGCCCTGGCCCAGCCGCGTCTGGTGCATGCCGGCAAGCCCGACGCCGTCTTCGTCGAGACCGGCGCCATCGCGCTGGACCCCGCTCCGCTGGCCAGCCGCGGCCACCAGGTCAGCGCCACCCCCATGCCCAGCCGGGTGGAGGCCATCTTCTGCCCGCTGGGCTTCAAGGACCCCGAGGGCTGCGACATGGCCACCGATCCGCGCGGCTTCGGCCTGGCCAACGTGGCGGGCAAGAAGGAATGAGCTTCAAGGCCGCTCAACGCGGCGCCATCGCCCCCTTCATCGTCATGGACGTGATGCGCGCCGCCGCCGCCCGCGAGGCCCAGGGCGCCGAAATCATCCACCTGGAGGTGGGCCAGCCCTCGGGTCAGGCTCCCGCCAAGGTGCTGGAGGCGGCGGCCCGCGCCGTCAGGGCCGAGCCTTTGGGCTACACCCTGGCCATGGGCCGCGATTCCTTGCGCGAACGCATCGCCCAGCACTACCAGCGGGCCTACGGCGTCGCGGTGGCCCCCGAGCGCATCTGCGTCACCACCGGTTCGTCGGCGGGCTTCCTGCTGGCCTTCCTGGCCGCCTTCGAGGCCGGCGACCGGGTGGCGGTGGCGGCACCCGGCTATCCCGCCTACCGCAACATCCTCCAGGCCCTGGGGGTGGAATGCGTGCTGGTGCCGGTGGGCCCAGGCAGCCGCTGGCAGATCACCGCCGAGGTGCTGGCCGGCATCCAAGGCCGGCTGGACGGCGTGGTGGTGGCGTCGCCGTCCAACCCCACCGGCTCCATGCTGTCGGCCCACGAGGTGGCGGAACTGGCCGCCTGGTGCGAACTGCATCAGGTCCGCCTGATCTCCGACGAGATCTATCACGGCATCACCTATGGCCGTGCCGCCGCCACCGCCGCCGGCTTGAATGCCGCCCCGCACGCCATCATCGTCAACAGCTTCTCGAAATACTACGCCATGACCGGCTGGCGGCTGGGCTGGATGGTGCTGCCCGAGGATCTGGCCCGTTCGGTGGAATGCCTGACCCAGAATCTCTACATCTCGCCGCCCACCCTGTCCCAGGTGGCGGCCGAGGCGGTGTTCGACTGCCTGGACGAATTGGAGGCCCGCGTCGCCGCCTACCGCGCCAACCGCGACATTCTGCTGGCGGAACTGCCGGAAGCCGGCTTCGACCGCCTGGCCCCGTCGGACGTCGCCTTCTACCTCTATGCCGACGTGTCGGAGCTGACCACCGACAGCCGGGCGTTCTGCGCCCGCATGCTGGCGGAAACCGGGGTGGCCTGCACGCCCGGCGTGGATTTCGACCCGCTGGAAGGAAACCGGACGCTGCGCTTTTCCTATGCCGGCTCGGCCGAACACATGGCCGAGGCGGCCAAACGCCTGAAGGCCTGGCGGAAATAGCCTCGCGTGGCGGCCTGCTCATCCCCGAAATCCATGACATGAATTTCGGAAGGCAGGACGCTAGATCAGGTCGCGTACCGACTGCACCATCTCGTCGGCGGTCTTGAAGACGTTCGAATTTACCGAATAGGCCTTCTGGGTGACGATCATCCGGGTGAACTGGTCCTCCAGCGCCACGTTGGAGGTCTCGACCGCCGAGGCGACGATGCTTGCCCCGCTGCCCTGGTCGGTGATGGCGGCCACCGTCATGTTGCCCGCCTGCTCGGTAGCGCGGAACAGCGTCCCCGAAATGGCGTCGAGTTGATCGGCGGAAACGAAGCTGGCCACCGGAATCTGGAAGATGCGCCGGGATTCGCCGTTGTCGTAATGAGCCATGACGCTGCCGTCGGTGGCGATTTCCACCTTGTCCATCACGCCGCTGGCGTAGCCGTCCTGGTCGATGACCTTGACGGCCAGCTTCGTGTTGGTCTCACCGGCAAACTGGGTGAGCTTCTTCATGTCCAGGCTCACCGTGTTCGACCCTGCCCCCGTGGCCGTCCAGTCGACGGTGAAGGACGCGGTGGCCGGGGTGAGGATGTTGCCCGCCCCGTCGAAGGTGATGGGAATGGAATCGGTATAGGTCGTGCCATCGGCGGTGATCGCCGAAACGGCGCCTTCCGCCGCCACCGGCTGGAAGCGCATGTACCACTGGCCATTGCCCGAATGCTCGAAGGTCATGGTCAGGTTATGGGAATTGAAGGCGTTGTCGTAGATGGCGATGGTCTCGCCGATATTGGCGAAGGACGGCTTGTTGGAATTGAGGTTCAGGCTGGCCGTGGTCTGCAGGGTGGGACCCGCCGACCAGTCGATGGTCAGGTCGGCGAACCCGGTGCCCGACGCCGAGGTGGTGGGCGCGGTGATGGCCCCGTTGGAATCCATGGTCACGGTGACCGGCGAGCCGGTGATGGTGCCGACGCTGCCGCTGGCCGGATTGGCGGGCAAGGCGAAGGCCACGCTCCAGGTCTGGCCGTCCACCCGCGTCCAGGTCATGGTCATATCCTGGGCCGAACCGAAGCCGTCGGTGATGCTGGTGGTGTCGGTGAAGACCTTGGCGGACGGGGTCTGGGTGGCGTTGGACGGCAGGTTGGCCACCAATTGAATGTTGGTGGTGGCGAAGCCGTCGCTCTTCTGGCCGATATTGGCGTAGACCGGCGACAGGGCTCCCGGGGTGACCACCCCCTTGGTGTCGGCCGCCCAGCCCATGAGGAAGTTGCCATCGGCGGTGGTGAAATAGTTGTTGCCGTTCACCGCCCTCTGGCCGAACTCACCGGCCCGGGTATAGAGATTGGTGCTGGTGCCCGTGGGCGCACCGGTGCTGTCGGGAGGCGAGACGATGAAGAACCCCCGGCCGTTGATGGCCATGTCGCTCCAGGTGGTCGACGAGGTGATGGTGCCCGACTTGGTGATCAGGGTGCGGTCCACCGGCCGCACGCCGAAGATGTCCAGCCCGGAGGTGGCCGTGGACTTGTTGGGCGAGTTCTGGGTCAGAACCGGAGACGAGTGCGATTCCGACAGCACCGTCTTGAAAAGGGTTTCCTTTTCCTTGTAGCCGGTCGTGTTGACGTTGGCGATGTTCTGCGAGATCGAGCCCATGGCCCAATCCATCGTCTGCATCGCCTGGCTGGCGTTGGTAAAAGCACCCCACAGCATCGTCGCCTCCGTTTACGACGGGCATTGATCCGCTGAGTTATTTGCAAGCGGAGTGCCACTTGCCATTTCATTGCGAATCAATGCGCTAACCCGACATCGACCGGCAGGACTTGCCGGAACCAGGGCGCAAAAAAGCCCGCCCGGCAGAACTTGCCGGGCGGGCCATCAAAACGTAGGCGAGGAGAGGTCCGCTCCCCGCCCAGCGACGACGGCCATGCCGTTGGGGCTGGGCTAGGCCCAAGGGGCCGCGCGGCTTACGCCGCGGTAGCCAAGCGCGCGGAGGCGCGCGCCCGGCGCTTGAGGGGCCAATATTAGATGAAATAGGCCTTCAGGGGCTCGAAGCCGTTGAAGTTCACCGCCGAATACGAGGTGGTGTAGGCGCCGGTGGACAGAATGCGCACCTTGTCGCCCACCTTGAGGCTGACCGGCATCTCGTAGCCGGCCTTCTCGTACAAGATGTCGGCGGAATCGCAGGTGGGGCCAGCCAGAACCACGGGGGCGGTGTGGTCGCCGTCACGGGTGGTGACGATGCGGTACTTGATGGCCTCGTCCATGGTCTCGGCCAGGCCGCCGAACTTGCCCACGTCGAGATAGACCCAGCGCACGTCGTCGTCATAGCCCTTGCGGCTGATCAGCACCACCTCGGTCTCCAGAATGCCGGCGTCGCCCACCAGGGAACGGCCGGGCTCGATGATCATGGAGGGGATGTTGTTGCCGAAATGGGTGGTCATGGCGTCCATGACGGCCTCGGCGTAGCGCTCGATGCCGTCCACTTCCTTGCGGTAGCGGGCCGGGAAGCCGCCGCCCAGGTTGACCATGCGCAGCTCGATGCCGGCGGCGTCCAGCGCCGAGAACAGCATGGCGGCCTTGCCCACCGCGATGTCCCACTGCTTCAGGTCGGTCTGCTGGCTGCCCACGTGGAACGAGACGCCATAGGGCTCGAGCCCCATGTCGCGGGCCTTGATCAACAGGTCGCGGGCCATGTCGGTCTCGCAGCCGAACTTGCGCGACAGCGGCCATTCGGCGCCGTCGCAGGTCATCAGGATGCGGCAGAACACGCGCGAGCCGGGCGCGGCCTCGGCCAGCTTCTCCAACTCGGCCTCGGAATCGAAGGCGTAGAGGCGCACGCCCTTGGCGTAGGCGTAGGCGATGTCCGACTGCTTCTTGATGGTGTTGCCGAACGAGATGCGCTCGGCCGGCGCGCCGTTGGACAGGCACAGGTCGATTTCGCCCCGAGACGCCACGTCGAAGCGCGAGCCCTCGCCCACCAGCATGCGCACGATTTCCGGCGCCGGGTTGGCCTTGACCGCGTAATAGACCTCGGCCAGGGGCAACCAGCGTCGCAGGCCCTGGTAATTGTCGCGCACCACGTCGAGATCGACGACCACGCAGGGGGTGACGGGGCGGACTTCCTCAAGGAAACGGGCAATCTTCGCGGTCATCGCGACATCCTCTTCGAACAGGCCGGGCCATGAAAGGGCCCGAAAACTCTCTCTGTCCGGCCCACCGCACTCAAACGGCGGGACGACGGTCATTTGACGGCAATTCGGGAAGCCGTCAGATCCGCCGGGAGGTACTTCGCACGTCGACCCACAGCAAGGCCCAGGCCTGCCGGGGACGGAACCCGTTCGCGAAGAGAGGATTGGAGTTCATCGACAGCGACTGCCGAGCCACCACGTTCATAGCTACTTCCTCCAAGCACCGGGGGCTTTACACCCCGCCTGCACCCAGAAGACGCCTTGGACGTCGTTACTTAAACCCGCATGGGGCCAGAGGCACGTGCGCTGTACGTCTCACCTGAAGCCGCTATATACGCCGTTTTCAGGCGATGGAAAGGGAAAAATATCCCTGATGAAAAGATTTTGGCCCGACGCGGGGTTCACCCCTGATATTTCAAGTCCTTAGCCCTTGGAATAGGGGAGCGGGGCCCGGCCCTCCCACCATCATTTGATCAGGGCGGAAAGCTCCTTGAATTCCGGCGTGCCGGCCACGTGCAGCCACTCGAAGATCACCATCTCGACGGTGACGATCTCCACGCCGTTATCGGCCAGCCGCGACATGGCCGCCTGGAAGTTGGCGGGGTCGCGCGACGCGCAGGCATCGGCCACCACCACCGGCCGGAAGCCGGATTCCAGAAGTCCCAGCGCACTTTGCAGCACGCAGACATGGGATTCGATGCCGGCGATCACCACCTGCTCGCGCTCCGTCTCGCGCAGACGGGCCAGGATGGCCGGGTCGGCGGCACAGGAAAAGTGCAGCTTCTCCATCACCGCGTCCTGGGGCGCGTGCTCCATCAACTCGCCGACGGTATGGCCCAGGCCCTTGGGGTACTGCTCGGTGATCACCACCGGCAGGCCGAGGCGGGCGGCGGCGCGCAACAGCAGGGTACAGCCGCGGTAAACCCGCCGGGGATCGCTCATCACCGGCGCCAATCCCTGCTGCACGTCGATGATCAGCAGGCTGGAACGTTGGGCATCGATCAGCATGGCGGCGGCTCTCCTTGGGCTCGGCGACCAAGCGTAATCCCGCCGCAATGGGCGATACAATGGGGAAACCGTGTTCCGTCATTGACTTAATACCGGGAAACCATAATTATCCGGCCCCACATGACGACCCATCAAGACATCGGCCGCGAAGACGGCCCGGAAACCGCCACGACCACCTTCGAAGACCTCGGCCTCGGGCCGGAGATTCTGAAGGCGCTCGCTGAATCGGGGTACACGCACCCCACCCCCATCCAGGCCCAGGCGATCCCTGTGGTGCTCATGGGCCGCGACGTGCTGGGCTGCGCCCAGACCGGCACCGGCAAGACGGCGTCCTTCACGCTGCCCATGATCGAGATCCTGGCGGCCGGCCGCGCCAAGGCGCGCATGCCCCGCTCGCTGATCCTGGCACCCACCCGGGAACTGGCCGCCCAGGTGGCGGAGAATTTCGACAAGTACGGCAAGCACCATCCGCTCAAGAAGGCGCTGATCATCGGCGGCGAGTCCATGAGCGACCAGGTGGCCCTGCTGGACCGCGGCGTCGACGTGCTGATCGCCACGCCGGGCCGCCTGCTCGACATGTTCGAGCGCGGCCGCATCCTGCTGAACGACGTCAAGGTGCTGGTCATCGACGAAGCCGACCGCATGCTGGACATGGGCTTCATCCCCGACGTGGAGAAGATCGTCGGCCTGCTGCCCAAGATCAGGCAGACCCTGTTCTTCTCGGCCACCATGGGCCCCGAGATCCGCCGCCTGGCCGACGCCTTCCTGATGAACCCCAAGGAAATCACCGTCTCGCGCGGGACCACCGCCACCACCGTGGTCCAGGCCATGGCCGTGGTCGAGGAGATCGACAAGCGCGAGACGCTGCGCCACCTGATCCGCATCGAGAACGTCAAGAACGCCTTCATCTTCTGCAACCGCAAGCGCGACGTGGACGTGCTGTACCGCAGCTTGAAGAAGCACGGCTTCGACGTGGTGCAGCTGCATGGCGACATGGCGCAGAGTGCGCGGGGCGAGACGCTGGAGAAGTTCAAGAAGGGCGAAGCCCGGCTGATGGTCTGCTCCGACGTGGCCGCCCGCGGCATCGACATCTCGGCGGTCAGCCACGTATTCAATTTCGACGTGCCCATCCACGCCGAGGATTACGTCCACCGTATCGGCCGGACGGGGCGCGCCGGCATGGAAGGCCACGCCTTCACCATCGCCAGCCCCGATGACGGCCGCTTCGTCGGCGCCATCGAGACGCTGATCGGCCAGGCCATTCCCCGCATCGAGGTCGAGGGCGTCCCCGCCCTGGAGCTGGACATGACGGCGCGCAAGGGCCGTGGCGGCCGTGGCGCCCCCAAGGACGGCAAGCGTCCCTCGCGCACCAAGGACGAAGGCCGCGACGAGGCCAAGCCCCGGCGCGAGCGCCGCCCCCGCCGCGACGAATCCCCCGCCCCCGAGGCCGAAGCGGTCGAGGCCGCCCCGGCTGAAGTCGGCGAGCAGCCGCGCGAGGAACGGGCCGAGCGGCCGGAACGCGCCGAACGCCCGCGTGGACGCGGTCGCGACCGTGACGAATCCCGCCGCGACGAACCCCGCCGGGGTGGGCGCAACCGGGACGAAGGCCGCCGCGACGATCGCGGTGGACGCCGCCGTGGCCGCATCGACGAGCTGGGCATCGGCGAGATGCTGCACCCCGACGGGGTGATCGGCTTCGGCGACCACATGCCGGACTTCATCGCCGCCGCCGTGCCCCTGCCCGTCAAGAGCAGCAAGGCCAGCGCCGACGGCGACACGGATTCCGAATCCGAGGACTGAAGGGATACAGCCCCATGCAGACCATCTTCGTTCAGGTGAAGTGCGAATTGGGGCTGGCCTACCAGGTCGCCGACGGGGCCGTCGACATCGAACAGGTCTCCGAGGTGCATTCCATCTCGGGCCAATACGACCTGATGCTGAAATGCTACCTCGACGATTCCGCCGATATCGGCCAGTTCGTGGTGGACACCATCCAGCGCCTGCCGGGCGTCAAGGACACCTTCACCCTGATCGCCTTCAAGGCCTTCTCCTGACCCCGTCCATCCGGGTAGCGGCGAACCTATCCACAAGAATCTTGCGGATGGGACCGAACGGGTGTTCCTTCGCTTGACCCGACCCCCCACTATCGGCCAAAACACCTCACCGGAAATTGGAAACGGCCGATGACCGAACAGCGACAGACCGGCAGTGTCGGAGTCTACGAACTGCGCCGCGCCACGGAAGGGGCGGCGCGGGCCGCCTATGCCTGGATCGGCCGCGGCGACAAGGCCCTGGCCGATGACGCCGCCGTGTCGGCCATGCAGGCCGAACTGCAGAGCCTGAGCCTGGACGCCCGCATGCTGGTGGGCGAAGGGCCCATGGACGAGATCGCCATGCTCTATCACGGCCAGCGCTTCGGGCCCCAGAGCGGCGATCCGGCCTGGGACCTGGTGGTGGACCCGCTGGAAGGCACCTCGTTCCTGGCCAAGGGCATGACCAACGCCATGGCGGTGGTGGCCATGGCCCCCCACGGCACCCTGTTCGACCCAGGCCCCGCCCGCTACATGGAAAAGCTGGCCGCCCCGCCCGCCGCAAGGGGCAAGATCGACCCCAAAGCCCCGGTGGCCGAACGCCTGAAGCAATTGTCCGAGGCGCTGAACAAGCCCATCGAGGACATGACCGTCTACGTCATCGAAAAGCCGCGCCACAAGGCGCTGGTCAACGCCATCCACAACGCCGGGGCGCGCGTCGCCCTCTATCCGGCGGGCGACGTGGCCGGCGCCCTGATGGCGGCCATTCCCAATTCCGGCATCGACGCCCTGATGGGCACCGGCGGCATTCCGGAAGGCCTGCTGTCGGCCATCGCCATCCGCGCCATGGGCGGCGAGTTCCTGGGCCGCATCGACCCCCAGCTGGCCACCGAGGCCGCCGCGGTCGAAGATTCCGGCATGGACCTTACCCGCTGGTACCGTCTCGACGAGATGGTGCGCTCCGACGACGTGATGTTCTGCGCCACCGGCATCACCACCGGCCTGATGCTGGAAGGCGTCGAACGCACCCGCGACTTGGAAAAGACCCAGACCATGATGATCGGCGGGGCCGCCGGGCCGCGCCAGATGCTGACCTCGTGGCACCGCCGCGCCTGAAATAAACCTTCACTCTCTTCAAGGACTCCTCGATGACCACCCACGCCGCTATGGCAAACGCCATCCGCTTCCTGACCATGGACGCCATCGAGAAGGCCAAGTCCGGCCATCCCGGCATGCCCATGGGCATGGCCGACGTGGCCACCGTGCTGTTCACCCGCTTCATGAAGTACGACGCCAAGGCCCCCAAATGGGCCGACCGCGACCGCTTCATTCTGTCGGCGGGCCACGGCTCCATGCTGCTTTACGCGCTGGGCCACCTCACCGGCTTCGAGGATATTTCCGACATCGAGCAGATCAAGAACTTCCGCCAGATGGGCTACCGCACCGCCGGCCATCCGGAATTCGGCCACGTCGCCATCGCCGAGACCACCACCGGTCCGCTGGGCCAGGGCATCGCCAACGCCGTGGGCTTCGCCCTGGCCGAGAAGCTGGCCGCCGCCCGCCACGGCAAGGATATCGTCGATCACTTCACCTACGTCATCGCCGGCGACGGCTGCCTGATGGAAGGCATCAGCCAGGAGGCCATCTCGCTGGCCGGCGTGTGGAACCTCTCCAAGCTGATCGTGCTGTGGGACGACAACCACATCTGCATCGACGGCGACACCTCGGTGTCCACCTCCGACGACCAGCTGGCCCGCTTCCAGGCCTCCAACTGGGACGTCTGCCGCGTGGACGGCCATGACCCGGAAGCCATCGCCCAGGCCATCGCGGCGGCGCAAAAGTCCGGCCAGCCCAGCCTGATCGCCTGCAAGACCACCATCGGCTTCGGTGCCCCCACCAAGGCGGGCAGCGAGAAGACCCACGGCGCCCCCCTGGGGGCCGAGGAGATCGCCGGGGCACGCGCCAAGCTCGACTGGCCGCACGCGCCCTTCGAGATCCCCGAGGGCGTGCTCTCCGCCTGGCGCGCCGCCGGCGCCCGGGGTGCCACCGCCCGCGCCGAGTGGGAGAAGCGCTTCAACGCCTATGGGGGCAAGGCCGAATTCGAGCGCACCAATGCCGGCCAGTTGCCGGAAGCCTGGAAGCAGGCGGTCTCCGACTTCAAGAAGAAGGTTTCGGCCGAGCAGCCCAAATGGGCGACCCGCAAGGCCAGCCAGGAAGTGCTCGAAGCGCTGACCCCGGTGATCCCCGAGATGATCGGCGGCTCGGCCGACCTCACCCACTCCAACCTCACCATCACCAAGGCCACCAAGCCGGTCAGCGCCCGCGACTTCTCGGGCCGCTACATTCATTACGGCGTGCGCGAGCACGGCATGGCCGCCATCATGAACGGCCTGTCGCTGCACGGGGGCTTCATCCCCTATGGCGGCACCTTCCTGATCTTCGCCAACTACCTGTGGCCGGCGCTGCGCATGAGCGCCATGATGGACCAGCGGGTGCTCTACGTGCTGACCCACGATTCCATCGGCCTGGGCGAGGACGGCCCCACCCACCAGCCCATCGAGACCCTGTCGGCGCTGCGCGCCACCCCCAACGTGCTGGTGTTCCGCCCCGCCGATCCGGTGGAGACCATGGAGGCCTACGAGGCCGCCCTGGAAAACGCCACCGGCCCCTCGGTCTTCGCCCTGTCGCGCCAGAACCTGCCGACACTGCGTACCACCCACACCGACGAGAACCTGACCGCCAAGGGCGCCTATGTGATCTCGGACGCCAAGGGCAAGCGCCAGGTCACCCTGATCGCCACCGGCTCGGAAGTCAGTCTGGCCATCGAGGCGCAGAAGCTGCTGGCCGAATCGGGCATCGCGGCCGCCGTGGTGTCCATGCCCTGCTGGGAACTGTTCGAACGTCAGCCGAAGGAGTATCGTTCTTCTGTGCTGGGTGAGGGAACCGTGCGGGTCGCCGTCGAGGCGCTGGGCACCTTCGGGTGGGAGCGCTGGACCGGCGAAAACGGCGCCGTCATCGGCATGAACGGCTTCGGAGCCTCGGCGCCCGCCGAGAAACTCTACGAGCATTTCGGCATTACCGCGCGTGCGGTGGCCGACGCCGCCCAGGCTCGCCTCTAAGACGGCTAAGACGGCAAAACGCCAGGAAGGAGAGTAGTCAAGATGTCCCTCGTTTCGATGCGCCAGCTCCTCGACCACGCTGCCGAGAACGGCTACGGCATTCCCGCCTTCAACGTGAACAACATGGAGCAGGTCAAGGCGATCATGGAGGCGGCTGCGGCCACCGATTCGCCGGTGATCCTCCAGGCCTCGGCGGGTGCGCGCAAATACGCCGGCGAGCCCTTCCTGCGCCACCTGATCCTGGCCGCCGTCGAAGCCTACCCCCAGATCCCGGTCTGCATGCACCAGGACCACGGCACCAGCCCGGCGGTCAACGTGCGCGCCATCCAGTCCGGCTTCTCGTCGGTCATGATGGACGGCTCGCTCAAGGAAGACGGCAAGACCCCGTCCGATTGGGACTACAACGTCCGCGTCACCAAGGCGGTGGTCGACATCGCCCACGCCTGCGGCGTCTCGGTCGAGGGTGAGCTGGGCTGCCTGGGCTCGCTGGAAACCGGCACCGCCGGCAAGGAAGACGGCATCGGCGCCGAGGGCAAGCTGGACCATTCCCAGCTGCTGACCGACCCGGACGAGGCCGCCGAATTCGTCAAGCAGACCCAGGTGGACGCGCTGGCCATCGCCATCGGCACCAGCCACGGCGCCTACAAGTTCACCCGTCCGCCGACGGGCGAGGTGCTGGCCATCAAGCGCATCAAGGAAATCCACGCCCGCATCCCCAACACCCATCTGGTGATGCACGGCTCTTCCTCGGTGCCCCAGGACCTGTTGAAGATCGTCAACGATTACGGCGGCGCCCTGGGCGAGACCTACGGCGTGCCGGTCGAGGAGATCGTCGAGGGCATCAAGCACGGCGTGCGCAAGATCAACATCGACACCGATCTGCGTCTGGCCGTCACCGGCACCATCCGCAAGTACTTCCACGACAACCCCAAGAAGTTCGATCCCCGCGACTACCTGAAGCCCTCCATCGCCGCCATGGTCGAGGTCTGCAAGAGCCGCTACCAGGCCTTCGGCACCGCCGGCCAGGCCTCGAAGATCAAGGTGATCGGCCTGGAAGACATGTCCGCCCTCTACGCCAAGGGCGCCCTGGCTCCCAAGATCCAGTAAGGGGACACCCCACCCCAACCCCTCCCCATCAAGGGGAGGGGGAAAATAAAACCGCCTCTCCGGCCTTAGCCCCTCCCCCCCGTGGGGAGGGGTTGGGGTGGGGGGCCGCAAGAAGGCCGCCATGACCGTCAAGATCGCACCCTCCATCCTGTCCGCCGATTTCGCCCGCCTGGGCGAAGAGGTCAAGGCCATCGACGCGGCCGGCTGCGACTGGGTGCATATCGACGTCATGGACGGCCATTTCGTGCCCAACCTCACCTTCGGCCCGGCCATCATCAAGGCCATCCGGCCCTATACCGCCAAGGTCTTCGACGTCCACCTGATGATCGACCCCGCCCAGCCCTATATCGAGGACTACGCCAAGGCCGGCGCAGACATCATCGTGGTCCATGCCGAGGCCGACAAGCACCTGGACCGCTCGCTGCAGCTGATCCGGTCCCTGGGCAAGAAGGCCGGCGTGTCGCTCAACCCGTCCACGCCCGAAAACGTCATCGAATACGTTCTGGACAAGCTGGACCTCGTCCTGGTGATGAGCGTCAATCCCGGCTTCGGCGGCCAGAGCTTCATCGAGGCCCAGCTGGAAAAGATCGCCCGCATCCGCAAAATGATCGGCACGCGTCCCATCGACCTGGAAGTGGACGGCGGCGTCACCGCCGACAACGCCCACCGCGTGGTGGCGGCGGGCGCCAACGTGCTGGTGGCCGGTTCGGCGGTGTTCAAGACCAAGGACTACGCCGCCAACATCGCGGCGCTGCGGCGCTGACACCCCCCTTGGCAATCGCCTAGCCCATAGGTAATATCATCCCATTCCCAAACGGAGGGGCGAGCTATGGCCGAGCATATTTCCTGGTCGGACGACCTTCTCGTGGGGGTCGAGGCCATCGACAGCGATCATAAGAAGCTGTTCGAACTGATGAACCGCCTGCTCGCCTCGCCGACCCATGGAGCGACGGCGGTCAGCCAGGCCATCGGCGATCTCAGTTCCTACACCAAGCGGCATTTCGCCGCCGAAATCGCCAGCATGGAACGCAGCGCCTACCCCGAGCGCAGCGCCCATGCCTATGAACATGACCACCTGATCTTCCAGTTGGAAAACATCATCGACCGCCTGATGATATCCGGGGCCGACGCCGTCGATGGCGAGCTTTCCAACCTGCTTCGCGACTGGCTGTGCAACCACATCATGACCTTCGATGTGAAATACGCGGCATTCCTGCGCGAAAGCGGACAGACGGGCTAGCCCGCCACCGGCTCCCCCTTCACAACAGCTACCGGCACCACGCCCGCCCAGACCGGCCAGGACATGTCTGCCTCGTCGTCCACCGGCGGGCCGGACCGCACCTTGGCCGACCCCTCGGCAATGGGCAGAGCCAGCAGGCGGGTCGCCGCCAGTTCCTTTTGCGTCGGCGGCCGGACCGAGGCATAGCGCCCCGGCGTCAGCTTCTCGATCAGGGCGGCCAGGGCCGCCTCCTTCTCCGCCGGGCCGCTGATCTCTTCGGCTTGGCCGAACAGCACGACCGACCGGTAATTCATGGAATGGTGAAAGGCCGAACGGGCCAGCACCAGCCCGTCCACCAGGGTCACGGTAACGCAGAGATCCGCCCCGGCGGCCATCATCCTGCCCAGCCGCGACCCCATGCCCCCATGGAACAGCACCCTCTCGCCCATGCGCCAGTGGGTGGTCGGTATACTGACCGGTCGGCCATCATCGACGAAGGCGACGGTGCAGGTAAGCGCCTCGTCGAGAATGGCGGCGATCAGGTCCGGGTCGTGGCTGCCCCGCTGGGGCCGCTGGCGGACGGTGGTGCGTTCGGTGGTGGCAAGCATGACAGGGCTCCTCATTTTGTCATCCTGAGCGCCGCGAAGGATCTTTCAGGTAAAACCGGCCATCGCTTTGGGCTGAAAGATCCCTCGGCGATGCCTCGGGATGACAGGTCGAGGGCATTCTTGCGCCGCGAGTGGTTCCATTGAAAGGTCCACTTATTGTATAGTGAAGGGGCCACTTTCCGAGGCCATCATGCCCCTCACCCTCGCCCTGCCCGCCGATGATTGCGGCCAGCCCCTGCATCGCCGCCTGTATCTCGCCTTGCGGGAAGCCATCCTGGACGGACGGCTGGGGGAAGGCGCCGCCCTGCCCTCGTCGCGCTCGCTGGCCGGACAATTGGGCGTGGCGCGCAACACGGTGCTGGCCGCCTACGATCAATTGGCCGCCGAGGGCTTCACCGAGGGGCGGCAGGGATCGGGCACCCGCGTGGCTGCCCGCCAGCAGCCGGTGGGAACCGCCGCCTCCGGCCCGGCCTCACCGCCGCCATCGCCCATGGGAGGCAGGACCGCCGCCTGGAGCGCCACCCCGCCCATGCTGATGGTGCGCGACCCCACCCGCCCCCTCGCCCCCGGCGTGCCCGACCTGGCCGCCTTTCCCCATGCCGAGTGGCGGCGCGTGCTGGGACGGCTGTGGCGGCGGCCGCCGGTGGAGCTGATGTGCGGCATCGATCCCCTGGGCCATCCGCCGCTGCGCCGGGCCATCGCCGAGCATGTGGGCCGCACTCGGGCGGTGCGCTGCGACCCCGGCCAGATCATGGTGGTGGGCGGCTCGCAGCAGGCCCTGGACCTGGTGGCCCGCGTGCTGGTGGAGCCGGGGGAAAGGGTGCTGGTGGAAGATCCCTGCTATGGCGGGCTGTCGGGCGTGCTGCGCGCCGCCGGAGCGGTGGCCGAGGCGGTGCCGGTGGACGAAGGCGGCTTCGATCCCGCCCTGGCCGAACGGCTTTGCCCCCAGGCGCGGCTGGCCTGCGTCACGCCGTCGCACCAGTTTCCCACCGGTGCCACCATGGGGCTGGCGCGCCGTCTTGCCCTGATCGACTGGGCGGCGCGCAAGGGCGGCTGGATCATCGAGGACGATTACGACAGCGACTTTCACCACGCGGGAGCGCCCACCGCCTCGCTGCAGGGACTGGACCGGCAGGACCGCACCCTTTATCTCGGCACCTTCTCCAAGAGCATGTTTCCCGGCCTGCGCCTGGGCTGGCTGGTGGTGCCGCACGCGCTGCTGCCCGCCTTCGTGGCGGCCCGGCGCACCGCCGACATGGCCCCGGCCGGACTGACCCAGGCGGCCATGGCCGCCTTCATGACCGAAGGCCATTTCGGCGCCCATCTGCGGCGCATGCGCACCCTGTACGGCCGCCGCCGCAGCCAGTTGCTGGAAGCCGCCCTCCGCATCCTGGGGCCCGACCTTCCGGTCACGGCAGGAGCGGCGGGACTGCACGCCATCCTCCACCTGCCCGAGGCAAGTGACGAGGCCGCCATCGCCCAGGCCGCCCGCGACCACGGCCTGGGCTGTGCGCCGCTGGGCTTCCATCGTGTCATAAAAGGGCCGCCGGGACTGATTCTGGGCTATGGAAACCTGGCGGGATGGAGCGTCGAGGATGCCCTCGGACGCCTGTTTTCGGCGATCAAACCATTGATTCCATGTGATTAATATTCCTGTCACAAAACCTTCACGCTTGTGTCCCGGGACTGTAACACAGCGCCGATAGGATGCCGGCCGTGGGAGCCGGCTCTCCCACTTCCGTTGCACTCCCGTTGGAGGTTTCATGTCCACCAAGACCCTGGCCGTCGCCGCTGTCGCCCTGGCCGCCTTCGCCACCACCGGCGCCGCCCATGCCCGCGATCAGATCCGCATCGTCGGCTCGTCCACCGTCTACCCCTTCGCCACCTCCGTCGCCGAGGCCTTCGGCAAGGGCGGCAAGTTCAAGACTCCGGTGGTCGAGAGCACCGGCACCGGCGGCGGGCTGCGGCTGTTCTGCTCGGGCGTCGGCGAGAGCTTCCCCGACATCACCAATGCGTCGCGCCGCATCGAGCCGTCGGAAGTGGAGTTCTGCACCAAGAACGGCGTCACCGGCATCACCGAGGTGGTGATCGGCTATGACGGCATCGTGTTCATGAATTCCAAGAACGGCCCCGACTTCCAGCTCACCCGCGAGCAGATGTACAAGGCCACCGCCAAGGACGTGGTGGTGGGCGGCAAGCTGGTGCCCAACCCCTACAAGACCTGGAGCGACGTCGACCCGTCGCTGCCCAAGGAGCCGATCCTGGTCTACGGCCCGGCCCCCAACCACGGCACCCGCGACGCCTATGTGGAACTGGTGCTCGATCCCGCCTGCGCCAAGCAGCCCGAGCTGAAGGACATGGAGAAGGCCGCCAAGAAGAAGGCCTGCCAGACCGTGCGCGAGGACGGCGCCTGGATCGAGGTGTCCGAGAACTACACCGTCATCCAGCAGAAGATCACCTCCAACCCGGGCGCCCTGGGGGTCATCACCTTCAGCTACCTCGACCAGAACCGCGACAAGGTCAAGGCCGCCCCGGTGGACGGCGTGGTCGCCACCTACGACAACATCGCCAGCAACAAGTACCCGGTGTCGCGCCCGCTGTTCTTCTACATCAAGAAGCAGCACGTGGGCATGGTCCCCGGCGTCAAGGAATACGTCACCGAATTCACCTCGGACAAGGCCTGGGGCAAGGAAGGCTATCTGGCCGACAAGGGCCTGATCGCCTCCCCCGACGCCACCCGCAAGGAGCAGGCCGCCAACGCCCGCAACCTGGGCGACCTGAAGATGTAATCGCCAGGGGGGAGGCCTAGGGGCCTCCCCCGCCTCCTTTTCCGGGTCCCCCACTCCATGCAGACCTTCACCCTCGCCGCCATCCTGCTGCTGATCTCGGCCCTGGCGTTCCAGCTGGGGCGCAAGCGCGCCTTCGCCGTGGCGGACGGCCATCCCGGCTCGCTCCATTCCCTGCCCGGCTATTACGGCTGGTGGGTGGCGCTGTGGTGCGGCCTGCCCGCCTTCACCGTCCTGGGCCTGTGGCTGGTGTTCGAGCCCGGCCTGATCCGCGCCCTGGTCATCGCCGACCTGCCGGAAGGCTTGCGGTCCCTGCCGGCCGAGCAGATCGACGTCATCGTCAACGAGATCCGCAACGCCGCCCACGGCCACGCCACCACCAACCCCGACTACGCCGCGGCCGCCCAGCATTACACCCGCCTGCACCAGACCGGCTTCGCGGCGGCCGTGGCGGTGACGGTGAGCCTGGCGCTGGCCGGGGCCGCCTTCGCCTGGCGCCGCGTCCACCGCGACTTGCGCGCCCGCCCCCGGGTCGAGCGCACCATCAACGTCTTCCTGGTGGCCTCGTCCACCGTGGCCATCTTCACCACCATCGGCATCGTGCTGTCGCTGCTGTTCGAGGCGCTGCGCTTCTTCCACATGGTGGACTTCCTCGACTTCCTGTTCGGGCTGAACTGGAGCCCGCAGATGTCCACCCGTTCGGATCAGGTGGGCAGCACGGGGGCCTTCGGCATGGTGCCGCTGCTCACCGGCACCATGCTGATCAGCGTGATCTCCATGGTCGTCGCCCTGCCGCTGGGCCTATTCTCGGCCATCTACATGTCGGAATACGCCCAGCCGCACATCCGCGCCGTGGCCAAGCCCGCCCTGGAGATCCTGGCCGGCATCCCCACCGTGGTGTTCGGTTTCTTCGCCGTGGTGACGGTGGCCCCCATCATCCGCGCCGTGGGCGGCGCGCTGGGCCTCAACGTCGCGGCGGAAAGCGCGCTGGCCGCCGGCTTCGTCATGGGCATCACCCTGATCCCGCTGATCTCGTCCTTATCCGACGATGTCATCACCGCCGTGCCGCAATCCTTGCGCGAAGGCGCCTTCGGCCTGGGCGCCACCCGGTCGGAGACCATCATCCAGGTGGTACTGCCCGCAGCACTGCCCGGCATCGTCGGCGGGGTGCTGCTGGCGGTGTCGAGGGCCATCGGCGAAACCATGATCGTGGTCATGGCCGCCGGCCTGTCGGCCAAGCTGACCGCCAATCCGCTGGAAGCGGTGACCACCGTCACCGTCCAGATCGTCACCCTGCTGGTGGGCGACACCGAGTTCGACAGCCCCAAGACCCTGGCGGCCTTCGCCCTTGGCCTGATGCTGTTCGCCATCACCTTGGGACTGAACGTCATCGCCCTGCATATCGTGCAGAAGTATCGGGAAAAGTATGACTGAGATGACAGAGATCTCCGTGGCGGCGCGCACCGCCGAAACCGTGGCGTCCCGCCTGAACCGGCGCTACGCCGCCGAGCGGCGCTTCCGCCTCCTCGGACTGGCCTCGATCCTGATTTCGGCGGGCTTTCTGGTGCTGCTGCTCGGCACCATCGTCGCCAAGGGCTGGACCGGCTTCCTGCAGACCCAGATCGCCGTCGAGGTGGCCTTCGACCCCCAGGTGATCGATCCCGACGGCACAAGGGCGCCGGACGTGCTGGATGCCGCCGATTATCCCGCCCTGATCCGCACCGCGCTGTCCGCCCGCCTGGCCCCCGACGCCGATCGCGGCGCCCGGCGCGACCTGTCCGCCATGGTCAGCACCATGGGCGGCGAGCAGTTGCGGCGCATGGTCGCGGCCGACCCGTCGCTGATCGGCAGCAAGGCCGTGGTCTGGCTGCTGGCCTCGGACAAGCTGGACATGGTGGTCAAGGGCCAGTCGGGCAACACCCTCAACGAGCGCCAGCTGGGCTGGCTGGCCGAGCTGGAGCGGGCCGGACAGGTCCGCAAGGCCTTCAACGCCCAGTTCTTCACCGGCGGCGATTCGCGGGCACCGGAACAGGCGGGCATCTGGGGCGCGGTGGTGGGCTCGTTCTTCTCGCTGCTGGTCACCCTGGCGGTCAGCTTCCCCTTAGGCGTCGCCACCGCCGTCTATCTCGAGGAATTCGCGCCCAAGAACCGCTGGACCGACCTGATCGAGGTCAACATCAACAATCTGGCGGCGGTGCCGTCCGTGGTGTTCGGCCTCTTGGGCCTCGCCGTGTTCCTCAACGTCTTCCACCTGCCGCGCTCGTCGCCGGTGGCGGGCGGGCTGGTGCTGGCGCTGATCTGCCTGCCCACCATCATCATCGCCGGGCGCGCCGCGCTCAAAGCCGTGCCGCCCTCCATCCGCCAGGCCGCCGCCGGGCTGGGGGCCTCGCCCTTGCAGATCGTCGCCCACCACGTCCTGCCGCTGGCCATGCCGGGCATGCTGACCGGCACCATCCTCGGCATGGCCCGCGCCCTGGGCGAGACCGCGCCCTTGCTGATGATCGGCATGGTGGCCTTCATCGTCGACATCCCCAAGAGCCCGCTGGACCCCTCGGCGGTGCTGCCGGTGCAAATCTATCTGTGGGCCGGCAGCTCGGAACGCGCCTTCGTCGAGAAGACCTCGGCGGCCATCATGGTGCTGCTGCTGTTCCTGGTGACCATGAACATGGCCGCCATCTGGCTGCGCAAGAAATTCGAACGTCGGTGGTAGCCCCATGAACCAGTTCATTCCCCGCGGCACCTCCAAGATCGCCGCCCGCGGCCTCAACGTCCATTACGGCGACAAGCACGCCCTGCACGACATCGACCTGGACATTCCGGCCGGCGAGGTCACGGCGCTGATCGGGCCGTCGGGCTGCGGCAAGTCCACCTTCCTGCGCTGCATCAACCGGATGAACGACATGGTGGACGGGGCCCGGGTCACCGGCACCCTGACGCTGGACGGGGCCGACGTCTACGACCGCTCGCTGGACGTGGTGCAGTTGCGCGCCCGGGTCGGCATGGTGTTCCAGAAGCCCAATCCGTTCCCCAAGTCCATCTACGACAACGTCGCCTATGGGCCGCGCATCCACGGCCTGGCCCGCGACCAGGCCGAGCTGGACGAGATCGTCATGAGCAGCCTGGAAAAGGCCGGATTACTGGCCGAGGTGGAAAGCCGCCTGTCGGAATCGGGCACCGGCCTGTCGGGCGGCCAGCAGCAGCGCCTGTGCATCGCCCGCGCCATCGCGGTAGCCCCCGAGGTGATCCTGATGGACGAGCCCTGCTCGGCGCTGGACCCCATCGCCACCGCCAAGGTGGAAGAGCTGATCGACGAGCTGCGCGACAACTTCACCATCGTCATCGTCACCCATTCCATGCAGCAGGCGGCCCGCGTGTCGCAACGCACCGCCTTCTTCCACCTGGGCAAGCTGATCGAGGTGGGCGGCACCGAGGAAATCTTCACCAACCCTAAGGAGCCGCTGACCCAGGGCTACATCACGGGCAGGTTCGGTTGATGACGCCGAAAGTGAAAGCCTGTCATCCCGAGGCGAAGCCGAGGGATCTCCACTTGGCATGGAGCCGACCGCCCCGGCATCACGCCAGAACGAGATCCCTCCTCCCCATGGTCGTCGGGATGACAATTTCAGCGGGACTGAGGTAATGAGCGATCACACGGTAAAATCCTACGACGACGAACTGGCCCACCTGTCGGGCATGATCGCCCGCATGGGCGGTCTGGCCGAGGCCCAGCTGGGCGCGGCGCTGCAATCCCTGGCCCGGCGCGACGACGAGCTGGCGCAACGGGTGATCGACAACGATTGCCGCATCGACGAGCTGGACCACGAGGTGGATTCCTTCGCCGTACGCCTGCTGGCGCTGCGCCAGCCCATGGCCGGCGATCTGCGCCACATCGTGGCGGCCTTGAACATCTCGGGCGAGATCGAGCGCGTCGGCGACTACGCCGCCAATCTGGCCAAGCGCGCCCTGGTGCTCAACCAGATCGCCGCCACGCCCCGGACCGCCGGCGTGGTCCGCCTGGGCGAGCTGGTGCTGGCGCTGTTGAAGGACATCCTGGACGCCTATGTGGACAAGGACCTCGCCAAGGCCATCGGCGTCTGGGGACGCGACGAGGAGGTGGATTCCCTCTATAATACGGTTTTCCGCGATCTGATCGCCCAGATGACCGAAGATCCCGGCACCATCACCGCCTCGACCCACCTGCTGTTCATCGCCAAGAACATGGAACGCATCGGCGACCACGCCACCAACATCGCCGAGACCCTGCACTTCCAGATTCTCGGCACCCAGCCCAAGGGCGACCGGCCCAAGGGCGCCTCGCTCGGAGCCATGGAATGACCGCCCGCGATACCGCCAACCCTTCCAAGCCCCTGGTTCTGGTCGTCGAGGACGAAGCGGCGCTGGCTACCATGCTGCGCTACAACCTGGAAAAGGAAGGCTATCGCGTCGCCGAGGCCGGCGATGGCGAGGAGGCGCTGACCGTATTGGCCGAGCGCAAGCCCGATCTGGTGCTGCTGGACTGGATGCTGCCCTCGCTGTCGGGCATCGAGATCTGCCGCCAGATTCGCCGCAAGCCCGCCACCCGCGAACTGCCCATCATCATGCTGACCGCCCGGGGCGAGGAAGGCGACAAGATCCGGGGCCTCAATACGGGGGCCGACGACTACCTCACCAAGCCGTTCTCGCTGCCCGAGCTGATGGCCCGCGTCCGCGCCCTTTTGCGCCGCGCCCAGCCGGTCAGCCAGAAGGGCCAGATCGCCTGGGGCGACATCACCATGGATCTGGCCGCCCATCGCGTGGCCAGGGGCGGCAAGGCCATCCATCTGGGTCCCACCGAATTCCGCCTGCTGCAGTTCTTCCTGCAGCACCCGGGCACCGTGTTCTCGCGCGAGGAATTGCTGGACGCCGTCTGGGGCCCCGACATCTACGTCGAGCCGCGCACCGTGGACGTGCACATCCGCCGCTTAAGAAAGGCGCTGAACTGCGACACCGAGGCCGACATCATCCGCACGGTGCGCGCCGCCGGCTATGCGCTGGACAACGAGGACGCGGCATAGGAAAGATTGTCATCCCGAACGCAGTGAGGGATCTTTCAGCCTGAAACAGCAATCGCCAGAGGCTGAAAGATGCTTCGCTATCGCTCAGCATGACAAATCAGCTACCCCAGCCCCGCAAAGCCCACACTCCTTAAACCGTTGAAACTTTCCAAGTCCGGCCTGTATGATCCGCCCGCTTCCCAAGCGGGTGGCGCGTCGAGGCAGAATTAGGGTTTATCCCGTGGGCGTTCCCCTTCACCAGTCCATCAAGATCGGTTCCTACATCGTCAAGCAGCACCTGGTGGGCAACAAGCGTTACCCGCTGGTCCTGATGATGGAGCCCCTGTTCCGCTGCAACCTCACCTGCGCGGGCTGCGGCAAGATCGACTATCCCGACGCCATCCTGAATTCACGCATCTCGGTGGCCGACGCGCTGGCCTCCATCGACGAGTGCCCGGCCCCCGTGGTGGTGCTGGCCGGCGGCGAGCCGCTGCTGCACCGCGAGATCGACCAGATCGTCGAGGGCGCGCTGGCGCGCGGCAAGATCGTCTTCGTCTGCACCAATGCCCTGCTGCTGGAAAAGAAGCTCGATTCCTTCAAGCCGCACAAGAACTTCACCTGGACCGTCCACCTGGACGGCGACCGCGAGGACCACGACCGCGCCGTGTCGCGCGAAGGCACCTTCGACCAGGCGGTGTCGGCCATCAAGGCGGCCAAGGCGGCCGGCTTCCAGGTCAACATCAACTGCACCCTGTTCAACAACGCCGATGCCGAGCGCATGGCGAAGTTCTTCGACTACACCAAGACCATCGGCGTCGGCGGCATCACCATCTCGCCCGGCTACGCCTACGAGCGGGCCCCCGATACCGAGCACTTCCTGAACCGCCGCGCCACCAAGGAACTGTTCCGCAAGCTGTTCCGTCTGGGCAAGGGCAAGAAGTGGGAATTCACCCAGTCGTCCCTGTTCCTGGACTTCCTGGCCGGCAACCAGACCTACCACTGCACGCCGTGGGGCAACCCGACACGCAACGTGTTCGGCTGGCAGCGCCCCTGCTACCTGCTGGGCGAGGGCTACGCCAAGACCTACAAGGAACTGATGGAAGAGACCGACTGGGATTCCTACGGCACCGGCAAGTACGAGAAGTGCGCCGATTGCATGGTCCATTCGGGCTACGAGCCCACCGCCGTGGCCGATTGCATCACCAATCCCATCAAGGCGGCGGTGGTGGCGCTGCGCGGCCCCAAGACCGAGGGCCCCTTCGCCCCCGATCTGCCGCTGGACAAGCAGCGCCCGGCCATCAACAACTACGAAGAACTGATGGCCAAGAACCTGGAAATGCTACACGCCGAGGGACGGGCCAACAACCTTCACCGCGTCTCCCAGGGCAACTAGGGCGGCGCGGCTGTCCAGGCCGACCCGGATCAGTCCCGGCAATTCCCATGGGCGGCGCAGCAGCGCCCCCATGACGGCCCACGGGCGGGGGGACCCGTCGGGGGCAAGCCCCACGAATACCGATTTGGGCAATCCCCGATCCGCCGGATCGGCCACGGCGCGCAAGACGGCGAAGGGCTTGCCGGCCCTGGCCGCTACCCGGGCCATGGCCCCGCTTTCCATATCCACCACCGACGCGCCGCCTTCATAGAGGGCGCGCTTGGCCTCGGGCGTCGCGGCGATGCGCGACACCGCCGCCACAATCCCTGAGCGCGAGAAGGCAATGCCCGACAGCAGGCGGCATTTCCACACCCCGTCCGCCTCGTAGGTCTCGCCCTCCCACTGCACGGCAGAGCCCACCACCACGTCGCCCGGCTTCAGCGCCGGGTCGAGACCGCCGGCGATGCCGAAGGACAGCAGCCCCTCGGCGCCTTCGGCCAGCAGCTTTTCCGCCAGTTCGCTAACCCGCTTCGTCACGCCCCCCGCCGCCGCCCAATGGGTGCCGGCGGGAAGCAGGGCGCCTTCGCTGGTCATGCCGACGATGACGCCCACGCGGGCCCCCTTGCCCAGTCCCGGCCCCCAGCAGGATTCGGGAAAGGCGTGGTCAGAGGGCATGCATCACGGGACCGGCATTGCCGGTGGTGAGGTTGCGGTAGCGGGCCAGGGCCCAGATGGGGAAGAACTGGCGATAGCCGTGGTAGCGCAGATAGAACACGCGGGGGAAACCCACCGCCGTGTAATGCTCCTCATCCCACAGGCCTTCTTCGTTGCGGGTGCGGATCAGGTAGTCGATGCCCTTGGCCACGGCGGCCGACTTGGTCTCGCCCGCCGCCATCAGGCCCAGCACCGCCCAGGCGGTCTGGGACGGCGTCGAGGGGCCGCCCAGGCCGCGCGGCTGGTCGTCCCAGTAGGACCGCCCGCATTCGCCCCAGCCGCCGTCTTCCCGCTGCTTGGATTCCAGCCACTTGACCGCCTTCCTGAAGGCGGGATGGTCGTGGGGCAGGCCGGCGGCATTGAGCGCGCACAAGGACGACCACGTGCCGTAGACGTAATTGGTGCCCCAGCGGCCGAACCACGAGCCATCGGCCTCCTGCTCGCGCAGCAGGTAATCGACGCCTTCGTGCGCCACCTTATCCTTGCCCCGCTCGCCCAGCACCGACAGCACCGAGACGCAGCGGGCCGACACGTCGGCGGTGGGCGGATCCAGCAACGCGCCGTGATCGGCGAAGGGGATATGGTTCAAGTAGTAGCTGGTGTTCTCGGCGTCGAACGCGCCCCAACCGCCGCCTTCCGACTGCATGCCCTGAATCCACACCTTGCCCTTCTCGATGGGCTCGGCGTACTTCACCGGGTCGATGCGGTCCAAGGCCGCCATCACCACGGCGGTATCGTCCACGTCGGGGTAATGGGGATTGTTGTACTGGAAGGCCCAGCCGCCGGGCGCCAGGCCGGGGCGGCGCACCGCCCAGTCGCCCACCACGTCGGTGATCTGGCGCGCCACCATCCAGTCGGCGGCCTTGCGCACCGCGGCGTCGGCCTCGGGCGTTCCCACCTCCAGCATGGCATGGGTGGCCAGCGCCGTATCCCAGATGGGCGACAGGCAGGGCTGCACCCAGGCGCGCTCGCCTTCCTCCACCACCAGATTGCGGATGGATTGCTTGGCGATCACCACGCGGGGGTCATCCTTGGGCACGCCCAGCACGTCGTACATCCACACGGCGTTGACCATGGCCGGGAAGATGGCGCCCAGCCCGTCCTCGCCGTTCAGGCGCTCGTCCACGAAGGCCACCGCCTTCTCGATGGCCTTGTCCTGCACCGACTTGGGGAAGAAGCGGTAGACCTTCTGCAGGATCATGTCGATACCGCGGAACAGATAGGCCCAGTTGGAGCGCACCGGCTCCAGATACCAGTTGGTGACCTTCTCCGGCGGCGTGACGAACAGTTCCTGGATATGGATGCCCAGCGGATTGCGGGCCTGGGGCCGCTTGGTCATCAGGACGGTGAGCGGCGCGATCACGGTGCGCGACCAGTAGCTGACCTTGTCCATGTGGAAGGGGAACCAGCGCGGCAGCAGCATGATCTCCACGGGCATGATCGGCACGCCCTTCCAGGGGATCTGCCCGAACAGCGCCAGCAGGGTGCGGGTGAAGACGTTGGCCGTGGCGGCGCCGCCGGCGGCCAGGATGGCTTCGCGGGCCTTCACCATATGCGGCGCATTGATGTCGTCGCCGATGGCCTTGAGCGCGAAATAGGCCTTCACCGAGGCGCTGATGTTCAGATCGCCCCTGTGGAACAGCGGCCAGCCGCCGTGGTCTTCCTGGATCTCGCGCAGGTAGACGCCGATGCGCGCCTCGAGCTCGGGGTCGCGCTCGTCGAGATAGTGCAGGTAGAGCACGTATTCGGCCGGGATGGTGGCGTCGGCTTCGAGCTTGAACACCCAGTGGCCGTCGTCCTTCTGCTTGGCGAGCAGGGCCGCGGCGGAGTCGTTGATCGCCCGCTCCAGGGGATCGCGGAACGAGGCGGCGGTGAAGTCACGGGGATTGATTTCGCTGGGAGACACTGTTCGACCTCAAATCATGGCTCAGAGCAAACCGTGGCGGAGAATACACCACAGCTTGAAGGCTTTCGAGACTTTGACCGGCGGATCGCGCGGTACGAAGCCCTCGGCCTCGACCCGCTTGAAGATCTCGCGGTACATCTCCTTCATCAGGGTGGCCGGGCGCATGTCGGAGTGCGAGCACTCGGCCTGGGCGGCGTCGGAGGCGGCGAAATAACCGCGCGCCGTCTCGCCCAGTTCGCGGCACACCGCCACCAGATTGGGATGGGCCAGCACCTCGTTGGGGGCGCGGCTGGCGATGCCGTGCTTGGCCAGCAGTTCGTCGGGCAGGTAAAGCCGCCCGATCCTGGCGTCCACCGCCACGTCACGCAGGATGTTGGTCAATTGCAGCGCCATGCCGGTGGCGTTGGCGGCCTCGATGGACCGGGGCCGCAGGGGCCCGAACACGCGCACCGACAGGCGGCCGACGGCGCAGGCCACCCGGTCGCAGTAAAGCTCCAGCTCGGCCATGGAAAGGCCCGTCACCTCGGGCTGGGCATCGCTCTCGCAGCCGGCGATCACCGCCAGGAAGTCTTCCTTGGGCAGGTTGTACTGCAGCACCGGCCCATGCAGGGCCTTGGCGATGGGATCGGTGGGGGCGCCGGCATAGAGCCGGTCCAGTTCCACCCGCCACTCGGCCAGTCCTGCCCGCTTGACCTCGGGATCGCCCGGCTCGTCGGCGATGTCGTCCACCACCCGGCAGAAGGCGTAGATGGCGTACATGGCGTAGCGCCGGGGCCGGTCCAGAAGGCGCATGCCCCAGTAGAACGACGACCCCGAGGCCCGCACGATGCCCGCCACCATCTCGTACTGGGCGGGGTCGATGGTGAAGACGGTCGGGCTCATGGCGTTCAAGGGCGTGCCCCCTGGCCGTGGGTGTCCTGCAACCGTCCCTTCCACTCGCCGCCCCGGCCGCGCCAGTACATCACGGCGGAATGCAGCGTGGCGCCCAGGTAGAACAGCGACACCAGCGGCAGGGCGAGCGCCCAGGCCGGGAACAGCCGGTAATAGCGCACCATGGGATAATAGGCGATGGTCATGGCCGCCCAGGCCAGGGCGCCGGTGGAGGCGCCGCCGCCATTCCTCATGGCCAGCAGGGGCGGCGCCACGAAGACCAGCAGCATGGCGACCACGGTGCCGATCAGCAAGGCGGGCGAATGGCGCAGCTGGGTATAGGCCGAGCGCGAGATCATCCGCCACAGCCCCTCCGGCCCCTCGTAGCGCCGTGTGCTGATGGTTTCCTCGGCCAGGTCGATGGTCAGGCGGCCGTGATGGGCCTTCACCGCCGCCGCCAGGGTGCAATCGTCGATCAGCGCGTCCTTGATGGCCTTGATGCCGCCGATCTTTTCCAGCATGGCCGGGCGGATCAGCACGTAGCCGCCGGCCGCGGCGGCCGTGGTCGAGCGCGAATCCTTCACCCAGGAAAAGGGATAGAGCATGCGGAAGAAGAACACGAAGGCGGGAACGATGGCCTTTTCCCAAATGCTTTCGGTGGACAGCCGCACCATGAGCGAGGCCATGTCCAGACCCTCGGCCAGCATGCGCGACACGGTGCGGCGCAACTCGCCCGCCCCGTGGCGGATGTCGGCGTCGGACAGCAGCAGCAGGTCAGCTTCGGGGAACTTGGACCGCGCCACGGCGACGCCGTGATTCTGGGCCCACATCTTGCCGGTCCAGCCCCGGGGCAGTTCCGGGGCCTCGACCACCGTCACGCGGGCCGACAGCCCCATCTCCTCGGCCGCCTTGCGCGCCGCCTCGGCCGTGCCGTCCGAGGAATGGTCGTCCACCAGCACCACCGAGAACTCGCCTGGGTAGTTCTGGGACAGCAGGGATTCGATGGTGGCGCCGATGACGTCGGCCTCGTCGCGGGCGGGGATGACCGCCACCACCTGGGGCCAGACTTCCGGCACCACCGCCTGGGGGGCATCCTCGATCCGCCAGAACGAACCGCGCATGGTCAACAGCCAGGCCCAGGCTCCCGCCCCGACCACGCCAGCAAGCGACGCCAGACTCATGAGACCTCCCCGATGCTCTTGAACCACTCCACCGCCGCGTCCAGCGCTTCGTCGGCGGGACGGTGGCGGTACCCCAATTCCCGCTCGGCCTTGGCCGAGGAGAAGAACATATGCCAGCGCGACATCTTGAGCCCGTCGATGGTGACGAAGGGCTCGCCGCCGAAGAAGCGCGCCCAGGTCTCGGCACCCAGGGCCAGCGGATAGAGCGGCCAGCGCGGCAGCTTCATCAGCGGCGGCTTGCCGCCGGTGATTCCGGCGATCTTGTTCAGGATGGCGGCCAGGGTCAGGTTGTCCCCGCCCAGGATGTAGCGCTCGCCGATGCGGCCCTTGTCCAGCGCCAGCAGGTGCCCTTCGGCCACGTCGTCCACATGGACGATGTTGAGGCCCGTATCCACATAGGCCGGCATGCGGCCCGACGCCGCCTCGACGATCATGCGCCCGGTGGGCGTCGGCTTGACGTCGCCGGGGCCGACGGGGGTGGACGGGTTGCAGATCACCGCCGGCAGGCCGTTCTCGGCCACCATGCGGCGCACCACCTCCTCGGCCAGGAACTTGGACTGCTTGTAGGGGCCGACCTTGTCGGAAATGTCGCTGGGCGTGTCCTCGTCGGCCACGCCGCCGTCGATATGGCCCAAGGTCGCCACCGACGAGGTGTAGACCACCCGCTCCACCTTCTCGGCCAGGGCGGCGGTCATCAGGGCGCGGGTGCCTTCCACGTTGGCCTGCATCATGGCGGCCGGGTCGGGCACCCAGATGCGGTAATCGGCGGCGGTGTGGATCAGCACCCGGCAGCCTTGCATGGCCTTGCGGAGCGAGGCCGCGTCCTCCAGCCGGCCCTCGACCACCTCCACATGCAGGTTGGCGACGTTGCGCCGGTCCGAGGTGGGGCGCGCCAGCACGCGCACGGACTCGCCGCGGGCCAGCAGGGCGCGCACGATGGCGGCGCCGACGAATCCGGTCGCTCCGGTGACGAGAACAGGTCCTGGCATTTCCCCACGCCTCATCGCGGCCGGGCGGGATCGCGCGGCCGATGGCTGGTAGTTACAACGATTGTGCGGCGCACCGCCAGTGATTCTTTGGGCTCTCAACCCGTCATCCCGAGCCCTGGCGAGGGATCTCATCCTGAACCGGCTTTCCCAAGCAGGAAACAGCACGCCAAACGGAGATCCCTCCGCCCAGGGCGTCGGGATGACAAGGGGGGCGTTTACCCGAATCCGCACTCCACCAGCAGACGGTGGAAGTCGCGCAGGTGCTTCTCGCCCTGGCTGGGGTCGGGCATGGAGGCGACGAACTTCTCCTCGAACTGCTTCTGGCGCAGATGCTCGACCACGCGGGCCTTGGCCATGTTCAGCGACTTGCCCTCGATCAGCACGCCCGAGCCGCAGAACTTGACCAGACGGATGGCCCGCATGGCCAGCGGATCGTCGGGCTTGTCCACCTTCTCGATGATCTCCTCGGCGGTGAGGTAGCGGACCATCACGTCGTCGATGCGGTCGGCCAGTTCCTTCCTGAATTCGTCCACCAGATTGGGGCAGGTGCGCAGCAGCTTGTTGGCGTTGTTGAGCGCCGCCATGCGGGCGGGCGGGGCAAGCCGCACCGGCACCCAGGCGTCGATGTGGTTGGAGCGCCGCACATGGGCGTCGAGCATCTCGGTCAGGATCTCGCCCATGCTGCGCCCCAGGTTGGAGCCGGCCAGCGTCAGGAGGAACTGCAGCCGGACGCAGCCGTCCGGCAACGCGCCCAGCAGCAATTGCAGCGCCTGGGGCGCGGAAACGCTGGCGCCGCCGGAATTGAGCACGCGGGCGCCGCGCTGCAAGAGCGCCTCGGCCATGGGCGCGCCGCCCACCACCCGGTCCTTGTCCACCAGCCGGGTCAGCAGCTTGTGGAACATCTCATATTCCTGGGAGGAATCGTTGCGCGACAGGGGATTGGTGCCGCCGGCCTCGCGGATCACCCGGCCCATCAGCACGTCGCGGCTTTGCGGCAGCGCCCCTTCGGCGAACAGCTTGTTCAGCTCGGTGAAGGTCTGGGGGGCGAACTTGGCGGCTTCCGCGCCGCCTTCGGTCAGGGCGACGATGGTGCACAGCGCCGCCGACAGGTTGGACTGGAAGCCCAGCAGGTCCTGGATGACCTGGGCCGGCACGGTGAGGTCGGCGATCACCGCGTCGATCTCCACCATGTTGCCCTTGGCCTCGGGCTCGGCCGCCCAGGTGATCAGCAGGTCCAGCTTGCCGAACCACGAGCGCTTTTCCAAAAGCGCCAGGGTCATGGTCGAACGCAGGGTGAAGGGATCACCCTTGGCCGCTTCCATGGCCTCGGCGAAGGTGGCGGGCGGCTTGGGCTTCTTGGCGGCGAAGTCGCGCGCCCGCTTGCCCATCTCCTCCCAGGTCTTGTCGAGGATGTCCTTGCGCGCCTTGGACTCCTCGCCCGTGGCCTTGGCCTGCAGCGTGGCGACCCGGTCGATGGCCGAGAACAGCAGGTTGCCCTTGTCGGCGAAGCGCTTCATCTCCTTGGCGTCGTGCAGCAGCTCGAAGGGCGTCACCAGCGCCTCGTCCAGATACTTGCGCAGCAGCTTGCCCATGGTGGTGCGCGCCGGCTGGGCGTAGTAATCCTCGAGATCCGAGCACAGCGGAGCCTCGGTGATGGTGGCCAGGGTGGGATCGCCGGCGGCCTTCTCCGCCGCCTTCTTCTCCATCAGGATGGTTTCGGAATGGGTGCCGTCGATGCGCTCGTGATCCTTGACCACCCGCACGGCGGCATGGTTGCCCGCCTGCAGCAGGTTCTCGGCGAAGGCCTTGGCCTTGGCCTCGTCGGGCGCCATTTCGGCGATGACCCAGTTCTTGTCGGCCAGGACCTGGACCTCGTACGAGATCTTCGGGCCGCTCATGACGAGGCCTCCGCCGTGCGGCGCCTTTCCAGCGCCGCCGCCTGCACCTCGCCGCGCGGATCGCCCGACTGGGCGGCGCGGCGGAACCAGCGGATGGCGGCCTCGTCGTCCTTGTCCACGCCGAGACCCAGCGCCAGCATCACCGCGTAATTGTACTGGGCCTCGGGCAATCCCTGCTCGGCGGCGCGGCGGCACATCACGGCAGCCTCGGTGGGGTCGGCGTCGGTGCCGCGTCCCTGGCGCAGCATGTTGGCCAGGTTGTGCAGGGCGGAGGCGAGGCCCTGGTCGGCGGCCTGACGGTAAAGCTCCACCGCCTGGGTCTCGTCCCGCTCGACCCCCTTGCCGGATTCGTAAAGGGCGCCCAGCGCGAAGATGGCCCCGGCGTCGCCCTGGTCGGCGGCCTGGCGGAACCATTTGACCGCCACCTCGGCGCTGGATTCGACGCCGCGCCCCTGCTGGATCATGTTGCCCAGGTTGTACTGGGCCTGGGCGTCGCCCTGCTTGGCCGCCTCGCGGAACCATTTCAGAGCGTGGGCGTTGCTTTGCGCCACCCCCAGGCCCTGGTCGTACATGACCCCCAGCGAGTACTGGCCCCGCGCGTCGCCCGCCTTGGCCGCCAGGGTGTAAAGGCGCACCGCCTCGGCCGGATCGGCCGCCACGCCCTTGCCCTCGCGGTAGGCGTTGCCCAGCGCCACCATGGCCGCCGTATCGCCCTTGTCGGCGGCGGCGCGCAGACGGGCCGGGTCGGCGACGAACTCGCCGATATGCAGCGGGTCGGTCTCCACCTCGATCTCGGGCAGGGCAATGACCTTAGGACCGGCCTGGACGGGGGTAGGAGGGGGCGCGGAAACGGGTTCCGGCGGGGGCGGAGGCGGAGGAGACGCGGCCTCGGCCGGGGGCGTTCCGTAATCGGGGCGCTCGGCATGGGGCGCCTTGCCCGGCAGATCGTCGACCCGGCGGCGCACGTCCACCCCTTCGGCGGCCATCTTCTTCAGCAGGGCCATGGCCTCGGCGTTGCCCTGGCGGGCCGAGCGCACCAGCCATACCACCGCCTCGTCCAGGTCCCGCTTGACCTGGTAGCCCAGACGGTAAAGATCACCGAGCTTGAACTGGGCGACCGGATCATTCTCCAGCGCCAGACGGCGATAACGGGTGACGATCTCAGGTTCACGCGCCATTCTGGCCATCCATCCCGAGTGAATAGTCCACTAGCATGCCGTAAGCAAATGTCGGAGTCGATGCGATTAGATGGCCAAACCCGGCTTTATGCCGGCCTCGCCGCCGCCCCGGAAGCCCGGCGGCGCGCCCTGCTCGGCCATCTGGCGGCCGAACTGGGACGGCCCGAGGCCGACATCGCCATCGAGCGCGACCCGTTCGGCAAGCCGCGCCTCACCGACCCCCACCTCAAGTACTGGTTCAACTGCTCGTCCGTGGACGGGTTGCTGCTGATCGCCAGCTCGCGCACCGGACCGGTGGGCGCCGACATCGAGACCGTCCAGCGCTGCATCCCGGTGTGGGAGGACGCATCCGCCACCTTCGCCCCCGCCGAACGGGCCCGGCTCACCGCCCTGCCCCCGCCGGACCGCGCCTTGGCCTTCGCCCGGCTGTGGACCGCCAAGGAAGCGGTTTTGAAGGCGCGCGGCACCGGCATCGTCCATGGCCTGGCCGAACCCGCCCTGGCGCATCTGGACGACCTGTCGGCGCCGCCCCCCTGGCGGCCCATTCAGATGCATGTAGGGGGTGAATGTTATGCCGTGACTTGGTATACCCTCCCCATCGACGAGGTTCTGGTCATCGCCGCCCGCGCCGAGACCTCGCCAAAACCGGGAACAACGTGACACAGTCCTTGCCTTCAGCCCTCTTCGGCCTCCGCGATCCTTCGCTGATCCGCGACGAAACCCTGTGGGAAATCTTTTCCGCCAGCGTCCGGGCGTTTCCCCATGCGCCCGCCGCCACCTTCGGCGAGGTGACGCTGGGCTATGGCGAGCTGTCGGCCCGCGCCCAGAAAGTGGCCCGCGCCCTGGCGGCCCGGGGCATCGGACGCGGCGATTTCGTCGGGCTGTGGATGAGCCGCTCGCTGGATCTGCACGTGGCGCTGCTGGGCATCTTGGCCGCGGGCGCCGCCTACATCCCCTTCGACACCGAGGCGCCGGCCGAGCGGGTGGCGGAATGCCTGGACGATTGCGCCGCCAAGGCGCTGATCGTCGACGCCTTCACCATGGGGGCCATCACGGGGGCCATGCCGGCCCACACCCTGATCCTGCCGACGCTGGAGCAAGGCGCGCCGGACGGCGCCAGCCCCGACCCGCGCGCCCAGGGCGCCTGCCCTTCCGACCCCGCCTACGCCATCTACACCTCGGGCTCCACCGGCAAGCCCAAGGCCATCGTCATCAGCCACGCCAACATCTGCCACTACCTGCGCGCCGCCAATTCCATCTACGGCCTGCGCTCCGACGACGTGGTGTTCCAGGGCGCCTCGGTGGCCTTCGACCTGTCGCTGGAAGAAATCTTCGTCCCCTATCTGGTGGGGGCGAAGCTGTGGATCGCCGGGCGCCGCACCCTGGCCGAAGCCGACCGGCTGCCGAGCGTGCTGGCCGAGGCCGGCATCACGGTGCTCGACACCGTGCCGACCCTGCTGAGCCTGCTGCCCGGCGACATTCCCGGCCTGCGCGTCATCATCCTGGGCGGCGAGGCCTGCCCGCCCGCTTTGGCCGAGCGCTGGTGCCGCCCCGGGCGGCGCATCTTCAATTCCTACGGCCCCACCGAGACCACCGTGGTGGCCACCGTGGCCGAGGTGGAGGCGGGCAAGCCGGTGACCATCGGCCGGCCCATTCCCAATTACGTCTGCCACGTGGTGGACGACTTCACCCAGCCGGTCCCCCCCGGCGCCACCGGCGAACTGCTGATCGGCGGGCCGGGCGTGGCGGCCGGCTATCTCGGCCGCCCGGAACTCACCGCCGAGAAATTCATCCCCAATCCCTGGGACACCGACGGCTCCGCCCCGGTGCTCTACCGTTCGGGCGACGCGGCGGCCATGGACGAAAACGGCGACATCGTCTTCCACGGCCGCATCGACGATCAGGTCAAGATCCGGGGCTTCCGCGTCGAACTGGGCGAGATCGAGGCCCGCCTGTCGGCCCTGCCCGGCATCAATCAGGCGGCGGTTTCCTTGCGCACCGACGACGGCATCGAGCGGCTGGTGGCCACCATCCTGCCCGAAGCCGGCGCCACCATCGAATCCGGCACGCTCCGGGAAGGCCTGCGCGCCCAGCTGCCCGCCTACATGGTTCCGTCCCATTACCTGGTGGTGGACGAGCTGCCGCGCCTGACATCGGGCAAGCTGAACCGCAAGGCGCTCAAAGACCTGCCGCTGGACCTGTCGGTGGGCGGCGCCGAGCAGGAAGAGCCCGCCAATGCGACGGAAGCCGCCCTGCTGGACGCGGCGCGCCGGGTGTTTCCCGGTCAGGTCATTCCCTTCGAGGCGGATTTCTTCCTGGATCTGGGCGGCCATTCCCTGCTGGCCGCCAAATTCGTCTCGGCGGTGCGCGAGACGCCGGACCTGGCCAGCCTGACGCTGAACGAGATCTACGCGGCGCGCACCCTTCGCGCCATGGGGGCGTTACTCGCCGCCCGCGCGCCCGCCCCCGGCGCCAAACCCGCCGATTTGTCCTTCATTCCGCCGAGCTGGAAGCGCCGTTTCCTGTGCGGACTGGCCCAGGGCGTGGCCATGCCCTTCATTCTGGCGCTGACCACCGCGCCGTGGCTGGGGGTGTTCATCTCCTACATGCTGCTGTCGGGCGAGGATGCCAGCTGGCTGAAGGAGATGGTCACCCTGATGATTACCTACGCGGTGATCAACATCGGCACCATCTCGGCCTCCATCGCGCTCAAATGGCTGATCCTCGGCCGGACCAGGCCCGGCCGCTACAAGCTGTGGGGCACCTATTATTTCCGCTGGTGGCTGGCGCAAAGGGTGGTCAGTGTCGCCCATATCAAGTGGTTCCAGGGCACGCCCATCATGAGCATCTACCTGCGCCTGCTGGGTGCCAGGGTGGGCAGCGACTGCGTCCTGTCCGAGATGGAGGCCGGCGCCTTCGACCTGGTGAGCATCGGCGACGGCGTGGCCATCGGCGGCAAGACCCGGCTGGCCAATGCCGAGGCGGTGGGCGACGAACTGGTGATCGGCCCTATCCGTATCGGCGACGACGCCTTCATCGGCACCTCATGCATGATCAGCCACGGCGTGGTGATCGAGACGGGGGGCGAGGTCGGCGACCTCACCTCCATCGCCCCCGACACGCGGGTGGGCCGTTACGAGCACTGGGACGGCTCGCCCGGCCGCAAGGTGGGCATGGTGGACGAAGCCGCCCTGCCCCAGGCCGCCCACGCCACCGTCGGGCGCAAGCTGGCGCTGACCATCCTCTACGGCCTGATGCTGGTGGTGCTGCCGCCCATCAGCCTGCTGCCCATCTTCCCGGCCTTCTTCATCTTCGAACGCCTCAGCGATTATTTCGTCGGCGGCGAATACGCCACCATCCTGCCGCTGCTGGCCTGGCCCACCGCCATGGCGCTGATCGCCGTCACCGTGCTGCTGATCGCCATCGTGCGCTGGACGGTGCTGCCGGTGGTGACGGCGGGAAGCTTCTCCATCTATGGCAGCCTCTACGTCCGCAAATGGATCGTGGCGCTGGCCACCGAGCTGATGCTGGAAACCCTGTCGTCGCTCTACGCCACCGTCTACATGCGGCTGTGGTACCGGCTGATGGGGGCCAAGATCGGCAAGGACGCCGAGATTTCCTGCAATCTGGCCGGACGCTACGACCTGACCGAGATCGGGCCGGGCTGCTTCATCGCCGACGAGGTGGTGCTGGGCGACGAATGCGTGCGGCGCGGCTGGATGGTCTTAGAGCCGGTCAAGACCGAGGCCCGCGTCTTCGTCGGCAACGACGCCGTGGTGCCGCCCGGCGCGGTGATCCCCACCGGCGCCCTGATCGGCATCAAGTCGCGCCCGCCGGCCAACCACCAGATGTCGCCCGGCGACACCTGGTTCGGCAATCCCCCCTTCAAGCTGCCGGTACGCCAGCGCTTCGACGATGTGGGCGCCGACTGGACCTTCGCGCCGCCCTTGTGGCGCCGGGTGTGGCGCGCCGTGTTCGAGGCCTTCGCCGTCTCGCTGCCCACCGCGCTGTTCATCACCTTCGGCATCCTGACCGTGGACCTGCTGGCGCCCAGCATCCTGGCCCGCGAATACGCCGTGGTCCTGCCGCTGTTCGTGGCCGCGTCGGTGGCCATCTCGGTCTCGCTGGCCCTGTCGTCGGTGGCGGTGAAGTGGCTGATGATGGGCGCCTACCGCCCCACCGCCAAGCCCATGTGGTCGTGGTGGGCGTTGCGCACCGAGGCGGTGGCGGTGATGTACTGGGGCCTGGCGGGCAAGGTGCTGCTGGACCATCTGCGCGGCACGCCCTTCCTGCCGTGGTTCCTGTGGCTGTACGGCTGCCGTTTCGGCTCCGGCGTGTTCATGGACACCACCGACATCACCGAGTTCGACTGCGTCGAGGTGGGCGATTTCTGCGCCATCAACTCGCTGTCGGCGCTGCAGACCCACCTGTACGAGGACAGGGTGATGAAGGTCGGCCGGGTCAGGCTGGGCACCGGCGTCACCGTGGGATCGGGCTCCACCGTGCTCTACGACACCGAGGTGGGCGACTTCGCCCGCATCGGCAAGCTGACCATCGTCATGAAGGGCGAAGGCATCCCCGCCCACTCCCAATGGGAGGGCGCCCCCGCCCAGACGGTCAGCGCCGCGCCATGACCGGATTGCCGGCCAAGCGCTCGGTCAAGATCGCCGGCCACGCCACCAGCGTCACCCTGGAGCCGGAATTCTGGGAGTGCCTGCGGGAGCTGTCGGAGGAGCGAAACCTGTCGATCAACCAGATGGTGGCCGAGATCGATTGCTCGCGCGAGGCCAACCTGTCCTCGGCCATCCGGGTGTTCGTCCTGAACGAACTCAAGAGAAAAGCCGCCGGGTAAGGCCCGGCGGCTTGTTCTTTCCCACTCGTCCCGCCCGGCTACTTGCCCAGACGGCTCAGCACGAACCAGGCAAGGCCGCCGGTCACCGCCAGGATGAATCCCAGGAACGTCAAGGCGATCACGGCCGTATCGTCGATAACCATACTGTCCTCCCCCTCGGAAAACATGTCTTGATGCATGTCAAGAATAGCAGGGCCGCCGCCGGGCCGCTTTGATCTGGATCAGTGGGGAAAGTGTCATCGGTCCATCACTTAAGCGGCATTGAATCCCCCTGCCGTTCGCCCTAGGATTATCCATGAAAAGCATGGACAATCCGGCAATCGGGAGGGACCCGATGGCAAGCCTGAATTCGGAAAGGCTGACCTTGGCCGAGACCGGAGCCCTGGCGCTCGACGAAGCGGCCCGGGAACTGGACAAGGCCAGCGACACCGCCAGCTTTCTCAAGGCGCTGGAACGCAACCAGCGGGTCTGGCGGACCCTGGCCCATATCGCCATGACGCGCGCCTGGCAATTCCCCAACGAACGCCAGGTGGCCTATGCCCTGTCCACCGACGGCCTGGGCGCCAAGGGCAATGACGAGCGCATCAATAGCATGATCGACATCAACCGGGAGGTCTCGGACATCCTGGCCCGTGGCGACGATATCGCCCGCATCCGCGAGCGGGCCTACGCCATCTGGGAAAGCCGCGGCCGGCCGGTGGGCCAGGACATGGAGCACTGGCTGCTGGCCGAGATGGAACTGTCCAGCGGCTGAGGGTCCCCCATGCGGGCAGGACGCCCGCATTCCCGTCATCCCTCCCTCAGGCCGGCTGGTCCGGCGTGCAAGCCAGGGGCAGGTAATCCACCGCCTGCTCCACCGGCAGCGGGCGGGCGAAATGGTAGCCCTGTGCGAAGTCGCAGCCGTTTTCTCCCAGGAAGCGGCTTTGCGCCTCGGTCTCCACCCCTTCGGCCACCACGTCCATGGACAGGGCCTTGGCCATGCGGATGATGGCGAGGCAGATGGCCTCGCCCTCGGGGTCGCCGGGCAGGTCGGCCACGAAGGAGCGGTCGATCTTCAGCACGTCCACCGGAAAGCGCTTCAGATAGCTGAGGCTGGAATAGCCGGTGCCGAAATCGTCGATGCTGAGCTTGATGCCCAGATCCTTGAGGCGGAACAGGATTGCGCGCACCTGATCGGCGTCGCCCATCAGCATGCTTTCCGTCAGTTCCAGTTCCAGCAGCGACGGCGCCACGCCGTATTCGCGCAGCAAGGCGTCGATCTCGCCGGCCAGGCCGGGATTGCCCAATTGCCCCGCCGACAGGTTGACCGCCACCGGCAGCGCCAGCCGCCCGCCCGCCTGCCAGCCGGCCATGGTGTCCAGCGCCCGGCGCAGCACCGTGTCGCCGATGGCGGCGACCAGGCCGCATTCCTCGGCCAGGGGAATGAAGCGGCCCGGCGGCACCAGACCGTGCTCGGCGCTATGCCAGCGGGCCAGGGCCTCGAAGCCGGTAACGCGGCCTTCTCCCAGGCGGACCTTGGGCTGCAGATGGATGAACACCTCGCCGTCGCGCAGGCCCCGGCGCAGGGACTTCTCCAGTTCGCGGCGCTCGACCATCTGGCGGTCCATGGCGGACGTGAAGAACTGATAGCCCAGGCGCCCCTTCTCCTTGGCCTTGTACATGGCGATGTCGGCCTTGCGGATCAGCGTCTCGGCGTCCGAGCCGTCATCGGGCGCCATGCTGATGCCGATGGAGCAGCCCACCTCGATGGCCTGGGAATCGATGGCGAAGGGATCGGCCATCAGCGCCAGGACGCGATCGGCCAGTTCCGCCGCCTTCTCGCGGGTCTGGATGTCGGGGGCCAGCAGGATGAACTCGTCGCCGCCGTGGCGGCAGACGATATTGTAGCCGCCCTCGATGGACCGCAGCCGGTCGGCCACCTCCACCAGCAGCCGGTCGCCGAAGCTGTGGCCCAGCACGTCGTTGACCACCTTGAAATTGTCCAGATCGATGAACAGCAGGCAGTGCAGCTGCCGCGCCCCGGTCTCGGGCAGGATCTCGTCCAGCTTCTCGCGCAGCACCACCCGGTTGGCCAGGCCGGTGAGGGCATCGTGGCGGGCCAGGAAGCGGATGTTGGATTCCGCCTCCTTGCGCGCCGAGATGTCGCGCATGATGCCGGAATAGAAGCGCTGCCCCTTGAACGAGAAGCCGGCCAGGGTGACTTCCACCGGGAACAGGCTTCCATCCTTGCGCTGGGCCGGCTGTTCCCGCGGCATCGTGTCGATCTGGTGATCGGCGGAGTCCCGAATACCCGCCAGAATGGCGTCGTGACGCTCGCGCATGTAATCGGGCATCAGCAATGAGACGTTCTGGCCCATGACCTCGGCCGACTCGTAGCCGAACATGAGGGTCGCACCGCGATTCCACGAAACGATGCGGCCCTCGGCGTCGATCACCACCAGGGCGTCGCTGGCGCTGTCCATCACCAGCCGGAATTTTTCCTCGGAATCGCCCAGATCACGGAGCAATTCGCCCACCCGCCCGGTCATGGAATTGAAGGCCGAGGCCAGCGCGCCGATCTCGTCGGCGGACGTGACCGGCGCACGCCGGCTCATGTCGCCGGCCTCCACGTCCCTCACCGCCTCGGCCAGGGCGTCGATGGGGGCCAGGATGGCGCGCCGGGCGTGGCGTACCAGGGCCCAGGCCCCGGCTCCGCCCAGCAGCAGGACCAGGGCGACGATCAGCACCGTGCCGGCCGGCAGTTTGAGCGCGCTGAGCAGCGGCTGCTCCACCACCACCAGGAAGCGGCGCCCGCCGATCACGAAGGCCTCGCTGGTGGTGAACGACCATGCGCCATTCATGCCCCGGCCGATCCCGTCGGTTACCGGCAGAGGCCGGATGGTGCGGGCCAGCACCACGGACGGATTGCGATGGGCGATCACCTGACCGGCATGGTCGAGGACATAGCTGTTCAGCTGTTCGAGCCCGGCCAGCGGCCGGGTCAGGTCCCAGACCCGGCGGAAGCGGGCCTGGGCCAGAACGAAGCCTTCCGGCTGGCCGTTCCTGGGGTTGATGGAAGGGATCGCCAGACCGATCATCGGCTCGTTGGTGGCATCGTACTGGCGGACGATGCCGATGGCGTTGGCTCCTCCGATCATGGCGGCCGCCACCTCGGGCAGATGGGCGAGGCCGGCCGGCCCCTGGGACACCACCGGCTCGTAGCGGCTGGCCCGCGCCTTGACGTTTCCCGCCGGGTCGAGGACCGCCACCTCGATGAACATGGGCTCGAAGGCGATCAGGCCCTCGGCCAGGGACTGCCGCTCCCTGGCGTCCATGGCGGCCAGGCTCTGGCGCCGGATGGGCTCCTCCAGCTCGAGGGTCAGGGTCCCCAGGTAATTGCGGAAGTCCGAGACGATGGCGCGCCCGACCTGGCGCTGGATGGCTTCGGTCTGGCGGTCCTGCAGGCGGTAGACGGTCACCGACAGAACCAGCCCCGCCAGCAGCAGCGGCCCCATGGCCAGACCGATGAAGGCCAGGCGAAGCTTGCGGTGCAGCGAGCGTTCAGCGGCCATCTTCCCCCCTCGCGGCCCGGATCAGCTCCGCCTGGCGCAGAATGGAATCGGGAATCTCGAGCCCCAGGCGCCCGGCGGTCTCCATGTTGATCACCAGACGGAATTCCGCCGTCTCCACCGGCAGGTCGCCGGCGGGAACGCCGCCGAAGATCTGGGCGGCCAGCCGCGCCCCCTGGCCGCCCAAGGCCCGCATGTCCAGACCATAGGACATGAAGGCGCCTTCGACCACGCCACCGCGCTGCGGCGTGGTCAGGGGAACCTTGCGGCCGAGGGTGGCCAGCATGAGATGGGGCACCTGGGACGCCACGAAGGCATCCACCGGCACGAACACCGCGCCGACGTCGGGGGCCATCCGCGCCAGGGCTAAATCCAGTTCCGCCAGATTGCGCACATGGGCCTGATCGATGCGGATACCCAGTTCGGCGGCCAGGGGCGTGATCTTGGCCAGCGACACCCTGGGCGAGGCGTCGTCGGGATTGAAGGGCACCAGCACCGCCTTGAGATCGGGCAGCAGCGTCTTCAGCCATTGCAGCCGCACCGGTTCCTGGATGCCGAAGGTGACCCCGGTGGCGTTGCGCCCGGGGCGTCCCAGGGTGTCGGCCAGACCGATGGCGATGGGATCGCTGGCGGGGGCGAACACCAGCGGCGTGCCCAGGGGCTTGGCGACGGCGAAGGCGGCCTTGGCCGCCGGGGTGGACAGGCTGAGGAACAGGTCGGGCTTCAAGCCCGCCAGCCGCTCCGCCTCCGCGTCCAGGGCCGAGCCGGTGACGGGGCCGCGATAGTGATAGGTGACGCGCCCGCCTTCGGGATAGCCCTGGGCGGCAAGACCGGCCTTGAAGCCGTCCAGCGCCTCCTCGGCCACGATGGCGTGATTGAGGACACCGATCACCAGCCGGCGGTCCTCGAAGACCCCGCCCCAGTTCAGCAGTGCGAAAACCGCGGCAAGAGTAGCTCCCCCCAGCGCCACGAAGGCCCAACGAAACCGCATCCGGCCCTCCCCTTTCGCCCCCCATACGCATGGTATGGAACATGGGAAGCACAGTTTGCCGCTTCAAGTCTGACATGTGCCTTTCCCAAGCGGGGTATTGCCTTTTTGTTCCGCTTATTTTATCGTTTCGTTCTTTGCTGGAGGCAGGCATGGACGAACAATGGACCAGCGCGGCCGACGAAATGGTCGCCTATTTCGGGCGGGAAGCGGTTTTCGTGGCGGCGCGGCGGGCCGAAGATCTGGCCCGGCGGGGCGACTGGCCGGCGGCGGACCGGGCCATGCGGCTGCTCTCGCAGGTGGAGCGCATGCACCGGGCCAGGGGGATCGGCCATGCGTGACACCATGGTTTCCCCCGCCTCGGCGGAAGTGACGGCGCTTCGGGCCCTGGCCTGGCTGGTCACCGACCAGGACCGCGCCATGCGCTTCCTGGCGCTGACCGGCTGCGATTCCGAGACCTTGCGGCGACGGGCGGGCGAGACCGAGGTGCTGGGGGCGGTGCTGGATTTCCTGCTGGACGACGAGGCCTCTCTGCTGGCCTTCGCCGACGCGGTGGACCTGCCCGCCCAGTCGGTGGCCCTGGCCCGCCACGCCCTGCCCGGCGCGCTCAGGCGCTGATCACCCCTCTCATCCCCCGAACAGCCAGCGGCGCAACAGCCGGGTCGCCTGGGGCATGAAGACGTAGGTCATCAGCAACACCTGGGCCGAGACCATGATCAGGGCCTTCAGCCACAGCGGGTAGGCGGCGACCAGTGGACCGATGGTGAAATTCAGGCCCATGACCACGCCATAGGCCACCAGGGTGACCACCAGGGCCATCTTGTGGGGCGACGGCCGGGCCTGGGCCGGCACCTCGGGCAGGTCGAACCAGAATTCCAGGCCGGTGACCTTCTTGATCTCGGCTTCCGGCTGGACCATACCCTGCAATTCTTCAAGGAACCGGGCACGCATCTCGGATTTCTCGAAGGCGTGGCACTGCTCCCAGGTGGCGAAGCGGTAGATGGTGACATAGGCGTAGTCGGTGACCGCCGCCGGCCGCAGGACGTTGACCCCCTGGTAGCCCGGCCAGTGGCAGACTTCGGCGGTGACCCGCGAGATCCAGGCCTCGTAATCGGCCTCGCGGCCCGCGACGGCCTTGCGCGCGATGCTGACGGTAACCGGTCCGGCTTGGCCTTCCATCATCTTTTCCCTTCCACGCCCCACACCCTCCCTATCTGGGAGTTGAAAACCCATCTTCACAAGGACCACAATGCCGCCAGTCGTTCGGGACCAACAGAATCGGATTCCCCCATGCTCCTCAGGTCCATGGCCATGCTTGCCTTCGCCATGACCGCCGGCCCGGCATATCATGCCCAAGCGGCGGAATCCCAGGCGGCCACCGCTCCGGCCAAGGGCATTCCCGGCGCGCCCGTGGCGGCGTCCGTGGCGGTGGAGAATTTCGCCCTGGTGGACAAGGCCCCGGTGGCCAACGGCTACGGCATCTTCACCATCGAAGCCACCGGCCTGCTGCCCGCGCCCCGCAAGCGCGAGAGCTTCACCCCCACCGAGGACGAGCATTTCTACACCCTGCGCCGCACGGTGGAGCGCTTCCTGCTGCGCAAGGAAATCCCGCGCGGCTGGACCCGCTCCAACGAGGCCACCTTCTCGTTCAAGAACGAACTGGCCCGCTTTCCCCGCGCCGACGGCATCGCCTATGCCGTCGAAGGCGAACTGGTGCTGCATGGAACCAAGCCCATTCCGGTGGGCGTGACCCTCCAGGCGCCGCCGGGCGATGCGGTGCTGCGCTATTCCATCGGCATCATGGCCGCCAACCAGTCCCTGATGATGAAGGAAGGGGTGATCGAAGGCCCCAACCGCAAGGTCGGCTGGATGCTGTCGCTGCGCCCCAGCGGCCCCGACGCCGCCATCCCGGTGCGCGCCGTCTTCGCCGTCCGGGCCGAGGGCGGCGACGAGGCCAGCCAGCGGGCGGCGCTGGAAGGCGTCACCGCCACCCTGAACGCCTCTTCCGACGGCCGCGCCGCCGTGGCCGAGCGGACCAACGACGCCTCGGACTGGCTGAAGCCCGTTCAGGCCTTCATGCGTCCCGATCAGGTATCGGGCAAGGGCGGCGGCAAGGAAGAGAAGAAGGACGACAAGAAGGAAAAGAAGGGCGGGCACTAGGCCCGGTTCCTTCGGCCATCATGGCAGATCCCGCCCCGCCCAAGCCCCCCACCACCCGCTCCGGCCGCCCCACCCGGGCCGAACCGCCCGAGGACTGCCCGGTCAAGGACCGCTGCCGCCGGGCCCGCGCCCAGGTCTGCCTGGATTGCGGCGTCGAACGGAAATTGCGCCACGACCGTCGCAAGGGCGTCAATCCACCCCCACCGCCTTGTCCAGCTGACCCACAATGAAGCTGATGACCACCAGCACGAAGGGAACCAGGAACAGGCACCACACCAGGGCGTGGACGATCCTGTCGCGGGCCGGGTTTTCCTGAAGCGGCCCTGTTTCGACCATCACCGGGGCGGCAATCACCAGACGGGGCCGTATCACCAACCGATAGACCAGCCCCAGACAGGCACAAGCCAGCACGGTCACTCCGACGATGCGCGATCCGATGGCGGCGGCGATGTCGAGGCGGACCCCCATGACCATCAGCCAGACCGGGGCGGTCAGCCCCGCTCCGGCGGGCAGCAGGACGGCGCAGATGACCAGGAAGATGCCGAGAGGCGAGGACGGCAGGCGCATGGCAGGCTTTCATCAATGAGCGGCGCCGCAGGCTAGCACCCCATCCTGACGTTTGCGTGACAGGCAGGCCGCCCTATATTGATGCCGTCTTTCCTGTGATCAGGCCCATGACCGACCGAACGCCCCGCCGCCATCCCCTGCTTTCCGCCCTGCTGGTGCCGCCCGCCGTCCTCTTGATGCTGGCCGAGGAAGTGGTCTGGGCCGGCCTGAAGGCGCTGATGGCCCGTCTGGGCCGCCTGCCCCTGGTCGCCCGGCTGGAAGCCCGCATCCAGGCCCTGCCCCCCATGGCGGCGGCGGCGCTGTTCCTGGCGCCGGGCGCCGCCATGTTTCCCTTCAAGCTGATGGCGCTGTGGGCCATGGCCCATGGCCACGTGCTGTGGGGCGTGCTGGTGCTGCTGGCCGCGAAGCTTACCGCCACGGCGCTGTTCGCCCGCATCTACACCCTGTGCAAGCCGACCCTGATGAGCGTGGCGTGGTTCGTGCGCCTGCACGACTGGATCACCGGCGCCAAGGCCTGGGCCCATGCGCGGCTGAACGGGTGGAGGTTGTGGCGTTTCGCCCGCCGGTCCATGGGCCGGCTGCGGAGCTGGGCGGCGCGACTGGCGGCCGTCGGCGAATAATTCCATCGGTCATCCCGACAACCATCGGGAAGAGGGATCTCGTCCTGCTCGGACGGACCAGAACCGGCACCATCATGCCGGGATGAGATCCCTCGACTTCGCTCGGGATGACAATAAAAATTTCCTACTCGATCAGCCCGCGCCGGATGGCATAGGCCGCCAGTTCGGCGGAATTGTGCAGGTCGAGCTTCTGCATGATCTTGGTGCGATGGGTCTCCACCGTCTTGATGGCGATGCCCAGGTCGTCGGCGATCTCGCGGTTCTTGTGGCCGCGGGCGATCAGCTGCAGCACCTCGCGCTCGCGGGCGGTGAGCGAACCGCCGGCCATGTCCGAGCCTTCCAGGTATTCCTTGACCAGATCCTCGGACAGGCCGGGGCCCAGATAGGTCTTGCCGGCGCACACCGCATTGATGGCGGCCATCAGCTCGGCATGACCCAGCTTCTTCAGGGCGTAGCCATCGGCACCGGCCGCCAGGGCTTCGGCCACCCGGCGTTCGCAATTGGCGACGGTCAGCACCAGGACGCGGACCTGCGGCGCCACCTGCTTGATGCGCCGGGTCGCCTCCACGCCGTCCAGCTCGGGCATGGACAAATCCATCAGCACCACGTCCGGCGACAGGGTCCGGGCCATTTCCAGCGCGCCCTTGCCATCCTCCGCCTCGCCGACGATGGTGACATCGTCAACCGCCAGCAGAGCAACCAGGCCCTGCCGAACCAGCTGTTGATCCTCGGCTATCAGAATGCGTACCGTCACAGTCGTTCTCCTCCGCCTGCCGGATAATCGCCGAGTTCAGGCCCCACATCAAGGGAATGCGCATCCCGATACGTATTCCCGCCCCAGACCTGCCTTAGTGATCGCGCGATCTGCCCATGTCTATGAAATGCTTCACATTAAGGACGCCGCGCCATGAAAATCGCCGTTGCCGTTGATTCCCGCTTCACCAAGGTCACCGGCCATGCCGGGCGCGCCCGGCACTGGCTGGTCTACGACCCGGACGCCGGCCGGAGCGCCGCCCGGGTCGAGCTGGAACCGGCCCAGGTGTTCCACCATTACGAGGGCGACGGCCCCACCCCCTGGACGGCATCGAAACGGTGATCGCCATTTCCGCCGGCGACGGTTTCATGAAGCGCATGCAGGCCCGTGGCGTCGACGCCCGCCAGACCGCCGAGACCGACCCCGACAAGGCGGTGGCCGATTACCTGGCCCAATGCCTGTCCGACCCCAAGCCGCGCCCCATCGGCTCGCTGATCTGCAAGACGCTGGATCTGTTCTCCCGGCACAAATAAGAGCGCCGTCTGTCATGCTGAACCGCAGGTGAAGCATCTTTCAGCCGCAATCGGGTGAAAGAACCTTCGCTCCGCTCAGGATGACAGGAAGATCAGCCGTCCTTTTCCGCATAGGGATTCTTGCCGCCGCGCACATAGAGGCGAACCGGCACGCCGGGCAGGTCGAAGGCCTCGCGCAGGCCGTTGACCAGATAGCGCGAATAGGATTCCGGCAATTCCTCGGGCCTGGTCGCGAACAGCACGAAGGTCGGCGGCCGGGCCTTGGCCTGGGTCATGTAGCGGATCTTGTAGCGGCGCCCCCCCGGCAAGGCAGGCGGCGGATGGCGCTCGATCATGTCTTCCAGCCAGCGGTTGAGCTGGGCGGTGGGGATGCGGCGGTTCCAGTGGCCCCATGTGTCGAGCACCGCGTCCATCAGTTTCTCGATGCCCCGGCCGGTCAGCGCCGACAGGGTCACGGTGGCGACGCCCTTGGCCTGGGGCAGCGAGGTTTCCAGCCGGTCCTTCAGGCGCTTCAGCGCCGTCTGGGGATCATCGACCATGTCCCACTTGTTGATGGCCAGCACCAGGGCGCGGCCCTCCTCCACCACCAGGCGGGCGATGGTCAGGTCCTGCTTGTCCAGGATGGCGGCGGCGTCCATCACCAGCACCACCACCTCGGACATGCGGATGGTCTCGATGGTGTTGCCCACCGACAGCTTTTCGATGGCGTCGTAGATCTGGGCCTTCTTGCGCAGGCCGGCGGTGTCCACCAGCTTCATGCGCCGCCCCCGGTGCTCCCACTCCACCGCGATGGCGTCCCGCGTCAGCCCGGCCTCGGGGCCCGTCAGCAGGCGGTCCTGGCCCAGGAGCTGGTTGCCCAGCGTCGACTTGCCCACATTGGGACGGCCGACGATGGCCATGGTCAGCGGGCGGGTGGGGTCGTCCTCGTCGCCGGCTTCCGGTTCCTCGGGATCGTCGCCGTCCTCGGTGAGCGCACCGGCCTTGATGGCGTGGTCGCGCAGGGCCTCGAACAATTCGTACATGCCCTCGCCGTGCTCGGCCGAAACCGGCACCGGCTCGCCCATGCCCAGGCCATAGGCCTCGTACAGGCCGGGCGCGCCCGCCTTGCCCTCGCACTTGTTGGCCACCAGGATGACGGGAGTGGGCAGGCGGCGCAGATGGTCGGCGAAATGGCGGTCCAGCGGCGTCACGCCGGCGCGGGCATCGATCAGCAGCAGCGCCACGTCGGCCTCGGACACCGCCAGATCGGTCTGGCGGCGCATGCGCGCCTCGACGGAATCGCCGCCCTCGTCCTCGAAGCCGGCGGTGTCCACCACCTGGAAGTCCATGCCCAGCAGGCTGGCCTTGCCCTCGCGGCGGTCGCGGGTCACGCCGGGCAGGTCGTGGACGATGGCCAGGCGCTTGCCCACCAGACGGTTGAACAGGGTGGACTTGCCCACGTTGGGGCGTCCGACGATGGCCACGGTAAAGGACATGAAGGGTACTCTAGCGATAAGCGACGAGATCGGCGTCGTCGGTCAGGAAATACAGGGTGTTGTTGGCGATCACCGGAGCGATGCTGATGGCGGCGGGCGCCTCCTCCCAGCCCAGCATGTCGCCGGTATAGGGCGACAGCGACACCAGCTTGCCGTCGGACGACGCCAGGATCAGACGGTCCGAGGCCAGGACCGGCCCCACCCAGACGATGCGGCCCTCGCGGTCCTTGGGGTTCTCCCAGTTCTGCATCTCGGTCACCCAGACGATGCGGCCGGTCTTCGCCTCCAGCGCCAACACCTCGTTGTTGTTGGTGAGCACATAGAGGTAGTCGCCGGCGATCCACGGACTCTGGACCCCGCCGATCTCCTTTTCCCAGATGCGCCGCCCGCTGCGCTGCTCCATGCAGACCAGCATGTCGGCGTTGCTGATGGCGTAGACGCGGCCGCGGTCGATGGCGGGACGGCCGCGGATGTCGAGCAGGGCGCCGACGATCTCGGTGCGGCGCACCGTGGCCAGCGAATCCTGCCAGATGATGGAGCCGTTCTCGACCCGCAGCGCGAAAATCTCGCCGGAGGAATAGGGCACCACCACCATGTTGCCGTCCACCGCCGGCGAATTGCCGGCCAGCAGGCCGGCGGATTCGGCGATGCCGGTATGGGTCCACAGCACCGAGCCATCCTCGGCCGCCAGGGCATGGGTCTGGTTGTCGACGGTGACCGCGAACACCCGGCCGCCGCGCACGGTGGGCGAGCCGCGCAACGGCCCGGACACGGTCTGGCGCCAGTCGATCTTGCCGCTCCTGGCGTCCAGCGCCACCACCTGGGCGAAGCCGGTGGCCGCGAAGATCTGCCCGTCCTCGTAGGCCAGGCCGCCGCTGGTATAGACCTCGGAGGTATCCTCGGGGGTAAGCTCGGCCCGCCACAGCCGCTTGCCGGTATTGGCGTCGAAAGCCGAAACCCGGGACGAGGCGTCGACGGTGAAGATCTTGCCCTCGGCGACGATGGGCTGGCCCAGCAGGCGGCGGCGCTTGCCGGCCGCGGTGCCGGCGTCGCTCTTCCAGAGGCGCACCAGGGAATCGCCCACCTGCATATGGTGCATGGCATGGTTGGAATAGCCGCCGGCCTGGGGCCAGTCGTCGTTTTCCTCGGGCGGCGGCAGAACGATCTTGGCGGCCGCCCCGCCCATGTCGGGCTCGACCATCTTTTCACGCGACAGGATCGAGATGCGCTTGCCCGGCAGCGGCGGCGCCTTGTTGTCGCCCAGCCAGCTGTCGCAACCTCCCAGCGCCAGCACGGCGATCAAGACACCGGCGATCCTGCGCGTCATGACGGTCATTCCCATGAATCAGCTCCTGGCGCGTTGCCCGGTGGCGGCAAGCAATTCGGCGGCGCGGGTCCTCAGTCCCTGGGGCGCGGCGGCATCCTCGGCGATCTTGGCCAGCAGATCGGCGGCACGGGCGGCGTCGCCGCGCTTCAGGGCGGCCAGGGCCAGGATTTCGCGGGCGGAGTGGCGCCACGAACTGGCCTCCACCGCCAGCGGCTCCACCGACTTCTCGACGGCGGCGGGGTCGCTGCTGTCCAGAACCAGATAGGCGGCGCGGATGGCCGACATGTCGCGATAGACCTTGTCCACCCCGCCATCGGCGGCAATCTTGGAGTACAGCGCGGCGGCGGCGGCGAAATCGCCCGCCTGCTGGGCCATGTCGGCGCGGCGCAGTTCCGCCAGCAGCCGGTAGCCCTTGGGTCCCTCGGCGGCCAGCTTGGCCAGCACTTCCGACGCCTCGTCCTTCTTGCCCTGCTCGACCAGCGTGGACGTCTCGGAATAGCGCGACGAGGCGGCCTGGCGCTGCTTGGCGTCCCAGCCCTGCCAGGCCTGCCAGCCGGCCACGGACAGCACCAGCGCCACGGCGGCCACGGTCAGCAGGCCGCCGTGCTTCTTCCACAGCCTGTTAAGCTCATCCTGCCGGAGATCCTCGTCCACCTCCTTGATCAGGAGGTCGGCGGCGGCATCGTCGTGCTTCTCGGTCAAGGAACTCTACTCCATGCGGGCGGTCTGGCCCCGGCTTATGGCCTGGAGCCGCGCCGTAACATAGTCCGCCCCGGCCCCCTTGGCAAATACGGCGTCACGAATCCCCTCAAGGCGCCTCGCGCCATTTGATCGAACAGCCCATGCTGGGCACCTGATGCTCGGGCCCGCGGCCGGTGGCCGCCACCTGCCGCATGGCGTCCAGCAACTCGCGGCGCGCGTCCCGAGCGGCGGGCAGGCGGCCGGATTCGTCCAGGCGCCCGCGATAGCGCAGGCGGCCGTCCCGGTCGAGGCCGAAGAAATCCGGGGTGCAGACCGCGCCCCAGGCCCGGGCCACCTCCTGGCTTTCGTCGAACAGATAGGGGAAGCCGATCCCATGGGCGCGGGCGAAGACCAGCATGTTGTCGAAGGAATCCTCGGGGTACTGGACGGGATCGTTGGAATTGATGGCCGCCACGCCGATGCCTTCGGCGCGCAGCACCTCCGCGTCGCGGACCAGCCGGTCGATGATGGCGACCACATAGGGACAGTGGTTGCAGATGAACGCCACCACCGTGCCGCGTTCGCCCCTGATATCGGACAGGCTCCAGTTGCGGCCGTCGATGCCGGGCAGGATGAAGTCCGGCGCCGCCCAATCCCCGGCGCAAAGGGGTGCCGTCACCGCCATCTCGCTGCCCCCCGGCAGAATCTGCCCATTGATTCCGTTTTGACGTGGTCCCACACTATAGTTCAAGTGTCAGGCAGGATCATAGAAATGATCGGGCGCAGCGTTACGTATGGTTGGGTAGTGGCTGGCATGCTGGCCGTGGGCGGCTGTGCCTGGATCGGCGAGCGGGGATCACTCAATCCCGGCCCCCGGCCGCTGCCCAATACGTATACGTTCATGCAGCTGGAAGCCCTGAGCCTGATCAACACCCACAAGACCATGGGCGACCATGTGGCGGGCTGGATCACCGGCAAGGACTGTTCGAGCCCCAGGGCCGAGCGCGGCGATGCCTATTGCATCGATCTGCCCGACCGGCCGACCCCGCCGCCGCAGGTCTACTGCTACAGCACCCTGGCGCGGCCCACCTGCTATTCCCAGCCCTACAACGAAGGCAACGACCGTCTGATCGGCTTCGTTCCCGCCTCCACTCCCATCCGCTGACCGGCGCCCCCATCTAAATACTCGACAGACACCATTCCCTGGGCGACAGTATTTCCAGGGGAAAGACCGGTGGGGTGGCCGATGGCGACATTGATCCGCATGTCCGAGTACCGGGGAAATACCGGGTTCGTTCATTTCGAACGCACCGAGATTACCCAGTTGTTGACCCTATACGCGACGCGGGTGGCCTGTGGAGATTGGCGCGACTACGCCATCGACGTCCGCCCCGACGGCGCGGTGTTCTCCATCTACCGCCACGCCCTCGAGCGTCCCCTTTATACCGTGACCAAATCGGCGGCCGGCCCCAAGGGCGCCACCTGGAGCGTGGCCCGCTCGGGGCGGATCGTATCGCGCTGCCCCAGCCTGGCCGGCGCCCTGGCGGCACTGGACCGGGCGCCTCGCCCCGTCACCTCATAGAGATGGAATGGAAACCATGCGCCGGGTGATCGCCGCACTGATGGTGGCCGCACTGATGGGCTGCGCCGCCCCGCCGCCCCCTCCACCGCATATGAGCGCCGAGGAACGCGAGGAATTCCGCCAGGAAATGCTGGCCAACATGGAAAAGGTCGAGACCTTTCTGCAAAAGACCCGGCGCGGCATCAACCTGACCGAGATCACGCTGGGCTGGTTCACCATGATCCTGCTGAATGAGCTCAGCGCCCACGACGCCGGGCTGCACGCCTATATCCTGCACGACGACGCCACCACCGAGGCCTATCTGCGCACCGATTTCCGCGACAATCCGGAGCGCGAGATCGCCACGCTGAATCAAATGGCGTTCCAGGGCGAGGCGAATATCCGCCTGGCGGCGCGCGAGGCCCTGGTCTGCCTCACCACCATTCCCAACCCGAAATCATCGGAAGCCGAACAGCGGGAGGCGAGAACCGAACTGGCCGCCGCCCTGCTGAAGCTGAAACGCCATCTCGGCCGGATCGCGGCGGACCATCTTCCAACCGAGACCGAGCTTCCCGGCACGTCCAACTGAGCGTTTCCCCCCCCCTGGAAACTCTCCCCGAAATGAAGGAGAGGGAGCGTTTGGGGGCCGCTCCCTCTCCAAGCCCCCTCGCGGCCTTGGGGTTCGGGGATGGCCGCGAAGGAACATTTCACCTGGTGTGCGGTGGCGACGAGGAGGAGGCGTTGGGGGCACCCCCTCCTCTTACGATCCTGCCCGCGGCTTGGGGTTCGGGGATGCCGCAAGCTGACCGTGCCACCGAGGATGCGCCGCCCAAGGGACGACGCCCCCCGTCTTCATCCGCCGTTCAGGCGGCCGTCATCTCCTCCCGGCGGTCGGGCAACCGAGCCCCCAACCGCAGACTGAAGCCGAAGGAACTGCCCTCTCCGCCCTCGGATTCAACCCAGACCTGGCCGCCCAGGCGCTCCACCAGACGGCGGACCACCGCCAAGCCGGTGCCGATGCCGGGGGCCACGCCCTCGTCGCCGCTGTGGGGGCGGTAGAAAATCTCGAACATGCGGACCATGCGGGCCGAATCGATGCCCATTCCGTTGTCGCAAACCTTGATGCGGGCCATGTCGCCGTCGCGAACCACCGAAACATGGATCACCGGCCGGCGCGACGCGGCGCGGTAGCGCACCGCGTTGTCCAGCAACTGAACGAAAATCTCGATCAGCGAGGCCTGATCGGCCTCGACCTCGGGCAGCGGATCGACCACCAGGGTGGCCCCGGCCGCGGCCAGCACTTCCGCCAGGCGCTGGCGGGCGATGCCCATGGCCACCCAGGCCGAACACACCTCGCCGGTCCGGGGAATGGAATCCACCGATACGAAATCGCGCAACCCGCTGACCAGCGCCCGCATGCGCCGCGCGCCATCAACGACGTGACCGACATAATCGCGCACCTCGTCGTCGCAACCGGCGGCGTCGTGGGTGGCCAGAAGCTGGGAATAGGCCACCATGCGGCGCAGGGGCTCCTGCAGATCGTGGGCCGCCACGTCGGCGATGCGCTCCAGATCGGCCACATAGCGGCGCAGTCTGTCGCGCTGCTCGGTCAGTTCGGCTTCCCGCAACTTCAGGCGCGCGGCGGTCCGCCGCTGCCAATACACCGCCTGGACCAGCAGTACCACCATGGCCCCCATGCCCAGCACCAGGATCGTGGCGAGCAGCATGTTGCCGCTCCGCCCGATCTCGGCGGACGGCACGACGCCCGAGGCAGAGAACTGACGCTCGATGACGGGATCGATTCCCAGCCCCAGCCAGAACAACGCAACCAGAAGCGCGCCGACCAGCACGGAAAGACGGCCGAAGCCGCTGCCGTCGTCGAAGCGTCCAATGATCGGATTGTGCCGAGGCACCATCGTTTCTCCACCCCTTCCCGCGGGCCATGGCCGGCGCGAAAACCCAGTGGAGCTTTTATAAAGCGAAGTTCACAACGGAATTACGGCAGTGATTGAATTACGCGCCAATACCCTGTAAACGGGAGGTGAATACCAGACTAAACGTCGGCCGGAGAATGCAGTGTCGGCAAAAGCGCACGTCTTGATCGTCGAGGACGAACCCGTCACCCGCGCCAAGCTCGCGGCTTATCTCACCGGAGAAGGCTTTCAGGTGAGCGAGGCGGCCGATGCCAAGGACATGAAGGCCATCGTGTCGCGTACGGTGCCCGACGTGGTGCTGCTCGACATCAATCTTCCCGATGAAAGCGGCCTGATCCTGGCGCGCGAACTGCGCGCCAAGTCGTCGGTGGGCATCATCCTGGTCACCGCGCGGCAGGACGAGACCGACCGCATCGTCGGCCTGGAGATCGGCGCCGACGACTACATCACCAAGCCGTTCAATCCCCGCGAGCTGGCGGTGCGCGTCCGCAATCTCCAGCGCCGCGTCGCGCCCACCATGGCCGCCGAGCGCTCGGCCACCGGCATCCACAATTTTGCCGGCTGGCGCCTGGATTGCGACGCCCGCCAGCTGACCTCGCCCACCGGCGAACTGGTGCGCCTGACCCGTGGCGAATTCGACGTGCTGGCCGCCCTGGCCCGCAACGCCGGAAGGGCGCTGACCCGCGACCAGCTGCTCGACCTCACCCAGCATGACGGCGAGGCGGTGATCGACCGCACCATCGACGTGCTGGTCGGCCGCCTGCGCCGCAAGATCGAGGCGGATTCCCGCCACCCGTCCATCATCCTGACGGTGCACGGCGTCGGCTATCGTCTGGTGGCCAACTAGAAGCTCCAATTCGGGGGTCTTCGCCGCCCCTTACCCGTGGCGCTCCACGTCGCCCTGGACCTCGTCGCCCTTCAGGCCATGCGCCCACATCAGGCCGAGCACCGCGCCCTTGACCCGGGGCAGCAGACGCCAGATCAGCAGGCCCAGCCCGCCGACCGCCACCGCCATCTGCAATTCCAGGGGCGGATGCCAGGCCTGCTCGGCGGCCAGGACCAGCGGCACCACGATGTGCCCGGCGATCAGCATGGTGAAGTAGGCCGGGCCGTCATCGGCCTTGATGTGCCCCAGGCGCTCGCCGCAATGGGGACAGGCGGCGCGGATGCCGAGATAGCCCTCCATGCTGCCGCCGACGCCGCAGCGCGGACACAATTGCCGCACGCCGCGCCAGAGGGACTGGACGATGGAACGGCGATGCCCGGAATCCGGCGGCAGATTGGCGGGCGGCGGAGCCGGCTTGCAGACGGGAACGCGCAGGCGGTGGGGCATTCGGCAACTCTTTGCGAATAAGACGCACTCTGTAGACAGTGAGCCTCACCGGCGGTCTTTTCCAGTCCTTTTCGACTTGGGTTTGCGGGTACGGAGCGCCGCGTCGAAGGCCGCCCGGCCCCACACGCACAATTGCGCCCCGTCCTCCAGGACATCGGCCGGAACCTCCCAATAGGGCATGACCATGGGCTTGTCGTCCCACGGCTTGAACTGGGCGGCACCGGCGTCTTCGAACATGGGGCGGTTGCCGTCATCGGCCTTGAGGAACAGGGTGTCCCAGGCGATCAGCCCGAACATCAATCCGTCAAGATAGACGCCGAAGCCCCCGAACATGGCCCGCGCCGTGACGGAGCCCAGCGGGGACAGCATGTCGCAGACGTGGTCGGCGAATTGGCGCGACATGGCGGCTCCCACCTCTTTCAAGCAAGGAGGTCCGGAGCATCCCTCCGGGCGGGTAAGGGCGGCGGCCCATCCGCGTCAGCGGATGCGCCACCGCCCAGAACCTCAGTGCGCGAAGTCCGCGAAGAAGTCGTTGCCCTTGTCGTCGACGACGATGAAGGCGGGGAAGTCGACCACTTCGATGCGCCAGATGGCTTCCATGCCCAGTTCGGGGTACTCGATGACCTCGACCTTCTTGATGCAGTCCTGGGCCAGACGGGCGGCGGCGCCGCCCACCGAGCCCAGGTAGAAGCCGCCGTACTTCTTGCAGGCATCGGTGACGGCCTTGGAGCGGTTGCCCTTGGCGATCATCAGCATGGAGCCGCCGGCGGCCTGGAACTGGTCCACATAGGAATCCATGCGGCCCGCCGTGGTGGGGCCGAACGAGCCCGAGGCATAGTTGGACGGCGTCTTGGCCGGACCGGCGTAATAGACGCCCATCTGCTTGAAGTACTCAGGCAGGCCCTCGCCCTTGTCCAGGCGCTCCTTGAGCTTGGCGTGGGCGATGTCGCGGGCGACGATCATGGGCCCCGACAGCGACACGCGGGTCTTCACCGGGTATTGGGACAGGGTCTTCCTGATCTCGTCCATGGGGCGGTTGAGGTCGATCTTGACCACCTCGCCGGCCAGCTTGGAGGCGTCCACGTCGGGCAGGTACTTGGCCGGGTCCTTTTCCATGGCCTCGACGTACACGCCGTCCTTGGTGATCTTGCCGAGGATCTGGCGGTCGGCCGAGCACGACACGCCGATGGCCACCGGGCAGGACGCCCCGTGGCGCGGCAGGCGGATGACGCGCACGTCATGGCAGAAGTACTTGCCGCCGAACTGGGCGCCGATGCCCATGTCCTGGGTCATCTTCAGCACGATCTGCTCGAGCTCCACGTCGCGGAAGGCCTGGCCGTACTTGTTGCCCGAGGTGGGCAGCGAATCCAGGTACTTGGCCGAGGCCAGCTTGACCGTCTTCAGGCACATCTCGGCCGACAGGCCGCCGATGACGATGGCCAGGTGGTAGGGCGGACAGGCCGAGGTGCCCAGCGTCCTGATCTGGGCGTCGAGGAAGGTGAGCAGGCTCTTGGGGTTCAGAAGCGCCTTGGTCTGCTGGTAGAGGAAGGTCTTGTTGGCCGAGCCGCCGCCCTTGGCCATGAACATGAACTTGTAGGCATCGCCCTCGGTGGCGAACAGGTCGATCTGGGCCGGCAGGTTGGTGCCGGTGTTGACCTCTTCGTACATGTCGAGCGGCGCGGTCTGGGAATAGCGCAGGTTCAGCTCGGTATAGGCCTCCTGCACGCCCTGGGAGATGGCGGCCTCGTCATTGCCGCCGGTCCACACCTTCTGGCCCTTCTTGCCCATGACGATGGCGGTGCCGGTGTCCTGGCACATGGGCAGCACGCCGCCCGAGGCGATGCAGGCGTTCTTCAAGAGGTCATAGGCGACGAAGCGGTCGTTGGGCGACGAATTGGCATCGTCGAGGATGTTCCGGAGCTGCTGCAGATGGGCGGGACGCAGCAGGTGCGAGGTGTCCTTGATGGCTTCCTTGGTCAGCCGGACGATCGCCTCGGGGGCCACGGTGACCACCGTCTGGCCGTTGAAGCTGGCGGTCCCCACGCCGTCTGCCGTGATCTTGCGGTAAGGGGTGTCGTCGGACGACAGCGGGAACAGCTCGTGGTAGGCGAAATCGGACATGGCCGGCGACCTCGGTCTGAGAAGAAACGGGTAGCGCCGCCCCACCCGTCGGGGCTGGACGGCTGCGTCAGGTCAAACACCTTTTTGCGGGCAACGTCAAGGGGCGGCCATCAGGCGCGCGCCCCGGCGGCGTCACTTCTTGCGGAACTTGTCCAGCGCCACCACGTTGCCGTCGCCGCCCTCGGCGGGGGGCGTGGGCTCGGGCTCGGAATCCTTGGGCGAGGCGGAAGCGCGCGACGGCGGCGGATCGAACTCGTCGATTTCCACGTCGTCGTCATCGTCGTCATCGCCGGGAATGGCCTGGAACTGCAGGCCGAACTTGGCCGACGGATCGGCGAAGCCGGTCACCGACGAGAAGGGGATCACCATCCGCTCGGGCTTGCCCGAGAAGGACAGGGTCACCGAGAAGCCGTCCTCGGTGACGTCCAGGTCCCAGAACTGGTGCTGCAGCACGATGGTCATCTCGTCGGGATGGCGCGCCTTCAGGTGGTCGGCCATCTCCACGTCGGGATGGTGTGGACGGAAGGTGATGTAGAAATGATGCTCGCCCGGCAGGCCGTGCTCGGCGGCAAAGACCAGCGAATCGCGGACAACGCCGCGCAGGGCCTCTTCCACCATCTTGTCGTAACGCAGTTCTTCCACCGGCCCGAAATCCCATATCCTGGCTGAATGCCGCATTGTAAGTGGGGGGAGTTCTGTTGCCCGGTTCCCCCCGGACCGCGCTTACGGGTTAAGCCGCAGCGGCAAGAGCAACGTTGTCGTTGGCACTTGTTAGGATTGACCCGATAACGGTGGTATCATGCCGAACGCAAACCAGACCTTTACTGCGCACGTCGATCCTGTTTCGCCCCCGATGTTCCGGCCCGCACTGGACCGGGAGATTTGGTGGAGGCGCCGGGTACCGCCCCCGGGTCCGTAACGTCTATTCCGTGTGGCGTTTAGCGTCATAGCCGGTTACCCGGCATCCCCACTATAAAGCGGCCCGCAGCGAAGCGCCAGCCCTGTCGGAACCGGTTTCGCAAGCGGCCACCACCCGGTTGCGCCCCTCGGCCTTGGCCCGGTAGAGGCGCAGATCCGCCTCGGACATGGCCTGCTCCAGGCGCCGGTCGCCGCCCAGATCCGCAAGCCCCATGCTGACCGTAATCCTGGCGTCGCCCTTGGGCGTCGCCACCACCATTTCGGCCAGGGCGGCGCGCAGCCGCTCGGCCACCGGCAACGCCGCCGCCAGGGAGGTTCCAGGCAGGACCACGGCGAATTCCTCGCCGCCCAGGCGGCCGCAGACATCCACGTCCCGCAGATGCTCGCGCAGCACGCCCCCCACCCGGCGCAGCACGTCGTCCCCCGCCGCATGGCCGAACACGTCGTTGACCTGCTTGAAGTGATCCACGTCCATCATCATCACGGCGATGGGCTGGCCGGACCGCAGGCACAGCCGCCGCCGGTCCTCGGCGAGATCGAGGAAGTGGGCGCGGTTGGCGATTCCCGTCAGCAGGTCGATGGTCGCCATGCGCAGCAGCGAACGGTCCGAATCCTCCTTGACCAGCAGCAGGAAGCAGAAGCCGTCGCACAGCGAGAAGACATAGCCGAGCACGAACATGGCCTGGTTGGCCAAGGCGGTGCTTTGCGGGTCCCAGGACTGGCTGGACCACGCCAGGCCGACACGGACCAGGGCGGTAAGCGCGATCACGATGTTGCTGGCCACCAGCATCACCTGGACCCACGAGCGGCGGCGGCCGGAGGCGGAAAGCGCCAAGGCGCTGAGGGCGTATAAGACGAACAGGCTGGACGAGAACAGCACCGCCATGTGGGCGGCCTTGGCCCCGGCGGCGACGCCGCCGAGATAGGCCGCCACCAGGCCGGCGAAGACCAGGGCCGCGCCCCTCATCCGCCGCCCGAGCCCGGCATAGGACAAAAACGCCGCCAGTTCGACGAAATGCCCGGTGATGTACAGCAGATTGCCGGCAAAACCCCAGGGATGGGGGATCAGCGTCTTGGCGATGATCAGGCCGATGGCCAGGCCCTTGAGCAATTGGGCGGCCGCCCAGATCCTCAGGGCGGCCCGGTCGGCGGCGCGGCCCACATGCACGAGCATCAGCGCCCCGAACACCAGATTGCTGATGGCCAGCGTCATCCACAGGGTCTTGGTATCGAAACCCAAAGGCGCACTCCTGAAATTTCCCATACCTTAGACTAGAGACATTCAAATGTCTCGACCCGGAACGTGACGCCAAGTGTCGAATGAAGGCGGGGAACCGGCGTTGCATCGACGGCGGCGCCGCTGATACAGTGCCGCCCACCCCAGTTCGGAGGCCCGCCCCCTTGCAGCAGTACCTGGATCTTCTGCGCCGCATCCGCGCCGAGGGCGTGACCAAGACCGACCGCACCGGCACCGGCACCACCAGCGTGTTCGGCCACCAGATGCGCTTCGACCTCGCCGCCGGCTTTCCCCTGGTGACCACCAAGAAGCTCCACACCCGCTCCATCTTCGTCGAGCTTCTGTGGTTCCTTCGGGGCGACACCAACATCCGCTGGCTGAAGGACAACAAGGTCTCCATCTGGGACGAATGGGCGGACGAGAACGGCGATCTCGGCCCGGTCTACGGCAAGCAATGGCGGTCCTGGGCCTGCCCCGACGGGCGTACCGTCGACCAGATCACCCAGGTGGTGGAGATGATCAGGAAAAGCCCGGATTCGCGCCGGCTGATCGTCTCGGCCTGGAACCCCGCCGACATCGAGTCCATGGCGCTGCCGCCCTGCCACTGCCTGTTCCAGTTCTACGTGGCCGAGGGGAAACTCTCCTGCCAGCTTTACCAGCGCTCGGCCGACGTGTTCTTAGGGGTGCCGTTCAACATCGCCTCCTACGCCCTGCTGACCCACATGATGGCCCAGGTGACCGGGCTGGAAGTCGGCGACTTCGTCCACACCTTCGGCGACGCCCACCTCTATTCCAACCACATGGAGCAGGCCGAGCTGCAACTCGGCCGCGATCCCCTGCCGCTGCCCCGGCTGGAACTCAATCCCGACGTGAAGGATCTGTTCGCCTTCACCATGGACGACATCAAGGTGGTGGACTACCAGTCCCACCCCCATATCGCCGCGCCGGTGGCGGTATGAGCAAGGTGCTAAGCCTGTCATCCCGAGCGAAGCCGAGGGATCTCCTCCTGGTCCGCCTTTGCCGAATTGGACAAGCCGCAGCAGACGGAGATTCCTCCTCCCGGTGGTCGTCGGAATGACAATTGCAAATATCGCCCTGATCGTCGCGGTCGCCGCCAACGGCGTGATCGGCAAGGATAACCGGCTGCCCTGGCACATCCCCGAGGACCTGAAGTGGTTCAAGGAGAACACCCTGGGCAAGCCGGTGATCATGGGCCGCAAGACCTGGGACTCCATCGGCCGCCCTCTGCCCAAGCGCCCCAACATCGTGGTGACGCGCCAGGCCGGCTGGCGGGCCGAGGGCGCGCATACCGCCCATTCCCTGGACGAGGCGCTGGGCCTGGCGGCGGGTCTGGCCCCCGAGGCGGCCGAACTGATGGTGATCGGCGGCAACGCCCTGTTCGCCGAGGCCCTGCCCCGGGCCGGACGCCTGTATCTGACCGAGATCGGGCGCGCCTATGAGGGCGACACGGTTTTCCCTCCGCTGGACCGCTCCCTTTGGCGGGAAATCACGCGGCGTTCCAATGCCGGCGACCCCGCCTTCGACTTCGTGATTCTGGAACGGGGCTGACGGCGGCCTGACCGTCACGATCTTGTAAGGTTTCCCTTCTCGACAAGGGCGGGCCGGGCAGGCTATGAGGGGCGCACTCAACCCGAACCGGAACGGCCGGAATGCGTTGGAGCCTTCCCACAGTCGCGGTGGCGCCGGAACTCAAGCCCAATTTCTGGGATCTGGCGATCATACCGATGATCTTCGCGCTGCTGGCCCTGCTGGCCTATGGCGGCGCGCAGATGACCACGCCCTATGACGTGGGAGAGAAGCTGGCCCTGTCGCTGGACCCTGCCGGCCTGCCCTATTACCTGCTGCGCAGCGCGCTGCGCATGGCCGCCGCCCTGGCCGCCTCGCTGGCCTTCACCCTGGTCTACGCCACCCTGGCGGCCAAGGTGCCGGCCCTGGAAAAGATCCTGATCCCCATCCTCGACATCCTGCAGTCGATTCCGATCCTGGGGTTCCTGTCCATCACGGTCACCGGCTTCATCGCCCTGTTTCCCGGCAACCTGCTGGGGGTGGAATGCGCCGCCATCTTCGCCATCTTCACCTCGCAGGCCTGGAACATGACGTTCAGCCTGTATTCCTCGCTGAAGACGGTGCCCAACGACCTGATCGAAGCCTCGGAGATGTTCCACCTGTCGCCGTGGCAGCGCTTCTGGCGCCTGGAACTGCCCTGGGCCATGCCCGGTCTGGTCTGGAACATGATGATGAGCGTGTCGGGCGGCTGGTTCTTCGTGGTGGCGTCGGAAGCCATCTCGGTGGCGGGCCAGAGCATCGCCCTGCCCGGCGTCGGCTCCTACATCGCGCTGGCCATCGCCGAGGAAAATCTGGCGGCCATCGGCTGGGCCATGCTGGCGGTGCTGGCCGGCATCGTCATCTACGACCAGCTGATGTTCCGCCCGCTGGTGGCCTGGGCCGACAAGTTCAAGGTGGATTCCGCCCCCGGCGAACAGCAGCCGGAATCCTGGCTGCTGACCCTGCTGCAGCGCGGCCGCCTGTCGCGCTTCCTGGCCCGCCTGCCCGCCGCCCTGTGGGACCGCTTCACCGGCCTGCTGCGTCGCCGGGAAGAGGTTACGCTATTCCACAGCGCCCCCATCCACATGGTGACCCTGCCGTCCTGGGCCGAACGCGCCTGGGACGGGCTGCTGATCGTGGCGGCGGTGGGCGCGCTGGTGGAGGTGGCCTTGTTCATTCACGGCTCCATCGGACTGATGGAGGTGGGGCAGGTGCTGCTTTACGGCATCGCCACCGCGTTGCGCGTCGTCATCCTGATCAGCCTGGCCTCGCTGGTCTGGGTACCGGTGGGGGTATGGATCGGCCAACGGCCGGTGGTGGCCCAGAATGTCCAGTGGATCGCCCAGTTCCTGGCCGCCTTCCCCGCCAACCTGATGTTCCCGGTGGCGGTGGTGCTGATCGTCCATTTCGACGCCAACGTCAACGTGTGGACCAGCCCGCTGATGATCCTGGGCACCCAGTGGTACATCCTGTTCAACGTCATCGCCGGTGCCGCCGCCATTCCCCAGGACATGAAGGACGCGGCGGGCAATCTGGGCCTGTCGGGCTGGCTGAGGTGGAAGAAGTTCATCCTGCCCGCCATCTTCCCGTCCTACGTCACCGGGGCGGTGACCGCCTCGGGCGGCTCGTGGAACGCCTCGATCGTGTCGGAACTGGTCAGCTGGGGCGACACGCGGCTGGAGGCGGTGGGGCTGGGCTCCTACATCGCGCGGGCCACCTCGGACGGCGACTTTCCCCGCATCGCGCTGGGCATCGCGGTGATGTGCCTGTTCGTGATGGGCTTCAACCGCTTCCTGTGGCGGCGGCTTTACATGCTGGCCGCCGAGCGGCTGCGTCTGGACTAGAAGGAGCGGGCCATGGCAGACAACACCCTCCCCACCGCCCTGCTCGATCTTCGGGGCGTGCGCAAGTCCTTCCGCACCCCGGAGCGCCACGAGCGCACCGTGCTGGAAGGCGTCGACTTCAAGCTGGAGGAAGGCGAGATCGTCGCCCTTCTGGGCAAGTCGGGCTCGGGCAAGTCGACCCTGCTGCGCATCATGGCCGGCCTGATCAAGGCCAATGGCGGCGAGGTCAAGTACCGGGGCCAGACCATGACCGGCCCGGCCAAGGGCATCTCCATGGTGTTCCAGTCCTTCGCCCTGTTCCCCTGGCTGACGGTCGAGGAAAACGTCGAACTGGGCCTGGAGGCGGCGGGGGTGTCCAAGGCCGAGCGCGAGGACCGCGCCAACGAGGCCATCGAGCTGATCGGCCTGGGCGGCTATGAAAGCGCCTACCCGAAGGAATTGTCGGGCGGCATGCGCCAGCGCGTCGGCTTCGCCCGCGCCCTGGTGATGCGCCCCGACGTGCTGCTGCTGGACGAGCCGTTCTCGGCGCTGGACGTGCTGACCTCGGAAACCCTGCGCGAGGATCTGCTCGAACTGTGGGACGAGCGCAAGATTCCCACCAAGGGCATCCTGCTGGTCTCCCACAACATCGAGGAGGCGGTGTCCATGGCCGACCGCGTCCTGGTGTTCTCCTCCGATCCCGGGCGGGTGCGGGCCGAGATCCGCGTCAACCTGCCCCGGCCGCGCGATACCGAATCGCCCGCCTTCCGCCAGATCGTCGACGAGGTCTACACCCTGATGACCGCCAACGTCAGGGGCGGCGGCCTGGGCACGGCGGAACAGCTGACGCTGGGCTACCGCCTGCCCGACACCACCCCGGGCAAGATGGCCGGCCTTCTGGAGACCGTCGCCGAAGCCCCCTTCAACGGCCGCGCCGACCTGCCCCAGCTGGCCGAGGAGACGGAGCTGGAAGACGACCAGCTGTTCCACCTGTTCGAGGGCCTGCGGGTCCTGGGGCTGGCGCGCATCGCCGCCGGCGACATCTTCGTCACCCCCTCCGGCCAGGCCTTCGTCGAGGCCGAGGACGCGCTTCGCAAGGACCTGTTCGCCGAGGCCCTGGTCAAGAACATCCCGCTGGCCGCCCATATCCGCCGCGTGCTGGACGAACGCAAGGACCACCGCGCCCCGGAAGACCGCTTCTTGCAGGAATTGCAGGACTACCTCACCGACGACGAGGCCGAGCGCGTGCTGGAGACGGCCATCACCTGGGGCCGCTACGCCGAGATCTTCGACTACGACTACAATGCCGGCGTGCTGATGCTGCCCGAGGAAGTGGTCGAGGAGATGGAAGCCGAGGAAGAGGCCCGCGAGGGCATGGACCTGCGGGAATAGTTGCCCGAAACTTCCGAACGTGCTGCACTGTCCCCCGGGGATGCTCTGGGGGGAGCGATAGCGCTGTGCTGAGAGGGATTCTACTGAAGCTGGCGGCGGGAGCCTTGGCGGCGCTGGCGGCGATGCCCGGGGCGCGGGCCGAGACCTGGAACGCGTCGTACCAGTTTCCGCCCGGCGACCTGCGCGACGACGCCATGCGCTCCATCGCGCAGGCCATGGCGCCCCAGGGCCTGACCATCCGCCTCTACGCCGCCGCCTCCCTGCTGCGCCCCGGCAATCAGTGGAGCGCGCTGACCGGCGGCAGTATCGACATGGTGTTCATGCCGGTGGATTACCTGCTGGACCGCATTCCCCAATTGGCCGTGCTGTCCCTGCCGACCATGATCCGCAGCCGCGCCCAGGCCGGGCGGGTCTCGGCCTCGCCCGCCATGCGCGACCTGAAGCGCCAGGTCGAGGCGGCGGGCGTGGTCATCGTGGCCGATTCCTGGATTCCCGGCGCCTATGCAAGCCGCCAGCGCTGCGTGCAGGTCCCCGCCGACGCCAAGGGCCTGAAGGCCCGGACCATCGGCCGCTTCATGAGTGAATACTGGGCCGGGGCCGGCGCGGTGCCGGTCCCCGTAGCCACCTCGGAATCCCTGGGCACCCTGGTCAGCAACGATCTGATCGACATCGCCAACACCTCGGCGGCGACCTTGCTGTCGCTGCGCATGGAGCGCAAATTCGCCTGCCTGACCGTTCCCGGCACGGGCGGCGCCATGTGGTACCTGTACGAACCGATCATGGTGTCCAAGCGCCGCTACGAGTCCTTGAGCGACACCCAGCGCCAGGCGCTGCACGCGGCGGCGGCGGCGGCGGAGGCCAATCTCGCCGCCTCCCTGTCGCTGCTCGAGCGCCGTCTGGCCGGCAATTTCATCGCCGCCGGAATCGAGGTGGTCAAACTGGATGCCGATTCCATGGAATCCTGGCACAAACTGGCGCGGCGCACCGCCTGGAAGTCGTTCCGCGACCACGTGCCGGGCGGGGCCGAGCTTCTGGACAAGATACAGGCCGTGGAGTGATGCGTTGAAGGAAACCAGCAAGTCCATTGCCCGCCGGGCCCGCCAGCCCGAATTCATCACCCGCTATTTCGTGGGCCAAGGCTTGGACATCGGCAACGGAAACGATCCGCTCTCGCTGTATGGCGAGCAGTTCCCCGCCATGACCGCCTGCAAGATCTGGGACATCGTCGACGGCGACCTGCAGCACCTGACCGGGCTGGCGGATTCCACCTTCGACTTCGTGCATGCCGCCTTCATCCTGCAGAAAATGGCCTCGCCGCTGGAGGCGCTGCGCCATTGGCTGCGTGTGCTCAAACCCGGCGGCCATCTGGTGGTGCTGGTCCCCGACGAGGACATGTACGAGCAGGGCCACTGGCCGTCGCGCCACAACCCCGAGCACCGCTGGACCTTCACCCCGTTCAAGCCCAAATCGTGGAGCCCGGTCTCGGTCAACCTGCTGGAAGCGGTGACCGCGCTGGGCATCCAGGCGGAACTGCGCCGCATGGAGGTGCTGGAGGGCAGCTACCGCCACCGCCTGCCGCGCTTCGACCAGACCCTGACCCCGGTGGGCGAGGCGGCCATCGAGATGGTCATCCGCAAGCGCCCGCAGCCCGAGGCGGTGGCGGGCGGACGCTTCAATCCCGAAGGACAGCTGAACGCCCGCGACATCTTCCTGCTGACCGGCCTCAGGGTGGAGCAGCCGAAGGGATAGTCATTCCGCCAGGAAATCCTCGATCACCGCGATCTGGTCCGGCACGTTGAGGCAGGGCGCGTGGCCGCAGCCGGGAATGGTCACCAGCCGGGCCCTGGGCCCCCGCCGGGTCATTTCCTCGGCGACCTCGGGCAGCAGCAGGTCGGATTCGGCGCCGCGCAGCACCAAAGTGGGGCATCTCACCCCCTCGTACTCGGTCCAGATCTCGTAATCGCCGGCCGAGGCGGCGAACACCCGCATCACCGCCGGGTCGTAATGGACGGTGATGCGCCCGTCGCCGCGGCGCCGCGCCGAGGTCTCGGCCATGCGCCGCCATTCGGCGTCGGTCTGGAACCCGTAGGGCTTGTAGACCAGCCGCAGGAAGTCCTCGAACGCGGCCATGGTGGGAAAATGGGGAATCTGGGTGACGTAGGCGCGGATACGCTCCACCGCGAAGGGATTGAGGCTGGGGCCGATATCGTTCATCACCAGCCGCTTCATGCGGTGCCTCAGCGGCCCCGCCGCCAGCAGCATGCCCAGCGCGCCGCCCATGGAGGTGCCGATCCAGTCCATGGAGCCGATTCCCAGCTCGTCCAGAATGGCCTCGGCGTGCTTCATATAGGCGGCCAGGGTGTAGTCGCGGGTCGGCGCCCGCGACCATCCCGACAGGCCGCGTCCCAGGGTATCGGGGCAGATCACCCGGTAGCGGCCGGAGAAATGCTCGGCCAGGGTGTCGAAATCGCGCCCGGTCCGGGCCAGACCGTGCCACATGACCAGGACCGGCGCCGCGTCTTCCCCCCATTCGGTGATGTGAAACTCGCGTCCCAGAACGGACAGGTAGCGGGACCGGGGTTTGTCCATGGCGCCCCCCTTTGCGTTGTGAAGCGCTCGAGTATACCCTGTCCGCTCCCCGGTTTGGATGAATGCCATGCTCAAGCTTTCCGATTCCGCCCTGCTGCGCGATCACGCCTATGTTAACGGGACCTGGGTTGCCGCCCAATCGGGTGAACGCCTTGCCGTCACCAACCCCGCCAACGGCACGCTGGTGGGGCACGTGCCCGCCATGGGCGCCGCCGAGACGCGGGCCGCCATCGACGCCGCCGAGCGCGCCTGGGGCCCCTGGAAGGCCAAGACCGCCAAGGAGCGCTCCATCATCCTCAAGCGCTGGTACGAGCTGATCATGGCGGCGCAGGAGGATCTGGCCCGCCTGATGACCGCCGAGCAGGGCAAGCCCCTGGCCGAGGCCCGGGGCGAGGTGGCCTACGGCGCCTCCTTCGTGGAATGGTTCGCCGAGGAGGCCAAAAGGGTCTATGGCGACACCATCCCCGAGCATCTGCCCGGACGGCGCATCGTCGTCACCAAGGAGCCGGTGGGCGTGGTCGCCGCCATCACGCCGTGGAACTTCCCCATCGCCATGATCACCCGGAAATGCGCCCCGGCCCTGGCGGCCGGCTGCCCGGTGGTGATCAAGCCGGCCGAGGACACTCCGCTGTCGGCCCTGGCCCTGGCCGAACTGGCCGGGCGCGCCGGCTTCCCGCCGGGCGTGATCAACGTCGTCACCGCCGGCGACCCCAGGGCGGTGGGGGCCGAACTGACGTCCAACCCCAAGGTGCGCAAGCTCTCCTTCACCGGCTCCACCGAGGTGGGCAAGCTGCTGATGGCCCAATGCGCCGCCACGGTGAAGAAGCTGTCGCTGGAACTGGGCGGCAACGCCCCCTTCATCGTCTTCGACGACGCCGATCTGGACGCCGCTGTGGCGGGCGCCATGGCGTCCAAGTACCGCAACACCGGCCAGACCTGCGTCTGCGCCAACCGCCTGCTGGTCCAGGACGGCGTCTACGATGCCTTCGCCGCCAGGCTGGCCGAGGCGGTCAAGGCCTTGAAGGTCGGCCCCGGCCTGGAAGGCGACTTCCAGCAGGGCCCGCTGATCAACGAGGAGGCGGTGCAAAAGGTCGAGCGCCACATCGCCGACGCGGTGGCCAAGGGAGCGCGCATCGTGCTGGGCGGCAAGCGCCATGCCCTGGGCGGCACCTTCTTCGAGCCGACCATCCTGGCCGACGTCACCACCGACATGGCGCCCGCGCGGGAGGAAACCTTCGGCCCCGTGGCCCCGCTGTTCCGGTTCAAGACCGAGGACGAGGCGGTGCGCATGGCCAACGACACGGAATTCGGTCTGGCCGCCTATTTCTACTCCCGCGACGTGGGGCGCGTCTGGCGGGTGTCGCGCGCCCTGGAATACGGCATCGTCGGCATCAACGAGGGCATCATCTCCACCGAGGTGGCGCCCTTCGGCGGCGTCAAGGAATCCGGCCTGGGCCGCGAGGGCTCCAAGTACGGCCTCGAGGACTTCCTCGAGGTCAAGTACCTGTGCATGGGCGGGATTTAGGGCCCGTCCGGGTTTAGCGGACTCTGTTTTTCCTTCCGTCACCCTCGGGCTTGACCCGAGGGTCCATGGACGGCCGGGTCAAGCCCGGCCATGACGGGAAAAGAAAGTGCCTGCGCAAATTACGTGATGCTGAACCGCGCCAGGGTCTCGGCCAGGTCGTCGCCGAACTTCGGCCCCTTGCGGATCAGCGAGGCCCGCGGCGGCAGGCCCTTCAGCTTCGGGTTGCCCCATTCGTAGCTGGTGAACAGCGCGAAGGGGATGGATTCGGTCACCGGCATGGCGGCCAGGGCGCAGCCCAGGTCGACGCCGGACAACAGGCCCAGTTCCACCGAGGCGATCACCATGTCGGGGCGGGTGCGCACCACCGTCTCCATGGCGGCGAAGCCGTCGCGGATGGTGGAGGTGCGGTAGCCGCAGGCGGCCAGCTCGCGCTCGACGATGCGCGACATGGCCTTTTCCGGCACCACCAGCAGAATCTCGACGTTCTTCTTCTCGATCTTGCCGAAATCGATGTCGGCGGTGCGCTTGGCCGGCAGGGCGCGCACCACGGCGGGGGCGTCGGCCTCGGAGACATGCTCGCCGTCGGCCAGCTTCTCGATCTTGTCGACGAACACCTGGATCTCGTCCAGTTCGCTCGGACCGACTTCCTTCAGCTCGCCCACGTATTCGTCGAAGCGGTGGGTGACCAGCTTGATCATGGGCAGGCTGAGACCCTGGGCATGGCTGCGCAGGTTGCTGGCTTCACGCTTCAGGGTCGCCAGACCTTCGGCGGCGGCGACGCTCTTGGAGCGCATGTTGCCGATCAGAACCTGCAGCTGGCTGGCGGTGTCCCGGAGTTCCTCGAGAAACTCGTTGATGACGCGAAGTTCGTTCTCGTTGTCGGCAGTATCGATAGCGGCCATGTTTCCCCCAAACAACTATGCCCGCCAAGGGATACACCACTTGCGGCACAGAGAAAACCCATCCATACGAAGGGCTATTCGGCAGCCTGGCGCTCGGCGACCAGCATGTCCGCCAGGGTATAGCCGTCCAGGACCTTGAAGAAGGCCGACAGGCCCGAAGCCAGCGCGTCACGGGCGATACAGCTGCCCGAAAGGCGGCATTCCTCAGCCGATTCGCAGCGCATGCAGCGGACCAGGGTGAAGTCGTCCTCGGTCTCGCGGATGAACTGGCCCAGCTTGATGTCCTCGGGCCGGCGCAGCAGACGGACGCCGCCGTACTTGCCCCGCACCGTCTCCAGATAGCCGGCGCGGCCCAGCTGATGCACCACCTTGGTCAGATGGTTCTTGGAGATGCCGTAGCATTCGGCGATCTCGTTGATGGTGACCAGATCGCCCTTGTGCTGCCCCACATGGACGAGGACTCGCAACGCGTAATCGGTGTGCAGGGTGAGGCGCATGGCGGCGAATATCCACATGAAAATTGTGAGAACGCTGAACATGCTGCGATAATATTTGATTTTGGTCAAGACGGCCGGAAGGCAGGGGTCCCCCGCGTCCGGCCGCTTTTTTCTCCTGCCCGGGACCGGAAGGCCGCCACTGCCCTTCCCCCGCCCCGTCTGCGCTTGTACCATCGCGGGTGGAGAGGCGAAGGATGGGGATGACGCCGGCCATGGCGTATGCGCGCTTCGTTCGTTGGATCAGGGCCCTGCCCATCGCCTGGCGCATTCCGCTGGTGGTGGCGCTCAACGTCTGCGTGGCGCTGGCGGTGGGCGGCCTGGGCTGGCACGCCGCCTCGGTGATGGATTCCGACCTGGACGAATTGCGCATGGTCCAGCACCGGACCTCCGCCCTGGCCGAGATCGACATCCGCGCCTCGCGCCTTCAGGGCATGATCCGCCAGTATCTGGCCAATCCCACCGACGACCTCCTGAAGGACGCCATGCGCCGGTCCGAGGAGCTGTTCGTGGCCATGGGCGACGCCACCGCCCACCAGAAGCCGCTGTCCGACGACGCCCACGCCATGCATCAGGCGGCGCGGCGCTTCGTCTCGGGGTTCCAGACGCTGAAGGCCATCAACGCCGACATCCTGCGCCTTTACGAAAGCGACGTGCTGCAATCCACCAGCGAGATGTCGGGTCTGTACGCCATCCTCAACTCCACCGCCCGGTCGCGCGGCGGCGATCCCTTGAGCCCGGCCCTGGTCAAGTCGCACGAGAATTTCGTCGAGGCCCTGATCTCCATCAACGCCTTCTACTTCAACGGCGTGGCCGCCGGCGCCATCAACGCCCATGCCAGCCTGCAGCGGGTCACCGACACCATTCCGGCGCTCTCCCGGCTGGCCAGCAGCGATCTGCAGCGCGACGCCCTGGCGGTGATCGGCACCCGGGCGCGCACCCTGTCGGCGGCCATCGAGGCCATCGCCCGGGGGTTCGACGAACGCTCGCGCATTCTCACCGACGAGGTGGACGCCAGCCAGGCGGCCATGTCGGCGTCCATCGACCGCCAGATCATCCAGGGCCGCGACCGCGAGGAACGTCTCCAGCGCCGGTCGCGCCACCAGTTGCTGCGCCTGGCCGTGGTGGGCGCCGGCGCCGCCCTGGTCCTGCTGCTGGTGGGCGCCTGGATCAGCTGGATGATCGGGCAATCCATCCGCTCGCCGCTGCAGCGCCTGCGCGAGACCATGGAATCGGGGGCCAGCGGCGACTGGTCGCGCGAGGTGGAAGGGCGCGACCTGCACGACGAACTGGCGGCCATGGCCCGCACCGTCGAGGTGTTCAAGCGCAACTCCCTGGAAAAGCAGCGGCTGGAAGCCGAGCGGGAAGAGGCCGGACGCCGCGCCGAGGAAGCCAACCGCCGGACGCTGCAGGATCTCCTGGCCCAGATCGAGGCCCACGACCACCCCGCCTCGTTCACCCGTCCGGTGGCCGCCGCGCCCGAGACCGAGGCTGCCGAGATCGCCGCCGCCTTCAACCGGGTGCTGGCCAAGTTCGACGAGGCCAATCGCGGCCGCGACGCCGCCATCCGCGCGCTGACCACCGCCAAGGAAAGCGCCGAGGCCGCCAACCAGGCCAAGTCCGCCTTCCTGGCCACCATGAGCCACGAGATCCGCACCCCCATGAACGGGGTGATCGGCATGCTGGAACTCCTCGACCACACCACGCTGGACGGCGACCAGCGCGATCTGGTGGCCACCACGCGGGATTCCGGCCTGGCCCTGCTGCGCATTCTCGACGACGTGCTGGATTTCTCGAAGATCGAGGCCGGACGGCTGGAACTGGAGCAGGTTCCCGTCCACCTCGACCGCCTGGTCGAGGGCATCGTCCAGACCGTCAGCCCGGCGGCGGCGGCCAAGTCGCTGAATCTCACCGCCTTCGTCGATCCCGGCCTGCCCACCTCGGTGCTGGCCGATCCCGTGCGGCTGCGGCAGATCCTCTTCAACCTTGCCGGCAACGCCGTCAAGTTCACTGCCCAAGGCCGCGTCGCCATCCATGTCGGCCACGGCGGCACCGACGCCCAGGGTCTGGTCATCTTGTCCATCCGGGTGGTCGATACCGGCATCGGCATCGACGACACGCTGAAAGACCGCCTGTTCCAGCCCTTCACCCAGGCCGAAAGCTCGACCACCAGACGCTTCGGCGGCACCGGCCTCGGCCTGTCCATCACCCGGCGGCTGGTGGACCTGATGGGCGGCACCGCGGGCTTCGAATCCAGGCTTGGTGAGGGCTCGTCCTTCTGGTGCCGCCTGCCGCTGCCCATGGTCGAGCCCGCCCCCACCACCACCGCGCCGCTCACCGAGCAGACCACCGACTTCATCGGCCTGCGCATCCTGGTGGTGGATCCCGACACCGAGGAGCGGACCCTGATCGCCCTGGTGACCGAACAGGGCGGCGGCGCCGTGGTGCGCGTCCCCGGCCCCAGGGAGGCCGAGGCGGCGTCGCGCAAGGCCACCACCACCCAGATACCCTTCGACCTGGCCCTGATCACCGCCGATACCGTCACCCGTGAAGACCTCGCCCCGCTGGAGGCCACCCCCGTTCTGTTCATCGAGGGCCAGGATTCCGACCGCCGGTTCAGCCTGGAGCGGCACCCCGCCTGCCATGGCTTCCTGAGCCGGCCCCTCAGCCGCACCCAGATCGCGGCGGCGGTGGACAGGGTGGTCGGCCCCTACGCCCCCGCCCGCCCCGCCTGCGCGCCTTCGGCTCCTCCCGAACCGAAGCCCAGCCACTGGGACGGCGCCCCCATCCTGGTGGCCGAGGACCATCCGGTGAACCAGCAGGTGATCCGGCGCCAGCTGCAATTGCTGGGCTTTGCCGCCGAGGTCTTCCCCGACGGCGCCGCCGCCCTGGCCGCCTGGCGCGCCAGGCCTTATTGCCTGGTGCTGACCGATTGCCACATGCCCATCATGGACGGCTTCCAGCTCACCGCCGCCATCCGGGCCGAGGAACGGGCGGACGGCCGCCATACCCCCATCCTGGCGCTCACCGCCAACGCCCTGGCCGGCGAGGCCGAACGCTGCCTGAAGGCCGGCATGGACTCGTATCTGTCCAAGCCGGTGGAGCTTCCCCATCTGCGCCAAGCCCTCGAGCACCTGCTTCCGGACTATACACAAGGATAGCTATCCCATTGGATTCAATGGGATAATGCCACAAAGAGCCATATTTCGCGCGTTGCCCGTGGAATAAAGCCCCGATAACCTGACACTGGCTCCGGCTTTGCGGCGGCCAGGGGTGTTCGGATATGCCAAGGGACGATGCCAGTGTGAAGAGGTCGACGGGCGACGCCGCCAGGCCTCCGCACACCCACAACGACGTCGTCCGCGTCATCAACGATACGCTGAAGGGCAAGGTGGCGGCGGTGTTCCGCTCGCTGATCCCCGCCTTCGAGAACACCTCGGGCGAAGAGTTCTACGACATCGTCATGGCCAATTCCGAGATGCTGCACGGCTGCATCGCCATCTTCCGCCGCAACCGCCAGGCCTTCCGCAATCTGCTGGTGGACGCGCGCGGCCGCCCGGTCAACGACGATTTCGTGGCCTTGCGCTGCGGCCGCTCGGTCCATGACGTCATCGCCATGATCGTGCGCACCCACGCCAAGCGCCATTTCAAGGCCACCCTGGGCGGCGACCCCAACGACCCCAAGTCGCGGGCCGGGGCCATGTACAAGGCCATCAACGAATACCTGATCCATGACTGGCAGGTGCAGCTGGTCCCCCATTACGCGCCCTTGCCCCTGGCCAAGGTGCAGGAGATGGGGCCGCGCCTGCTGGACATCCGCGAGGCCGAGATTCTCGATTCCATCGCCGAAGCGGCGGCGGCGCCGTCGCCGATCCCCAGCCATTCGCCCCGCGCGGCATCCACCCCGGACCTGCCGCAGCCGGAACAGCTGTGGTGGAAGGCGCTGCGCGATCCCGAGGTGATCACGGTCCTGGGCGAACGCCCCGAGGCCGAGACCCGCGAACTGGTCGCCGCCCTGGGCGAGGTCAACGAGCTGGTGCATTCCGACCTGTTCAACCGCCTTCGGATCAGCACCAATCAGGCGGCGGTGATGATGGTCACCGCCTACAAGCTGCTGGGCCGCGCCGGATTCCGCACCCAGTTCGGCATTCCCGGCAAGCCCGCCGTGGTGGCCGCCATCGCCCAGCGCCTGGACAAGCGAGCAGTCGGCCCCCACACCGACCTCAAGCTCCTGCCCCAGATGATGGAAGGGGCGTTCCGGGGCTGATCCTTTACTCCGCCGTGAACACCGGCTTGCGCTTGGCGCGGAAGGCGGCCAGTCCCTCGGCGTAGTCCTTGGTCTCCAGGAAGCGGTAGCACTCGTCCAGTTCCGCCTCGCTCACCGGCCTGGGATCGTCCAGGCGGCCGATGAAGGCCTTGTGCCAGCGGTTGGCCAGCGGCGCGCCGCCCGCGATGCGCCTGGCGGTGGCGGCCAGTTCGGCTTCCAGGGCGTCGTCCTCCAGCACCCGGTTGACCAGCCCCTTGGCCAGGGCCTCATCGGCCTCCATGATCCGGCCTTCCAGCAGAATCTCCAGCGCGGCGGCCGGACCGGCCACACGGCGGATCTGGGCCAGCTCAGGATACGCCATCACCACCGAGATCTTGTTGATGGGCACGCCGAACTTGCCCGACTTGGCCGACAGCCGGATGTCGCAGCAGCAGGCCAGTTCCAGGCCGCCGCCGACGCAGGGCCCCCAGATGGCGGCGACCACCGGCTGCGGGCAGGCGCGCACCGCGTCCAGCGCCCGGCGCATCACCGCGTCATAGGCCTTGGCCTGGGCGGGAGTGGCGCGCAGCGTGTCGAATTCCTCGATGTCGGCGCCCGGCGCGAAAGCCTTGGTGCCGGCACCGCGCAAAATCACCACGTGAATGGACTTGTCGGCGGAAATGCCTTCGAACGCCGCGGCCAGTCCCTGCCACATGGGCAGGTTCAAGGCGTTCATGCGGTCGGGGCGGTTCAGCGTCACGGTGGCGATGGCGCCGTCTCGGACAAGCTGGATCACGTCGGACATGGAGGTTCCCTATTCTGTCTTCTTGCAGGAAGGCGCGATTGTGCCTATAGACCCCCATATCGGCAAGGTAATCGGCAAGGCAAGAGGGCTCACCCCATGGCAACCACCCAATCGCGTACCCCCGAGCAGAAGCAGGCGGCGCTGACCGTCGCGCGCATCCTGCTGGAGATCAAGGCCATCAACTTCCGCCCGGAAGAGCCCTATATCCTGACCTCCGGCTGGGCCAGCCCGGTCTATGTGGACTGCCGCAAGGTCATTTCCTTCCCGCGGGCGCGCTCGACCATCTGCAACCTGATGACCGCCGCCATCCTGCGCGAGGTGGGCTACGAATCCACCGAGGCCGTCGCCGGCGGCGAGACCGCGGGCATTCCCTATGCCGCCTGGGTGTCGGACCGCATGGGCCTGCCCATGCTCTACGTGCGCAAGAAGGCCAAGGGCTTCGGCCGCAACGCCCAGATCGAGGGCGACTTCAAGGACGGCGACCGCATCGTGCTGGTCGAGGACCTGGCCTCCGACGGCGCGTCCAAGGTCAATTTCGTCAACGCCCTGCGTGAAGCCGGGGCCAAGGTCGACCATTCCTTCGTGGTGTTCTTCTACGGCGTCTTCCCCGGCGCCATGAAGAGCCTGGAAGAGATCGGCGTCAGCCTGGGCTACCTGTGCAACTGGTGGGACGTGCTGGAAGTGGTCGAGGAAGAGGGCCAGTTCGACAAGAAGGCCATCGAGGCGGTGCGCTCGTTCCTCCACGACCCCGTCCAGTGGTCGTCCCTGCATGGCGGCCGGAGCGCCTGAGGCCAATTTTTCAGCCTGTCATTCCGAGCATCAGCGAGGAATCTCCGCCTGGAACACCGAGACCTTTTCGGAAAGGCCGGATCAGAACGAGATCCCTCCTCCCGATGGTCGTCGGGATGACAGGTCTGCGATATCCATTCAAGCGGGGGGCTTATCGCCCCCCGTTTCGTTTCCCATGTTGCGAAGCTTGACCACCAGGATGGTGCCGGCCAGGGCCAGCGTGGGAACGTTCGACGCCACGATGGGCCACGCCCCCAGCAGCAGGCCGTAAATGGTCCACAGGGTCACCCCGGTGATGAAGGTCACCCACATGGCCAGCGATATGTCCCTGGTCTGGCGCGTGCGCAGGGTCTTGACCACCTGCGGCACGAAGGAGATGGTCGTAAGGACGCCCGCGACGGCGCCAAGCAGGTCGATGGGAGAAAGCCAGTCCATGGGCGATACCTGAAAGGAGAGCGAACGTGCTTCCCTATATCACGGTTCTGCTGCTCTGCCAGCTTGCCGGCGAGGTGCTGGTCCGCCTCTCCGGCCTTCCCCTGCCCGGCCCGGTGGTGGGCATGGTGATCCTGTTCATCGGGCTGGTGATCCGCGGAAGGGTGCCCGACGGGCTGGAAAACGTGACGCGCAACATCTTCGCCAATTTCCCCCTGCTGTTCGTCCCGGCCAGCGTCGGCGTCATGGTGCATTTCAAGGTGATCGCCGCCGAGGCCCTGCCCATCGCCGCCGGAGTGCTGGTCAGCACCGTATTGACCCTGGTGGTGTCTGGCCGCCTGATGCAGTTCCTCATGCGCCGCAAGGGGGAGGATCACACATGAACGATTTCGCCGGCCTGTGGGTCTATCTCGCCACCTCGCCGCTGCTGGGTCTGACCTCCACCCTGGTGGCCTACCAGTTCGCCGTGTGGCTGTACGAGCGGTACGGCCGCCCGCCCATTCTCAGCCCCATGGTGGTGTCGGTGGCGATGATCGTCGCCCTCCTGACGGCCACCGGCACCGAGTACCACACCTATTTCGATGGCGCCCAGTTCGTCCACTTCCTGCTGGGGCCGGCCACCGTGGCGCTGGCGGTGCCGCTCTATCGCCAGTTGCCCATCCTGCGCCGGGTGTGGGGGGTGGTGCTGATCGTGGTGATGACCGGCGCGCTGATCGCCGGCGGCGGCGCGGTGCTGATCGCCTGGAGCCTGGGCGGGTCGGAAAAGGTGTTGCTGTCGCTGTCGTCCAAGTCGGTGACCACCCCCATCGCCATGGGCATCGCCGAGCGCATCGGCGGCATCCCGTCGCTGACCGCCGTGATGGTGCTGCTGACCGGCATTTTCGGCGCCATCGCCGGATCGTGGATTCTCGACCTCGCCCGGGTGAAGGATCAGGCGGCGCGCGGCCTTGCCATGGGCATCGCCGCACACGGCATCGGCACCGCGCGGGCCCTGCAGATGAGCGAGAAGGCCGGCGCCTTCGGCGGGCTGGCCATCGGTCTGGTCGGCCTGTTCACCGCCGTGATGGTGCCGCTGATCCTGGGGCTACTGCGCTAGGGTCTTGCGGATGCCCGCCAGATTCCAGCCCTTGGCCACGTCGGCCAGGATGTCGCTGTTGGCCAGGCTGTCGCCCTCGATCTGCAGCAGGACGCGCGGCCCCAGCACCATCAGCACCTCGCCGTTGCGTCCCTGGGAATCCCAGCGCATGGTCGCCTCCTCGGCGCCGACCTTCACCTTGCGGTGGTTGGGCTGGGGAGAGGCCGCCAGTTGCGCCACCGCGGCCGAGACCGCCGGGCTGTCGATGATCAGCGAGATGTTGAGCGTCGCGTCGTCGCGGCCATAGGCCCGGGTCACCGCCAGACCGCCGCCGGTACCGGCCAGGGAATGGGTCTCCACCGCCTCGGCCTGCCAGCCGGCGGGGGGCGGCGGCAGGAAGTCCGCCAATTGCTTGCCCAGGCGGGTCTGCAACTCGGCCACCGCCGCCTCCAGCTCCAGGGCGGCGCGGGCCAGATCGCCCTTGGCATGGGCGGCCCGCGCGGCGTCGAGACGGGCGGGAATGGTGTCGGCGGCCAGGGCGGGACAGGCCCAAAAGGCCGCAAGGCCGAGGATAAGCGCGGCACGGCGCATGATGATTCATTTCTCCCGCAACTTCCGTTGTTGAGATTTACAACGCCCCAGGACGGGCGGCAAGGATGCGCGACGCCCCGGCTTCTGATAGCTTTCGCAGGATGTGGGGGGAAAGCCTGTCTTGAACGCCGTATTCCTGGTCCTGGTCGCAGTCTCGTTCCTGGTGGCCGCCATCGCCGAATTGTCGGGCCGGGCGGGCGCCATGGAGGCGCTGTCGGCCGGCCTGATGGAGGCGGTGACCGGTGCCGTGCCCCTGGCGCTCGGGCTGGTGGGGGTGATGGCGCTGTTCCTCGGCCTGATGAAGGTGGCCGAGGCCGGCGGCATGCTGAACGCCGTGGCCCGCCTGCTGGAGCCGCCGCTGCGCCGGCTGTTTCCCGAAATTCCCGCCGGCCATCCGGCCATGGGCGCCATGGTGATGAATCTGGCCGCCAACCTGCTGGGCCTGGGCAACGCCGCCACGCCGTTCGGCATCCGCGCCATGGAACACCTGGAAAGCCTCAACCGCGACAAGGGCACCGCCACCAACGCCCAGGTTCTGTTTCTCGCCATCAACACCGCGGGCATCACCTTGCTGCCCACCAACGTCATCGCGCTCAGGGCCGCCACCGGTTCGGCCGAGCCGGCCTCCATCGTCGCGCCCACCCTGATCGCCACCATCGTCGCCACCATCGTCGCCGTGCTGGCCGCCCGCGGCCTCCAGGGCATCTGGCAGCCCCGCGCCGCCGAAGGCCCGGCCGAGGCCGGGGAAGCCCCCGGCCCGCTGTGGCCCAGCCTGCTCGCCCTGGCCGCCTTGCTGGGGCTGTCGGCGGCGCTGCTGGTCTGGGGCAAGACGCTGGGGCCGTGGATCATGCCGTCCCTGGTGGTGGGGCTGCTGCTCTATGGCGCGGTCAGGCGGGTTCGGCTCTACGAATGCTTCATCGAAGGGGCCAGGGAAGGCTTCGAGGTGGCGGTGCGCATCATCCCCTATCTGGTGGCCATCCTGGCGGCCATCGGCATGGTGCGCTCCTCGGGCGCCATGGATCTGCTGATCCGCCCGCTGGGCCGCCTCACCGAAGGATTGGGCCTGCCGGCCGAAGCCCTGATGATGGGCGTGATGCGCACCCTGTCGGGCTCGGGCTCCTACGGCATGCTGGCCGCCAGTCTCAAGGACCCGGCCATCGGTCCCGATTCCTATCTCGGCGCCCTGCTGTCCACCCTTTACGGCTCGACCGAAACCACTTTTTATGTCCTGGCCGTCTATTTCGGCGCGGTGCAGGTACGGCGCATCCGCCACGCCCTGGCGGTGGGATTGCTGGCCGACCTGGCCGCCCTGGTCGCCGCCGTGATCGTCTGCCGCCTGTTGTTCGGAGGATTGTAATGGATTTCGCGTCCGAGCTGACCGCCCTGGCCTCCGTCGTCGCCATCGACGTGACCCTGGCCGGCGACAACGCCGTGGTGATCGGCATCGCGGCGGCCGGACTGGCGCCGGAACAGCGGCGCAAGGCCATCCTGTGGGGCATCGCGGCGGCCGCCGGATTGCGCATCCTGTTCTCGCTCTTCGCGGTGCAGCTGATGGGCATCATCGGCCTGCTGTTCGCCGGCGGATTGCTGCTGCTGTGGGTGTCATGGAAGCTGTGGCGCGAGCTTCGAACCGGCGGCCACGACGACATGCCCGACGAGGGCGCGGAAACGCCCGCTGTTCCCAAGAAGTTCAGCGAGGCGGTCAAGCAGATCATCCTGGCCGACGTCTCCATGTCGCTGGACAACGTGCTGGCGGTGGCCGGAGCGGCGCGCGAGCACGTGTGGATCATGGTGCTGGGTCTCGCCCTGTCGGTGGCGCTGACCGGCGCGGCGTCGGAGGTGGTCGCCCGCATCCTCAAGCGCTGGCACTGGATCGCCTATGTGGGCTTGGGGATCATCGTCATCGTGGCGCTGCGCATGATCTGGGACGGGGCGCAGCCGCTGCTGGTCCTGGCGCAAGGGTAAGCACGCCTTGTCATGCTGAGCGCCAGCGAAGCATCTTTCAGCCAGAGCCGTCCGTCACGTGAAAGATCCTTCGCTTCACTCAGGATGACAGGACCCCGGTAATCAGGCCCCCAGCCACCTGGACCGCAAGGTGTCCCTCTCCAAGGCCAGCCACTGGATGGCCAGCACCGCCATGGCGTTGTTGATCCGCCCGTCGCGGCACATGGCCAGCGCTTCGGCGGGATCGATGACGAACACCCGGATGTCCTCGCCCTCGTGGGCCAGACCGTGGGTGCCGGCGATGGACGACGAATCCACCCGGGCGCAATAGAGCTTGCAGCTTTCCGACGATCCGCCGGCGGTGACCAGATAATCGCCGATATGGATCATGTCGGTGGGGTCCGACCCAGCCTCCTCGCGGGTTTCGCGCCGGGCGACGTCGTCGGGATGCTCGCCCTCCTCGATGATGCCGGCCACGCATTCGATCAGCCAGGGATGCCAGCCGGCGGCGTAGGCGCCGGGGCGGAACTGCTCGATCAGGGCGATCTTGTCGCGGTCGGGATCGTAGAGCAGCACCACCACGGCGTGGCCGCGCTCGAACACCTCGCGCATCATCACATCGGTCCAGCCGCCGGCGAAGGTGCGGTGGCGCAGGCGGTAGCGGTCCACCTGGAAATAGCCCTTGTAGACCGTGTCCTTGGAGAGGATTTCGACGTCCTTGTCCCGGTCCATGCGCCTTACGCCCCCAGCAGCGAGCCGGCGACGCCGATCACGATGCTGATCAGGCCCAGGATCAGGTTGACGGTGACGATGTGGCGGATGCGGATCTGGTACTCGGCGCATTTGGGATAATCGGCGCTGGCGAAGGCCCGCTTGAAGCCCTGCCAGGGTCCGAAGAACAGCTGGAAATAAAGGGCGATCATCACCAGCCCGATCAGCTGCATGATGTCCACATGGCCGGGACCGCCGGTAAAGCCGGCCTTGAAGCCCAGCAGCAAGGTGGAATAGCCGGTGGCCAGCAGCACGAAGATGCTGATCCACACCCAGAGGAAGAAGCGCGGGAAGACCTCGCGCCACACGGCCAGGCGCTCGGGCGCCGGACGCTCCACCAGCACCGGGCGCAGGATCAGGTGGGCGAAGAACATGCCGCCCACCCACACCACCGCCGCCAGGGTGTGCAGCGCCATGGCGATGGCGTAGGCGTTGTCGAGGATTACGTCCATGGCCTTCAGTCCAGTCCCAGGATGCCGGCGATTTCCACCGCCAGCGCCTTGATCTCCTTGGTGGCGGTGTGGCGGGGATTGCTCTCCACCACGCCCTTGCCCTCCATCATCGAGGCGGCGAAGGCCACCCGGTTGCCGAGAACCGTCTGGGCGACGGGAACCTCGGCATCCTTGATCTTCTTGCGGACGGCGTCCACCAGCTTGCCGCGCGGCGGCGTGCGGTTGAACACCATCAGGGCGGGCGACTTCTCCTTGCGCGCCATATCCAATGTGGGGCCGGTGGCCCACAAATCCATGGGCGAGGGCTGCATGGGCACCAGAATCAGATCGGCGGCGCGCACGGCGATGCGCACCTCGGTCTCGGCATGGGGCGGCGAATCGATCAGCACCAGATCGACCGAGCGCTTCAGCCGGTCCAGCTCGGTGGACAGCCGCCAGCCCGAGGCCTGCACGAAGGTGATGCCGCCGCCCTCCTCCTCGACCAGGGCCTTGCGGATATCGTACCAGGCGGCCAACGAGCCCTGGGGATCGATGTCCAGCAGCCCGACCCGCAACCCGCCGCGCGCGAAGGTTACTGCCAGTTGCGCCGCGATGGTGGTCTTTCCGGCGCCGCCCTTCTGCTGGGCGATGGTTACGGCCTTGGCCGCCATGATGTCCCCCTGGTCGTGACGTGACCCGAGAAGGCTATCCCTTTGGCCTCATTTTGCAAGGGGCGTTGAGCCGTCGCAGCGGATTCCCAGGGTAAAGATGGTTTCCTCGCCGACCTCGCACATGTCGTCGGGCTTGAAGCCGCCCAAGGCGCGAATGGCCCAGTTGGGCAGCAGGTTGGCGTGATTGCCCCGGAATACCGTGCAGGGATAGGCGGCCACCACCTCGGCGACCACCATGGGCTTGTTCCACTGCATGAAGCCGCTGCTCCACCACGAATGCTCGTTGATGAACCAGGTGTAGTGGTCCTTGGGCATGAACTCGGCCAGCTTGGGCGAATAGCGGGCCTTGGAGTTCATGTCGCCGCGCTGGAGCGCATAGGGCAGGCTCGAGGAGGAATCGTAGTCGATCTTGGCGCAGGCCTTGAACCGGCTCATGTCAAAGGCCTGAGCGTCGCGGGTCCAGCGGGCCAGTTCGGCGTATTGCTTCCAGGACGCCTGGGCGCTGATCAGGATCAGGATCAGGCCCAGCGCACCCCATACCTTGAGATGCGGGCGGGGCTGGAAGACCTTGGCCGAGAGCACGAACAGGATGGCGAGGCTGGGACCGGTCAGCAGCAGGGCCGGCACCAGGTAATGGGCGGCGGGCTGCTTGGCCACCGCCAGGATGGTCAGCACCTCGGCCGCCACCATGCCAGCCAAAAGCCCCGCCATCCTGTCGGCCGGAATCAGGCCCCGGCGGCGCAGACGGACATAGCCGGCCAGGGCGAACAGCGACAGGACGATGACCACGGAAAAGATGATCTTGGAGCCGAACAGGCCGATGATCGCCTTCCAGTACCGGCCGGGCTGCACCACACCGGCCTCGCCGCTGCCATAGGCGCCGCTATGGGTCAGAATCTTCGCCCACCACCCGATGAAGATATCCGCCGACGGCAGGGCCGGCGAAAAGAAGATCAGGAAACCCGCCACCGTGGAGAGCGGCAGCACCAGGAACAGCCGGCGGCGGTCCAGGATGAACAGCGGCACCAGTCCCAGCGCCGCAAACTGGATCTTGCAGGCGATGCCGAAGCCGAGCGCCAGACCCAGCCAGCCCACCTGGCGGTCGGTCAGCGTCTCGGACTTGGCGATCCGCAGCGCCACGATCAGCACCCAGGCCACGGCAATGATCAGGAAGCCCTCGGGCTTGGGGTGCAGGCCGAACTTGGGAATGATCATGGACAGGAACGGCGCGCCCTGGGCCAGCAAGGCCGGGGCCATCCGTCCGGTGGCCGCCACGAAGGCGCGGCCCAGCGCCACCAGCGACAGGCCGATCAGCGGATACATCACCCAGGTGACCATGCGCAGATGCCGCTCGGGATCGCGCAGCACGGAATCGACGATGGCCCCGGTGGGCTCGCCCACATGCATCAGTCGAAGGATGACGGCGATGAACACATGCACGGGCGTTCCGGGATGGCCCATGTCGGTGGGGGCCAGGCCTTCCACCAGCATCAGGCCGTTGGTCAGGTAATAGTAATCCGGGTCCAGGTTGAAGACCTGCCAGAATGGCTGCGATGCCGCTCCCATGGCGAACAGCAGGGCGGTGAACAGGGCCGGAAGGACCAGAAGGACGGGGAGGCGGTTCACGGCTTCACCTGTAAGACGGCATGGGGGGCGCGTTGGGTGTAGCGGATCAGGGCGGTCTTGGGCAAGCCGGGGATTTGGCCTTATACTGCCCGCCCAACCTTGCGCGAGGATTCCATGCCCGCAAAGCCGGCAAGCTCCAAAGCCCCCGCCCGCCTTATGATCACCGTCAACGGCACGCCCCGCTCCGCCGCCCCGGCGGATGGCGACATGCCGCTGATCTACTGGCTGCGCGACCAGTTGGGCCTGTCCGGCACCCATATGGGCTGCGGCAAGGGCGAGTGCGGCGCCTGCGCCGTTCTGATCGACGGCGAGCCGGCGCGGTCGTGCCAGACCACCCTGGCCATGGCGGCGGGCCGCGACGTGACCACCATCGAGGGCCTGGGCACGCCCCAATCCCCCCATCCGGTCCAGGCCGCCTTCATGGCCGAGCAGGCCGCCCAATGCGGCTGGTGCACCGCCGGCATGGTGGTGGAAAGCGCCGCCCTGCTGGCCCGCAATCCCCAGCCCGGCCCGGACGAGGCCAAGGCCGCCCTGGACGGCCATCTGTGCCGCTGCGGCAGCCATCACCGGGTGCTGCGCGCCGTGCTGCGCGCCGGCGGGAGGGAACCGTCATGAGCCTCGACCTGTCGCGGCGCGCCTTCCTGGGCTCTTGCGCCGCCCTGACGGTGGCCTTCGCCCTGCCGCGTCCCTCGCTCGCCGCACCGGCCAAGACGGTGGACCCGGCCGAGGTGGACGGCTTCCTCGCCATCGGGGCCGATGGCCGGGTCACCGTCCATTGCGGCAAGGTCGATCTCGGCCAGGGCCTGCGCATCGCCATCCGCCAGATGGCCGCCGAGGAACTGGGCCTGGGGGTCGAGTCCATCGCGCTGATCGAGGGCGACACCATGCTCACCCCCGACCAGGGACCCACCGCCGGTTCCACCGGCGTGCCCAAGGGGGGCGTGCAGATCCGGCAGGCCGCCGCCACGGCGCGCCAGGCGCTGATCCGGCTTGCCGCCGCCCGCCTGGAGATGGCGCCCGAGGATCTGGACTTGCGCGATGGCATGGTGGCGCCCCGGGACGGCGGACGCTCCATCGGCATGGGCGATCTGGTGGGGGAACGGGGCTTCGAGTTGAAACTGGACCCCAAGGCACCGCTGCGCAAACCGGCGGAGTACCGGGTGGTGGGCAGGCCCCTGCCCCGCCCCGACCTGCCGGCCAAGGTCTGCGGCACCCACGCCTACGTCCACGACTTCAAGCTGCCCGGCATGCTGCACGGCCGGGTCATCCGTCCGCCGTCGGTGGGAGCCCGCCTGCTCAAGGTGGACGAAGCCTCCGTCAAGGGGATCAAGGGCGTCCGGGTGGTGCGGATCAAGGACTTCCTGGCGGTGGTGGCCGAACGGGAATGGGACGCGGTGCGGGCCGCACGCCTGCTGAAGGCGCAATGGTCGGATTCCGCGCCGCTGATGGGAAATGGCGCGGTGCGCGACTGGCTGAAGGCCGGTCCCTTCACCGCCGAGGAGGTGCTGAAGGCCAAGGGCGACGCCGCCGCCCGCCTGGCCGATTCCCCGGCGGCCGTGGAGTATTACTGGCCGGTGCAGTCCCATGCCTCGCTGGGGCCAAGCTGCGCCGTCGCCCAGGTCGGGGGCGGCGCCGCCACCATCTGGACCGCGTCGCAGGCCACCCACAAGTTCCGCCCCGCCTTCGCCGCCCTGCTGGGGTTGCCGGTGGACAAGGTGCGCCTCGTCTATCTCGACGGTTCGGGCTGCTATGGCATGAACGGCCATGACGACGCGAGCGCCGATGCCGCCCTGCTGTCCAAGGCGGTGGGAAAGCCGGTGCGCGTCGCCTGGAGCCGCGAGGACGAACTGGCCTGGGACCCCAAGGGGCCGCCGCAATTGCTGGCGCTTCGGGGAAGCATGAACGAGGCCGGGGTGCTGACCGGCTGGAGCACCGAGATGTGGCTGCCCAAGGCCACCGCCAGTCTGCCCAACGTCCCGCTGCTGGCGCCCGAGGCCGCCGGCATCGATCAGCCGCAGGGACTGGTCACCGGGCTGATCAGCCAGAACGGCGATCCGCCCTATGCGGTGCCCGATCTGGAGGTCAAGGTCCACTGGCTGGCCGACGCGCCACTGCGGCCCAGCAATATCCGCGCGCCGGGCAAGATCGCCAATACCTTCGCGGTGGAAAGCTTCTTCGACGAGCTGTGCGCCGGGGTGGGCATGGACCCGCTGGTGGCCCGCCTGATCGGGCTCCGGGACCTGCGGGGCGTCACCGTTCTCTCCAAGGCGGCCTCCATGCTGGCCTGGGCGCCCAGGCCCATCCCCAACCCCAAGGCCGACGGCACCGGGCGCGGCATCGCCTATGTCCACTACAAGCATTCGGAAACCTACGTGGCCATCGCCATGGAGGTGTCGGTGGACCGCGAGTCCGGCCGCATCCATATCCATAGGGTGGCCTGCGCCCATGATTGCGGACTGGTGATCAATCCCGACGCGCTCAAGATGCAGATCGAGGGCTGCATCCTGCAGACCCTGTCGCGCACCTTGGTCGAGGAAGTGACCTTCGACGCGTCGCGCGTCACCTCGACCGACCAGTCGACCTACCCCATCCTGACCTTCGCAGCCGTGCCCGACATCGCCATCGAACTGATCGAGCGTCCCGACCTCCCTCCCATGGGCGGCGGCGAAGCGGCGGCCACCCCGGTGCCGGCCGCCCTGGCCAACGCGGTATTCGACGCGGTAGGCGTGCGCCTGAGAACCGTGCCGTTCACGCCCCAGCGGGTCCGGGAAGCGTCACGGCCCTTGTAGTCCGCCATTCGACTAGCTACATTGTTCTAATGGTAATTAGATGGAAACTACACAGGCCATGACGGACATTCGCGACGGATTTCTCGACACCATCGGCAACACCCCGCTGATCCGCCTGAAGCGCGCATCCGAGGAAACCGGGTGCGAGATCCTGGGCAAGGCGGAATTCCTCAATCCCGGCGGCTCGGTCAAGGACCGCGCCGCGCTGGCCATCATCCGCGACGCCGAGGCCAAGGGCCTGTTGAAGCCGGGCGGCGTGATCGTCGAGGGCACGGCGGGCAATACCGGCATCGGGCTGGCCCTGGTGGCCAATGCGCTGGGCTACAAGACGGTCATCGTCATGCCCGAGACCCAGAGCCAGGAAAAGAAGGACATGCTGCGGCTGGTGGGCGCCGACCTGCGTCTGGTCCCGGCGGTGCCCTACGCCAATCCCGGCAATTACGTCCGCTATTCCGAGACCCTGGCCAATGAACTGGCCAGGACCGAACCCAACGGCGTGCTGTGGGCCAACCAGTTCGACAACACCGCCAACCGCATGGGCCATTTCAACACCACCGGCCAGGAGATCTGGCGCCAGACCGACGGCAAGATGGATGCCTTCACCTGCGCGGTGGGCACCGGCGGCACCCTGGCCGGCACCGGCATGGCGCTGAAGGAGCACAACAGGGACATCAGGATAGTTCTGGCCGACCCCATGGGCTCGGCGCTCTTCAACCACTATGCCCATGGCGAGCTGAAGGCCGAGGGTACCTCCATCACCGAAGGCATCGGCCAGGGCCGCATCACCCGGAATCTGGAGGGTGCTCCCATCGACGATCAGGTGCAGGTCACCGACCACGAGGCGCTGCCGCTGATCTTCGACCTGGTCAAGGGCGAAGGATTGGTTTTGGGAGGATCGAGCGGAATCAACGTGATGGCCGCCATCAAGGTGGCGCGCATATTAGGACCCGGACACACAGTGGTGACAGTGCTCTGCGATTATGGTACCCGCTATCAAAGCAAGCTGTTCAATCCGGCCTTCCTGCGCGAGCGCGATCTGCCGGTGCCCGATTGGCTGGACTGAGCGGCGACGAAACAAGAGCAAACCCGCAAGGGGGGACATAAGAGCATGAGCTATCCCAATCCGGACGCCCTCGTCAGCACCGAATGGCTGGCCTCGCACCTCTCCGCGCCCGACGTCCGCGTCGTGGACGCCAGCTGGTACACGCCGGCCCAGAACCGCAACGCGCGCGAGGAATATGACGCCGAGCACATCCCCGGCGCCGTGTTCTTCGACATCGACGAGATCGCCGACACGGATTCGACCCTGCCGCACATGCTGCCCGCGCCGGAGAAGTTCTCCTCCAAGGTGCGCAAGCTGGGCCTGGGCAACGGCAACAAGATCGTGATCTATGACGGCTCGGGCTTCACCAGCGCCGCGGCGCGCGCCTGGTGGATGTTCCGCACCTTCGGCCACCGCGACGTCTCGGTGCTGGACGGCGGCTTCCCCAAGTGGCTGCGCGAGGGCCTGCCCGTGGAGGATCTGCCCCCCGTTCCCCGCACCCGCCACTTCATCAGCCACTACAACCACCTGCTGGTCCGCGACCTGGACCACATGAAGGCCAATCTGGAGAACAGGCGCGAGCTGGTGATCGACGCCCGCGCGCCCGCCCGCTTCAAGGGCGAGGCGGCCGAGCCGCGCCCCACCAAGCACCAGGGCCATATCCCCGGCTCGGTCAACGTCCCCTTCGCCGACCTGATCGACGAGAAGACCCGTTGCATGCTGCCCGCCGACCAGTTGAAGGCCCGCTTCGACGCCGCCGGCATCGATCCCAAGCAGCCGCTGACCATCACCTGCGGCTCGGGCGTCACCGCCTGTACCGTGGCGCTGGCGCTCGACCTGCTGGGTCACAAGGACGTGGCGGTCTATGACGGCTCCTGGGCCGAATGGGGCAACCGCGACGACACCCCCATCGAGAAATAGGGTTTCCCGGCCGACCGGTCGGCCGATGAAAGCCCCCGCCTCCCGGCGGGGGCTTTTTCGTTACGACGCCAGGGCGCCGTCGGTCATGGGAGTGGCCAGGGTGACGCCGTTGCGCCCCGCCTGCTTGCGCCGGTACATGGCCGCGTCGGCGGCAAGGATCAGGTCCTCGGACGTGTCGCCATGGGCGGGATAAAGCGCGATGCCGACGCTGGCCCCGATATGAGCGGTGGCGTTGCCCACCACGAAGGGATCCGACATCCGGGCGACGATCTTCTCGGCGATGGCCTGGGCATCGGATTCGCGATGCAGGCAGGAAATCACCACCGCGAATTCATCACCGCCCAGCCGCGCCACCAGATCGTCGGCGCGGACCACCTCGTGCAGGCGCTTGGCCACGGAAGCCAGCACCGTATCGCCGGCGGCATGCCCCATGGTGTCGTTGACCTGCTTGAACCCGTCCAGATCCACATAGAGCAGGGCGACCTGGTCCCGGTTCTCGCGGGCCTCGGCCAGGGTCATGGCCAGCGAGGCCTCGAAATGGGAGCGGTTGGCCAGCCCCGTCAGGGCGTCATGCTCGGCCTGCCAGCGCATGCGGGTCTCGCGGCGCTTGCGTTCGCTGATATTGCTGAAGGTGGCGACGTATCCCGTGGCCCGGCCCTCGCGATCCCGGATGGCGGTGATCGACAGCCATTCGGGATAGATCTCCCCGCTCTTCGAGCGGTTCCAGATCTCGCCGCTCCAGGCGCCGGTGGCGGCCAGCTGCGTCCACATGGCGGCGTAGAACGCCTCGTCATGCCGGCCCGAGGCCAGAATGGAAGGAGACCGCCCGATCACCTCGTCCGGACCATAGCCGGTGATGTGGATGAAGGCGGGATTGACCAGCTTGATGTGATTGCGGGCGTCGGTGACCATCACCGCGTCGTTGATCAGGTTGAAGACGGTGCCGGCCTCGCGCAGGACGGAATCGTGGGCCTCGCGGAACTGCTCCTTCTCGGCCAGATGGCGCTTGAAGGCGGCCATGGCGCGGATCAGTTCGCCCACCTCGTCGGCGCGGCCGGTCTCGTTCACCGTCACGTTCTGCCCCGACGCCAGCCGGGTCATGTGATGGGTGATGGCCGAAAGCGGCCGGGTGATGGTCGATGCCACCAGCCAGGCCACCGCCGAACTGATCACGGCAGCCAGCAGGGCGAACCAGCCGAAGCGCCGGGCGACCTCGGAATAGGCGGCGTCGATGTCGTCCACGTAGATGCCCGATCCCACCGTCCAGCCCCAGGGGGCGAAGCCCTCCACATAGGAGACCTTCAACTGGGGCACGTCGTCGTTGGGCTTGGGCCATTTGTAGGCCAGGATTCCGCGGCCGCTGCCGGCGCTGATGCGGTTGAACTCGCGAAACAGTGGACGGCCGTCCATGTCGCGGATGTCGTCCACGTTGCGCCCCACCATGCTCTCGATGGGATGGGACAGCACGACGGGGCGGGAATCGTTGACCCACACATACTCGTCAGGGCCGTAGCGGAGCGTGTCCACCGCCCGAAGCGCCATCTTCTGCGCCGCGTCGGAGGGAAGGATGCCGTCCTTCTCCATGGCGTAAAAGCGGGCGATCTGGGTCAGCGCCCCTTGCACCATGATGCGGCTTTGGCTTTGGCGCTCGGCCATCAGGCGGTCGCGGATCTCGTGCAGCGCATACAGCGACACCCCGCCCAGCGCCGCCAGAAGAATGACGACGATCAGGGACAGACGGGCGCCGATGCGCAAATTGACGATCACTGAGATGCTCCCGGAATGCATCTTCTTTGAAGTGCCGCAGAATACACACCAAGTGATGGAAGTTAAGCCCTTTCTGACCTCCCACCCCCCCTATCAAAAGGCAATATGCTTGACCTATAATGTATAACGCAAGTTGGGCAGCGCCAAACACCTTATTGTTTTGGAATGATTTTTCACCTTCCCTCCACTCAGAGAGCCATATACGTTGTATTACCTATGCTTAAACCAATGGATTTAGTACTCCAAAAAAACAAACCCTAAGGGGATTTCTCCCCTCAGGGTCTTCGCGACACCACCTTCAGCCCACAACCGGACCCGAAACCGCGCCCTGGCCAATGGTTCGGACGGTCACATCCTTATCTTGTCCAGCGCGGTCTGGGTCGCGGCGGCCTTCTCCCGCGCCTTGGCCGGATCGGGTTCGGCGACACCGTCCCTGGCAATCTTCAGCACCGCCTGCAGCGCCGGCATCTTGTCCATGGGGGCATCGGGAATGGCCCCGAAGCCCTGGTCCTTGCACGGATTGGCTTGGGCGGCGTCGTATCCTTCGCCGGCCGGGCCGACCAGGCAATTGATCACATGCTGGAGATGCCCCTTCACCATCTTAGGCTCGGCGGCGGCGGCGGCCATGCCCGCATGGGCGGCGGCGGTGGCCACCTGAGCCTTGGAATCGCCCGCCAGAGCGGGAACGGCGGAAAACACGGTTAGCCCGGCCACCATCACGATGGCCGGCACGACGCACATGCGGTTCATGGCCCAATCTCCCCAGAAATACCCCCAACCATTTTATGACTTATGTCATGCGACGCCCTATTTCAACCCGCCTATACACCGGTATAGGGGGAGCACGCCGCCGCCTCGAAAGAATGTTCATGACAACTTGATGCCCGGCCGAATCGCGTCCATATTTGAAAGGACGGAAAGTAGAGGAGATGTCCCATGCGTAACCGGAAGGCCCGTGCCCGCGTTGCCACGCAGGACAACTCCCATCTTGTGTTGGCCGCCTTCGCCGCCCTGGCGCTGCTGGCCGCCGCCGCCCTGTCCCTGGCGGGCTGACGCGCGAAATTCCTTGGCTTGAGGGGCTTCGGCACGGCACCATGCCCGCCCCAGTTCGCTCGGCCGGAATGACATGAAGAAATCCACCCGCATCCTGCACGCCGGCCGCAAGCCGGAAGCCTTCCACGGCGCCGTCAATCCCCCCGTCTATCACGCCTCCACCATCCTCCACCCCTCGGTGGAAGCCATGGAGAAGAGCGGCAGGACGCCGTTCGAGGGCGTGCGCTACGGCCGTTTCGGCACGCCCACCACCTTCGCGCTGGAAGAGGCGGTGGCGGAGTTGGAGGGCGGGCACCGCACCGTCGCCACCTCGTCGGGGCTGGCGGCCATCACGGGGGCGCTGCTGGCCTTCTTGAAGGCCGGCGACCACCTGCTGATGGTCGATACCGCCTATTTCCCCACGCGGAAGTTCTGCGACACCGTCCTCACCGGACTGGGCGTCGAGACCACCTATTACGACCCGCGGGTCGGCGCCGGCATCCAGGCGCTGCTGCGCCCCAACACAAGGGTGGTGTTCACCGAAAGCCCCGGCTCGCTGACCTTCGAGGTCCAGGACATCCCGGCCATCGCCCAGGCGGCCCATGCGGCCGGCGCCATCGTCATGATGGACAACACCTGGGGCGTGCTGCACTTCCAGCCCTTCACCAAGGGCGTCGACATTTCCATCCAGGCGGCCACCAAGTACATCGTCGGCCATGCCGACGCCATGCTGGGCACCATCACCGCCGCCACGCCCGAGCTGTGGCTGCAGGTCAAGACGTCGCTGGCCGCCTTCGGCCATTCGCCGGGCACCGAGGAGATGTATCTGGGCCTGCGCGGCCTCAGGACCCTGCCCGTCCGCCTGCGCCAGCATTCGGAAACCGCGCTCCGCCTCACCCGGTGGCTGGCGGCGCGGCCCGAGGTGGACAGGGTGCTCTATCCGCCGCTGCCCTCCGATCCCGGCCACGACTTGTGGCGGCGGGACTTCACCGGCGGCTGCGGCCTGTTCGGGGTGATCCTGAAGCCCGCCTCCAAGGCGGCGGTGGATGCCATGCTGGACGGCTATTCCCACTTCAAGCTGGGCTTCTCCTGGGGTGGGTTCGAAAGCCTGGTGATCCCCACCTCGGGGCATTCCATCATCCGCACCGCCACCGACTGGTCCCCCGCCGGGCCCAGCTTGCGCTTCCACGCCGGGCTGGAGGATGCCGACGACCTGCTGGAGGATCTGGAGCGCGGTTTCGGGCGGCTGGCATGCGCCGCCTCCTGATCCTGCTTCTCCTGGCCCTGCCCGGACCGGCGCTGGCCCATCCCCATGTGCTGGTGGACGTCCACGCCCTGGTGGAATTCAAGGACGGCAAGATCGTCAGCCTGTTCATGGGCTGGAAGTTCGACGCGGTGTTCAGCGCCTCGCTGCTCAAGGATTTCGACAAGAACAAGAACAACCGCCTGGACCCCGACGAGATGAAGGATCTAGAGCGCGAGGCCTTCCGCGACACCAAGCCGCAAAGCCATTTCACCTATGCCCGCATCGGAGCCGACCCGGTCGTCTGGCCGGACGCCACCGACTTCAAGGTGATCGCGGTCAAGGACAGCCTGATGTACGCGTTCCGCCTGCCGCTCCCCCGTCCGGTGGACCCGCGCCGGGAATCCTTCAGCTTCACCACCTATGAAGAGACCTTCTACATCGACATGGACTTTCCCACCGACAACGCGGTCACCCTGAACGGCGAGGGATCGGCCGGCTGCAAGGCGACCATCGCGCCCGACCACGGCAACACCATCTTCGGCGGCGCGGTGACACCCAAGCGGGCCACGGTGACATGCGGCTGATCGTCCTTGTCCTGTCGCTGGTGCCCGCCGCTGCCTGGGCCGCCCTGGTGCCGGGCGCGCAAGCGCCCGCCCCCGGCTCCGACCTGCCCGAGCCGCTGCGTTCCATCGCCGCCTGGGGCTTCGCCCTGCAGCGGCAGCTGACCGGACAATTGCGCGAGCAGCTGGCGGTGATGAAGGAGACCGGATCGTGGGAGCCGGCCGCCACCATCATCCTCGCCGCCTTCCTCTACGGCGTGTTCCATGCGGTGGGGCCGGGCCACGGCAAGGTGGTGATCGGCGGCTGGTTCGCCACACGGCGCGCCCGCGTCGTCCACGGCCTCGCCGCCAGCCTGATCGCCGCCATGGTCCAGGCCGGTTCGGCCATCCTCGCCGTGGGCGTGCTGGCCGGCATCCTCAGCCTTGCGCCGCGCACCGTATCGGCCGGAGCGGCCTGGCTGGAGGCGGGGTCCTTCGCCATGATCGCCGCCATCGGCGCCCTGATGACCTGGCGGACGCTCACCGGCAAGGGCTGCGGCCATGATCACGGACACGCCCACCATCACCACGACGGCGCCTGCTGCGGCCACCATCATCATCACCAGGACGGGAAGACCGAGCGCAACGCCCTGTTCGCCATGGCGGCGGCGGTGGGCTTCCGCCCCTGCTCGGGCGCCATCCTGGTTCTGCTGTTCTGCTTCGCCAACGGCATGATCCTGATCGGCGTGCTGGCGACGCTGGCCATGGGCGTCGGCGTGGCGGTCACCGTGGCCGCCATCGGGCTGGGGGCGCTGGGCCTCAACCGGCTGGTGGAACGGGGATTTGGCGAATCCAGCCTGGGCGGACGCATCCGTTTCGCCCTGGCCCTGGCCGGGGCCTTGTCCATCACCGGGCTGGGCCTGGTGCTGCTGGCCGGCACCTTGATCAACGGACCGACAGCGGCCGGATAAAATTTCCAGAATTCGTCAATCACGTCACAACCTGTTTACATCATCCGATTACAGGGTGGATACGCTTTTTATTCCGGTTATTTCAATCACTTGCCCTCACATGCCGAATCGGCGGAGCTCTCAGGGCATGCGGCGATGAATACCTTCGCATAGGCTGGATTCCGAACGGATTAAGGGGGCTGCCTGATTGTTGAGCAGGCGGCAACAAGCCTAGACTCCAATCATCGCATTTGGGATTCACCGGCGATTGGAGACGGCCATGGCCCCCCTGGATTGCACCATGGATCAGACTTCGAAGATCAGCTGCAAGCAGATCAGCTACCGCTTCTTCACCGGGGCGCAGGCGCCGCTGAAGGCCGATCTGTTCTTCGACCGCAAGACCTTCCGTCTGGACATCCCCCCCACCGCGCCCAAGCCCGACTGGGCCCGGCTGGACCATCACCGCTGCCCCAACTGCACGCTGTCCGACGATTGCGCCTATTGCCCGGCGGCTCTGGGCATCGCCATGTTCCTGCCCACCTTCAAGGACAGTGTCTCGCACACCAAGGCGGTGGTCGAGGTCGATACCGAAAACCGCACCATCGTCAGCAAGACCACCCTGCAGGCGGGGCTGGGCTCGCTGATCGGGCTGGTCTGCGCCACCTCGGGCTGCCCGCTGACCCGTTTCCTGCGCCCCATGGCCCGCTTCCACCTGCCGTTCGCCGACGAGCAGGAGACCCTGTTCCGCTCGTTCTCGTCCTGGCTGTTGTCGGCCATCGTGCAGCAGCGCATGACCGGCACCGACGGCCCGGTGACCCTGGACGGGCTGAAGCAGCACTACCAGGACCTGTCGGTGATGAACTCGCACCTGGCCGAGCGCATGCGCAACTCGGTCAGCCGCGACGCCCTGTTGAACGCGGTGATCATCCTCGACCTGTTCGCCCAGATCGCGCCGGACAACATCGACGGCGGCTTCGAGGACATCCTGGACGCCTTCACGGTCGAGGACGAGTAATCACCGACCTGTCATCCCGACGCCCGGAGGGTGGAGGGATCTCGTCCCGGCACGGATTTTCGGAACCGGTACCGCCGGTGCAGGCGGAGATCCCTCGGCTTCGCTCGGGATGACATCAGGCGTCGGGCAAAGGCCGGCGGCGTGATCACGCTGCCAATTTAAGGCCCATGATCCCCGCCACGATCATGGCGATGCAGGCCAGGCGCAGGGCATCGGCGGGCTCGGCGAACAAGATGATGCCGGCGATCACCGTTCCCACGCTGCCGATGCCGGTCCACACCGCATAGGCGGTCCCCAGCGGAAGGGAGCGCATGGCCATGCCCAGCAGCACCACGCTGCCCACCATGGCGGCCCCGGTCAGCACCAGGGGGATGGGCCGAGACAGCCCGTCCACGTATTTCAGCCCCACGGCCCAGCCGATTTCCAGCAATCCGGCCTGCAGAAGAAGAATCCACGGCATCTCGCAATGCTCCGCATGACCCGGGCCGTCCCGGACGATGAGGGATAAGGGGCGCGGGTCGTCCCGGCCCTAACGCTGCCAAGCCTACCGCTGATCGAACCTGATCTCGATCCGGCGGTTCTTTGCGTAGGCGGCCTCGGTCTTGCCGTTGTCCACCGGCTGGAACTCGCCGAATCCGGCCGCGGCGAGGCGATCCTTGGGCACGCCGTCGGCGGCGAGCGCCCGCAGCACCGTGATGGCGCGCGCCGTGGACAGTTCCCAGTTGGAGGGGAACTTGCCCGAAGTGATGGGGCGTTTGTCGGTATGGCCGTCGACGCGCAGCACCCAGTTGAGGCCCTTGGGCATGCCGGCGCTGATCTCGCGCACGGTGGCGGCCAGCTTGCTCACCTGCTCGCGCCCCTCGGGGCCGAGATCGGCCGAGCCGGTCTCGAACAGCAATTCCGACTGGAAGACGAAGCGGTCGCCCTCGATGCGGATGCCGGGATGGTCGCCCAGCACCTTGCGCAGGCGGCCGAAGAATTCCGAGCGGAACTTCTGCAGTTCCTCCACCTTGCCGGCCAGCGCCACGTTGAGCCGCTTGCCCAAATCCGAGATCTGGGCCTTCTGTTCCTTGTCGCGGGCTTCCGAGGCTTCCAGCGCGGCGGTGAGGCGGGCCAGTTCGTCCTTCAGCGCCGCCATCTGCTGGTTGAGCAGGGCCAGCTGGGCGCGGCCCTCGTCCGAGATCTTCTTCTCGGCGGCCAGTTCGGCCTCCTTCTCGTCCTTCAAGGCCAGCAGCGCCGCCATGTCCTGGTGAACCCCCGCCGCCCAGGCCTCCATCTTGGCCTTGTCCGCCCGGCTGCTTTCCAACTCCAGCTGCAGGGCGGCGTTGGCCTTGGTCTGCAGGTTGAGCTTCTCGGCCAGGGCGGCCATCTCGCGGCCCAGATCGTCCAGGGCCTTCTGGCGGCCCGACAGCGCCTGGCCCAGGAAGAACTGGGCCAGCACGAAGATCATCAGCAAAAAGACGATGACCATGATCAGCGTCGCCAGGGCATCGACGAAGCCGGGCCAGATATCGACGGAGCGGCGGGCGCGGCGGGCCAGAGGCATGGATCAGCGCTCCAGCGGTTCCTCGGCGATGGCGGCGATGGTGCGCGCCAGCAGCCGGATCTCGTTGCGCAGCTCGGCGGTCAGCTGGTCGCGGCTGGCCACCGTCTCGTCCACCAGCCGCTTCATGCTGCCGTCCAGGCTGCGCAGATGGTTACGGCTGGCGTCGTCCATGCCGCCGCCGGCGCCGCCCTCGACCATGCGGGCCATCAGGGCGCGAGTCTCCAGCTGCCCTTCGCCCAGCTTCAAGAGCAGCGACTGCTCCACCTTCATGTGATCGGTCAGCGCCGACAACTTCTCGGTCAGCAGGGTGAGCGAGGCGTTGACGGCGCCGCGATTGTCCTCGCCCCGGGCGATCACCCGCTGGAGATTGTCGAGGGAATCGGCGGTCTGTTCCAGCAGCGCCTGGATATAGGCGGGCACCGATTGGCCGGCGCCGCCTTCCTCGACCGAGCTCAGCGGGCCGCCGGAGCCCAGGCGGGTCTGCCCGGCCAGCCATTCCTCCAGCTCGTTGTAGAAGGCGTTCTGCGCCTGACCGGCATTGAGGTCGAGGAAACCCAGCGCCAGCGACCCGGCCAGGCCGAACAGCGAGGTGGAAAAGGCGGTGCCCATGCCGGCCAGGGGCTTGGCCATGCCCGCCTTGAGGCCCTCGAAGGCCGCCGCCGGATCCGCGCCGCCGATGGCCAGCGAGGCGATCACCTCGCCCACCGAGCCCACCGTCTGCGACAGGCCCCAGAAGGTGCCCAACAGGCCCAGGAAGATCATCAGCCCGACCACGTAGCGCGACAGGTCGCGCTGCTCCTCCAGACGGGCGGCGATGGAATCCAGCACCGAGCGCAGCGCCATGGCCGACAGGCTGAACCGTCCCTGGCGCTCGCCCATCATGCCGGCCATGGGGGCCAGCAGGCGCAGGCGCCCCGACAGGGCGGGCTGGCCCTTGCGCCAGTTGTCCAGCCACTCCACCTCGGGGGTGAGCAGCATCACCTGGCGGAAATTGAGCACGATTCCCACCAGGAACACGCCGAACAGCAGGGCGTTCAGCGCCGGATTGTGGGCGAAGGCCGCCATCAGCCCCTCGTGCAGCAGCGCCGCAAGGGCGGCGACCAGCACCAGAAAGGCGGCCATGCGCAGCAGGTAGCGGGTGGGACGGATCATGGGCGGCTCTCGATCAGGCGACAGGCGGTCTGGCGGCAGGCGGGCAGTCCCGCGCGCCGCTCACCCTGGCACGCGATCATGTCCGAAATACGGCGGGCAGCCCCTAGCGCGCCACCAGCATGGCGTCGACGCGGTCGGCGGCGCCGCTCTCCACCTTGTTGCCCAGCGCGCGGACCTCGATGCGGGTGGAGCGCACGCCCATCTCCATCAGGTACTTGCGCACCTCCAGCGCGCGCGACAGCGACAGACGCCGCGCCTTGCTGGCGTTGGCCTCGTCGCCGGCGGCATAGGCCAGCAGTTGCAGGTTCAGGCTTTCGTCCTTGTCCATGCGCTGGGCCAGGCGGTCCAGTTCGGCGCGGGCCGATTCCGGCAGATGCGAGCTGTCGGTGGCGAAGGGCACCGTCAGGTTGTCGCCCTTGCGGCTGGGCTGGGCGGGCGGCAGGGCCGCCAGTTGGGGCGCCGGCGCAGGCGGGGGAGCGACCACCGGAGCGGGCGGCGCAACCACCGGAGCGGGCGCGACCACCGGCGGCGGGGCCACGGGCAGCGGCGGAGCCATGGGCGGAGCCTGTACCACGGGGGCGGGAACCACCGGCATGGGCGCGGGCGCGGCGGGCGCCGGAGCCGAGACCGGGGCCGGAGCGGCGGCGGGCGGCGGGGTCTTGACGAACTGCACCGCCGAGGCGGGTTCCGGCGCCTTGACCGGCTCGGGAACCTTGGGGGCCTCGACCACCTTGGGCGGTTCGACCTTGACCGGCTCGGCCTTGGGAGGTTCAGCCTTGGGAGGTTCGGGGGCCTTGGACGGCTCGGGCTTCACCGGCTCGACCTTGGCGGCAGCCTTGGGCGGCGGCGGAGGCACCTCGGCCGCGATGTCGGGCTTGGCCGGCTTGGGAGCGGGACCCGATGCCTTGGGGGCCTCGACAACCTTGACCGGCTCGGCCTTGACCGGCTCGGGGGTCTTGGGGGGCAGGGCGGCGGGAATCTCGGCCTTGGGAGCAGGCGCGGTCGCGGCGAGCTCGGCCTTGGGCTCGGCCTTGGGCTCGGCCTTGGGCTTGGTCGTGACGGCCTTGGGCGCGGCGGCCTTGGGGGCCGCCTCGACATAGGACTTGAACGCGCCGGCCTTAGGGGAGGCGGGCCGTGCCACGGGGCGTGGAGCGGTCCCGGGAATGGCGGCCGAGGGCGGACGGGTCACCAGGCCCGGCAGGGTGGGTTCCGGCCCCAGCTTGTCCAGCACGTCCCAGTTGACGTCGACGCTGGGGCGATACTCACCCACCACCACCTGGGCGGATGCGGGCGCGGCCGCGACGGAAACAAGCGCTCCCAGCGCCAGCAACGCGACGTTTCTCCCCCTGATCATCACGTCCCTCTCCCGGCTGGAAGTCCCTCGTTCTTTTCGTAATCAAGGAATCTAGCCGAACGCGAGTCCGGCCACAACCCTATCCCCGCGCCGCTTTCAGCAGTTTCAGCAGCGGCTGGTGCAGATGGTCGTTGGCGGCCAGCACCTGGCCGTTGTCCAGCATCTTCGAGCCACCCTGGAAATCGGTGACGTAGCCGCCGGCTTCCTTGACCAGCACGATGCCCGCCGCGATGTCCCACGGCTGGATGCCGGTTTCCCAATAGCCGTCGCAGCGCCCGGCCGCCACATAGGCGAGATCGAGAGCCGCCGAACCGAAACGGCGGATTCCCGCCACCTGGCCCATCACCGCGCCCAGCTCCTTCAAGAAGACCTCGTGGCCCGGGCGGCCGTGGAAGGGAATGCCGGTGGCGATCAGGGTGTCTTCCAGCTTGCGCCGGGCGGAGACCCGCAGGCGATGCTCGTTCAGGAAGGCGCCGGCACCCTTTTCCGCATGGAACATCTCGTCGCCCAGCGGCTGGTAGACCACGCCGGCGAAAAGCTCACCGTCACGCTCCAGCGCGATGGAGATGCAGAAATTGGGGATGCCGTGCAGGAAGTTGGTGGTGCCGTCGATGGGATCGATGATCCAGCGGTGGCTTTTGTCGTCGCCGGCGACCTCGCCGCCCTCTTCCAGCAGGAAGCCGAAGCCGGGACGGGCCTTCTTCAGCTCGGCACGCAGCGTCTTCTCGGCCTTCAAGTCGGCCGAGGACACGAAGTCGGCGGGGCCCTTCTTGGACACCTGCAGCTGCGCCACCTCGCCGTAATCGCGGACGAGGTTGCGGGCGGCCTTGCGGGCCGCCCCCATCATGACGTTGAGCAGGGCGGAGCGAATGATCACCGCTTAGCCCTTGAACCGCTCGACATAGGTGCAGTCGGCGGTGCTGACGATGATCACCTCGCCTTCCTCCAGGAAGGGGGGGACCAGGATCTTCATGCCGTTTTCCAGCTTGGCCGGCTTGTAGGACGACGACGCGGTCTGGCCCTTCACCACCGGATCGGCCTCGACCACCTTCATCACCACCTTTTCCGGCAGGGTGATGGAGACGGGCGAACCCTCGACGAAATCCACCTCGACCACCATGCCGTCCTGCAGGAAGCCGATGGTGTCGCCCAGGGTGTCGTTGGGCATGGTGAACTGCTCGAAGCTCTCGGAATCCATGAAGGTCATGATGGAATCGTCACGGAACAGGAACGTGCATTCCTTGGCCTCGACGTTGCACTTCTCGACGGTGTCTGCGGTGCGCCAGCGCTCGTTGGTCTTGTTGCCGGTGCGGATGTCGCGCATTTCCACGGTGATGAAGGCGCCGCCCTTGCCGGGCTGGACGATCTGGATCTTCAGCACGGCGTACTGGCGGCCGTTATGCTCGAGAATGTTGCCGGGGCGAATCAGGTTGGCGTTGATCTTCATGGGAGTTCCAACAGGGCTTAAGGAAATTGGCGCGGACCCTATCAGGTCGCCTGGGGGAAGGCAAGAATAGCCGTCACCCCGGGAGATAGGGGTGTTCGCCGCCCTGGGGATCGGTCACCGTCGCGCCCTCCCCATCCCAATAGCCGGGCCCCACCGGCACCTTGCCCGCGCCGCCGGGGATGTCGAGCACATAGGTGGGCTGGGCGATGCCCGACAGGCGGCCACGCAAGGTGCGCATCAGGGCCTGGCCCTTCGCGATGGTCGGGCGGAAATGGCCGGTGCCGGGCGCCAGATCGGGGTGGTGCAGGTAATAGGGCCGCACCCGGTTGCGCACCAGGGCGCGGAACAGCTCTTCCAGCGTTTCGACCGTGTCGTTGACGCCCTTCAGCAGCACGGTCTGGGACAACAGCGGCACGCCGGCGCGGGCCAGAAGCCCAAGTCCGGCGCAGGCGGCGGGGGAAAGCTCGCGCGCGTGGTTGACGTGGACGGCCAGCCATACCGGCTTTTCGCCGTCCCCCAGCAGGCGGGCCAGGGCGGCGGTGATCCGCTTGGGGTCGCTCACCGGCACGCGGGAGTGGATGCGGATCAGGTCCACATGGGGAATGGCCCGGATGCGGGCCAGCAGCGCCCCCAGACGGGTCTCGCCCAGCATCAGCGGGTCGCCGCCGGTCAGGATCACCTCGCGGATTTGGGGCCGCTCCGCCACATAGGCCAGGGCGGAATCCATCTCCGCCTCGGTCATGGTGGCCTCGGCATCGCCCACCCGCGCCCGCCGGAAGCAGAAGCGGCAATAGACCGGGCAGACCAGCAGCGGCGTCAGCAGCACCCGGTCGGGGTAGCGGTGGACGAGGCCCTTCACCGGGCTGTAGGCTGCGTCGCCGATGGGGTCGGCCCGTTCCTCCGCCGTGGTGACCAGTTCCTCGGCCGAGGGCACGTATTGCCGGGCGATGGGGTCATGGGGATCGGCCGGGTCGATCAGGTCCGCCACCGCCGGCGTCAGGGCCACGGCATAGGCGCGGGCGACCTCGTCGACCGCCCGGGCATCGGAGATCAATCCGGCGTCGAGCAGGTCCTGGGGCGTGCGAAGGGTGCGGCGGCGGGACATGGGGTCCCTAGATAGAGGAAAAGGCCATGGCAGGTAAAGAATGGTGGCGGCCCGAGGTGTTCGCGGCGCGGCGCGGCAATCTGGAACTGCGCGCCCGCGTGCTGGGCGCTACCCGCGCCTTCTTCGCCGCCCGCGACTTTAGGGAGGTAGAGACCCCCTGCCTGCAGGTCTCGCCCGGCCTGGAGCCCCACCTCAAGGCCTTCGCCACCGCGCTGGCCGATCCCTATGGCGGGCCCGACCGGCCGCTCTATCTCCACACCAGCCCGGAATTCGCCATGAAGAAGCTGCTGGTGGCCGGAATGCCGCGCCTCTACCAACTGGCCCGGGTGTTCCGCAATGCCGAGCGCTCGCAAACCCACCATCCCGAATTCACCATGCTGGAATGGTATCGGGCCGGAGCCTCCATCGCCGACCTGATGGCCGACACCGAAACCCTGGTACAGGACTGCGCCAGGGCCGCCGGGGTGGAAACGCTGCGGCGGGAAGGACAGGAATGCGATCCCTTCGTCCCCTGGCGGCGGCTGTCGGTGGCCGAGGCCTTCCGTGAATACGCCGGCATCGACATCCTGGTCACCGCCCCCGATCCCTGGTCGCCCGACCGGTCGGTCCTGGCGGCCGAGGCGGCGCGCATCGGCATCTCGGTCAGCCCGTCCGACACCTGGGAGGACATCTTCTTCAAGGTGATGCTGGACCGCGTCGAGCCCCATCTGGGCTTCGACCGACCGGTCATACTTCATTCCTATCCGGTGTCCATGGCGGCACTGTCGCGCCCGTCGCCCGCCGATGCAAGGGTGGCCGAGCGCTTCGAGGCCTATGCCTTGGGGGTGGAACTGTGCAACGCCTTCGGCGAGTTGACCGACGCGGGCGAACAGCGCCGCCGCTTCACCGCCGACATGGACCTGAAGCAGCGCCTCTACGGCGAGCGCTACCCCCTGGACGAGGACTTCCTGTCCGCCCTGGAGTTCGGCATGCCGGATTCGGCCGGAAACGCGCTGGGTTTCGACCGGCTGGTCATGCTGCTGGCCGGGGCGGAGCGCATCGACGAGGTTCTGTGGGCGCCGGTGGCGGGCTGAGTGTTTTTCATTGTCATCCCGAGGCGTAAGCCGAGGGATCTCCGCCTGCTCTGACAGGGCCAATTCTGAAAAGCCGTGCCAGGACGAGATCCCTCCTCCCGCAGGTCGTCGGGATGACAGACGAGTGCCTCGCTAAACCACATCCGCCAGGGTCTTGCCGTCGAACACGGCCAGGAAGGCGGCCAGGGCGTCGTCCACCAGGCTGCGCAATTTGCATTCCACGATGGGGCAGGTGTCGCAAGGCTCGTGGCAGGGCAGCAGGGCCAAATTCTCCTGCTGGCGGAACAGATGGCCCAGTTGAATGTCCCGGGGCTCGCGACCCAGGCGCAGTCCGCCATGCTTGCCCCGCACCGTCTGCACGTGTCCCAGATCGGCCAGGGAGCGGACGATCTTTTTCAGGTGCTCGGCGGAGATGCCGTAATACTCCGCCACCTCGCGCACCGTCACCACCCGGTCGCGGTGGCGCGACAGGTAGATGAGCAGACGGATGGAAAAGTCGGTGAACTGCGTGATCTTCATGATGATGCCGCCCGGGATTGAACACCCATGGTGCTACAGGCGGCCGACCCGTTCAACGACCTTGGCGACCAGACGGGTGATTTCGCCGCCCTCGCCCTCGGGCGCCAGCGCCTCCAGATCGCCCAGCAGGGTATAAAGCGCCTCCTCGCCGAACATGCCGCATTTGCCCCGCATGGCGTGGGCGTGATCGGTGAGCCGGGCGCGGTCGCCCGCCTCGGCCAGGCGGCGCAGAATCTCCTGGTCCTTCAGCATTTCAGCCAGGAACGAGGGAAGCAGGTGCTCCAGCCCGGCGGGAATGTTGATGCCCGCCGCCAGTCCCGGCGCCTCGGGCGCGGCGTCGATTTCGGTGGGCGGCAGCATCTCGGCCATGGCGGCCAGCAGGTCCGAGCGGGAAATGGGCTTGGCGAGGAAGCGGTTGAAGCCGGCGTCGATGGCCCGTATCCGGCTGGCCTCGGAATCGTCGGCGGTCAGGGCGATCAGCGGCACCGCCGGTAGTCCGTGGGTCTCCTCGAACTGGCGGATGGCCTTGGCCACCTGGAACCCGTCCACCTCGGGCATGCAGAGGTCGAGGACCACCAGCTGATGGCGGTTGCCGCCGTCGGGGCGCACGGCGGTGGCCTTGGCGACGGCCTCCGCCCCGCCCGACGCCTCGTCGATGACGCAGCCGGTGCCGTCCAGGAAATCGCGGAACACCAGACGCACCAGTTCCATGTCGTCGGCGAACAGCACCCGGATTCCATGGGGCGCCACGCCGGACACGCCGCTGGGATGGGGCAGGCCGTGGCGCCCCAGCACGAATTCGCGGAAGCGCGGCCCGGACAGCGGCGGCGAGAAGAAATAGCCCTGGGCCACATCGCAGCCCTGATTGGTGATGAAATCCAGCTGCTCCTGGGTCTCGACGCCCTCGGCCACCACTTCCAGGTGCAGCGAGTGGCCCAGCGCGATGATCGCCTCGACCATGGTGGCGTCGTCGGAGCGCTCCCCCATGTCGGCGATGAACGAGCGGTCGATCTTCAGCACGTCCACCGGGAAGCTTTTCAGGTAGGACAGCGACGAATAGCCGGTGCCGAAATCGTCCACCGACAGGCTGACGCCCAGGCTGCGGATGGCCTCCATCTTGGCCAGGATCTCCTCGCCGTTGGAGAGCAGCAGCCCCTCGGTAATCTCCACCGTGAGCAGCCAGGGCGGCAGGCGGGTCTCGTCCAGGGCGCGCTTGATGATGGAGACGATGTCGCCCTGCTGGAACTGCCGGGGCGAGATGTTGACGGCGATGTTGATGTCGCCCAGGCCCATGCCCTGCCAGACCAGCGCCTCGCGGCAGGCGGCGGTGATCAGCCATTCGCCGATGGGGCGGATCAGGCCCAGTTCCTCGGCCAGGGGGACGAACTGGTCGGGGCTGACCACGCCGAGATAGCGGTTGTGCCAGCGCAGCAGCGCCTCGGCGGCGTTGACCTTGCCCGTCTTGACGTCCACCAGGGGCTGGAACACCAGATGGAACTCGCCCTGGGCCAGGGCGCCCGACAATTCGTCGGCCAGCTTGGAGCGGGCCTGGGCGCGGGCGTCCATGGCCGGGGTGAAGAAGCGGAAGGTGTTGCGCCCGGCCTGCTTGGCCTGCTGCAGCGCCGCCGTGGCGTTGCGCATCAGGGCCTCCACGTCCTCGCCATCGCCCGGCCACAGGCAGACGCCGATGGAACACGAGATCAGGATGTGGTGATGCTCGACCACGAAGGGTTCCTGCAGCGCCTCGAGCACCGAGCGGACCACCGCCTCTACTTCCGAGGTGGAGCGCACGCCCGAGAGCACCACGGTGAATTCGTCGCCGCCGAAGCGCGCCGCCGTGTCGCCCTGGCGCAGGCAGCTCTGGAACCGCCGGGACGCCTCCTGCAGCACCTTGTCGCCGATCCAGTGGCCCAGCGAATCGTTGATGTTCTTGAAGCCGTCCAGGCCGATGAACAGCATGGCCGCCTTGGAGCCCTCGCGCCCGGCCAGGACCAGGGCCTGCAGCAGGCGGTCGAGGAACAGGTTGCGGTTGGGCAGTTCGGTCAGCGGGTCGAAATTGCTGCGTTGCCACAGTTGCTCGGCCGTCTCGCGCGCCTCGGTGACGTCGCGGAACACGGCGATGCGGCGGTCGACCGCTCCATCCGGGCCGCGCTGGCTGGTGATGGACAGCCACAGGCGGATGGGGCGGCCGTCCTTGTGGCGGTCGATGACGTCGCCCTGCCACCGGCCATGAGCCGAGAGATGCTGCCACATCTCGTCGTAGAAGGCGCGGTCGTGGAACCCCGAGCTCAGCATGTGGGGATCGTTGCCGATGGCTTCCTCGGCCGTATAGCCGGTGATGGCGGTGAAGGCGGGATTGACGGCGATGATGCGGTTGGCCGAGTTGGTGGCGAAAATACCCTCGCAGGCATTGTCGAACACCGCCTGGTACAGCGACAGGCGCTCCACCTGCTGCGACAATTCCTCAACCCGCCGCTCTTGCGGCATACCCTTACCCTCGACCACGGCGCCCCCGACTATCGGCTGGGGAGAGCATGGCCCCGAACCTCTTTCAACGCAAGAGGGCTACCCCAGCAGCAGGCGGGAAAGATCGCGGAAGTCGTCGACGATCCAGTCGGCGCCCAAATCCGCCACCGGCCCGTGGCAATAGCCGAAGGACAGCGCCACGCTCCGCACTCCGGCCCGTCTGGCCGACACGATGTCGTTGGTGGAATCGCCCACCATCACCGCAGCCCCGGCCGCCACCCCCAGATGGTCGAGGATGCAGGTGACATGGGCGGGGTCGGGCTTGATGGCGGGTGCGTCGTCGGCGCCCACCACCAGATCGAACCAGCGTTCCAGATCCAGCGCCGCCAGGATCTCGGCGGTGGCCCGCGACGGCTTGTTGGTGCACACGGCAAGGCGCAAACCGGCGGCCTTCAACTCGGCCAGGGTCTCGGGCACGCCGGGCCAGGGCACGGTGTTCTCGGCCGAACGCGGCTCGTAATCGGCCAGGAAACGCTCGAGATACGGCTCCACCTCGGGGCCCGGCATGCCGCCGGTGGCCATGAACACCCGGGTCACCAGGGTGCCCGCCCCGTCGCCCACGAAGGACATCACCGTACGGTCGTCCAGGGCTCCGCGCCCCTCGCCGGCCAGCAGCCGGTTGACCGCCGCCACCAGATCGGGAAGCGAATGAATCAGGGTGCCGTCCAGGTCGAACAGCACCGCCTGCAATCCCATGCCCATTGAAACCTTCCGCAACAAAGATTGACTTGGCCCGCTCGGGCCTTTTGTGGCACCTTCCGGCCACAACCGCAACAGATTGGGTCCAGCCCGCATCATGGCTTCCGCCAAGCTCGCCGTCATCGTCCTTGCCGCAGGCCAGGGAACGCGCATGAAGTCGTCGCTGCCCAAGGTGATGCATCCGCTGGCGGGCCGTCCCATGGTCAGCCACCTGCTCGACACCGTCTCGGGCCTGGCGCCCGACCGCATGGTGGTGGTGGTCGGCCCCGACATGGACGTGGTGAGCAGGACCGTCGCCCCCCATCCCACGGTGATCCAGACCGACCGGCTGGGCACCGGCCACGCCGTTCTCCAGGCCAAGGCGGCGCTGGGTCCGTTCGACGGCGACGTGCTGGTGCTTTATGGCGACACGCCGCTGATCACCCGGGCGACGCTGGAGCGCATGCTGGCCGAGCGCAGAGGCCCCCGCGACCCGGCGGTGGTGGTGCTGGGCTTCAAGCCCGACGACCCCGGCCATTACGGAAGGCTGGTGGTGGGCGCCGAGGGGCTGAAGGCCATCGTGGAATACCGCGACGCCACCCCCGACCAGCGCGAGAACCCGCTGTGCAATTCCGGCGTGATGTGCATCGACGGCAACCGCCTGTGGAGCCTGATCGAGCGGGTCGACAACAAGAATTCCAAGGGCGAGTACTACCTGACCGATATCGTCGCCCTGGCCCGCGCCGACGGCGCCACCTGCTCGCACGTGGAGGGCGATCCGGCCGAATTGCTGGGCGTCAATTCCCGCTCGGAACTGGCGGTGGCCGAATCCCTGGTTCAGGCCCGCCTGCGCGAGGCCGCCATGGAGGGCGGCGCCACCCTGATCGACCCCGCCACCGTGTGGCTGTCGTGGGACACCAAGATCGGTCGTGACGTCACAATCTGGCCGCACGTGGTGTTCGGCCCCGGCGTCACCGTGGGCGACAACGTCGAGATCAAGGGCTTCTGCCATTTCGAGGGCTGCACCGTGGAAGACGGCGTCGCCGCCGGCCCCTTCGCCCGGCTGCGCCCCGGCGCCGAGATCGGCGAGAACGCCCATATCGGCAATTTCGTCGAGGTGAAGAAGGCCACCATCGAGAAGGGCGCCAAGGTCAACCACCTGACCTATATCGGCGACGCCCGGGTGGGCGCCGGCGCCAATGTGGGCGCGGGCACCATCACCTGCAATTACGACGGCTTCAACAAGTCGTTCACCGATATCGGCGCAGGCGCCTTCATCGGCTCCAACACCTCGCTGGTGGCCCCGGTGAAGATCGGCGACGGGGCCGTGGTGGGCGCCGGCTCGGTGATCACCAAGGAGGTGACCGAGGGCGCGCTGGCGGTGGCGCGCGGCTCGCAGATGGAGCTGAAGGGCTGGGCCGACCGGTTCCGCGCCCAGCAGGCCGCCAAGAAAGCGAAGAAGGACTAGACGCCCATGTGCGGCATCGTCGGCATCATCGGCAAGCAGGAAGTCCCCTCCCTTCTGGTGGAGGGATTGCGGCGCCTGGAATACCGCGGCTACGATTCGGCCGGCATCGCCACCCTGGTGGACGGCCGGATCGAGCGCCGCCGCGCCGAGGGCAAGCTGGCCAACCTGGAAGCCCTGCTGCAGACCAAGCCGGTGGGCGGGCTGATCGGCATCGGCCACACCCGCTGGGCCACCCACGGCGTGCCCAACGAACGCAACGCCCACCCCCACGCCACCAGGCGGGTGGCGGTGGTCCACAACGGCATCATCGAGAATTTCCACGAACTGAAAGCCGAGCTCACCGCCAAGGGCCATGCGTTCGAAAGCGACACCGACACCGAGGCGGTGGCCCAGCTGATCGACCATCACCTGGGGCTGGGAATGAGCCCGGAGGACGCCACCGCCAAGGCGCTGGAGCGCCTGCAGGGCGCCTTCGCTCTCGGCATCATCTTCGCCGGGCGGCCCGACATGATGATCGCGGCGCGCCAGGGCTCGCCCTTGGCCATCGGCTATGGCGCCGGCGAGATGTATCTGGGCTCCGACGCCCTGGCGCTCGCCCCACTCACCCAGAAGATCAGCTATCTCAACGACGGCGACTGGGCGGTGCTGACCGCCGAATCCGTGACCGTCCGCGACCGCAGCGGCGCGGTGGTGACCCGCGAGGTGCGCCAGACCCAGTTCTCGGGGGCCATGATCGGCAAGGGCGAGCACCGCCACTTCATGCTGAAGGAAATCTTCGAGCAGCCGGAAGTGGTGGGCGGCACGCTCAACACCATGCTCAATCCCGCCGACCGCACCATCACACTGCCCAAGCTGCCCTTCGATTTAAGCGCGGTGAAGCGGGTGCGGATCATCGCCTGCGGCACCTCATACTATGCCGCCTCGGTGGCCAAGTACTGGATCGAGAAGCTGGCCCGCCTGCCGGTCGAGGTGGATATCGCCTCGGAATTCCGCTATCGCTGTCCGCCCATGGAGGCCGACGGCCTGGCCATCTTCATCTCGCAATCGGGCGAGACCGCCGACACCCTGGCCGCGCTCCGCTATTGCCGCGAGCACGGCCAGAAGACGCTGGCCCTGGTCAACGTGCCGGAAAGCACCATCGCCCGCGAATCCGAGGCCGCCCTGCTGACCATGGCGGGCCCCGAGATCGGCGTGGCGTCGACCAAGGCCTTCACCACCCAGCTGACCGTGCTGGCGTGTCTCGCCATCGGCATGGGCCGCGCCACCGGCGCCCTGTCGGCCGACGCCGAGGCCGAAATCTGCCGCTCGCTGTCCGAGATTCCGGCCCGCATCGCCGAGGTGCTGCGCCGCGACGACGACATCCGGGTCATCGCCCAAGGCATCGCCGAGGCCCGCGACGTGCTCTATCTCGGGCGCGGCACCGGCTATCCCATCGCCCTGGAAGGGGCGCTGAAGCTCAAGGAAATCAGCTATATCCACGCGGAAGGCTATGCCGCCGGCGAGCTGAAGCACGGCCCCATCGCCCTCATCGACGATTCGGTCCCCGTCATCGTCATCTGCCCCACCGACGAGCTGTACGAGAAGACCGCCAGCAACGTCCAGGAAGTGGTGGCCCGCGGCGGCCGCGTGGTGTTCTTCTCCGACAGGGAAGGTATCGACCGGCTGTCGGCCAAGGCCTTCTCCTCCATGGCCCTGCCTGCCGTCGACCCCATCGTCGCCCCCATCCTCTACGCCATCCCGGTGCAGCTGCTGGCCTACCACGTGGCCGTCGCCAAGGGCACCGACGTGGACCAGCCGCGCAACCTGGCGAAAAGCGTCACGGTGGAATAGAGCGAAACGCAGCGCAAACAGCCCGCGCCGGCTCGGCGAGGCGCCGGTTGCGTCTTCACGCCAAGGGGTGAAGGCGATAAGCTGCGGCAAGCATGGAACATGACCTAAGTCATAGCCCCTTCCGAGGTCGCGGAGGGAGACCGCGTTGCCGCCCTTGAACGCATTCAGATTTTCACACCTGCTGATCAGCGGCGCTGCCCTCACGACTTTGTGCCTGCTGATCCATTTCGGCGTGACGACGGAGCGCGGGCGGCGGGACCAGGAATTGCGGGCCGATGTCGGTCGGGCTGCGCTGGCGCGTTTGGCCCGGCTGGAAGCCGAATTGAACGCCAATGTCTTTCTGGCCAACGGCATGGTCGCTCATATCGTGGCCCAGAACGGCGTCATGGGGGACAGCGCCGACCGTGCGCTTCAGGCGCTGCATCAGTACGGCCGCCATATCCGCAATATCGGCATCGCCCCCGACAACCGGATCTCCCGGGTCTTTCCCCACGAAGGGAATCAGGCCGCCATCGGATTGTACTATCCTGATATTCCCAGCCAATGGCCGAGCGTGCAACGCGCCATCGAGACCCGCTCCACGGTCCTGGCCGGACCGGTGAACCTGCGCCAGGGGGGGACGGGCGTCATCAGCCGGACTCCGGTCTTCTTCGCCGATGGCCGCTACTGGGGCGTCATCAGCATCGTACTCGACCTGGACGACATCTTATGGTCCGCCGACCTGAAGATGGAAGAGCGCGGCATCAGTTTCGCCCTGCGCGGCGTGGACGGCAAGGGTGCGAACGGTGTGGCCTTCTTCGGCGACGAACGCCTGTTCAGAGAGGACGCCCTGCTGTTCGACGCCCACGTCCCCGGCGGGACATGGCAACTGGCGGCCATGCCGACAACGGGATGGCATGGCGACACCGCCGCCCTCAACCTCTTGGAAGCCGGAGCGATCGCCCTGTCTCTGGCCTTGTCCTATGCCCTCTTCGCCTATCTGCGGAACCTGGAGAGACTTCGGGAAAGTGAAAGACGGACCGCCGCCCTGATCAACGCGTCCCTGGACGCCGCCTGCCTGCTGGCGCCGAATGGTACCGTCCTGGCCTGCAACCAGGCACTGGCTTCCCGCTTTCAAAAGATTCCGGACGATCTGATCGGAAAATGCGTTTACGACTTCTTCCCAGATCCAGTCCGCAAGAATCGCCGGGACGCGGTGAATGCCGTCGTTGCCAACGGGCGGCCGAAGCACTTTCCCGACCAGCGCGACGGGCTGTTTCTCGATAACTCCATCTATCCCATCACCGATGCCCGCGGCACGGTCTCGCTGGTGGCGGCCTATTCCCGCGACGTGACCAGCCATGTGACGCTGCAGCAACGTTATTTCGACAAGATGCAGCAATTGGACACCATCCTGGCCTGCTCCAGTATCGGCATCGCCCTGGTCAAGAATCGCCAGCAGGTCTGGTGCAACCAGGCCATGTCGGACATTTTCGGCCACACCGTCGAGGAAATGAACGGCCAGAGTACCCGTATGTTCTACCCCAGCGACGAGGCCTACGAGCAACTGGGGCGAACCGCGTACGACGCCCTGCTCCGGGGTGAGCGCTACGGTGTCGAGCGGCAGATGCGCCACAAGGACGGGCACCTTCTCTGGGCGCGCATGTGGGGAAAGCTGCTGACGCCCGACGACCCCGCCGGCGGCAGCATCTGGACCTTCGAGGATGTTAGCGAGCGCAAGGCGGCCGAAGCTCAGAGCGCCCTGGCCGCCAGGGTGTTTCACGAGGCGTCCCAGGGCATCATCGTCACGGATCCCAGGGGTACGATCCTGACAGTCAACGAAGCCTTTACCCGGATCACCGGCTATGACCGCGAGGAGGCCGTGGGCCAGACGCCAAAGCTTTTGAAATCGAATCACCAGGATCAGTCCTTTTACCAAGCCTTCTGGCGCAAATTGACCGAGGAAGGGCGCTTCGAGGGCGAGTTGTGGAACCGCCGCAAGAACGGCGAAGCCTTCCTGGTCTGGCAGACGGTGTCCGCCATCCAAGACTCGGACGGCAAACCCCTGCATTACGTGGCAATGTTCAGTGACGTCACCGAGCTTCGCCGGGACGACCAGCGCATACGGCATATCGCCTTCCACGACGCCCTGACCGACCTGCCCAACCGGACCCTGCTCCGCGACCGCCTGGAGCATGCGTTAGCGACTGCGGTGCGCGCCCGTTCGCCGGTCGCGCTGATGTTTCTGGACCTGGACGGTTTCAAGGCGGTCAACGACACCCTGGGCCACGAAATCGGTGACTTCGTCCTCAAGGAGGTCGCGGTCCGCATGGTGGATTCGGTGCGCACCACCGACACGGTGTCGCGCCTGGGCGGAGACGAGTTCGTGGTGCTGCTGGAAAATCCCAACGGCCGCGACGAGATCATCGAAATCGCCAACCGCATCATCGCCGCCATCAACCGCCCCATGGTCTTTGGCGACAAGGTGGCACGAGTGGGCACCTCCATCGGCATCGGCCTCTTTCCCGACGACGCTGACGATGCAGAGACGCTTCTCACCAATGCCGACGCAGCCATGTACGTTGCCAAGAAATCCGGCAAGAACGACTACCGCTTCCATTCGCATTGAGGCTCCGCGGGCCACGATCCGAGGGATGGAACTTTACCTTGCGCCCCCCCATGTGGCAGGTTGCCCGCCAGTGTTTCCCACCTGCCCAGGACAATACGCCGCCATGCAAAACAACGCCCCCAAATGGCTGAAGCCCGCCGTGGATTTCGGGCCGCTGGCGGTGTTCCTGGGGCTTTACTGGCTGAAGGGCCTGCTGCCCGCCACCGCCGCGCTGATAGCGGCGACGGCGGTGGCCCTGGTGCTGTCCTTCGCCGTCACCCGCAAGGTCGCCCTGATGCCGCTGGTCACCGCCCTGGTGGTGGGCGTGTTCGGCGGCCTCACCCTGTGGCTGAACGACGAGACCTTCATCATGATGAAGCCGTCCATCGTCTATGGCCTGTTCGCGGCCGTGCTGGGCGGCGGCCTGATCTTGAAGCGCCCCACGGTCAAGGCGGTGCTGGGCGAGGCGCTGGCCCTCGACGACGACGGCTGGCGGGCCCTGTCGCTGCGCTTTTGCCTGTTCTTCATCGCCATGGCCCTGCTGAACGAGGTGGTGCGCCGCGTCGCCAGCCTGGACGTCTGGGTCTTGTGGAAGGTGCCGGGCAGCATGGCGCTCACCTTCGTCTTCATGCTGTTCCAGATGCCGCTGATCCGCCGGCACATGGTCGAAGAGGCTGCCTCGCCCGGCGAATGAGGCAAGATCGGCCCGGCAAAATCTGCACCAGGCAAAATTTGCCGGGACGCGACTCCCGTTCATCCTTATAAGAAACATAGGAATACGCCCGCATCCCATTACGGGCAGGGCTCGGCATGCTTTTTGCGTTGCCACGCGAAATCAGGTCTGGCGTCGCCGCGATCCGCTAGGGTTCGGCCGGAGAAGCACACATGGTCTCGTCCATATCGTCATTGAATGAGGCGCAGATCGCTCAGCTGAGCGGCGCGGCCATTCGGGACCTGACCGCGTCGGACATCCGCGAGCTCAGCTCGTTCCAGGTCGCCGCCTTCACCGTCGAGCAGATCCAGGAATTCAGCGCCACCCAGCTGGCCTCGCTCAGCACCGCCCAGATGACGGGGCTGACCGAGACCCAGATCGGCAGCCTGTCCCCCTCCCAGGTGGCGTTCAGCGGCGAGCAATTGTCGGTGCTGCTCGACGCCCAGTTCGATGCCTTCGGAGTCGACGTCATCTCGTCGCTGTCGGCCTTGCAGATCAAGGGACTGACCGCCACCGACCTGGGCGAGATGACGGTGACCCAGTTCCGCGCCCTGGCGCCCAGCCAGCTGTCGGTGCTGTCGGCCACCCAGGTGCGCGGCCTGACCATTACCGAGGCCGGGGCGCTCACCGCCACCCAGATGACCGGCCTGGGAGCCAGCCAGATCGCCGCCATGACCGGCACCCAGATAGGCGGACTGGCCAGCGAGACCCTGGCCTCGCTGACCCCGGCCCAACTGGGCGGCCTGTCCATCACCGGCATGCTGGCGCTTTCCTCCGCCCAGGTCTCGGCCTTCAGCGCCACCCAGGTGGGGGCGCTGTCCACCATCCAGCTGCGCGGCCTGACCCAGACGGCGTCGGGCGCCCTCGGCCCCGACCAGATCGCCGCCTTGAGCGCCGACCAGGTGGCGGCGCTCAGCGCCTTCGGCATCCAGGGGCTGGCCGAGACCCAGATCGCGGCCATGACCGCCACCCAGATGGCGGCCATCACCGCCTCGCAGTTCCAGTTCCTCAGCACCACCGCCATCGCCACCCTGACGCCGACCCAGATGGCGGGCTTAAGCCCGACCCAGCTGGGGGCCATGACCGCCAAGCAGGTGGGCGGGCTGACCGACGCGCAATTGTCGGGGCTGACCTCCACCCAGCTTTCCTATCTGGCCACCCGCGCCGTGGCCGGGCTGGGCGCCACCCAGGTGGACCGGCTGTCCGCCGATCAGGTGGCGGTGTTGAGCACCAACCAGATCCGGGCGCTGTCCACCACGGCGGTGGAATCCCTGGACGCCACCCAGATCGCCGGCCTGTCGGCCAGCCAGATTGGGGCGCTGTCCACCTCGCAGTTCGCCACCTTCTCCACCATGGAGATCAGCGGGCTGTCGGCCGCCCAGGTGCGCGGGCTGACCTCCACCGATATCGGCGGGCTGACCCAGGAGCAGGTGGAGGCCCTGACGCCCACCCAGCTGGCGGCCTTCAACGCCACCCAGATCAAGGCGCTGACCGCCACCGAGATCGGCTATCTGTCGCCGGACCAGATCCAGGCCATGAGCGGCTCGCAGATCGCCGCCCTGGCGCTGACCGCCATGGCGGGGCTGGGGGCGACCCAGCTGCGCGCCCTGACCGCGACCCAGTTCGCCGCCCTGTCGGCCACCCAGATCGGCATGCTGGGCGCCGAGCAGATTCACGCCCTGGACACGACGCAGATCGCCGGCCTGAACCAGTATCAGGTCAAGGGCCTGGGCATACGCGCCCTGACCGAGTTCGACGAGACCCAGCTGGCCGCGCTCGGCACCGCCCAGATCGCCGCGCTCACCACCACGGCGCTGCGCGGCCTCAACGAATTCCAGGTGGCGCAGCTGAGCGCCGAGCAGCTGGGTGCGCTCAACCAGACCCAGCTGGGCGGATTGCTCTCCACCCAGCTGGCCGGACTGAGCCCGACCCAGATCGGCCAGTTGAGCACCACGCAGGTGGCGGGACTGAGCGCCACCCAGATCGCCAACCTGTCCGACGGGCAGATCGCCGCCATGGCCCCGGCCCAGCTGGGAGCGTTCAGCCTGATCCAGGTGCGCAGCCTGACGCCGGGCCAGCTGTCGGCGTTCACACCCACCCAGATGGCGGGATTGTCCACCACCCAGATGGGCGCGCTGACCGCCACCCAGATCAGGGGCCTGTCGGTCGAGGTCATCGAGACCCTGACCGATTCCCGGCTGGCGGCGCTGTCCTCGGCGCAGATGGGGGGGCTGAGCGTCGAACAGGCGGCGGCCCTGACCGAGACCACCCTGGACCGCCTGACCACCACCCAGCTGGGCGGGCTGACCGCCGGGCACATCCGGGGCTTGAGCGACGAGCAGTTCAACTCGCTGGACGCCACCCAGATCGGCGCGCTGTCCACCACCGGGCTTCTGGGCCTGTCCCAGGACCGGGTGGGCATGCTGAGCGAAACCCAGCTGGGCGGCCTGTCGGCCACCCAGATCGGCGGTCTGGGCATCCTCGCCCTGGCGGGCCTGAACGCCGATCAGGTCAGCCACCTGTCATCGGCCCAGTTGAAGGGCCTGTCGGAGACCCAGCTGGGGGCGCTGTCGCCCGATGCCTTGCCGGGACTGACGCCGGCGGCGCTGGGCGGCCTGTCCACCACCCAGATCACCGGGCTCACCGCCACCCAGATCGGCCTGTTGGACACCACCCAGCTGGGCGGATTGTCGCAGACGCAGATTTCGGCATTGCGCCCGACCCAGCTGGCCGGGCTGAGCCAGACCCAGCTGGGCGAGATGTCGGCGACCCAGGTCCGCGCGCTCACCGCCACCCAGATTTCCGCCCTGTCGGATACCGCCATCGCCGCCTTGTCGCCGTCGGCCGTGGCGGCGCTGTCCGTCACCCAGGTCCGGGGGCTGACCGCCACCAATATCGGCCAGCTGTCCGACAGCCAGCTGGCGGCGCTGGGATCGTCGCAGGTGGCGGCGCTGGGCGTCGGCGCCCTTCGCGCCCTGACCGAAGCCCAGGTGGCCATCCTGTCGGCCACCCAGATGGGGGCGCTGAGCATTACCCAGGTGGCCGGGCTGGCCAATTCCCAGGTGGCGGCGCTGACCCCCGATCAGGTGGCGCAGCTGTCCTTCACCCAGCTGCGCGCGCTCTCCACCGCTCAGCTGAACGCCATGAGCGGCACGCAGCTGCAGAGCCTGACCGCCACCGAGATGGCGGCCCTGACCGCCACCCAGATTCGCGGCCTGGGTGCCACCAGCCTGTCCGAACTGTCCACCACCCAGATCGGCCTGCTCAGCTTCACCCAGCTGATGTCCATGTCCAGCGCCGGCGTGTCCGGCCTGAGCAACAGCCAGATGGACGCCATGTCGGCGACCCAGATCCGGGTGCTGTCCACCACCCAGATCGCCGGCTTCAGCCCCGACCAGATCTCCAGCCTGTCGGCCACCGTACTGTCGTCGCTGACCCGCACCCAGTTCGGCGGCATGACCGCGACCCAGGTCGGCGCGCTGAGCCAGACCCAGATCGAAGGACTGGACGCCGCCAGCATCGCCGCCCTGTCCACCTCGGGGCTGGCCGGGCTGGCCGAGACCCAGGTGGCGGCCCTCACCGTCACCCAGCTGGGCGCGCTGACCCCCACCCAATTGGCCGGGCTGTCCGCCGCCCAGCTCTCGCAGCTGGACTCCACCGAGATCGGCGAGCTGTCCGTCACCCAGATCCGCGGCCTGACCGCCGCCCAGTTGGCCAGCCTGTCCACCACCCAGATCGGCGGACTGAGCCAGACCCAGCTGTCGGCCCTGTCCACCACCCAGATCGGCGGCCTGGGGGCGGCGCAGCTGGGCGCCCTGGGGGCCTCGCAGCTGGGCCAGCTGTCGGCCACCCAGGTCGGCGGCATCAGCAACACCGCCCTGTCGGGACTGTCCAGCGCCCTGATCGGCGCCCTGTCCACCACCCAGCTGCGTGCGCTGTCGGCCACCCAGATCGGCGCCCTGTCCGAGGACGGGCTGGACGGGCTGGATTACGACGAGCTGGCCGCGCTGTCGGCGTCGCAGATCCGCGGCCTGACCGCCACCCAGACGGCCAGCCTGGATTCGGCCCAGCTGGCGGCGCTCACCTCCACCCAGGTGGCCGCCATCAGCGTCACCGCCATGGCCGGCCTGTCCACCACCGGCATCGCCGGGCTGGCGCCGGCCCAGCTGGCGGCGCTCGCCACCACCCAGATCGCGGCGCTGGGCATGGAGCAGATCGGCGGCCTGGACACCTCGACCATCGCGGCGCTGTCCGTCACCCAGATCCGCGCCCTCGGCGCGTCGCAGCTGGCCGGGCTGTCGGCGAGCCAGCTGGGCGCCCTCACCACGACCCAGGTGGCGGCGCTGTCCACCACCCAGATGCGCAGCCTTGGCGGCGACACCATCGCCAATCTGGACGTCACCCAGTTCAGTTCCACCCAGATGGGGGCGCTGTCCGCCGCCGGGGTGAGCGGCCTCAGCCAGACCCAGGTCGCCCGGCTGTCCTCGACCCAGATGCGCGCCCTGTCGCCCGACCAGGTGGGATGGCTGTCGCCTACCCAGGTGGAAAGCCTGACCTCGGCCGAGCTGGGGGTGCTGACCGTCACCCAACTGTCGGGACTGACCGCGTCCCAGATGGGGGCGCTGACCACCACCACCCTGGACGGCCTGACCGCCACCCAGCTGGGGGCGCTGTCGGCCACGGCCATGAGCGGCCTCGCCGAGACCCAGATGTCCACCCTGGGCGAGACCCGCATCCGGGCGCTGTCCGCCACCCAGATCGGCGGGCTGAGCCAGGCCCAGGCCCAGGCCATGACCACCGGGCAGCTGGCGGCCCTGTCCATCACCCAGGTGACGGCGCTGGGCACCTCTGCCCTGGCCGCCCTCGGCGCCGCCCAGATCGAATCGCTCACCGCCACCCAGCTGCGGGTGCTGTCGGCCACCCAGCTTTCCGCCCTGTCCGAGGACGGGCTGGACGGCATGACGTCCACCGATCTGGCGGTGCTGTCCACCACCCAGCTGCGCGGCCTGACCGCCACCCAGCTGGAATCCCTGTCCACCACCCAGGTGGGGGCCTTCTCGACCTCGCAGCTGGGCGCATTGTCGGCCGGGGCCATGGCCGGGCTGACCAACAGCCAGATGGCCAGCCTCAGCGACACCCAGGTCAAGGCGTTCGGCGCGGCCCAGATCGCCGCGCTGAGCCAGGACCAGGTGGCCGGGCTGGGTGCCGCCACCCTGGCCGCCCTGACCAACACCCAGCTGCGCGGCCTGGGCGCCACCCAGCTGGCGGCGCTCAATGCCGGCCAGATCGCCGGGCTGAGCAACACCCAGCTGGCCGGCCTGTCCACCACCCAGATGCAGGGACTGGCCGCCGATACCGTGGCCAATCTCAGCACCAATCAGCTGTCCGCCTTCTCCGTCACCCAGATGGCGGCCATGTCCGCCTCGGGCATCGCCGGGCTGTCGGCCACCCAGATCGAAGCCCTCACCCCCACCCAGCTGCGGGCCTGGAGCGCGGCCCAGGTGGGTGCGCTGACCGGAGATCAGGTGAGCGGACTGTCGGCCACCGATCTGGGGGCGCTGACCGTCACCCAGCTGGGCGGCCTGACCGCCACCCAGGTGGCGTCGCTGTCCACCACCACGCTGTCGGGCATGACGGCGACCCAGATGGCGGCGCTGTCGGCCGGGGCGGTGGGCGGTCTGTCGCCCACCCAGATGGGAGTGTTCAGCGAGACCCGCATCCGGGCCATGACCCCCACCCAGATCGCCGGCCTGGGCGAGACCCAGCTGGGCGCCCTGGCCACCACCCAGCTGACCGCCCTGGGAGGCCCCCAGATCGCCGCCATCGCCGCCGGAGCCATCGACGGCCTGTCGTCGTCGCAGGTGGCCAGCCTGTCTTCCACCCAGTTGCGCTCGCTCAGCGCCTCCCAGCTGGCCGGGCTGTCGGAATCGGGCATCGACGGGCTTTCGGGCACCCAGATGGCCGCGCTGTCCACCACCCAGATCGCCGGCCTCGGCACCGAGCAGATGGCCGGCATGAGCACCACCCAGCTGGGCGCGCTGTCGGCCACCCAGGTGCGCAGCCTGGGCACGGCGCAATTGGGTGCCCTGGATTCGGCCCAGTTCGCCGGATTGTCCACCACCGGGCTGTCGGCGCTGACCGCCACCCAGGCGGCCGGGCTGGGCGGGGCGCAGCTGGGCGCCCTGGGTCCGGCCCAGATGAGCGTGCTGTCGGTCACCCAGATCCGCGCGCTGTCGGGGGCCAGCGTCGCCGGCCTGTCCACCACCGGCCTGGCGCAATTGTCCACCACCCAGCTGGGCGCCCTGTCCGCTACCCAGCTGGCCGCCATGAGCTCCACCCAGGTGGGAGGGCTCTCCACCACCGCCATGGCCGCGCTGACCAGTACCCAGATCGCCGGGCTGCGCGCCACCCAGGCGGCGGCCCTGTCCACCGCCCAACTGGCGGCGCTGTCCGTCACCCAGCTGCGCGCCCTGCCGGTGGCGACGCTGGCCGGCCTGACCGCCGAGCAGACCGCCGGCCTCAGCCTCGCCCAGGTGGCGGCCCTGTCCACCACCCAGGTGGCCGGCCTCAGCCAGACGGCGCTGTCCGGCCTGGGCTCCACCCAGGTGGCGGCGCTGTCGGCCACCCAGCTGCGGTCGCTCACCGCCCAGCAGATGGGTGGCCTCACCGCCACCCAGGTGGCGGGCCTGTCGGGAACCGCCTTCGCCGCGCTGTCCACCACCCAGTTGGCCGGCATGGGCAGCACCCAGATCGCGGCGCTGTCCACGGCGCAGGTGAGCCAGCTGACCGCCACCCAGATCGCTGCCCTGTCGGTGGGCGGCGTGGGCGGCCTCACCGGCGGCCAGATCGAGGCCATGACCGTCACCCAGCTGCGCGGCCTGTCGGCCACCCAGATCGGCCAGTTGTCCGAAACCGCGGTGGGCGACCTCACCACCGAGGATGTGGGGGCGCTCACCATCACCCAGATCCGGGGATTGCTGGCCGAGCAGGTGGACGAGCTGGACGAGACCCAGATCGGCGCCATGACGCCCACCCAGATCGCCGCCCTGACCGTCACCGCCGTGGCGGGGCTGGCCACCACCCAGATCCACGGCCTGTCCACCGCCCAGATGGGCGGCCTGTCGGTCAGCCACATGGCGGCGCTCAACACCACCGCCCTGGCCGCATTGTCGGCCACCCAGGTGGACGCCTTGTCGCTGACCCAGCTGCGCGGGCTGTCCGCCGCCCAGATGGGGAGCTTAAGCACCGCGCAGATCCAGGGGCTGTCCACCGCCGACCTGGCCGGGCTGTCCACCACCCAGCTGGCGGGCCTTGGCACCGCCGGCGTGCGGGCGCTGTCGGCCACCCAGATCGGCAGCCTGTCCACCACCTCGCTGACCGCCTTGTCCAACACCGGCCTGTCGGGCCTGGCTTCCAGCCAGCTGGCCGGATTGTCGTCCACTCAGATCCGCGGGCTGGCCGCCACCCAGATGGCGGCCCTGGCCACCGCGTCGCTCGCCGGGCTGACCTCGGCCCAGATGGGCGCGCTGTCCACCACCCAGCTGCGCGGCCTGACCGGCCCCCAGATGGGGGCGCTGGCCTCGGCCCAGCTGAGCGGCCTCAACACCACCCAGGTGGGATCGCTGGCCGCCACCCAGCTGGCGGGACTGACCGCCACCGGCATCGGCTCGCTGTCCAACACCCAGGTGCGCGGCCTGTCGACCACCCAGATCGCCTCGCTGTCGACCACCGGCATCGGCGGCCTGACCGGAACCCAGCTGGGGGCGCTGTCCACCACCCAGCTGCAGGCGGTGACCGTCACCCAGATGGGGGCTCTCACCACCACCCAGGTCGGCGGACTGACCGCCACCGAAATCGATGCGCTGACCACCACCCAGCTGGGCGGAATATCGGCCAGCGGCATCGCGTCGCTGTCCACCACACAGGTGCAGGCGCTCTCCACCACCCAGATTTCGTCGCTGTCGCAATACGGCATCTGGGGCATGACCGTCACCGAGCTGTCGGCGCTGTCCACCACCCAGATCGGAGCGCTGCCCCCGTCCCAGGTCAACGCCCTGTCGCCCACCAGCATCGTCGGGCTGAGCGCCGAGCAGCTGGCCAGCCTGGACGCCACCCAGTTCTACGCCCTGGCCGGGGAACAGATCGCCGCGCTGACGCCGACCCAGATCGGCGGCCTGTCCACCTCGCAGATCGCCCAGATGGACAGCGAGCAGTTGGGCTCGCTGACCCGCATGCAGATCCGCGCCCTGTCCACCACCCAGGTGCAGGCGCTGACCGACACCCAGATCCAGGCGCTTTCCACGGTTCAGGTGACCAACCTCACCGGCGTCCAGCTGCAGGCGCTGACCAACACCCAGTTCGCCCGCCTGTCGGCCACCCAGATCCGTGCCATGACGCCCACCCAGGTCAGCAATCTCAGCACCACCGAGATGGCGTCGCTGTCGGCCGGCCAGCTGAGCGGCCTGACCACCACCCAGGTCGGCAATCTCAGCACCACCAACGTGGCGGCGCTGGCCCCGATTCAGATCGAGGCTCTGACCGCCACCCAGGTGGACGCCTTCACCACCACCCAGATCGCCGGCATGACGCCCGAGCAGATCGCCGCCCTGGAATCGGCCGTCGCCTAAGCCTCGGCCGGGACCTTCTCGGCCAGGACCAGCAATTGGCCGCCGGTCTCGACCACCGCCTCGCGGATTCCGTCGCCCGGCGCCGCCTGCTCGACGATGGCGGCCATGGGCGACAGCCGCGCCTTGGCCTCGTCCAGGGACGAGACGTAGACATAGGGCGTGGTGCGGTCGAGCAGCAGCGCCACGGTCAGCGGGCTGAACTGCCGCTCCATGTAGGATTTGGTCGCCACCACGTGGTAGGTGGGACCGGCGCGCAAGCCCACACAGCCCGCGTCGCCGCTTTCCACCGGCTCGAAGCCCAGAGCCACGTAGGTGGCCACCGTCTCCGCCATATCCGCCACCACGGTCAGCGGCGTCACCCGCCGGGCCAGCCCGTCGTCCATGACGTCACTCACCTTCGGGGAACACCGCCCATTTGGGCCGGGCGGCGATCAGCGTGGCTCCGCCCGCCGACAGCCCGGCGCCCCCTTGGGCCCGGAACTGCTCGAGCCGCACCAGGGCGAGGCCGCTGGCGCCCGAGGCCGAGCGCATCTCACCCGCTTCCACCTCGCCCAGCAGGATCGGCGTGCCGGGGGCGGGAACGGGACCGTCGATGCTGACCGGCATCAGGCGCTTCTTCACCAGGCCGCGATACTTGGTCCGGGCCGTCAGCTCCTGGCCCATGTAGCAGCCCTTGTTGAAATCGACGCCGTTCAGCTCCTCGAAGCCGTTTTCCAGCAGGATGGCCTTTTCCACCTCCAGGTCGCGCGACCCGTCGGGCAGGCCGAGGCGGATGCGGGCCTGATCCCACGCCTCGAACGGCGCGGGCTTGAAGTCGTTGGCTTCCAGCACGCGGGGCCCGCCATCGGCGGGCAGCAGGGCGCGCAGGCCGGCTTCGGCCAGACGGGGATCGACGAAGACGGTGCCGCCGGCGAATTCCGTCGCCGCGCCGGCCTCGGAGCCGAGATCGAAAGCGGCTGCCGCGCCCTCGCCCAGCAGCGCGAACACCGCCATGTTGGCGGCTGCGCCGACGCTCACCTTGGAGCGCAGCTTGTACATGGAGAGCTTCTTCCTCAGCTCCTCGATGCGCGCCGCCTCGGCCTCGATCAGGAAGACCTCGCCCAGTTCCACCACGAACAGGTCGTAGAGGAACTTGCCCTGGGGGGTGAGCAGGGCGGTGAACACGGCCCGGTCGCCGGCCACCTTGTTCATGTCGTTGGAAACCAGTCCCTGCAGGAAGGTCCGGCGATCCTCGCCTCCCACTTCCAGCACGGCGCGCTGCTCCAGACGCACGAAGACCTTGTCGCTCATTGTCGCACTTCCTTTCCGACTCCCCTTCCGAACTGAAGGGTGGGTCAAACCAGCCGGGATGACAAGCCCCACTCGCCGCCTTATAAGATTCCCACCATGCATATCACCCTCGTGGACGATTCCATCCCCTTCGACGGCTATTCCGCCGCGTCGCGCCCGCTGGGCGGGGCCGAGAAGGCCTTCGCCTCGCTGCCCGGCGCCCTGGCCCGCCTCGGCCATACCGTGCAGGTGTTCAACCGCTGCCGCTGGGGCATGCACATCGAAAGCGCCCAGTGGGAGACCTTCGACGGCAAGAAGCCGCTGAGGACCGACGCGCTGATCGCCTTTCGCAAGCCGGCGCTGCTGGAATTCGTCCGCCATGCCGGCAAGCGGGTGTTCTGGCACACCGGGCCGGGCCGCATGCTGGAGCGCGCCGCCACGCGCGCCATGCTCGATACCCACAAGCCGCTGCTGCTGCTGGTGGCCGAGGCCCAGGCCCGCGACTTCCAGGCCAAGGGACTGGCCGCCGGCCTGCTGCCCATGGCGGTGCGTCCCGATTACCTGAACGTCTCGCCCAGGCCCCAGGACCCGCCGCGCGCCGTGGTCACCACCCATCCCGCCCACGGCCTGGACTGGCTGGTGGACCTGTGGGTGAGGAAGATCCGCCCCAAGGTGCCCGACGCCGAGTTGCACGTCCATTCCATGACCCTGGCCGCCGCCGCCGAGGGCAGCGCGGTGGAGGAAGGCCTGCGCCCCCTGGCCGCCAAGGTGCTGGAGGCCGCCGCCCACGGCGTGGTGGTGACCCGGCCCCAGGGCGACCACCTGATGAGCGCCGCCCTGTCGGAAGCCCGCGTCCACCTCTATCCCGGCCATGCCGACGACATGGGCTGCTTCACCCTGATGGAAAGCCAGGCTTCGGGCTGCCCGGCGGTGATCCGCCCGCTTGGCGCGGCAAGCGAGCGCATCATCGACGGGGTGACCGGCTATTCCGCCCCCGACGACGACGCCTTCGCCAATCTGGCCGTCATGCTGTTGACCGACCGGTCGGTCCAGCAAACCATGGGCGCCGAGGCCCGCGCCGCCTGGAAGGCCCGGACCTGGGACGGCGTGGCGGCGACGCTCGAAGGCTGGCTCAGATGACGCGGCTGCTCCAGGCCATGGCCGGTGCGCCCCATGGCGGAGCCGAGGCGTTCTTCGAGCGCCTGGCCCCCGCTTTGGCCCGCGCCGGAGTGACCCAGCGCCTGCTGATCCGCGATAATCCCAAGCGCGCCGAGCAGCTGCGCGCCCAGGGCCTGGACGTGGTGGAAGCCCCCTTCGGCGGCGCGCTCGACCTCGTCACCCACTGGCGCTTCGGCCGCGAGGTCAAGGACTTCCGGCCCGACATCGTGCTGACCTGGATGAACCGGGCCAGCCGCTTCGTGCCCAGGGGCCCCCATGTGACGGTGGGCCGCCTGGGCGGCTATTACGACCTGAAATATTACCGCCAGTGCGACCACCTGATCGGCAACACCCCCGACATCCGCGACTGGATCATCGCGCAAGGACGACCGGCCGGGCAGGTTCACTACGTCCCCAATTTCGTCGCCGACTCACGCGGCGCCACCCCGGTGCCGCGCGCCTCGTTCGACACGCCGCCGGGGGCCAGGCTGATCGTCGCCATGGGCCGCCTGCACGCCAACAAGGCCTTCGACGTGCTGCTGCGGGCGGTGGAGCAGATTCACGACTGCTATCTGTGGATCGCCGGCGAAGGGCCCCAGCGGGCCGAGCTGGAAGCCCTGGCCGCCCATCTGTCGGTCAAGCCCCGGGTGCGCTTCCTGGGTTGGCGCGACGACGTGGCGGCGCTGTACGCCACCGGCGACCTGTTCGTCTGCCCGTCCCGCCACGAGCCCCTGGGCAATGTGGTGATCGAGGCCTGGGCCGCCGCCCGGCCCGTCATCGCGGCGGCCTCCCAGGGGCCGAAACAGCTGATCACCGACGGCGTCGACGGATTGCTGGTGCCGGTGGACGACGACCAGGCCCTGAGCGAAGCCATCCGCCGCCTGCTGGACCAGCCCGATGCCGCCCGCGCCCTGGCCGAAGCGGGCCGCAGCGCCTACGAGCGCCAGTTCACGGAAGCCGCCGTGGTGGCGCGCTATCTCGACTTCTTCGACAAGGTGAAGCGATGACCTCCCCTGTCATCCTGACGACCAACGGGAGGACGGATCTCATCCTGATCCGGCGTTTCAGAATCGGCACGATTGGAGCAGGCGGAGATCCCTCGCCTGCACTCGGGATGACAAACAGGGAGCGACGCTGATGTGCGGCATCGCCGGCCTGATGACCGCGGGCGCTCCGCCCGACGAGACGGTGCTGGACAAGCTGGCCGACGCCCTGGCCCATCGCGGCCCCGACGGGCGCGGCCGCCATGTGGCGGGCAATGTGGGGCTGGTGCAGAACCGCCTGTCCATCATCGACCTGGAAGGCGGACGGCAGCCCATCCTGGACGGGGCGGGCAACGCCATCGTCGCCAATGGCGAGGTCTACAACTACCTGGAGCTGAAGGCGGACATGGCGGGGCAAAGCTTCGCCACCGGTTCCGATTGCGAGCCGCCGCTGCATCTCTACCGCCACCAGGGACCGGCCTTCGCCCGGTCCTTGCGCGGCATGTACGCCATCGCCATCCATGACGGCGGGGCGGACAAGCTGATCCTCAGCCGCGACCCCTTCGGCATCAAGCCGCTCTATCTGGTGGAATCCTCCCCCGGCCTGGCCTTCGCCTCCGAGCCCCAGGCCCTGGTGGCGGCCGGACAGGTCAAGGCGGACATCGACCCGGTCGCCCTGGCCGAGCTGCTGCAACTGCAGTTCACCACCGGGACAAGGACCATCTTCAAGGGCGTCCGCCGCCTCAGCCCCGGCGAGACGGTGGTGGCCGAAGCGGGCTGCGTCAGCGAAAGCCGCCGCCTGCCCGCCCTGCCCGCCGGCGGGCCTGTCGAGGACAGCCCCGACCGCCTGCTGGACGAGCTGGACGACACCCTGACCGAATCGGTGGAACTGCACCAGCGCTCGGACGTGCCCTACGGCATGTTCCTGTCGGGCGGCATCGATTCCTCGGTGGTGCTGGCCCTGATGGCGCGGCTCAATCCCAGGGGCGTGCTGGCGTTTACCGCCGGCTTCCCCGGCACCAAGGCCCATGACGAGCGCGCCCACGCCCGCGAACTGGCCCGCACGGTAGGCGCGCGGCATGTGGAGGTGGAGTTCGGGGAAAGCGACTTCTGGTCCCTGCTGCCCCAGGTCGCCGCCGCCATGGACGACCCGGCCGCCGATTACGCCTGCCTGCCCACCTTCAAGCTGGCCCGGGAGGCGAGGACGGAGGTCAAGGTCATCCTGTCGGGCGAGGGCGGCGACGAGCTGTTCGGCGGCTATGGCCGCTATCGCCACGCCATGCGCCCCTGGCCCCTGACCAAGCCCATGCGCAGAAAGGGCACCTTCGACGGTCTGGACGGACTTTTGCGCGACGGCGTTCTCAACCACTGGCGCCACGGCATGAAGCTGGCCGAACGGGCCGAGGCCATGCCCGGCCGCACCCGGCTGCAGACCGCCCAGGCGGTGGATTGCGCCGACTGGCTGCCCAACGACCTTTTGACCAAGGCCGACCGCTGCCTGATGGCCAACGGCATCGAGGGCCGCGTACCCTTCCTCGATCCGGTGGTGGCGGCCTTCGCCTTCCGCCTGCCCGACCACATGAAGGTGAGGAAGGGCCTGGGCAAGTGGCTGCTGCGCCGCTGGCTGGAAACGGCGCTGCCCGCCGCCCGGCCCTTCGACAAGAAGCGCGGCTTCACCGTTCCCGTGGGCGAATGGATCGCCACCCGCCCCGAGATCGGCGCCCTGGTGGCCCATCAGCCGGGCATCGAGGAAATCTGCCATCCCGGCAAGGTGAAACGCCTGTTCAAGGATTGCGCCAAGGACACCGCCTTCGCCTGCTGGACGCTGCTGTTCTATGCCCTTTGGCATCAAAGGCATATTCTCGGCCGGATTCCGAGTGGTGATACCTTTTCCGAACTGGCGGAACGGATATAATCCTTCGATATTCTGTTTGGAGAGGTGCCATGGCCCAGACCTTCGACCTGATCCTGCGCAATGGCATGGTGGTGACGCCCAGCGGCACGCTGCGCACCAACATCGCCGTCAGCGACGGCCGCATCCGGGCCATCGGCGATCTGCTGGGCGCCTCGGCCGCCGACGACGTCGACCTGCGCGGGCTGACCGTGCTGCCGGGCGTCATCGACACCCAGGTGCATTTCCGCGAACCGGGCCTGGAGCACAAGGAAGACCTGGAGAGCGGCACGCGGGCCGCCGCCCAGGGCGGCGTGGTGGCCATCTTCGAGATGCCCAACACCAAGCCGTCCACCACCACCGCCGACGCCATCCGCGACAAGCTGGAGCGCGCCCGGGGCCGCGCCTGGGTGGACCATGCCTTCTTCATCGGCGCGGCGTCCGACAACATCGAGAATCTGGCCGAATGGGAGCGCATCCCCGGCTGCGCCGGCATCAAGATCTTCATGGGGTCTTCCACCGGCAACCTGCTGGTGGCCGACGACGAGACCCTGGCCCGGGTGCTGGCCCAGGGCTTCCGCCGCGTCGCCGTCCATTGCGAGGACGAGGGCCGCCTGATCGAGCGCAAGCACGTGGCCGAGGAAGGGGCGCACCCCCGCGTCCACCACCAGTGGCGCGACGTCGAGACCGCGCTGATGGCCAGCAAGCGCCTGATCGCCCTGGCGGAGAAGGCCGGGCGCCGCGTCCACGTGCTGCACGTCACCACCGCCGAGGAGATGGAGTTCCTGGCCGGGCACAAGGACATCGCCACGGTGGAGACCACGCCCCAGCACCTGACCCTGGCGGCACCCGAATGCTACGAGCGCCTCGGCACCTATGCCCAGATGAATCCGCCCATCCGCGGCGCCCGGCACCGCGACGCCCTGTGGGCCGCCATCGCCGACGGGGTGGTGGACGTGCTGGGCTCGGACCACGCGCCCCACACCCGCGAGGAAAAGGACAAGCCCTATCCCCAAAGCCCGTCCGGCATGACCGGGGTGCAGACCCTGGTGCCGCTGATGCTCGACCACGTCAACCACGGCCGCCTCAGCCTGGAGCGGCTGGTGGACCTGACCAGCGGCGGCCCGGCCCGGATCTACAACATCACCGGCAAGGGCCGCATCGCGGTGGGCTATGACGCGGATTTCACCGTGGTCGACATGAAGGCCGAACGCACCATCACCAACGACTGGATCGAAAGCCGCTGCGGCTGGACGCCCTTCGACGGCCAGAAGGTCACGGGATGGCCCATCGCCACCATCGTGCGCGGCCAGACGGTGATGCGCGACGGGCAATTGCTGGGAAGTGCGGCGGGCGAGCCCGTCCGCTTCCAGGAAAGCCGGTAGCAGGCAGTGGATTTCCGCCCCTCCAGCCGCAGAATCGTGGTGGGGTTGCTGGGGGCCATGCTCCTGGTGCTGTGGGGATTCGTCGCCTATTGGTCCTGGTCCCAGCGCAAGGGGGTCCTGGCGTCGAACGCGGTGATCCTCGAGCAGCTGACCACCGCGGCCGAGGAACAGACGCTGCGGCTGTTCCGCCATGCCGAGACCTCGCTGGCGGTCAGCAATCTGTGGCTGGCCGAGCACCCCCAGTTCGACCCCGGCGAATCGCCGGCCTTCATCGCCCTGGTGGACCGCCTGCGCCAAATGTCGGACGGCATGCTGGACGTCCGCATGGTGACGCGCTCGGGCGGGCTGCACTACATCCCCAAGCGCGGCCCGAAGCCGCTGGCCGACGTCTCCGACCGCGATTATGTCAAGGCGCAGGCGCGCTTCGAGACGCGCGGCTTCTTCATCGGCAATCCGGTGGTCAGCCGGGTCAGCGGAAAATGGGGAATTCCCGTCTCGGTTCCGGTGGACAAGGGCGGCGGCGACGTGAATGTGCTGTTCGCCGCCATCGAGCTGGACCGCATCGCCAAGACCTTCGAGGCCGAGCGCATCAAACCGTCCGGCTCCATCGCCATCTTGAGGGCCGACGGCACCTTCCTGTTCCGCGTGCCCCAGGAAGACCACGTCATCGGCATCAACATCGCCGACACGCCGTCCTACAAGAACAATTACGCCCTGGCGCTGAAGGGCATCTTCCGCTCGGCCAGCCAGTTCGTCGACGGCAAGGAGCGGCTGGTATCGTTCCAGCGGCTGCGCGACTATCCCCTGATCGTCATCGTCACCGCCGGCATCGACGATCTGCTGGCGCCCTGGCGGCGCCAGACGGCCACCCTGGCCTCCATCGCCGGTCTGGTGACCCTGGCCTTTTCGCTGCTGGCCCTGATCCTGCTGCGCGCCATGAAGGCCGAGGAGCAGGCGCAGATGGCCACCGACCGCGCCCGGCGCGAGGCCGAGCTGATCCTGTCCACGGCGGGCGAAGGGATTTGCGGCATCGACGCCCGGGGAAAGGTGACCTTCATGAACCCCGCCGCGCGGGAAGCGCTGGGATGGGAACACGAAGACCCCATCGGCATCGACCTGCACGCCGCCAACCACCACAGCCATCAGGACGGCTCGGCCTATCCCCACGAGAACTGCCCCGTCCTGGGGACCCTGCGCGACGGCCAGACCCGCGAGGTGCAGGGCGAGACCTTCTGGCGCACCAACGGCGGCAGCTTTCCGGTGGAGTTCATCGTCACCGGCATCTGGGACGGGGACACGGTCAAGGGCGCCGTCCTGGTGTTCCGCGACATCTCCGAACGCCTGGCGGCCGAACGGGCCATGACCCAGCAGGCCACCGAACTGGCCCGGTCCAACGCCGATCTCGAACAATTCGCCTATATCGCCAGCCACGACCTGCGCGAGCCGCTGCGCCAGGTGGCCAGCTTCGTCTCGCTGCTGGAACGCCGCTACGGCGCGACACTCGACGCCGACGCGCGCGACTACATCACCTATGCCCGCGAAGGCGCCAAGCGCATGGACCGGCTGATGATCGACCTCTTGGAGTTTTCCCGCATCGGCCACCGCGCCCTGCCGGTGGAAGCGGTCAATCTGGGCGATGCCATCGACGAGGCCATCGCCAACCTGCGCACCACCATCGTGGAGACCGGCGCCCAGGTGGAGCGGGCGCCGGGCATGCCGGTCCTTGATCTGGTGCGCGACGACATGGTCCGGCTGTTCCAGAACCTGATCGGCAACGCGCTGAAATACCGCCACCCGGAGCGTACCCCCATCGTCAGGGTCACCGCCGGCAAGACGGAGGGCGGCTGGGTGATCTCGGTCGCCGACAACGGCATGGGCATCGATCCGCAATTCTCGGAACGCATCTTCGGCATCTTCCAGCGCCTGCACACCCGCGACAAGTTCGAGGGCACCGGCATCGGCCTGGCCATCGTCAAGAAGATCGTCGAACGGGCCGGCGGGCGCGTCTGGGTCGAATCCGCCGCCGGCGAGGGCAGCACGTTCAAGGTCTTCTTGCCGGCTTGACCGCCATCATGCCGGGAGCCTCAGCACCGCGCTAAGGTATTCCCGTCGACAGCAGGACGAAGCCCATGATCACCGAAGACGAAATCCGCGAAGCGCTGCGCCAGGTCATCGATCCCGACGTCGGGGTCAACATCGTCGATCTGGGGCTGGTGGAAGCGGTCCGCATCGCGCCGGAAGGCATCTATGTGGACCTCATCATGACCACGCCGGCCTGCCCGCAAAGCGCCTATCTCGCCGACCAGTCCGAACGGGTGGCGCGCGAAGCCGCCAGGGACCAGCTTCCGGTCAGCGTCGAAGTGCTCGATTCCCCCTTCTGGGAACCGTCGCGCATGTCGGCCTCGGCCAAGGCCATCATGGGCTGGCCCGGCTGATGAGCGTCACCCTCCGCCGCCTGCCGCTGCTGATGGCGGGCGCCGTCTCGCTGGTGGCCGGCATCATCGCCGGCGAAGGGCGCCTGGGCTGGCCGGTGGGAGGAGCCGACCTGGCCCTGGTCCACGGGCCGCTGATGATCTGCGGCTTCTTCGGCACCGTCATCGGGCTGGAGCGGGCGGTGGCCCTGGCCAAGCCTTGGGGCTACGGCTCGCCGCTGTTCACCGCGCTGGGCGGCATCTTGCTGATTGCCGGGCAGCCCCAGGCCGGCGCCTCGCTGCTGCTGGCCGGCAGCCTGATCTTCGTCGCCATGAGCCTTGCCGTCATCGCCCGCCAGCGCGAGGTGTTCACCACCGTTCTGGGCCTGGGCGGGCTGTGCTGGGCGGCGGGCAATCTGGCCTGGGCGCTCGGTGCCGAGACCGCCCGTTCGGTCCCCCTGTGGTCCGCCTTCCTGGTGCTGACCATCGCCGGCGAGCGGCTGGAACTGTCGCGCTTCCTGCCGCCCTGGCGCTGGCGCACCCCCACCCTGTTTCCACCCTTGGCGCTGCTGCTGGCCGGCATGGCCATGGCCTCGTGGACGCTGTTCGGCCTGGGTCTCGCCCTGCTGACCCTGTGGTCGCTGATCAACGACGTGGTCAAGCGCACCATCCGCCAGCCGGGGCTGACCCGTTACGTGGCGGTGTGCCTGCTGTCGGGCTATGCCTGGGCCCTGGCCGCCGGGCTGCTGATGACCCGCCTGGGCGCGGGCGAGACCGGCGTGATGTACGACGCCGCCCTGCACGCCCTGTTCGTCGGCTTCGTCTTCGCCATGGTCTACGGCCACGCTCCCGTCATCCTGCCCGCCGTGCTGCGCGTCGCCGTGCCCTACCGGCCGGTGTTCTACCTGCCGCTGGCCGTGCTGCACGCCTCGCTGCTGCTGCGCGTGGCCGGCGACCTGCTGGACCTCCACGCCGTGCGCCAATGGGGCGGAATGGGCAATGCGGCGGCCATCGCCCTGTTCATCGTCACCATGCTGGCGACGGTGCTGGGGGCAAGGAAGCGGTAGCAAGCCGAACCGTGTCATCCCGAGCGCAAGCGAGGGATCTCCGCTTGGTATAGCGGTGCCAGTCCTGAAATGCCGCACCAGGACGAGATCCCTCCTCCCGATGGTCGTCGGGATGACAAACGCATGCCGTCACTTCCTCGGCTTGGCCCGCGCCGTGGGTTCGGCCTGCATGGGATCATCGGGCCACCAGTGCTTGGGGTACTGGCCCTTCAGGTCCGCTTTCACCTGTTTGTAGGCGTTGGCCCAGAAGCTGGCCAGATCGCGGGTCACCTGCATGGGCCGCCGGGCCGGCGACAGCAGGTGCAGCAGCAAGGGCACCTTGCCCCCGCCGATACGGGGCGTCTCGGCGCAGGCGAACATCTCCTGCAAGCGCACCGCCAGCACCGGCACGTCGCCGGAATAATCGATGGGCACGCGCGAGCCGGAGGGCACCTCCACATGGGTGGGGGCCAACTCGTCCAGGCGCTTCTTCATCTCCCACGGCAGCAGGCCGCCCAGCGCCGCCCCCAGGTCCAGGCGGGCGAGATGGGCGCGTCTGGTGATGCCGGCGAGGTAAGGCACCAGCCAATCCTCCAGCCCGGCCAGCAGGGCCGTCTCGGACAAATCGGGCCACTCGCCCTCGGGCTCCAGCCCGCGCATGAAGGCGACGCGGCGGCACAGCTTTTCCAGGTCCGGCGTCCACGGCAGCGCGGCGAGACCCATCTGCCGCACACCCTCGGCCATGGCGGCGGCAAGCGCCTGGGGATCGGCGGATTTCAGCGGCTTGTCCTCGATGACCAGGGACCACAGCACGCGCCGCGCACGCGCCTGCACCACCTCTTCCCGCCCGTCCCAGCGGCAGACGGTCTCGGCCCGGATGTCGCCCTCGAACTGGCTCTCGATCTCGGCCAGGGTCAGCGGCGCGGCCAGGAAGATGCGGGCCTCGCGCCGGTCGCCGTCGGTCTCGGCCAGGACCAGCCATTCCTCGGCGGCCAGGGGCTCGTGGGAGGCGAACAGGGCGCCGCCGCCGCCGGTCATGGCGTAGCGCGGCTCCCCCCCCGGCCGCCGCCTTGCGATGCGGTCGGGATAGGCCAGGGCCAGCAGCGGGCCCACATCGCCGCGTTCGCCCTGCTGCTCGCCGCCCTTGAGGCCCAGACGGCGGCGGCCGTCGCGGGCCGCCTGACGGGCGCGGGCCAGGGCGCCCTTGTCCACCGGCAGCCCCCTCTCCTCGCCCCGGAGCGCGTCGAGCCGCAGGCGGATGTCACCGTCGCGCGCCCCCTGCCCCGGGCGCAGCACGTCGCGTTCCTCCAAAAGCGCGGCCAGATCCGAGGCCAGCCCGCCCAGACCCATCTCGCGTCCCTTCAGCACCATGTGGGCGAGGCGGGGATGCAGGCCGAGACGCGCCATGGCCTTGCCGTGGGCAGTGATGCGCAGATCCCTGTCCAGAGCCCCCAACTCGCTCAGCAACTGGCGGGCCTGGGCCAGATGGGCGGCGGGCGGCGGATCGAGCCAGGCCAGGGCGCCCGCGTCGCCCGCCCCCCATTGGGCAAGGTCGAGAGCCAGGGGGGCAAGATCGGCCTCGACCATCTCGGGCGCGGTGAAGGGCAGAAGGGCGCGGTCGTCGGCCTCGGACCACAGGCGATAGCATACCCCCGGCCCCAGGCGCCCGGCGCGGCCCCTGCGCTGGTCGGCCCCGGCGCGCGACACCGGCAGCGTCGCCAGCCGGGTCATGCCCGAGCCGGGATCGAAGCGCGCCACCCGCATGCGCCCGCCATCCACCACCACCCGCACGCCCTCGATGGTGAGCGAGGTCTCGGCGATGGAGGTGGCCAGCACCACCTTGCGCCCCCCGTCCCGGCGCGGCCGGATGGCGGCGTCCTGAGCGTCTTGGGACAGATCGCCGTAAAGGGGCGCGATCTGGACGCCGCGCGTCGCCGGATGCTCGGCCAACAGGGCCTCGACCCGGCGGATTTCGCCGGCACCGGGCAGGAAGACCAGCACGTCGCCCTCCTCCTCGCCCAGGGCGCGGACCACCGCCGCCGCCACGGCATCGATAAAGGCGCGGGGCTCGGGCCGGGCGAGGAAGCGGGTCTCGACGGCAAAGGCGCGGCCCTGGCTGGTCACCACCGGCACGTCGCCCATCAGCCGCGCCACCGGGCCGCCGTCCAGCGTCGCCGACATCACCAGCAGCTTGAGGTCGTCGCGCAAGGCCTGGCGGCATTCCAGGGCCAGGGCCAGGCCGAGATCGGCGAACAGCGAGCGCTCGTGGAACTCGTCGAAGATCACCAGACCGATGCCGTCCAGGGACGGGTCGTCCTGGATCATGCGGCCCAGGATGCCTTCGGTCACCACCTCGATACGGGTCTTCGGCCCGATTCGGGAGTCGAAGCGGATGCGCCAGCCCACCGTCTCGCCCGGCTGCTCGCCCAAGGTGGCGGCCATGCGCGACGCGGCGGCCCGCGCCGCCAGCCGCCGGGGCTCCAGCATCAGGATGCGCTTTCCCCCCAGCCAGGATTCGTCCAGCAAAGCCAGCGGCACGCGGGTGGTCTTGCCCGCCCCCGGCGGAGCCTGGAGCACCAGTCCGTGGGAGGCGGCCAGGGCGGCACGAATTTCGGGGATGACGGTATCTATGGGTAAATCATGCATTTTTCGTACTTATACGATCGCACCGGCGGACTTTAGCCCGAAAATTGCCCTGAGCCTCTTGAATTCGACACAATCCTAGGGGATAAGGAACGCATCGCGCCACTCATCCATACCTGCGCAATTGGAGATTCTGATGCTCAACACCAAGAAGCTGGGCCTCGTCCTCGGAGCCGCCCTCCTCGCCGCCCCGTTCGCCGCGTCCGCCCAGGAGGCCCCGGCCGCCTTCAACCAGTGCAAGGCCTGTCACAAGGTCGAAGCCGGCAAGAACGGCGTCGGCCCCAGCCTGGCCGGCGTGTTCGGCCGCAAGGCCGGCGGTGAAGCCACCTTCAAGTATTCCGACGCCATGAAGAACTCGGGCCTGACCTGGGACGAAGCCGGCCTGACCAAGTACCTGGCCGACCCCAAGGGCGCGGTCCCCGGCAACAAGATGGCCTTCGCCGGCCTGAAGAAGCCCGAGGATCTGGCCGCCGTGATCGGCTATCTGAAGACCGTGAAGTAAGACTTCCGGCCTTCGAAGGCTTTGGCGCCGCCGCCCCGGCAACGGGGCGGCGGCGTTGCTTTTTTGGGGAGGGCTCGGCGCGTCGAGCCGTAAGTCCGCGCCAACTCCACCCTCGTCATGCCCGGACGTGTTCCGGGCATCCACGCGGCTCCATCCGGCACAGCGGTAAACGGCTCCACGTGGATGGCCGGGTCGAGCCCGGCCATGACGCAAAGGGGGAGCCGATTTAGTGCACGACGCTACAAACCCGCCAGATCGGCGGCCAGGTCGATGGAGCGCGCCGAGGTGATCTCCAGGCGTTCGTCGTTCAGTTCGTCCCGGCCGGGATGGGCCCGTCCCCAGGCCGCCACCGTCCGGTCCCGCTCGTCGACCAGCAACCCGATCAGCGGCCGGTAGAACTCCACCAGCGCCGCCAGCCACCGGGCCACCGGCGCCCAGGGCCCCGCCGGCGCCAGCCGCAGACCGGCCACCATGGCCTTGACCGCGTCGGCCCCGTACCATGCCTCGCCGGTCACCCAGCGGTTGGTGGTGAACAGCTCCGTCGCCTCGCCGCCGGCGCCGAATCCCACGGCGATCAGATGGCAGGGGGCGTCGGGATCGACCGTCGCCACGGCCGGCGCCAGCCCGCGCGGCATGCCGCGCGGACGCTGGAACAGATGGATGTGGCCGAATTCCCCGTCCCGATGGCTGTGGTAATAGAATTGGGCATGGGACGACAGGTCGTAGACGTCACCGGCGGGATAATGGCGAAAAGCCTCCGCGTCCTGGCCCCGGGTCAGCAGCGAGACCGGATCTCCGCCCATCCCGGCGGCCAGCGCCGCCAGGCGCTCACCCGCCGCCCTGGCGCGAAGCCGGTCGTCAGGCCCGCCCAGGCATGCGGCCAGCGCACCCGCCATGGCTCAGCGCTCCGCCGGAGCCTTCTCGACTCCGTCATGCAGGCGGATGGGGATGCCGTCGCCGCGGGCATCCGCCTTGGACAGGCCCCGAAGCGCCGGATGCAGGCGGGTGAAGGCGCCGAAATTGGCCCAAACGGTCTTGTTCACCGCCGCCACCTCCTCGGCCGACAGCCTGGTGGTGACCAGCAGGGTCTTCAGCCCGATGGCCGCCACCTCCTCCTTCTGGCCGTCATAGGTGCCGCTCTTGATGGAGAAGCGGGTCGCCCACGGCACCTTCTTGAAGAAGGAATCCATGGATTTGGAGCGGATCTGCACCAGCGAGGCACCGCATTCCTCCACCGCCACCTGAACCTCGGGCATGGGATGGATGCCGGTGAAGATGGCGGCGTCGATATTGCCCTGGCACAACTCGGCCGCCTGTTCCGCCAGGTCCAGTTCCACCAGCACCGACAGGTCGCCCTGGGACAGGCCCGACGCCTCGATCACCATGTCGGCCGAGGCCCGCTGGAACGAGCCCGGCTTGCCCAGATTGACCCGCTTGCCCTTGAGGTCGCCCAGGTGCTCGATCCCCGCTCCGGGCCGCGCCACCACCACCGACACCTCGCCGTGCAGCGCCATGACGGCGCGCAGATCGGCCATGGGACCGGCCTCCTTGAAGCCCTCGGCGCCGATGAAGGCCATCTGGGCGGCACGCGACTGCACCAGCGCCAGATCGGCGTCGCCGGATTTCAGCGCCGCCAGATTGGCGGCCGAGCCGGAACTGGGCATCACCGCGCAGCCCAATCCCAGGGGATGGTCCTTGTTGATCACCCGGCACAGCGCGCCGGCCACGGGAAAGTAATAACCGGTGACCTCGCCGCCGGCGATGACCAGGGTCCGGCGATCCGCAGCCCCGGCCGACGAAGCCAAGGCCAATCCAATCAGCAGGGCCGGAACGAATATCCGCTTCACTCGCATGTCCTCCAGGGTCCGCCCGGATCATAGCCCGAGCGCCGCCCGCTCCGAAAGCCCCGCCGGCAACCATGTATTCCGCATGCATTGTTTCAATTTGTTTCAAAGTTTTGGCGATATGATGTCGAATCAGGTTGCCATCGGCTTTTCACATATACACAATCGGCTTCACCAATAACCGGAGGGAGGGAGACCGGTGCGGAAAGTGATCATCCTGCTCGCGGCGGCGCTGTTTCTGGCCCTGCCCTTCGAAGCCAACGCCACCCTGCAGTGTGTGACCTACGCCCGCGAAGTCACCGGCCTCAATCTCAAGGGAGACGCCTGGAAGTGGTGGGAAGCCGCCCAGGGCGTCTATGACCGCGGCAACACCCCCAAGGTCGGCTCGGTCCTGGTCTTCAAGCGCCAGGGCAAGATGTCCCATGGCCACGTCTCGGTGGTGCGCGGCACCGCCGGCAGCCGCGTGGTCCTGGTCGACCACGCCAATTGGGCGCCGTTCCGCAGCGCCGGCCGCGGCAAGGTGACCAAGGCGGTGCCGGTGCTCGACGTTTCGCCCAACAACGACTGGAGCCAGGTCCGCGTCTGGTACCAGCCGTCCCGCGAATACGGCAGCCGCGTCTATAAGACCCAGGGCTTTGTGTCCCGCCCCGGCAACACCGTTGTGCCCGCCTCGCTGCGCACCGAAGTGCCGGCCCAGCCCAAGGTCAAGACCGAGACCGCCGCGCCCGCCGCCCTGAAGGCCGAGCCCACCGCTCCCGCCGCTCCGGCCGCGGTGATCGAGGCCAAGGCCAGCGTCCCGGCCGAGAGTCCCGCCGCCCTGCCCGTCGCCGCTCCCGCCGCCATCGAAGGCGACATGGGCAAGTTCGACGCCCGCGCCTGGGCCGAGCAGGCCTAGCAACCAATCCGCAAGGCGTAAGGCCGGCCTCCCCGGGGGCCGGCCTTATTCTTTGGTTCGGCGATACTTCGGGCAGGATGGCCCTTTCCCCCCGCCGTGGTGTAGGAAAAGTGTGGGTAACTCGCGATCAAGGTTTGCGGTTTTTCGCACAAACGGTAAGATCACGGCCTCAGGAGGGCGGGGTCTGAGGGCTTTACCATTGGGGCTCCTGGGGGAAGGATCTGGATCTATGGCCGTGCAGCAGAGCCGACCGATCACCATCGTCATCGCCGAGAAGAATCCGCTGCTCCAGAGCAGTCTGATCAAGCTCTTCTCGGGCGACGAGCGCTTTACCGTGGCTGCCGTGGCCAGCGATGGCGAACGCTTCATCGAAGCCGTGGACAAGACCCCCTTCGACGTCGGGGTCATCGGGTGGGAAATGCCCTACCTGGACGGACGCGGCGTGCTGCAGACCCTGCGGGCCCGTACCGACGCCCCCCGGCTGATCGTCTATACCGGCAGCCCCAATCCCGACGTGCCGCGCCAGGCCATGACGCTGGGCGCCGCCGGCTTCTGCTCCAAGCGCGAACCGCCCGAACAGCTGCTCGACACCATCATCGCCGTGGCCGCCGGGCGCATGGTGTTTCCATTCATCGACGTCTCCTCCCTGGCCAGCGACCCCCTGGCCGGCCTGACGCCCCGCGAGCGGGAATTGCTGGCCGCCCTGGCCGGCGGACTGACCAACCAGCAGATGGCGGGCCAGTTGGACATCTCGCTCAACACCGTGAAGTTCCACCTGAAGAACCTCTACGACAAGCTGGGCGTCGGCAACCGCGCCCAGGCGGTAGCCTTCTACCTCAAGGGCCGCGAGGCCCGTTAGCCCGATCCGGCGTTTCAACCTGATCTTTCGGTCATACCCCCACCTTCGGAAGGGGCATGGCCGAGGCTGCGGTCATGGGGCATACTGTCGGCATCGGTGAGGCGCCGCCGCCACCCGTCGCCTCGGTTCAAGCAGGAGGACACTGCCCATGACCACGAAGGTAGCCCTGTTCCTGGCCCATGCCTTGGCCATGGAACATGAAGCGGCGGATCGCTACGACGAACTGGCCGACACCATGGAAGTCCACAACAACATGGAAGTGGCCGAGCTGTTCCGCCAGATGGCCAAGTTCTCGCGCCTGCACGGGGCGTCGGTGGCGGCCCGCTCCAACGGGCACGAATTGCCCAAGCTGAAATCGTGGCAGTACCGCTGGAACACCCCCGAGCCGCCGGAAGTGGGCACGCCCGGCGCCGCCCATTACATGATGACCGCCTGGCACGCCTTGGACTTCGCCCTGGAGAACGAGAAGCGGGGCCACCGCTTCTATGCCGACGAAGCCTCGGGAAGCGATGACGCGGAAGTCCGGGCCCTGGCCGCCGAGATGGCGGAAGAAGAAGAAGAACACGTGGCGGAACTGGAAAAATGGATTGCCCGAACCCCCAAGCCGGAGCGCGACTGGGCCGAGGACCCGGACGAGGCCCTGGTCGCCGACTGACCCTCGCCGCTTCCGCGCTCTGGTATAAGCCATGAGCGCGGAACATCGCCGGGGCGTCCTCTTCGCCCTGGCCTGCTACGGCACCTGGGGATTGTTTCCCGCCTTCTGGAAGCTGGTGGCGTCGGTGCCGCCCGCCGAGGTGCTGGCCCATCGCGTGGTGTGGTCGCTGCTGGCGGTGAGCGTGATGCTGAACTGGACGAGGCGCTGGGACGAGGTGTTCGTCCTGCTCGCCTCGCGCCGCCGGCTGCTGGTCCTGGCCGCCTCGACGCTGTGCATCAGCGTCAACTGGCTGGTGTTCATCCGGGTGGTGGGTGAAGGCAACGTGCTGGAAGCCAGCATGGGCTATTTCCTCAACCCGCTGGTCAACGTGGCGCTGGGCGTCCTCGTCTTGAAGGAGCGGCTGCGCCCGCTGCAATGGGCCGCCGTCGCCCTGGCCCTGGCGGGCGTCGTCCAGTTGGCGGTGGCCACCGGCACGCCGCCCTGGGCGGCGCTCACCCTGGCCGGAACCTTCGGAGTCTATGGGCTGTTGCGCAAGCGGCTGCCGGTGACGCCGCTGACCGGGCTGGCGGTGGAGACCGGGCTGCTGTTTCCGCTGGCGGTAGCCTATCTGGCCTGGCGCATGGCGGAAGGCTCGCCCGTTTTGGGCGGAACACCCGCTTTGGCCGCCGCCTTGGTGGCCGGTGGACCGGTGACCGCGCTGCCGCTGCTGTGGTTCGCCGCCGCCGCCTCGCGGCTGCGCTACACCACGCTGGGCTTCTTCCAGTACATGGCGCCCACCGGGCACTTCCTGCTGGCGGTGCTGGCCTATGGCGAAAGCCCCGGCCTTGCCCACCTGATCACCTTCGGCTGCATCTGGGCGGCCATCGGGCTGTATCTGGCCGACAACTGGCGGCAGAGGGAGGGCTAGAGTCTGTCTGGGTTAGGCTGAAGCACTCCATCCACTCGTCATGGCCGGGCTTGACCCGGCCATCCATGGACCCCCGGGTCAAGCCCGGGGGTGACGGTGAGGGGAATGGGGTTCAGCCTAAGTCGGACAAACTCTAGGGCGGCGAGGCTGAAATCTGACACAGGTTGTCACCCTGAGGCGGAGCCGAAGGGCCTTTCAGGTGAGATGCCGACCGCCTCTGGCTGAAAGATCCTTCACTTCGTTCAGGATGACAGCGCGTCTCACATTTAACGCATGTCGCCTTAAGCCCCCAGGAAGGAATCCTTGTCCGGCCCCGCGTCCGAGCATTCGGCGATGAACTTGACCAGGCGGTAGGTGGCCGGATCGAAGCGCAGCGCGACGAATTGCGCGTCCTCGCGCACCACCCGGCAGGTGCCGCCGATACCGTGGTTGATGTCGAGCTTGCCGTTGTCGCTGGGGTAAAGGGTGAAGCGAAGGGTGCTGGCCGTCGCCTTGAAGCCGGCCTCCAGCGTCATGCCGCCGGCCGAAATCTCCGCCACCCGCACCAGCTTGCCGCCGATATTGGCCATCAGGTGCAGACCGTGGAAGCGGGGATAGCGCCTGCGCTCGTGTCCTTGATCGTCGGGCATGGCCTGGATCCGCACCTGGTTGATCCCATGACTGTAACATGGAAACGAAAGCCTCAAATATCCAAGGTCCTATACCGAAGGATAGCGCGGGGTCCCTTGCCCCTTGCCCCGCCCCCGCCTTTTCGGCCATAGTGGCCGCATGCGCGACCTTTTCTCCCGCCTGTCGAGACTGTGCCTGCCGGCCTTGGCTCTGGCGGTGGCGCTCGTGGCGTGGAGCGCCGGCCCCCAGGCCGGCGAGGCCATGCATCACCAGGGCGGTGTCCACCAGGACATGCCCTGTCATGAGCAAACGGCCAAGGACGCCCCCGGCGACCGCCACGATGCCGGCGGCCATGCCTGTCCCGACTGCCTGTGCCTGACATCGGGCTGCGCCTCGGCCGCCCTGCCCGGCGTGACCGCGCTGCCGGCGCAAAGCTTCGCCCCGGCCCCGCTCAGGGCCCGTCCCGCCGCCCGCCTGGAAACCCAAGCCCTGGTCGGCCCGCCCGCCGAGCCCCCCAGACTCTGATTCCGCACGCCTGAAGTCTGTCCGGATTCACCGTTTCGGGGATGATCTCCCATGTTTGCACGTTTCCTGGCGCTGGCCTTTTGGGCCGCGTTCGCTCCTGCCGTCCTGGCCCAGCCCGTCACCCCCGGTATCGGCGCCGAAGGCGATTCCTTCCAGGTGGTGCTGGTCCCCGGTGCGGACGGCCGCACCCTGCTGTATCTTGCCGATCTGGACGGCAACGCCCCCGTGGCCGACGCCGCCATCGACGCCGAGACGGAGGGGTGGAGCGGCAAGGCGTCGCCGGCCGAAGGGCCGGGGACCTATGCCCTGACCTGGAGTCCACCCGCCGCCGGGGCCGACCTCACCCTGGTGATCAGCGCGCAAGGACGCGACGACCTGCTGCTGGCGCGCGGCGTCATGATCCCGCCGCCCCCCGCCGCCCCCCCGGCTCCGGTAGCGCACTGGCAACATTGGGCGGGCGGCGCGGCCATCGGCGCGGTGCTGGTGGTGGCGGCCTGGGGACTGGGCCGCCGCCGGGCGCTTCCCGCCTTGCTGCTGCTGGCACTCTTCATCCCCTCGGCCCGCGCCCATGAAGGCCACGGGCACGCCGAGGCCGAAGCGCCCGCCGCCCAGCCGGGCGCCCTGCTGGTGATGGCCAAGCCCACCCAGTTCCTGCTGGGCATCCGCACCCAGAAGGTGGATTCCGCCGAATCCGCCGAATCCGTCCGGGTGGTGGGCCGCGTGGTCCCCGACCCCGCCGGCTATGCCAGGGTGCAGCCCTCGCAGCCGGCCCGCATCGTCGCCGACCCGGAATTCCCCCTGCCCGTCCCCGGCCAGCCGGTCAAGCGCGGCCAGGTGATCGCCGTGCTGGAGCCGACGCTGTCCAGCCTGGAACGCTCGGACAAGCGCGCCGCGCTCTACCGGGTGGAAAGCGAGATCGCCATCACCGAGCGGGAAGCCGTCCGCCAGACGGCGCTGCAGGGCATCGTCGCCGCCAAGCTGGTGGAGGACACCCGCACCCGCCTCGACCAGCTGCGGCGTGAACGCGCCCAGCTGCTGGGCACCGCCCTGGGCCGCGAACTGGTGCGCGCCCCCGTGGACGGCGTGGTCACCGACGTCCACGTGGTCCCCGGCGAGGTGGTGGCGGTGGACCGGGCCATGGTCGAGATCGTCGATCCGGCCCGCGTGCGGGTCGAGGCGGTGGTGCACGACCTGGCCCTGGCGCCGCGCATCGGCGCCGCCACCGCCGCCACCAAGCTGCTGCCCGATCAGCTGGTGCCCCTGTCGCTGCTGGGGGTGAGCCCCCGGGTCGACGCCCTGGACCAGGGGGTGCATGCCATCTTCGCGGTTCCATCGGACCATTCGAGCGCCTTGCGCATCGGCATGCCGGTGGACGTCTTCCTGGCCACGGGCGCCACCCGGCTGCGCATGGCGGTGCCGCGCTCGGCCATCGCCGAATCCGGCGGCCGCCAGGTAGTGTTCGTGCGCACCGCGCCGGAAGTGTTCGAGGCCCGCCCAATCCGCATCGAGCGGGTGGTCGGCCCCCTGGCCGAGATCGAGGGCGTCAGGGCGGGCGAGAAGGTGGTGATTCAAGGCGTCGAGCAACTGAAGGCGCTGAGGTAGCCGCCATGTTCGATTCCATCATCGCGCTCAGCCTGCGTCACCGGCTGTTCGTCCTGGCCGCCGCCCTGGCGCTCACCGTCTATGGCTTGCTGGTGCTGTCGCGGCTGCCCATCGACATCTTCCCCGATTTGAACCGCCCCACGGTCACCATCATGACCGAGGCGCCAGGCCTCGCGCCCGAGGAGACCGAGACCATGGTCACCCGCCACATCGAGACCGCCATGAACGGCGCGCCCGGCGTGGTGCGGGTCAGGTCCAATTCCGGCGTGGGCCTTGCCATCGTCTTCGTGGAGTTCGACTGGGGCACCGAGATCTACCGCAACCGCCAGCTGGTGGCCGAGCGCCTGTCCTCGGCCCGCGACCTGCTGCCCGCCGGAATCAATCCCGTCATGGGGCCGGTCAGCTCCATCATGGGCGAGATCATGCTGGTGGGGGTGCGCTCCAAGGCCGGTGCCACCTCGCCCATGGAGCTGCGCTCCCTGGCCGACTGGGTGCTTCGCCCCCGCCTGCTCTCCATCCCCGGCATCGCCCAGGTGATTCCCATCGGCGGCGAGGTGCGCCAGATCCAGGTCCTGGTCTCGCCGTCGAAGATGTCGGCCCTGGGGCTGGGCTACGCCGACGTGGAAAAAGCCCTGGCCGGCTTTGCCCGCAACACCACCGGCGGTTTTCTGGAACAGCGCTCGGCCGAGTTCCTGATCCGCAACATCGGCCAGACCACCGAGTTGGACGACCTTCGGAACACCGTGGTGGCATGGCGCAACAACGCCCCCGTCACCGTCGACCAGGTGGCCGAGGTCCGCATCGGCGCGGGCATCAAGCGCGGCGACGCCGCCATCGACGCCCGTCCGGGGGTGATCCTGGCGGTCTCCAAGCAGCCGGGCGCCGACACGGTGGCGCTCTCCGCCAAGGTCGAGGCCGCCCTGGCCGAGATCAGCCGGACGCTGCCGCCCGACATCGAGGCCGACCGCGTGCTGTTCCGCCAGGCCGACTTCATCGGCCGCGCCGTGGCCAACGTGGCCGAGGCGCTGCGCGACGGCGCCGTGCTGGTGGCCATCGTGCTGTTCGCCTTCCTGATGAACATGCGCACCACCTTCATCAGCCTGACCGCCATTCCGCTGTCCATGGTGGTGGCCGCCCTGGTGTTCCAGGCTTTGGGCCTGTCCATCAACACCATGACCCTGGGCGGTCTGGCGGTGGCCATCGGCGAGCTGGTGGACGACGCCGTGGTGGACGTGGAGAACATCCTGCGGCGCCTGCGCGAGAACGCGGCGTTGCCCGAGCCGCGCCCCATCCTGGGCGTGGTGCTGGCGGCATCGTCGGAAGTGCGCAACTCCATCGTCTACGCCACCCTGGTGGTGGTGCTGGCCTTTTTGCCCCTGTTCGCCCTGTCGGGGATCGAGGGACGGCTGTTCGCGCCGTTGGGCGTCGCCTATGTGGTGTCGATCCTGGCCTCGCTGGTGGTGTCGCTCACCGTCACCCCGGCGCTGTCGGCCCTGCTGCTGCCCAAGGCCAAGGCGGTGGGCCACGGGGATTCCGCCCTGGTGCGGCATCTCAAGGCCTGGGACCGGCGGCTGCTGGACTGGTCCTTCGCCAACCCCAGGGCGGTGATCATTCCGGCCATCGCCCTGATGGTCGCAGCCGCCGCCTCGGTGCCCTTCCTGGGCCGCACCTTCCTGCCCAGCTTCAACGAGGGCACCGTGATGATCTCGGTGGTGCTGCCGCCCGGGACCTCGCTGTCGGAATCCAACCGCATCGGCACCATCGCCGAAACCCTGATCCGCGAGGTGCCCGAAACCGTGTCCACCGGGCGGCGGACGGGACGCGCCGAGCTGGACGAGCACGCCGAGGGCGTCCACACCTCGGAAATCGACGTGGACCTGCATCAATCGGGACGACCGCGCGCGGTGATCCTGGCCGACATCCGCGCCCGGCTGGCCCGGATTCCCGGCATCGGCATCAATATCGGCCAGCCCATCTCGCACCGTCTCGACCACCTGCTGTCGGGAGTGCGGGCCGAGATCGCCGTCAAGATCTTCGGCGACGATCTGGACACGCTGCGATCCCTGGCCGCCGAGGCCAGGGGCCGCATGCAGGAGGTCAACGGCGTCGCCGACCTGCAGATCGAGAAGCTGGTCCTCATCCCCCAGGTGCAGATCCGCCTCGACCGCGCCGAGGCGCGCAAATACGGCCTGGGCCTCGGCCAGTTGACCGAGACCCTGGAAGCGGCGCTCCAGGGCAAGGTGGTGTCCCAGGTCAGGGACGGCGAGCGCAGCACCAGCGTGGTCTTGCGCCTGGCCGAGGACTGGCGGGCCCAGACCTCGGATTTCCGCCAGATCCTGGTGGACACCCCGGCGGGCAAGGTGCCGCTGTCCCTGGTGGCCGAGGTGGTGGAGACCCAGGGCCCCAACCTGATCAACCGCGACAACCTGCGCCGCCGGGTGGTGGTGTTCGCCAACTCCCAGGGCCGCGACTTAGGGACCATCATGGAGGAGGTCCAGGCGTCCCTGGGCCAGATGAAGCTGCCGCCCGGCTATTCCATCGCCTATGAAGGCCAGTTCAAAAGCCGCCAGGACGCGGCGAAGCTGATCGGCCTGCTGGCCCTGGTGTCGCTGGCCGCCATCTTCGCCCTGCTGCACGCCCATTTCCGCTCGGGGCTTTTGGCCCTGATCATCATGGCCAACATCCCCATGGCCCTGGTGGGCAGCGTCGCCGCCCTGTGGCTGGCCGGATTGCCGCTGTCGGTGGCGGGCATGGTGGGCTTCGTCACCCTGGCCGGCATCGCGTCCAGAAACGGCATCATGAAGATCACCCACTACCTTCACCTGATGCGCCACGAGGGCGAGGAATTCGGCCCCGCCATGATCGTGCGCGGCTCGCTCGAACGCCTGACCCCGGTGCTGATGACCGCCCTGGTGGCCGCCCTGGCGTTGCTGCCCCTGGTCCTGGCCGGGGGAGAACCGGGCAAGGAAATCCTGCACCCGGTGGCGGTGGTGATCTTCGGCGGCCTGATGTCGTCGACCTTACTCGACACCCTGGTGACCCCGGTGGTGGTGCTGCTGCTGGGGCGAAACGCCCTCGCTGGACTTGTGAACGAGGCGCGGACATGATCCGGCCCAAGGAGATTTCGACCATGAAGACACGCCTGCTCACCCTGGCCCTCCTGCTGACCGTGCCCTCGGCCCTGGCCCAGGGCGCGCTCGCCGCCTTCTTCGGCGGCCAGATCACCGAAAGCGGCGGCTACCGTGCCGAATTCGCCGTGCGCGACGGGGCCGTCAAGGTCTGGGTCCGCGACCGCAACGACAAGCCGGTCAAGGCCGAGGGCAAGGCCACCCTGCTGCTGGGCGGCCAGAAGCTGGACGTGCCGCTGGCGCCTAAGGGCGATGGCCTGGTGGCCGAAATCCCGGTCAAGTCCGGCGACAAGGTGGCCGCCGTGCTGGGGCTGACCGTGGACGGCAAGCCCCTGTCGCTGCGCTTCCAGCAGACCGAGCTGATCACGCCGGCCAACCTGCCGGTCCAGGCGCAAGCCGGCCGCAAGGTGTTCGAGGCGGTGTGCGCCACCTGCCACGGCACAACCTTGCGCGGCAGCGACAACGGCCCGCCGCTGCTGCATCCCTTCTACGCCCTGGGCTCGGCCCATGGCGACGACGTCATCCTGGACGCCGTCAACAAGGGGGCCAAGGCACATATGTGGCGGTTCGGCGACATGCCCAAGCCCGAAGGCGTCAAGCCGGGCCAGGACAAGGAGGTGCTGGCCTATATCCGCGCCATGCAGGCGGCCAACGGGCTGGGCAGCGTGCCGGCCTCGGCCGATCCCCATGCCGGCCACAAGCACTGAGGAGGAACGAGCCATGAAGACCGTCTTCGCATTCCTGCTCGGCCTGCTTGCCGCCCTGCCCGCTTCGGCCGCCGAGCGCGAGGTCACCATGTGGAAGTCGCCCACCTGCGGCTGCTGCGAGGGCTGGGCCGAGCACATGCGCCAGTCGGGCTATAAGGTGAAGTCCATCGATGTGGACGACATCGACCAGATCAAGCGCGCCTACGGCATTCCCGCCCCCATGCAGTCGTGCCACACCGCCAAGGTGGACGGCTACCTGATCGAGGGCCACGTGCCCGCCGAGGCGGTGGACAAGCTGCTGAAGGAGCGCCCCAAGACCCGCGGCATCGCCTCGCCGGGCATGCCCATGGGCTCGCCCGGCATGGGCGGCCCTAAGGAAGAGAACGTGGTCCAGACCTTCGGCCCGGAAGGGTCGCAGGTGTTCGGGCGGTATTGAGGCTACTGCGCCTCTTTCCTCAAATCCCGCACCCGCACCGCCTTGCCCTGGGAACGCGGCAGTTCGCCGGGCAGCCGCACGATCACCTCGGCGGTGATGCCGACCAGGGATTTCAGGTGGTGGCGGGCCTGGCGGGCCAGGTGGGCGCGGTCGTCCTCGCCGCGCCCGTCCGCCGCCTCCACTTCCACGGTCAGGTGGTCGAGCGAACCCTGGCGGGTGAGCGTCAGCAGGTAATGGGGCGCCACGCCGGGGAAGCCCACCAGGGCCGCCTCGATCTGGCTGGGATAGACGTTGACGCCCCGGATGATCATCATGTCGTCGTTGCGGCCCGTGACGCGCAGGATGCGCACATGGGTGCGGCCGCAGGCGCAGGGCTCGTCGGAGAGGCGCGTGATGTCGCGGGTGCGGTAGCGCACCATGGGCAGCGCCTGCTTGGTGAGCGTGGTGATGACCAGTTCGCCCTCGGCTCCCATGGGCAGCGGCTCCATGGTTTCGGGATCGATGATCTCGAACAGGAAATGGTCCTCCCAGCCGTGCAGGCCGACCCGGTGGATACACTCGGCGGCGACGCCCGGCCCCATGATCTCGGACAGGCCATAGGTGTCGCAGGCGCGGATGCCTAAGCGCCGGTCCAGTTCGGCCCGCATGGTCTCGCTCCAGGGCTCGGCCCCGAACGAGCCGACCCGAAGGGTGGATTCGGCCAGATCCATGCCCATGCCCTCGGCCACCTCGGCGATGTTGAGAGCGTAAGAAGGCGTCGCGGTCAGCACGCGGGCGCCGAAATCCCTGATCAGGGTGATCTGCTTCTCGGTATTGCCGCCCGACATGGGCACCACCGAACAGCCCAGCCGCTCGGCCCCGTAATGAAAGCCCAGGCCGCCGGTGAACAACCCGTAGCCATAGGCGTTGTGCATCACGTCGCCGGGCCGCGCCCCCGTGGACGCCAGGGTGCGGGCCATCAGATCGGCCCAATTGTCGAGATCGCCCCTGGTATAGCCCACCACGGTGGGCCGCCCGGTGGTGCCGGAACTGGCGTGGATGCGCAGCACCTGCTCCCTGGGCACCGCGAACAGGCCGAAGGGGTAATTGTCGCGCAGGTCGGCCTTCACCGTGAAGGGAAAGCGGGCCAGATCCTCGAGATGCCGAAGATCGTCGGGCTTCACGCCGGCGGCGTCGAAGGCGGCGCGGTAATGGGGGACGTTGGCATAGGCGTGAGCCAGCAGCGCCTTCAGGCGCTCCAGCTGCAGGCGCGCCAAGCCGGCGCGGTCCAGACGCTCCACCTCGGGGGCATACATGAAATCCGCGCTCATGGCCTGGTCCCTCCCTTCCGCCTGCGGGTCCCTATCTATCCCGCCGCCGGGTATGGGGCAAGCCCCTTACCCCTTCAACGTGGCGGCGTAGAGGCGGGCCTCGACGTAGCGGGCCAGCGCGCGTGTGCCGCGGAAGCAGTTGCGGAACACGCAGACGCCCTTGTCCATCAGCCCGCCGGCCATGGCATCGTAGAGCGGCCCGCCATCGACGATGGCGATGATGGGCTTCGCATTGCGCTCGACGATGGGCGGGAACAGGAAAAGGCTGCTCTTGGGATTATTGATGTCCCAGCCGGGCCGCAACTTGCTTTCCACCAGCCCCATTACCGACGGTGCGGTGGGGTCCATGCCCACCACCACGGCGTCGATATTGGGGTCCTGGGCGAAGGCTTCGGTGATGGCCAGATGGCATTCGTCGTCGGCGCCGGGGTTGATGTCGATGGAGTTCCTGACGGTGACCAGGGAATCCAGCTTCTTGTCCACCAGGATCTGCTGCACCTTGGCCACGGTGGCAGGGGTCAGCTCGCCCATGCGCAGCGCGAAGGTCTCGGTCACGGTGGAATCGGCGATGCCCACCGCCTCGAAGCCGGCGCCCGAGATGCCGCCCACCCGGTTGCCGCCGATGGTCTTATGATGGAAGGCGCCGGCGATGTAGAACAAATCGTCGAAGACGTCCACGTCCTCGGCCACCATGGCGCCGGCCTGGCGCACCACGGATTCGAACAGGGCGGGATCACCGGCCACCGAGGCGGTGTGGCCCATGACGCCGGCCGCGCCGGCTTCGGTGCGGCCCGACTTGTAGACCACCACCTGCTTGCCCGACGCCACAGCGCGGCGCACCGCACGCACGAAGTCGAGACCGTCGCCGTCCTTGAAGCCCTCCACATAGACACCGATGGTCTCGATATCGTCGCGGGCGGCGAAATAGGTCAGCATGTCGCCGTGGGTAAGATCGGTCTGGTTGCCCAGCGCCAGGGCGTAGGCCGGGTCCAGCCACGGGTTGCGGCTCAACCGGGTGATCATGAAGGCGCCCGATTGGCTCAGCAGCACCGAGTTGCGCTTGGCCTTCTTGGCGGGCTTGGGCAGGCGTTCCAAGGGGATGAACCAGGAATCGTAGCCGCCGGGATGGCTGACCACGCCCAGGCAATTGGCGCCCAGGAACACCGGGCCGCCGTCACCCTTGCCATGGGCGGCGTTGATGCGGGCCGCCAGGGCGGCGGCCGGCTCCTTGCTCACCTCGGTCTCGCCCATGCCGCCGGGGATCAGCATCACGGCGTGGACCTTGTCGGTGGCGATGATCTCGTCGACCAGCGGATAGACCGCGCCGGACGGCACCGCGACGATCAGGAGGTCGAGCTTGGCCGGCAGGGCGGCAAGGCTTTCCACGCACTTGACGCCGTCGATCTCCGTCTCCTCGGGGCGGATGATGACCAGCCGTTCCTTGGGACAGCCGCTGCCCATCAGGTTCTTCAGGATGATGCGGCCGAAATTCATTCCACTGGCCGACACGCCGATGATGCCGATCTTTTCCGGGTGGATCAGCTTGTCGATCTTGGCGATGGGACGGGCCAGACGGGTGGGGGCCGCCTCGCAGGCCTTGGTCGAAACCGAACCCGTGAGGCCGTCCTTGGAGGCGGAAAGGTCGAGGACCACCTCGCCGGTGGTCCGCGCGGCCTCCGAACGGCCAAAATCGATCAGGGCGGCGAAGCACTTTTCCAGCGCGGCGTCGGGAGCAACGCCCCGGGCGGCAAGACGGCGATAGGCGAAGGTGCGCTTGAAGCGGGCCAGGAAGCCGGTGCCGTCGGCGAGTTCCACCGAGGCATGCACGGCGGCGCCGTCTTTGCGGAAGGCGCCCTCGGCCAGGGCGGCTTCACGTGCGCCCAAGCCGGCCGAGATCACCATGCCGAACTCGCGGGTGTTCGTCAGGGCGACGCGCAGGTCGTCGCCAGCCTCGCCCGCCGCGACGCCCAGGCGGGCAGCATCCAACGTCTTGACCATCAAAGCCTCTCCTCTCTTTGCCCGCACGCGTGCTCGGAAAAGGGAAGCCTCCCCGCCGGCCGGACGGTGCCTATTTCTTGTCCTGGTCCTTAGGAACCTCACGCCAGCCCGGCTTGAAGCCCGGACCGGATTCCCCGCCGCCACGGGCGGGGGAATGGTTGATGGCGAAGCCCTGGTTGTGGGCCGCCTTGGTGACGATGACGATCTTCATGGCCCAGCCACCCGCCATGGCGGCCAGACCGGCGGCGGCCAGGGCGGCGGCGCGGATGTCGGGCTGAATGCCGGCCAGCACCAGGAAGGCGATGGGAATGATGTTGCCGCCCAGCGTGAAGGGCATGGACAGGCGGATCAGCATGGCGGCGGCTTCCACCGGCGCCTCGCCGCCCACCATGCGGCGGCGGTAGAACATCCACACGAAGATGCGCCCCGCGATGGTGGCCACCAGGGTGCCGGCCACCCATTCCGGCGCGCCCGCATCCAGGAACAGGGTCCCCAGCAGCAGCAGGATGCCGGCGCCCTCGACCAAGCCGGTGACCACGGTCAGCGGCAGGATCAAGGGCGAGCGCCAGGTGGGAATGCCCTTGGCGGATTCGAGAATCCGGGCCTGGCAATAGAGATAGGCGGCGGCGGGAATCCACACCAGCTTGGCCAGATCCGGCCAGATCAGCGCGGCGCCCCCCAGCGGGAACAGCACGGCGGCGACAAACGCTTCGCGGGTCATCCAACTGCGCTTGCCGCCCAGCAGGACGTTCATGGCGCGAAGCGGACGGCCGATCTCGAGGAAGACGGAAAACAGGCCGAGGCCGACCAGGGCCAGACCGGCCAGCAGCAGCACCGGGCTGTAAAGTCCGGCGAAGGACCCCAGCGAGGTGAGGATCAACAGGCCGGTGCCCGAGCCGCCGCCGATGAAATTGCCGGCGGCGCGCATGTCCCAGGCGGTCTGCAGCCAGGGCGCCAGGCCCTGATGGCGCATGGCCGGGGCGTCTTCGAATTCCTCGCTCATTCGTCCTCGGTCTCCCACAGATAGTGAATGTTGGGACCGGTCCCGAGTTCCTCGTGCATGCGGAACGACTTGTACCGCTTCAGCAGCTTGCTGACGTTGCTGTCAGGATTATCGGTGTCGCCGAACGTCAGCGCCTTGGACAGGCAGGCGTTGACGCAGGCGGGAGTCGCTTCCGGCGCCACCCCGGGGGTCAACCCGTTGGCCAGCCCGTAATCGACCCGGTCGACGCAGAAGGTGCACTTCTGCGCGACGCCAAGCAAGCGTTCATCGTAGCGCGCCAGTTCGTTCTGGGTGGCCTGGTCCTTGAAGGCGAAGGTGGGCTTGGACACCTTGTAGCGGGCCTGGTAGGGACAGGCGACGATGCAATAGCCGCAGCCGATGCATATGTCATAGTCGATGGTGACCATGCCGTCGGCGCGCTTCTTGGTGGCCGTGGTGGGACAGACGTCGCGGCACGGCGGCTCGTCGCAATGCATGCAGCCCACCGGCACGAAGACGCGGCGCACGTCGGGGAAGGTGCCCACCTCCATGTCCAGCACCTTGCGGTACTGCACGCCGGGCGGCGTGGCGTTGGCGTGGCGGCACGCGGTGGTGCAGGTCTGGCAGCCGACGCAGCGTCCCAGGTCGGCGACGATGGCCCATTTGGTCATGCCCGCCTCCCCTGCTCGTCGGGACCCGCTTTTCGGATGGCGACGCGGCTAAGGTCGGCGGCCGAGCCGGTGGCGTCGGTCAGCTGCATGGTCATGGCGGTGAGCCTGTTCATGCTGGGCACGTCGAAATCCTTGGCCACCGGCGTGGCCCAGTGGTCGAACTGGGCCATCATCAGGATGGTGTCGGGGCGGATGCCCTGGGTCAGCACCACGCGGCCCGACACGCTCTTGCCGGTCGGCGCGGTGACGACGATGCGCTCGCCGTCACGCACACCGATCTTGCGGGCGGCCTCGGGGTTCATCATCACGCCGTCATGGCCCTTGACGTTGCCCGACACCTCGCGCATCAGCGGGATATGCATGTTGGAGCCCCAGGCGTATTGCATGGAGCGCGCCGTGACCACCCAGAAGGGGAAGTCCTCGACCTTGCTGCCGAACTCGACCACGCTCTGGTCCCAGTAGCCGGGGAAGTTGTGCCATTCCATCAGCGGCCGGTATTCGGTCAGTTGGTTATCCCACCAGGTGATGCCGGCCTCGCGCAGGCGGTTGGCCAGTTGGCGGCCGATGCGGGCCAGACGCTCCTGGTAGGGCAGCTCGTAGCGCAGGCCCTTGGCCTTGAGCGCAGGCGTCAGGAACCAGTTGGTCTCGGGGAACGGAATGGTGCGGAAGCCGTTCTGCTTCCACCAGTCCAGGCCTTGGGACTCGGCACCGCCGGTCAGTTCGGCCGAGGCCGAGCGGCAGGACGCGTCCCACACCTCTTCCAGAGTCGGGGCCTTGTCGACGGGAAGGCTGAAATCCCAGTTGGCACCTTTGAGCGGCACGCCGTGGGAGCCGCGGTTGATGGCGGCCACGTACTTTTCCTTCAACCCGGTGCGCACCGCCAGATCGGTGGCGATGTCGGTGAAGTCGCGGGCCTCGCCCTGGGGCTTGACGCTGGGCTGGCGCAGGGCGAAGCCCTGGGTCTTCCAGTACTGCTCCTGGAACTTGGTGCCGCCGATGCGGATCAGCTGCATGCCTTCCAGATCGGTGGCGTCGGGCAGCAGGATGTCGGCGAAGTGGTTGGTCTCGTCCCTGGTATGGGCGAAGCACACCACGAAGGGCATGCGCGACACCACGTCGGCCACCCGGTCGGTGTCCCAGAACGAGATCACCGGGTTGGTGCGGTAGACCAGCAGGAATTCCGGGAAGGTGGCGCGCGGAATCTCGTCCTGGGGCTCGTCCAGGAACATGTACGAGAACTGGGTCGGACCCAGCGCCGGGCTCCACGAGGAATTGCCCACCAGCGGCACCAGCATCTTGTAGGCGTTGCGGATGATCGGCTTGGCCGCCCAGGTGTCCTTGTCGGTGGGGTTGAACGGATATTCCATGAAGCCGTCCAGGCAGCCGTCGAAGCTTTCCAGACGGTTCATCACCGGACGGTTGATGCGGATGGTGGTGCCGATGGTGCCGCCGGGCACCTCGAGCGCGCCCACCAGCACGGCCAGCATGGTCCGGGCCCAGCAGCACTCGGCGCCGCCCCAGCCGTTGTTGACGGTCTTGCCCAGCGTCACCGCCACCGGGCGGTAGGGCATCTCCACCCCGTCGATCTCGATGGTCTGGCCGACGCAGGCGTTGTCGAGGAATTCGTTGGCGATCTTGCGGATGCGCGCTTCCGGCACGTCGCAGACCTTGGCGGCCCAGGCCGGGGTATAGGTGCGGACGTGATCGACGAACTTGGTGAATGCGGTGACGCCCTCCACGTCCCGGTGCTCCCAGCGCTCGTCGTCGGCGCCCAGGGTCACCGCGCGGGACACGGTGAAGCGGCCTTCCAGGGCGGGAACCGCGCCAGGGGTGTCGTGGGCCACGGCACGGCCCGACTTCTCGTCCCACAGCAGCGGCTTGTTGGTCTCGGGATCGCGCAGATACCAGCCATCGGGGCCGACCAGATAGGGGCTGGACGTGGTGTGTTTCAGGAAATCCAGGTCGAGCCGGTCGCGCGCGGCCTCGTGGACCAGCACGTTCAGAAGGCTCATCAGGAAGGCGGCGTCGGTCTTGGGCTTGATGGGCAGCCACTCGGCCGAACAGGCGCCGGTCACCGACAGGTGCGGCTCCACCTGGATGCGCTTGGCGCCCCGGGCGCGGGCCTCGGAATGGCGGTAGACGCCGCAGACGCCGCCCGACGCCTCGTGGTTGGCGCCGCAATTGATGATGTAATTGACGCGCGGCGTGTCCGGCGTGATCACATAGCCGCGATGCCAGAATTCACCGTACAGGTGCTCGGAGTGATAGCACTTGACGCCCTGGCCCGAGCCGAAGCCGAAATCGATGGGACCCCAGGCGGCCAGGAAGGCGGTGAGCGAGCCCATGTACTGGGTGGGCGTGCCGGCGCCGCCGAACGAAGCCGCCACCTTGGGATAGCCGTGTTCGTCCAGCAGGCCTTCGGCGCGGATGGCGTTCAGCTTCTCGGCGATGGTGCTCATCGCCTCGTCCCACGAGATGGGCACGAAGCCGGGATCCTGGTCCTTCCCCTTCTTGGGGTTGGTCCGCTTCATGGGAGTGAGGATGCGGTGCGGCGTATAGGACTTCTGAATCAGTCCGAACGCCTTGACGCAAACCTTGCCCTCGGCCGGGTGGGTATCGGCCGCCTTGAAATTGGGCTCGATCTCGGTGGCGACGCCGTCAACCACCTTCACGGTCATCAGGTCGGGACCCGCCACACACTGGTAGCAGTACGTCTGGACCTTCTCGACCTTGCTTCCCCCACCCCCCTGTTCCCCAAGACGGGGCGGGGCGGCGCTCATGATGCGCTCTTCGCCTTTTCGGCCTTGGCCAGCAGACGGGCCTTGGTCTGCTCGACGCCGACCACGAACCGCTTGTGCACGCCCTTGCCGATATTGTCGAGCGAGTCCTTGGCGGTGAACGAGAAGGTCACGCCGGGACCCTTGACCTCTTCCACGGTCACGGTGATCTCGACCCACTGGCCCAGCAGGGTGGGAGCCAGATGATCGACCTCGACCCGGGTGCCGACCGAATCCTCGCCGGCATCGGAATGCTCCAGCAGCAGGTCGCGGGCGGTGACCTCCATGTCGTAGATCAGCGCCGGAGTGTTGTAGACCCGCGCCTCGTCACCCATGAAGCCGATGGTGCGGCCCTTGTCGACCTCATAGCGGCGGGTGGCGGTCAGACCGGCGACCAGCGTGCTCTTCATAAGAAAACCCTCCCGGATGAATGGCGGGGACCTGTTGCGGCGCCCCTTTGATTTCCTCCGTTATATTACACCTATGCCCATTGTGTCAAAAGTTTTGTATCAGATGGCGGGATGTCACAGCTTGCCGCACGGCTGCAATATCCCTGAAATAACCACAAAATTCTTATTCCACACCCTTTGCCCAAAGCCCGATCCTGGTGCATCGCACAACAAGAGTGACGATACTTGAATCGGGATCGCATCACTTTCCTTCGGGCAATGTTCGGGCAGAGACAATTGGCCGCCGGAAGCGAGGTCTTCCGGCGGGGACAGGTTTATGTATTTCGGTACTGATTTACTTATTTAAGGCGGACGATCCCTGAACCGCCGAACCGGAAGCGGTCAGTTCGTCGGATTGCCGAATCCGAATACTCCGAAGAAAATACGGCGTGCCTCGGCCAACCACGCCGCATCCGCCTCGCCCAATCGCCCGGCGATGATGTCCTTGTGGATGGTCGCGACCTTATCGAAGCGAACCATGGACGGCACCTTGAGACCGTTTTCGCCGGTCGGCTCCATCACCTTGGCATCCGGATCACCTCGAACGGCGGAGGTGATATAGGCCACGACCACGTCCGTGCGCCGATCATTGTCGGCGGAGATGACCAGGGCCAGACGGCGTTTGGTCGCCGTCAGATCGGTAAAAAGGAAAATCGGTAAGCACCAGAGCTCCGAAAGCGATTCCGCTCATGGCCGGAAACGCTCGACCAGATCGGCATCGCTGTAAAGGTCGGGCTCATCCGCCAGCCAGTCGAAGGCGCCCCCCGCCGCATTCATGGCGGTGATGGACGGCTCGTCCGCCTCGATGCTCTCGACCACCACGCGCAGACGCTGCCCCGCGGGAATGCCGCGTCGCCGCAATTCCTCGGTCAGCTTGCCAGCCTCGATATCGGTCAGGACCTGTCGCATGGCCTTAAGATAGTGCGCGACATGCGCACGGGCAATGGGATTGGCCGTCAGCCCACCGACTTCAGACCCATGACGATCTTGTCCAGGCCCCGGAAGGCGGCGGCCAGCTCCACGTGGGCTTCGCGCATGGTGCCGGCGTCGGGACAGGGATGGCCGCCGATGCGGTTGGCCTGCAGCATGCGCAGGCCGGCGGCCAGGGACTGGCCCTTGATGAACTTGGCCACATGGTGGACGGCGGCGTAATGCACCGCCAGATGCCCTGCCAGGCGTTCGGGCAACAGATAAAGCGAGGCCTGAACCGCCCGCCAGCCGTAATCCAGATCGGCCAGGGCGACGACGGCGGAGACGAAGGACACGCCGGCCTCGGCATTGGGCGGCACCGGCACCGCCTCGAAGGCCTGGATGCGGGCCTCCAGCTCGATGACCAGGGTGGCGGCGGCGGATTTGCGGCGGACGGCCTCGTCCCGGCGGCGGCCGGCATTGGCGGTAATGATGCCCACCAACCCGGCCACCAGGGCGCCGACGGCGATCATCAGCGCCGCGATCCCCGCCTGGAGCAGCAGGGGAAGCGGGCCGTTCTCGGCCTGGGCCGGAATGGCGGGCGGCGCGGGCGGAGGCGGCGGAGGCGCCGTCACGGCGACGGGCGGCGGCGGTGCGGCCGGTGCGGGGGCCGCGACGGGGGCCGGAGCCTCGGCGCCGGGCAGCGGGCGCACCGCCTGGAAGCCGGGAGTCTCCTCGGCCGGAGCCAGGGGGGCGGGCGGCAGCGTCTGGACCAGCGGCGTGGGTGCGGACCCCTCGTCGGCCGCCAGGACGGGGGCGGCGCAGGCGAGCGAAACGACCAAGGCGGCGACAGCCATTCTGAACATCTGGACACAATCCCGAATCGACGGCGAACCCCTTCGCGCCGCGCACCATAGACCAAGCGCGCTCCGCCGGGAAGATGGCTAAAAGCCCCACTTCTTCCTTGCTTTTTCGCGCCTGCGGCAGAAACTCGTCAGCTATGAGCATTCACAACCTTTCCTTCCTGTTCGAGCCCACCTCGGTGGCGGTGATCGGGGCCTCGGACCGTCCGCGCTCGGCGGGCGCCGTGGTGATGCGCAATCTGCTGGCGGCGGGCTTCAAGGGCCCGATCATGCCGGTCCACCCCTCCCACCGGGCGGTGGCCGGCGTGCTGGCCTACCGCGACGTGGCCTCCATGCCGCTGACCCCCGACCTGGCGGTGCTGTGCACCCCGGGCGAGACGGTGCCCAAGCTGCTGGACGACCTGGGGCGGCGGGGAACCCGGGCGGCCATCATCATCGCCGGCGACGTGGACAAGGATGCGGTGCTGCAAGCGGCGCGCCCCTGGGGGTTGCGCATCCTGGGCGGCGGCGCGCTGGGGGTGCTGGTGCCGCGCATCCGCCTGGACGCCAGCTTCTCCCATGTGCCCGCCCTGCCGGGCAAGGTGGCCTTCGTGTCGCAGTCCGGCGCGCTGTCCACCGCCGTGCTGGACTGGGCCCGGCCGCGCGGCATCGGCTTCTCCCACTTCATCAGCCTGGGCGACGCCCTGGACATCGACTTCGCCGACGTCATGGATTATCTGGCCAACGACGACCAGACGCGGGCCATCCTGCTTTACATCGAATCCATCGGCGCCCGGCGCAACTTCATCCCCGCCGCCCGCGCCGCCGCCCGCAACAAGCCGGTGCTGCTGGTCCGCGCCGTGCCGGAGGCCGACGACCACCCCATCGGGCCGTTCCTGGCCGAATCCCTGGCCCGCCCCGAGGATTCCTTCGACGCCGCCATCCGCCGGGCCGGCGCGCTGCGCGTGCACGACATCGACGAGCTGTTCGGCGCGGTGGAGACCCTGGCGCGGGCCAAGCCCATGAAGGGCCAGCGTCTGGCCGTGCTGTCCAACGGCGGCGGCACCGCCATGATGGCGCTGGCCGAGATGGGCGGCCCCGGCGGCGGCCAGATGGCCCAGCTGTCCGAGGAAACGCTGCGCAAGCTCACCGCCCTGATGCCCCGCAACTGGAAGGGGGGCAATCCGGTGGACCTGGGCGTCGACGCCAACGGCAAACGCTACGCCGACATGGCCCGGGTGCTGATCGAGGCCGAGGAGGTGGACGCCACCCTGGTGATCCACGCCCCCAACGCCATGGCCGACGGGCTGGAGGCCGCCCAGGCGGTGATCGACACCCAGAAGCGCCATGGCGGCGCGGTGCTGACCTCCTGGGTCGGCGAGGAGGCGGCGGCGCCCGCCCGCAAGCTGTTCGGCGAGGCGGCGCTGCCCACCTACGACACCCCGGGCCGGGCGGTGCGCGCCTTCCGCCATCTGGTCAATTACCAGCGCAACCAGGACATGCTGCTGGAAACGCCGCCATCGCTGATCGAAGGCTTCGCCGCCGCCAAGGGCACGGCGCGGCTGATCGTGGCGCGCGGCCTGGCCGACGCGGACGGCAACCTCACCGAGCCCGACGCCAAGGCCCTGCTGTCGGCCTACGGCATCGCCACCCAGGACACCCGCCTGGCCGCCACCATCGACGGCGCGGTCGAAGCCGCCGATCAGGTGGGCTATCCCGTGGCGCTGACCATCGCGTCCCCCGACGTGGCCCGCAAGTGGGACGTGGGCGGCGTGGCATTGAACCTGGAAGACGCGGCGGCCGTGCGCTCGGCGGCCGAGGGCATCATGCGCCGCGTGGCGGAAACCCGCCCCGAAATCCGCGTCGACGGCTTCACCATCCAGCGCATGGCGTTTCGCCCCAACGCCCGCCAGCTGATCGTCGGCGTGGCCTGCGACCCGCTGTTCGGCCCCGTCCTGGTGTTCGGCGAGGGCGGCCGGGCGGTGGAGGTGGTCCGCGACCACACCGTCGGCCTGCCCCCCGTCAACCTGCCGCTCGCCCGCGGCATGATCGGCCGGACCAGGGTGTCGCGGCTGCTCCAGGCCCACGGGCGCCGCCCCGCCGTCGATCTCGACGCGGTGGCCGAGGTGCTGGTGCGGGTGTCGCGCATGCTGGCCGACAATCCCGAGATCGTCGCCTGCGACATCAACCCGCTGTTCGCCGACGAGAACGGCGCCCTGGCGGTGGACGCCCGCATCCGGGTGGCCCCCTGGGAGGACACCGACCTTCGGCACTTCTCCATCCTGCCCTATCCGGCCGAGCTGGAGGAGACGGCCCGCCTGCACGACGGGTCGTCCGTCACGCTTCGCCCCATCCGGCCCGAGGACACCGTCGCCCATTCCGAGATGATGGGCCGCATGACGCCCCAGGACCTGCGCCTGCGCTTCTTCGGCCAGGTGCGCCAGATCCACCATCACCAGATGGCGCGACTCACCCAGATCGATTACGAGCGCGAGATGGCCTTCATCGCCACCCGCACCAACAAGGACGGCATCCCCGAGACCCTGGGCGTGGTGCGCACCGTCACCGATCCCGACAACCGCCGCGCCGAGCTGGCGGTGCTGGTGCGCTCGGACATGAAGGGCACCGGCCTGGGCTCCATGCTGATGGACAAGATCGTCCGCTATCAGCGTGGCCGGGGCACCAAGGCCATCTATGCCCAGATCATGATCGAGAACGACGCCATGATCCGCCTGGCCGCCAAGGCCGGGTTCCTGAAACAGGCGGCGGAAGATCCCGACGTGGTCGAGATGGTGCTGGAGCTGGCCTGATTGTCACCCTGAGGTGAAGCCGAAGGGTCTTTCAGGCCAGAGGACAGACGTTTCGGGCTGAAAGATCCTTCGCTCCGCTCAGGATGACACATTCTTGCCCCGGGCCGCCTCGACCGCCAGCGCCTCGTTCTCCATGCGGATGGCGATCCGGCGCTGGCCGGCGAAGCGCTGGTCCAGGCGGACCGCGCCGATGATGGCCGTGAACAGGGCCAGCCACACCACCCGGTTCTGGTAGCGGTCATGGGGATTGGACAGCGCGCCGCAGACGATGGCGTTGCCGATGATGGCCGCCACCACGATGATCGCCAGCCCGGTGGTGGTGCGGTCGCGCCGCTTCCAGGCCACCGCCAGCAGGATCGGAGTGAGCAGCTCCGCCCCCCAGTTGATGGGAATCTGGAAGGAATTCATGGCGAAGAAGTCGATGGGGGGACGCCGCTGCTGCCGGGCGAAGCGGAACTGCTTGAACTCGTCGGGATAGCGCCGCAACTGGGTCCGCACGAAGTGCCACGTCATGGGCACCAGATCCTCGCCGCTTTCGATGGAGTTCAGCTGTTCCCAGGTATTGGCCCATGCCGCCTGGAGAACCTCGGCGGGAAAGGTCCGGATGGCGCCCGAGACGATCTGGCTGGCCTCGTCGTGCATGGCGGTCCAGCCGCCCATCTCGTTGAACGGCGACGGCCCCCACAGGAACTCGTCGGCGGTACGCGGCAGCTCGTCCTTGTGCTCGCACATCTCCAGATCGGCCCCCTGGGGGCAGACCTCGTCCAGATACCTCTTGGCCATGCCGTTCTGGATGAACAGGGCCAGCTGCAGCACCTGGCCCGATTCCGAGAAGACGAACCGGCCCATGAGAAGCTGGTGGGTCAGCGGCACCAGCAGGATGCCGCCGACGATGGCCGCCACGGGGCAGAACATGCGCGGGCGCGGCATGCGCAGCATGAAGCGCGAACCCAGCCAGACCACGACCAGCACCAGCAGTAGCCCGGCGGCCACCGCCACGTGGCTCATGTGGACGCAGATGGAAATGGCGGTGATCACCATCAGGCAGAAGCGCCGCCAGGTCTGCAGCCCCTCGCCGAAGGCCAGCGTGGCGACGCCCAGGATGGCCACCCCGGCGAAGACGTCGGCCAGCACCTGGGACGACACCCAGGGCAGGCCGGTGAACAGCGCGAGCGCCAGCCCGACCCCTAAGAACACCATGTGGCGCCAGCGGCCGATGAAGCCCATCACCGCTTCGTGCAGCACCCAGGTGGTGAGGATGGCGTGGGCGAGCGGCACAGCCCACAGCGTGCCGAACGCCTTGGCGATGGTGCAGAACACGCCGTAGGTCATGATCCGCCAGATGATCGGCTGCAGCGAGAACGCCATCTCGACGTAATCCTCGCTGTCGAAATAGATCAGCGGATAGCCGTTCCACAGCGCCGGCGCCATCAGCAGGCCCACCACCAGTACGAAGGTCAGGGCGTGATACCCCAACTTCCAGCCGGTGAGCGGCACTCTGCTCATGGGATCAGGCCCGCTTCCAGGTGGTGGTGCCGGCGCCGTCCTCGAGCACCACGCCCTTGGCGGCCAGATCCTGGCGGATGCGGTCGGCCTCGGCGAAGTTCTTCGCCTTGCGGGCCTCGGTGCGGGCGATGATGGCCGCCTCGATCTCGGAATCGGAGGGGCCGCCGGCCGCGCCCGATCCTTTGAACCACGCCTCGGGGTCCTGGTAGAGCAGGCCGAGCATGTGGCCCGAGGCCAGCAGCGCCCCCTTCTTGCGGGCCCTGTCTTCCAGCCCGGTGGCCTTGTTCAGCGCGCCGGCCAGTTCATGCAGGTGGGCGATGGCCAGGGGCGTATTGAGGTCGTCTTTCAGCGCCGCCAGCACTTCCAGCGGCGCGTCCTGCTCATAACCGTTGGCATCCACGTCGGCGGCGCCCCTGAGCGCGGTGTACAGGCGGTCGAGGGTGGCCTTGGCCTGCTTCAATCCCTCCGCCGTCCAGTCGAAGGGCTGGTGGTAGTGGGTGGTCAGCATGGCCAGGCGGATGGCTTCCCCCGGTGCCTGGTCCAGCAGGTCGCGCACGGTGAAGAAGTTGCCCAGCGACTTGGACATCTTCTCGCCTTCCACCATCAGCCAGCCGTTGTGCAGCCAGAAGCGGGCGAAGGGCTTGCCGTTGGCGCAGGTGCTCTGCGCGATCTCGTTCTCGTGGTGGGGGAAGACCAGGTCCTGGCCGCCACCGTGGATGTCGAAGGTCTCGCCCAGATGCTGCAGGCTCATGGCCGAGCACTCGATGTGCCAGCCGGGACGCCCACGGCCCCAGGGTGAGTCCCAGCCCGGCAGGTCGTCCGACGACGGCTTCCACAGCACGAAGTCGCCGGCGTCCTTCTTGTAGGGCGCCACCTCGACGCGGGCCCCGGCGATCATCTCGTCGGCGGAGCGGCGCGACAGCATGCCGTAATCGGCCATGGCGCCCACCGAGAACAGCACGTGGCCCTCGGCGGCATAGGCGTAGCCCTTTTCCATCAGGCGCTCGATCATGGCGATCATCTGGCCGATATGGGCGGTGGCGCGCGGCTCCACATCTGGCAACAGGCAGTTCAGCGCGCCGATGTCCTCGTGGAACATGGCGGTGGTGCGCTCGGTGATGGCCGAGATGGGCTCGCCGGTTTCCTTGGCCTTGGCATTGATCTTGTCGTCCACGTCGGTGATGTTGCGCACGTAGCGCACCGACGGATACATCTGCTTCAGCAGCCGGTACAGCACGTCGAAGACGATCACCGGCCGGGCGTTGCCGATATGGGCGCGGTCATAGACGGTGGGGCCGCACACATACATGCCCACATGGCCGGGAACCAGGGGTTCGAACACGTCCTTGGTGCGGGTCAGGGTGTTGTAGAGAACCAGCGGCACCGACAAAACTCCTATGGCGAATATGGATATTGCCGTGAAACACGGCCCAAGCCCGTGACGAACATCAAGCCGCCTGCCCCGACAGGCGGGAAACGGCGCGCCCGCGCCCGATCAGCGGCAACAGGGTCTTCAGCTCCGGCCCATTCTCGCGCCCGGTGAGCGCCAGACGCAAGGGGTGGAACAGGGCCTTGCCCTTGCGGCCCGTGGCCTGCTTCACGCTTTCCGTCCAGGCGCCCCAGGTGGACTGGTCCCAGGGCTCGGGCGGCAGCAATCCGGCGGCGGCGTTGGTGAAATCCGCATCCTCGATCACCGGGGCCAGGGCCTGGCGGCAGATGGCCCACCACTCGGCCGCGTCGGCCAGATGGTTGAGGTTGGGCCGCACCGCCAGCCAGAATTCCTCGTCGGCGCCATCGATTCCCAGCTTGTCCCGCACCTCGGCGAAGGATGCGGTGTGCATCAGGCGCGCGTCCAGGCGCTCCAGCTCGGCGGAATCGAATTTGGGCGTACCGCGTCCGAACTTGTTCCAGGCGAACTCGGCGGCCAGATCGGCCAGGGAATGGCGGATCTCGATGGCATCCGAGGTGCCCAGCTTGGCCAGCAGGGAATTGAGCGCCATGGGATGGATGCCGGTGGCGCGCAGATCCTTGAGCGAACCCGACCCCAGCCGCTTGGACAGCCCCTCGCCGCTCGCTCCCGTCAGCAGCGGCAGATGGGCGAAGGCGGGCGGCTTTGCCCCCAGGGCCTGGAACAGCTGGATCTGCGGCGCGGTGTTGGTGACGTGGTCCTCGCCCCGGATCACGTGGGTGATGCCGAACTCGATGTCGTCCACCACGCTGGGCAGGGTGTAGAGGAAGGAACCGTCGCCCCGGATCAGCACCGGGTCGGACAAATTGGCGCCGTGGTAATGGCTGGGGCCGCGCACGCAATCGTCCCAGCGCACCTCCTCGTGCTCCAGCTTGAAGCGCCAGTGGGGCTTGCGCCCTTCCGCCTCGAAGCGGGCGACCTCGTCGGGGGTGAGTTTCAGCGCGGCGCGGTCGTAGACGGGGGGCAGGCCGCGGCCCAGTTGCACCTTGCGCCGCAATTCCAGCTCGTCCGGCGTCTCGTAGCAGGCGTAAAGCCGCCCGGCGGCCTTGAGCCGCTCGGCGGCGGCGGCGTAAGCGCCCAGCCTTGCCGACTGGCGGGCCAAAAGGTCCCAGTCCAGGCCCAGCCACTTGAGATCGTCCTGAATGGCCTCGGCGAATTCGGGCCTGGAGCGCTCCAGATCGGTATCGTCGAGCCGCAGGATGAACCGGCCGCCGCCGGCGCGCGCGCACAGCAGGTTGAGCAGGGCGACGCGGGCATTGCCCACATGCAGCAACCCCGTGGGGCTGGGCGCGAAACGGACGATCACAGTCATCGGGCCACTCTCTCGGCTGTCATCCCGACGACCATCGGGAGGAGGGATCTCATCCTGGTCAGGCTTTTCAGAGCCGGCACCAAAACGACAGACGGAGATCCCTCGACTGCGCTCGGGATGACAGGAAGGAAACTCATATCAGCGACGTGAAGGCGTTGGTGATGGGATAGCGGCGGTCACGACCGAACGAGCGCGACGAGATCTTGACGCCGGGGGGCGCCTGGCGGCGCTTGTACTCGGCGCGGTCGAGCATGCGCCAGACCCGCTTGACCACCGCCTCGTCGAAGCCGGCGGCGGTGATCTCGGCGACGCTCTTCTCCTCCTCGATCATGGCTTCCAGCATGGCATCCAGCTCGTCATAGGGCGGCAGGGTGTCCTGGTCCTTCTGGTCGGGCTTGAGCTCGGCCGAGGGCGGCTTGGTGATCACCCGGTCGGGCATGACGCGGCCTTGCGGTCCCAGGCAGCCCGGCGGGCGGTGAAGGTTGCGCCAGGACGACAGCGCGAACACCGTGGTCTTGTAGACGTCCTTCAACACCGCGTAGCCGCCGCACATGTCGCCGTAAAGGGTGGCGTAGCCGCAAGACATCTCGCTCTTGTTGCCGGTGGACAGCACCATGGGGCCGAACTTGTTGGAAATGCCCATCAGGGTGAGGCCGCGCGAGCGCGACTGCAGGTTCTCTTCCGTGATGTCGGAGCCCTTGCCCACGAACAGCGGCGCCAGCATCTGGTCGAAGGCGGCCATGGCCGGGCCGATAGTGACGGTATCCAGGCGCACGCCCAGCAGACGGGCGCATTCGGCGGCATCCTCCAGGCTTTCGGCCGAGGTATAGGGCGAGGGCATCATCACGCACCACACCTTGTCGGGGCCCAGCGCGTCGGCGGCGATGGCCGCGCAGATGGCGCTGTCGATGCCGCCCGACAGGCCCAGCACCACGCCGGGAAAGCGATTCTTGCCCACGTAATCGCGCAGGCCGGTGACCAGCGCCTGATAGACGCCCTCCAGGCGCGAGGCGGGCGGGGCCTTGGGGCCTTCGCAGCGCCAGCCGCTGGGCTCGCGCGTCCAATTGGTGAGCGCCACCTCGCTCTGCCAGGGGGCCAGGGAGGCGGCGGCCTTGCCGTCGCCGTTCAAGACGAAGGAGGCGCCGTCGAACACCAGTTCGTCCTGGCCGCCCACCTGATTGACGTAGACCAGGGGCAGGCCGGTTTCCTCCACCCGTCCGCGCGCGTGATCCAGGCGTTTGGTGGGCTTGTCCATCTCGAAGGGCGAGCCGTTGGGCACCACCAGGATTTCGGCGCCGCTCTCGCCCAGGGTTTCCGCCACGTCCTGATACCACATGTCCTCGCAGATCATGATGCCCAGGCGCACGCCCCGGAACGATACCGGGCCGGGAGCCGGGCCGGGCTGGAACACCCGGATCTCGTCGAACACCCCGTAATTGGGCAGGTGGTGCTTCAGCCGGGTGGCGGCGATGCGCCCGTGGTCGAGCAGCAGGGCGGCGTTATGAAGCTTGTCCTTGACCCGCCAGGGCGCGCCGATCAGCACGGCCGGGCCGGTGGCGGTCTCGGCGGCCAGCGCGTTCACCGCCGCCTCGCAGGCATCGAGAAAGGCGCCCTTCAGCACCAGATCCTCGGGCGGATAGCCGCAGATGGTCAACTCGCCGAACACGACCAGATCGGCCCCCAGTTCGGCGCCCTTGGCGCGGGCGGCGCGGATCAGGTCCAGATTGCCGGCGATGTCGCCGACCACGGGATTGATCTGGGCAAGGGCAATGGACAAGGTATCGGACATGAGGCGATGCGGCCCAGGTGAACAATATCTAGGCACACTAGGGAGCGGATTCGGCCCTGTCAACGCACCGCTGCCGCCGCCTTCAACCGTTTCGCCGCCACGGTGTAGCCGCCGTCGCCGCCGTCCATGAAGTGGACGTGGCGCCCCTCGGCGGCGTTGCCCACCAGGCAGGTCATCAGCGCCCGATCGGAAACATGGAAGCCGAAGCGCAGGTCCCCCGCCGCCTCGCGCTCCTCCAGATAGGACCGCAGATCCGCGACCCTGTCCGACGGGCAGTCGAACACCACCGCCAGGGTGTCGTCATGCTTGACGAAGGCGGTGTTGGTGGCGGCCTCCTCGCGGTAGCGCACCGGGTCGAAACCGCCCAGCGAAACGCCGAACACATACATCAGCTTGACCAGCAAGGTCTGGCCCGCCACCTCCAGCCAGCGGCGCCACACGCCGCCCCGGCCTCGGCCCAGGCGGGCCTCGATCATGGTTCCCTCGCCCGGCCAGCCGGGATTGAGGTTTTCCGGCGAGGCGACCCGCAGACCGCTCTCGACGCTGTCGGACAGACGGCACAGATCGCGGTACAGGCGGCAATGGTCCTTGTCGCCCACCACCAGCAGGGCGATCACCGCGCCGCGCTGCGAGACCAGGGGCTCCCAGCGGCAGGACAGGCCGGTGAGGTCCGGGGGCTCGCCGTCGTCCAGCTCATCGGGAACCCGGCACAGACGGGCGAGATCGGGGTCGCCGCGCTCCTTGACCGCCAGTTCCAGCATGTCCATGCCGCCGCCGGCGAACATGCCGAAGGGATTGCCGGGCGAGGGCTCGTAGCGCCCCACCAGCACCGTGCCGCCCGCCCGGGTGATGGCCGCCACCGGCGCCGCCCCCACCCGGAGCGACAGGCCGAATTCGCGCATCGCGAAGCCGCGGGCGCGGGCCAGCTCAACCAAGGCCTTGCCGGCATGATTGGGCGGCACCAGGGCCATGGCGCCGTCGCCGCCGAACTGGAACGGCAGGTCGGCGGGGGCGCAGAGATTGCGCAGCGCCGCGATGGCCGAGGCACCGACGAAGTTCACCGTCTTCTGCCGCCCCTTCTCCACCGCCTCGGTCGACCCCTGGACGTCGGTGGACACCGCCAGCCAGTCGGGCGGCGCCGTCCGGTAATAGTCGGCCTCGAAGACGTTGGTCACGCTGGTCATGGATTTGAGCATCTCGAACATGGCACGGCGCTCCCGACATCGAGCCGCCATTTGACCACCTTGGCGGCCGAAGTGCGAGAGCGGGTTCACTGTCGGAGGCCGCCGCGCTATGGTTCATCCATGGTCACCCGCACGCCGCCGACGCCCCCGCCCCCGCCCGCCGCCGCCGGCCCGCAATGCTGCCGGAGTGTGGGCTCGACCATGATCGGCCACTTCGCCACGCGGCTCGAGGTGGAGGCGGCCAAGGCGGGCGGCAGCCTGACCGCGCTCCAGATCCGCGCCGTGGCCCAGCATTTCATCGAGTCCGAGCAATCCCGGTTCAAGGCCTTCTACCAGCGGGCCTGGGACGACTGCACCCGCGAGCGCGAGGCCCTGCGCTGGGAAGGCGAGCGCGACCAGCCGTTCGAACGCATCCTGATGCGCCGCTTCGCCCATCTGTTCCCGCCCCGAAGCGGCGACGAGGGCGGCGAAGGCATCCTGTCGCGCCGGATGATCCCCGGCTTTCACATGGCCATGGACAAGATCATCGGCCCCACCCTGTTCGAGGAATGCCGCCGCCGCTCGGCGGCGCTGGTGGAACGCCACGCCACCGCCACGGGACAGCACGACTGGCGGGCCGTCCATGCCGATCCCGACGCGATCCGGCTGATCGACGACGTGCTGATGGTGGTGGCCCAATCCTTCGCCGATTTCAAGAAGCGCCGCGCCTGGTTCATGGATCTGGTCAACACCCGCCTCGGCCCGGCCAAGGCCGGTGCCCGCGACGAGCACTGGCGGCTGGGCGAGAGCGCCTTCGCCGCCCTGATGCGCGCCCTGTTCGCCGATCTGGGGGCCCGCGCCCACGCCGACCCCGCGGAAATCAAGGCCATATGGGGCGAGAAAGCCCATGACGCGCTTTGCCGCTTCATCCTGCAGCTTGAACGTCCCATGGCGTAACCATGGAGCCGCCCTTCAGGGGTTGCAAAATAACATCTTTTCCTCCGATGATTGTTTATGCATTCTCCGCCCGCACCAGTGGAGACGCGTGCCGCCATGGCCATCATGGTTCCAGGAGTCGATGCCCCATTCAGCGGACGCCGCCAGGACGCCTGGCAGCGGGTCTGGACGGCGTTGCGCGACCAGCTGCCGGACGATCACACGGTGTTCACCTGCGCCTCCCACGCCGGCCAGCCGTGCCCCGATCTCGTGGTGCTTGGTCCCCAGGGGCTTGTTCACATGGCCGTCACGGCGGGGATTCTGGACGTCCTGGCCCCGCCGGGAGAGGGCGTGGCCTGGACCCATCGCGGCGGCGACGGCTATTTCATCGGTGAATTCCGTGCCGACGCCCTGGCCCGCGCCGCCGAAATTCTCGAACGCCGCCTGCTGACCATGCTGCCGTCGGGCCATCGTCGCCAGCCCGGCCAGTTCGGGCGCGGGTTGCTGCACGTCCTGCCCGACACGCCGCCCGCCCACACGCCGGGCATCGACCTGGCCTCGGCCGAGCGCCGGGTGCTGATCAACGCCGATCTCGGCCGCCTGGGCGAGTGGGTGGGACGGGCCATGGGGGACAGCCCCGCCGCGCCGGAAATGGCCGACGACCTGCGCCGCGAACTGGTGGCGGCCCTTTCGGCCCTGGCACAGCCGGTCGGCCAAAGGCGGAACCGCCTGGTGCGGCGCGGCGGCGCGGCCATTGCCGCCGCCCTGGCCGCCACCGTGGTTCTCGCCCTGATCTCCGACCGGGTCGGATCGGGCCCCAGCCTGCCCAGGGGCCAGGAAAGAAACGTTCAGGACCGGCGGGCCGCCTTCTCCTTTCCCGACTTCATCCCGGTCAGGGCCGAATGGGCGGTGAAAAACGCCATCGAGGTGGCCTGGGACAATCCCGACCGGCCGGTGCAATGGCGTCACGGCAATCTGGGCGGCAGCGTGCGCCAGCTTCCCCGCGACGACCGGCCCTGCCGCGCCTTCCGCATCAATCTCGACCTGGGCGACATGGTGCAGTCGGAAGACCGGCGCTACTGCCGCTGATCCGCCTCATACCAAGTCCGAATGATCAATTCGGACTTGGCATCCTGCGCCCATTGCGGGCGCGGATGCGCCCGCCCGGCGAGGGCTTTTGAAACCGAATGAATCATTCGGCTTCCGTATCAAATACCCGCGCCGGCTTCGATGATGCCGGTCTGGCGTTCCACCTCGACCAGCAAGGCGTGGAGCTCGGCCTCGGCGAAGCCGTCGCTTTCCAACTGACGGATGGTGTTGATCAGATAGTCGCGGTTCAGCCCACCCTGGCCCTCGGCGTCCATGATGATGGCCGCCGCCTGTTCCAGCGGCAATTGCCCGGCATAATGATGATGGGCGGTATCGGCGACGAAGGTATAGGCCTCGACCACGCGACCATCGTCACAGAGGACCGGCAGATAGCGTGCCACATAGGCGTATCCGACCAGTTCGCGTTCGTTGAGGTAATCGATCACATCCGCCGCCCGCGCTCTGTCCACCCGGAAGGCCAGGCCCCGGCACGAGCCGCCCTCGTCCAGGCCCAGCACCAGACCGGGCCGTTCCGGCGTGCCGCGCCAATGGCGGGAATAGACGCAGAAATCCCGGTGCCAGCCATCGAGGCGGGCCCGGCAGGTTTCATCCGATTCGAAGCCCGGCCGCCACATCAGCGAGCCGTAGCCGAATACCCAGAGATCGCAATCCTTGGTCATGGAAGGATAGTGACGCTACAGTGACCCCCGACGGGGGCGAAAAAAGGAAGCGCAGAATGACAGATCGGGCCGCCGCCATCCAGGGCGACGACACACTGACCGAAGCCGACCGCCAGGGTCTCTACCGGGTCCTGCTGTCGCGGCGCGACGTGCGCGGCCAGTTCCTGCCCGATCCCATCCCCGACGAGGTGCTGGCCCGGGTACTGACCGCCGCCCATTACGCGCCCTCGGTGGGCTTCATGCAGCCCTGGAGCTTCATCCTGGTGCGCTCGCCCGAGGTCAGGGGCCGCATCCGGCAAGCCTTCGCCAAGGCCAACGACGAAGCGGCCGAGATGTTCGAGGGCGAGGCGCGGGCCACCTACCGCTCGCTCAAGCTGGAAGGCATCCTGGAATCGCCCATCAACATCTGCGTCACCTGCGACCGCGACCGGGTGGGCCCGGTGGTGCTGGGCCGCACCCACATTCCCACCATGGACCTCTACTCCACCGTCTGCGCCGTGGAGAACCTGTGGCTGGCGGCCCGCGCCGAGGGGTTGGGCCTGGGCTGGGTCTCCATCATCTCGGAACCGGCGCTGAAGGACATCCTGGGCCTGCCTGAGCGCGTGGTGCCGGTGGCCTATCTCTGCCTGGGGCGCGTCAGCCACTTCTTCGCCCAGCCCGAGCTGGAGTCCAAAGGCTGGCGCAAACGGCTGCCCCTGGCCGATCTGGTCACCCTGGATCGCTGGGAGGGAGAGCGGGACGAGGCGCTGGGCGCCGAACTGGCCAAGGCGCAGGCGCGCGCCGAGGGCGGCGCCCCCATGTAGTCAGGCGCCCTGCAGGGTGAAATGGATGGTGGTGCCGCGCCCCGGCTCCGAGTCCAGCCAGATCTTGCCGCCGGACCGCTCGACGATGCGCCGGCACAGCGTCAATCCGATCCCGGTTCCCTCGGTCACGGCCGTGGGATCGAGGCGCTGAAACAGCTCGAACACCTTGTCGTGGTATTGGGACTCGATGCCGATGCCGTTATCGGCGACGGCAAAGTGCCAGAAGCCGTCGGCCATGGGCTCGGCGGCGACCGAGATCCGTGGCGCGCGTTCGGTGGAACGGTACTTGATGCCGTTGCCCACCAGGTTCTGGAACAGGCTGACGAGGTGGGATTGCAGCGTGATCACCTCGGGCAGAGAGCCGACTCGGACCTCGACATCGGCCATGTCCATGTCCTGGCGCAGGTTGTCCAGCGCCTGGGCCATGGCCTCGGCGGCCGAACAGCGCTCCAGGACGACGGTCTGGCGCGACGCCCGCGAGTAATCCAGCAGATCGAGAATCAGCTGGTTCATCTTCTTGGTGTTGGCGACGATGAAGGCGATGAAATCGTCGGCGTCGGCATCCAGCCGCCCCTTGTAGCGGCGCTCCATCAGCTGGGTATAGCTGACGATGTTGCGCAAGGGCGTCTGCAGGTCGTGGGACGCCACATAGGCGAACTGCTCCAGATCGGCGTTCGATCGCTCCAGCGCCTTGTTCTTGTCCTCCAGTTCCGCCGTGGTTCGGGCGCGTTCGGCCTCCAGGGCGCCGAGCTTCACCGCCATGCGGTCCAGCCCGGCCAGCACGCTGCCGCCATCGCCAGGGGCGCGGCCGTCCGGGACCGTGAAATCGCCCTGGCCGATCCGGGTGATCCTCTCATGGACCTCGGGCACCGAACCGCCCAGGATGGCGCGGGCCTCGGCGTAGGTGAGCCACAGCAGGGCCCCCACCGCCACGGTGAAGGCCATGAACACCAGACGCAGGACGAAGGCGATGGTCTCGGCGCGCTGAACCGCGGCCAGCGTCCGCCGCTCCACCAGATCATTGAACTCCCGGATGGGAGCCATGATCGCGTCCTTGGCCCGGTGATAGTCCTGGTCATGGAGCATCCGCACGGCCCGCAGGCGGGCCTCCGGCTCGGCTTCCACCAGCCGCATGGCCTCGAATTCCCGTGCGGTCAGGGCGTCGGAGCGGGACTTGGCGGCGCTCAGGCGCTGGAACTCCTCGTCGGTGAAGCCTGCCCGGCGCATGAGGTCCAGAAGCGCAACCCCCTTCCCCTCCTCGGGACGGGTGAAGCCGGGCAGGCCCGGCTCCAGGTGCCAGTAGAAATTGTCGTAGTTTTCCGGCCGCCGCTTCAGTCCGTCGCGGATGTCGAGAATATCCTGGAACGAGTGCTTGAACGCCTCGTCGCCGGTGGCGACATAGCTCCGCACCATCCGGGTCAGATCGTCGGAGGACTGGCGCAGCTGGTCGGCCAGGCGAAAGGACAGCTGACGCTGCTCGTTGGCGCGGTCGATCTGCTTTTCCCAATAGACGTAGACGGCGAAGGACAGCACGAAGGCGACGAACAGCAGGCCGGTCTGCCAGACCCTCTGGGAAAGCCCCTGCCCTCCGCCCTTCCCCCGCATTGCCTGGCCCCCGGAACGCCCACCGTCGCCCTACCATAGGGCATGTCGCGCGGGACGAGAAGTCCGGCCGCCTTACGAAACCCTGACGAACCGGCACCACTGGAATTTCTGCACCTTGCCGCCCGGCGTCAGGTGGTCCTGGCGCATCTCCTCCACCAGCCGGAAGTCCGGCCCCAGCAGCGCCGACAGGCTGGCGCAATCGTGGCGGCACACCGGCAGGCCCGAACACATTTGCGGCCCGTCGGGGGCAAAGGTGGCGAGGATCACCGTAGCCTCGGGGCCCAGCGCCCGCTTCATCACCTCCACATAGCGGGCCTGATCGGCCGGCTGGTCGAGGAAATGCAGCACCGCGCGGTCATGCCACAGGTCGAACAGGCCGGGCACCGGCCGCCAGTCCAGCACGCCGGATTCGATCCAGGTGACGTCGTCGCCCATGGGCCCCAGGCGCTCCGCCGCGATCCGCAACGCCGCCTCGGCGATGTCGAGCACCGCCACGTGCACGTAGCCCAAGTCCAGCAGACGGTCCACCAGCACCGAGGCGCCGCCGCCCACATCGATGATGGCCGCGTCCTTGCGCAAGCCGGCCGCCCGGATCATGGCCAGGGAGGGGGCCGGGTCATCCTGGTGCCAGGAGACCTCTTCCGGCTGCTTGGTGGTCCAGACATTCTGCCAGTGGGTGGCGGCGCCGCTCATTTCGATCCTCGGATTTTTCATGGCCGTATCCCGTCGTCCGGGCTGGAAATATAGCCGCTAGCGTCGTATAGAGAACGGCTTTTTCAGTTTCGCAAGGCGCGGAACGCCAGGAGATTGAAGTCCCATGTCCGAGAATTGGTCGCCGGAAAGCTGGCGCGCGAAGCCGATCCACCAGGTCCCCACCTATCCCGACGCCGACAAGCTGGCCGAGGTCGAGGAGCGCTTGCGCAACTTTCCGCCGCTGGTCTTCGCGGGCGAGGCGCGGCGCCTGAAGGCGTCGCTGGCCGACGTGGCCGACGGCAAGGCCTTCCTGCTGCAGGGCGGCGATTGCGCCGAAAGCTTCGCCGAATTCCACGCCAACAACATCCGCGACACCTTCCGGGTTCTGCTGCAGATGGCGGTGGTGCTGACCTATGGCGCCGCCATGCCGGTGGTCAAGGTGGGCCGCATGGCCGGCCAGTTCGCCAAGCCCCGCTCGGCCGATACCGAGACCATCGACGGCGTGACCCTGCCCAGCTATCGCGGCGACAACGTCAACGGCAGCGAGTTCACCGCCGAAGCCCGCGTCCCCGACCCCGAGCGCATGATCCGCGCCTACAACCAGTCGGCCGCCACCCTGAACCTGCTGCGCGCCTTCGCCCAGGGCGGCTATGCCGACCTGCACAAGGTGCACCAGTGGACGCTGGGCTGCGTCGCCGGCACGCTGCAGGCCGCCCGCTACCAGGACCTGTGCGACCGCCTGGACGAGACCCTGGCCTTCATGGAGGCCTGCGGCATGACCAGCGAGACCACGCCCCAACTGCGCGAAACCGATTTCTTCACCAGCCACGAAGCCCTGCTGATGCCCTACGAGCAGGCGCTGACCCGCATCGATTCCACCACCGGCGACTGGTACGACTGTTCCGCCCACATGCTGTGGATCGGCGAGCGCACCCGCCAGCTGGACGCCGGCCACGTGGAATTCCTCAGGGGCGTCCAGAACCCGCTGGGCTTCAAGGCCGGCCCCGGCATGAGCGCCGACGACCTGCTGCGCCTGATCGACCGCCTCAATCCCGAGAACGAATCGGGCCGCATCACCGTGATCACCCGCATGGGCGCCGAGAAGGTGGAACAGGTCCTGCCCGGCCTGATCCGCGCGGTCGAGCGCGAAGGCCGCAAGGTGGTGTGGTCGTGCGATCCCATGCACGCCAACACCATCAAGGCGGCGGGCGGCTACAAGACCCGTCCGTTCGACGCCATCCTGGCCGAAGTGCGCGCCTTCTTCGCCGTGCACAAGGCCGAGGGCAGCCATGCCGGCGGCGTGCATTTCGAGATGACCGGCCAGGACGTCACCGAATGCCTGGGCGGCATGACCGGCGTGGCCGAGGAGGATCTGGGCGACCGCTACCAGACCGCCTGCGACCCCCGCCTCAACGCCACCCAGTCGCTGGAACTGGCCTTCCTGATCGCCGAGCAGCTGAAGGACGAGCGCGCCCTGCTGCGCGCCAAGAACCAGGCCAAGCGCAAGGGCTGAGACACCACGATGACCTTCGCCTCCCCCATCACCGACCGCTGGTTCGAGGATTACGTGCCCGGCGCCGTGCACGAATTCGGCTCCATCACGGTCGACGAGGACGAGGTCATCGCCTTTGCCAGGCGCTACGACCCCCAGGACTTCCACACCGACCCGGTGGCCGCCAGGGACACCGTCTTCGGCGGACTGATCGCCAGCGGCTGGCAGACCTGCGGCCTGATGATGCGGCTTTACGCCGACCATTACCTGACCAAATGCGCCAGCCTGGCCTCGCCCGGGGTGGACGAACTGCGCTGGGTGCGCCCGGTGCGGCCCGGCGACACCCTGTCGGTGCGGGTCACCATTCAGGACGCCGTCGCCTCCAAGTCCAAGCCCGACCGGGGCGTGGTGACCTCGTTCATCGAGGTTTTGAACCAGAAGAGTGAAATCGTTCTAAGTATGCGGGCGGTCAACATGATCGCCCGGCGCAATCCCGGCTGAGTAGCGTAACGGTTCATTACTGGAACTGACGTCCCAAGAGGAATACTCTTTCCTAAACGGCAGACATAAGCCGATTGGGGAGAGGAGGCTTTCATGGCCAAGGGATCGGGGATTCTACTTAAGCTGATGTCCACGGCAATACTGGCGCTGGTGGGCTTTGTCATTCTGTCGGCGGTGGCGCTCAGCCAGTTGCGGCAATCCATGCTGGACGACCGCATCGGCAAGGTGACGGCCCTGGCCGAAGTGGCGCGGGGCACCATCAAATCCTTTCACGACCGCGCCAAGGCGGGTGAGTTCGACGAGGCCACCGCCAAGGCCCAGGCCCTCGAGACGCTGCGCCCGCTGCGCTATCAGGGCGACGAATATTTCTTCATCTACGATTACGACGGCATCAACGTGCTGCACCCCACCCGCCCGGAGCGCGAGGGCAAGAACTTCATCGACAGCAAGGATGCCGACGGCAAGAACTACATCCGCGGCCTGATTTCCGGGGCCAAGGCGGGCAAGGGCGTGGAATTCTACAAGTTCCCCCGCCCCGGATCGGATGTTCCGGTTCCCAAGGTGTCGGTGACCATGGCCCACGCCCCGTGGAACTGGGTGGTGGGCACCGGCGTCTATATCGACGACATCGATACGGAGTTCCGCGCCGCCGCCATCGAGTTCTCGGCCATCGCGCTGGCCGTGGTGGTGATCGCCCTGGGGCTGGTCGGGCTGCTGGCCCGCAACATCGCCACGCCGATCCGGCATCTGGCCGACGTGACCCAGCGCCTGGCCCGCCAGGACTATTCCGCCCAGGTGGAACAGACCAGCCGCACCGACGAGATCGGTACCCTGGTGACCGCCATCGCCGTGCTGCGCGACGAAGCGGCCAGCGCAGCCGAGGCCCGCGCCGCCCAGCAGGAGAGCTACAAGGCCGCCAGCACCCAGCGCAAACAGGCCCGGCTGCAACTGGCCGACGACATCGAATCCTCCATCAAGCGGGTCACCGACGTGGTGGTCCAGGCGGTGGGCGAGATGGAAAGCGCCGCCAACATCGTCTCGGGCGCGGTGGGCGAGGCCGGGACCAAGGCCAACGCCGCCGCCGCCACCGCCGAGCAGGCGTCCGGCAACGTCGCCACCGTGGCGGCCGCCGCCGAGCAATTGTCCGCCTCCATCCACGAGATTTCCCGCCAGGTCCACGAATCCTCGGACACCTCGGGCAAGGCGGTGGCCGAGGCCGAGCGGACCAACGCCCTGGTGCGGGGCCTGGCCGAGGCCGCCGGCCATATCGGCGAGGTGGTGACCCTGATCAACGACATCGCCGCCCAGACCAACCTGCTGGCCTTGAACGCCACCATCGAGGCCGCCCGCGCCGGCGAGGCGGGAAAAGGTTTTGCCGTCGTCGCCAATGAGGTCAAGCATCTGGCCACCCAGACCGCCAAGGCCACCGAGGAGATCTCCACCCAGGTGGGCGCGGTCCAGGCCCGCACGAGCGAGGCGGTGGACGCCATCGCCGCCATCGCCGCCACCATCGGCCGCATCAACGAGATCGCCGGGGCCATCGCGGCCGCCGTCGAGGAGCAAGGCGCCGCCACCGCAGAAATCGCCCGCAACGTGCAGGAAGCCTCGGCCGGCACCCAGGAGGTTTCCTCCGTGCTGGGACAGCTGGCCTCGGCCACCGCCTCGGCGGGGACCAGCGCCGATTCCGTCCAGGGCATCGCCCGGCGGCTGACCGCCGAGGCGCAATCCCTGGACCGCGAGGTGCATCAGTTCATGGCCTCCATGCGCAAGGACAACGGAGCGGAAGGGTAATAAAGGATGATGAGAAACCTCCTCGCCGGCGCGCTGCTTTTCCTGAGCGGCGGCGCGGGCGCCGTGGAAATCCCCTCGGCGGGTGAATTGCAGGGGGCGGCCGCCCAGGCCCCCGACCTCACCTTTCCCGCCGAGGCCTCGGCCCTCGGGGCCGATGGGACGCCGCGCATGGCGGTCTTCAAGCCCGAAGGCCCCGGCCCCTTCCCCGCTTTGGTGCTGTTCCACCAGTGCGGCGGCCTGGGCCAGCAGAGCAAGCGCCCCAATGTCTCCATGCAGGACTGGGCCCGGCGCGGCGTGGAAAAGGGCTATGTGGTGCTGCTGATCGATGCCCTGGGGCCGCGCAATGTGGATACCGTCTGCATGGGGCCGAAGGGCGGCGTGGTCTTCGCCCGTGGGGTGCGCGACGCCTTCCAGGCCGCCCGCCACCTGCGGAGCCTGCCCTATGTGGATGCGAAGCGGGTCGGCCTGGCCGGCTGGTCATGGGGGGCCATGGTCGGCCTGATGGCGTCCAGGACGTCGTGGGCCGGTGCGTTGGGCGACGGCGAGAGCTTTCGGGCGATCGTCTCCATGTATCCCGGCTGCTTCACCATCAGGCCGCGCAACGGCCCGGCCTTCGACATCGCCGGACCGGACGTGGCGACCCCGCTCCTGGTGCTGATGGGCGGCGAGGACACCGAGACCCCGGCCAAGGACTGCCAGCCCGCCCTGGACTCCGCCAGGGCCGCCGGCGCGCCGGTGGACTGGCATCTCTATCCCGACGCCACCCATTGCTGGGATTGCCGCCAGCTGAACGGATTTTCCAAGACGGATATCCGGGGCAATGCGGTCATGTATCGCTACGACCACGGCACCACCGAGGATTCGGCGGCGCGGATGTTCGGCTTTCTCGACGCGGCGATGCGGTAGGGCTTATCCCTGGCCCGCGTCCTTCTTCTTGCCCCCGATTCGGGGTTCCTCGCCCCGGATCAGGCGGATGATGTTGGCCTTGTGGCGGTAAAAGCCCATCACCGCCAGACCGGCGGCCATCAGGGCGTATTCGGGTCCGGCGAGATAGAGGGCGAAGCCGGGCGAGGCCGCCAGGGCGATCAGCGCCGACAGGGACGAGATGCGGAAGATGGCGGCGCTCACCAGCCAGGTGGCGATGCAGGCCAGCCCCACCGGCCAGGCGGCGGCCAGCATGGTGCCGATGGTGGTGGCGACGCCCTTGCCGCCCTTGAAGCCCAGCCAGACGGGGAAATTGTGGCCCAGCACGGCGGCGAAGCCCGCCACCGGCACCAGATCCCGGCCCAGCAGGCCCCAGACCAGCCCCACGGCGATGGCCCCCTTGCCGCCGTCCAGCAGCAGAGTGGCGAGCGCGAGGCCCTTGCGGCCGGTGCGCAGCACGTTGGTGGCGCCGATATTGCCCGAGCCGATCTGGCGGATGTCGCCCAGGCCGGCCAGCCGGGTCAGCACCAGACCGAAGGGGATGGAGCCCAGCAGGTAGCCACCGATGGCCGCGGCGACCAGCTCAAGCATCGTGCTTGAACACCGTGCGGCCGTCGACGATGGTGCGCATCACCCTGCCCTGCACCGGGCGGTCGTCGAAGGGGGAGTTCTTGGACTTGGAATGGAACTTCTTGGCCTCGACCTTCCAGCCGCGATCAGGGTCGAACAGCACCAGATCGGCCGCCGCCCCCACCTTCAGCCGCCCGGCGGGCAGGCCCAGGATGGCGGACGGCGCGCAGGTCACCAGCTTCAGTGCCTGGATCAGGCTCATATGGCCGTTGTGGACGAGGTCCAGCGTCACCGGCAGCAGGGTTTCCAGCCCCACGCCGCCGAACTCGGCGATGGCGAAGGGCACCCGCTTGGAATCCTGGTCCTGGGGCGAATGGTCGGAAGCGACGGCATCGATGGTGCCGTCCCTCAAGCCCTCGACGATGGCCAGACGGTCGGCTTCGGCGCGCAGCGGCGGCGACAGCTTGGCGAAGGTGCGGTAATCCTTCACCGCCAGCTCGTTGAGGGCGAAATAGGGCGGGGCGGTGTCGCAGGTGACGGCCAATCCCTTGGCCTTGGCCTTGCGGATGATCTCGACGCCCTCGCCGGTGCTGACATGGGCGGCGTGGTAGCGGCCGCCGGTGACCTCCACCAGGCGCATGTCGCGCTCCAGCATGATGATCTCGGCCGCCGGCGAAATGCCGGCGAGGCCCATGCGGGTGGCCAGTTCGCCGTCGTTCATCATGCCGCCCTTGGCCAGCGACGGCTCTTCCGGGTGCTGGACGATCATCAGGCCGAAAGTGGCGGCGTAGGATAGCGCCCGGCGCATCACCTGGGCATCGCGCACGGCCAGCACGCCGTCGGTGAAGGCCAGGGCGCCGGCCTCGGCCAGCATGCCCATCTCGGCCAGTTCCTTGCCTTCCAGGTTCTTGGTGGCGGCGGCGTAGGGATAGACCTTGGCCAGCCCGATCTTGCGGGCGCGGCGCGCCACGAACTCCACCGAGGCCACGTCGTCGATCACCGGATCGGTGTTGGGCAGGCAGACCATGGAGGTGACGCCGCCGGCCACCGCCGCCTCGCCCGCCGATTTCAGGCTTTCCTTATGCTCCTCGCCCGGCTCGCGCAGCTGGACGCGCATGTCCACCAGGCCGGGGGCCAGGCACAGGCCATGGCAATCCACCACCTCCATGCCGGACGGCACGCCGCCCTGGAACAGGCCGGGCCCCACGTCGGCGATGGTCTCGCCGTTGGTCAGCAGGGCGCCCCTGGTATCCAGGCCGCTGGCGGGATCAAGCAGGCGGGCGTTGACATAGGCCACCAGGCCAGAGGAATTGCGGGCGGCCATCAGGCGGCTCCTCCAGAACGGGTCAGGTCGCGGGTCAGCATGTCGAGGCAGGCCATGCGCACCGCCACGCCCATCTCCACCTGGGCGCGGATCAGCGAGCGCTCCACGTCGTCGGCCACGTCGGAATCGATCTCGACGCCGCGGTTCATGGGGCCGGGATGCATGATCACCGCGTCGGGCTTGGCGATGGCAAGCTTCTCGCGGTCCAGGCCGAAGAAGTGGAAGTACTCGCGGATGGAGGGGATGAAATTGCCGCTCATGCGCTCGTTCTGGATGCGCAGCATCATGATCACGTCCACGTCGGCCAGACCCTTGCGCATGTCGTGGAACACCTCGACGCCCATGCGGTCGGCCGCCGTCGGCATCAGGGTGCGCGGGCCGATCAGGCGGACATTGGCGCCCATGGCGTTCAGCAGGTAGATGTTGGAGCGGGCCACGCGGGAATGGCGCACGTCGCCGCAGATGGCCACGGTCAGCCCCGACAGCTTGCCTTTCCGCCGCCGGATGGCCAGGGCGTCCAGCAGGGCCTGGGTCGGGTGCTCGTGGCTGCCGTCGCCGCCGTTGATCACCGCGCAATTGACCTTTTCCGACAAAAGCTTGACCGCGCCCGAATCCGGATGGCGCACCACCAGCACGTCCAGGTGCATGGCGTTGAGCGTCATGGCGGTGTCGATCAGGGTCTCGCCCTTCTGCACGCTCGAACCCGCCGATTGCATGTTGATGACGTCGGCGCCCAACCGCTTGCCCGCCAGCTCGAAGCTGGTGCGCGTGCGCGTCGAGTTCTCGTAGAACAGGTTGATGACGGTGCGGCCGCGCAGCAGGTTCTTGCGCTTGTCGGCCGAGCGGTTCTGTTCGACATAGCCCTCGGCCAGGTCGAGCAGGCTGGTGATCTCGCTCGGGGCCAGGCCCTGGATGCCGAGGAGATGGCGGTGCGGAAAGGCGGCGTTTGTCATGGTCCGCGAACTATAGGACTGGTCGCGGTGGCGGGCAAGCCACCACGAACCTGTCGGCGCGCCCCACAACTATACACTTGTCTTGCGCCCGCATGGAAAGTGCCTCCAGAATACATCAACAAAAACGGATAGAACCGGCAGGATGAGCGCGGGAGAGGGACGTCTGGGGCTGCGGGTCCGTATCGCGGTGGCGATTGCGGCGACCTGTCTCGTCTCGATCATCGTGGTGGTGGGCTATCTGCGCCATGCGCTGGAGCGCCAGGCGGTGGCCCAGTGGGGACGCGAGCGGGGCCAGGTGGCCGCCGCCCTGGCCGCCGGCTTTGACCGCTCCATCGAGGAGATGACCAGCGATCTGCGCTTCGTCGCCGGCCTGCCGGTCATGGCGGAACTGCCCGACCTGGAGCGGGTGGACCGCGGCCTCAACGGCATTCCCGCCGATGCGGATTCCGCCAAGCGCCGCATCCTGGACAGCCTGCTGGAGGACGAGCGCTTTTCCGTGCTGTTCGTGCTCCAGCCCAACGGCGACCATTATCTCAGCCACCCCTTCGCGGTTCAGCGGCTGCTCAGGCGCTTCAATCTGGCCGACCGCAGCTATTTCCAGGAGGCTGCCCGCACGGGACGGCCGACGGTTTCCGATGCCTTCGTAGGCGCCGACGGCGTCCCGGCGGTGGCCATCGACGTGCCCCGCCTGGACGATCAGGGCAACCTGATCCTGCACCTGGGAGGCGTCATCCACCTGCCGAAGCTGACCGAGATCTTCGCGTCCACCATCCTGCCGCCCTTCGACATGGGCATGCTGGTGGACCGCCAGGGCACGGTGATCGCCGCCTCGGGACGCGGCCAGACGGTGGAATCCCCCGACCAGGCCCTGGCCACCGCCGCCAAGGCCTTCATGGACAGCGCCGCCGCCCCGGGCCGCGCGGTGGTGCGGAACTACTTCACCCCGGCCGGCAACGAGGAAGTCGTCGCCTCCTTCGTCCGGCTGCATACCGGCTGGACGGTGGCGCTGGCGCGGCCACGCTCCAGCTTCGTGGACGAAATCACCTCCGAGGTGACGCGCATCTCCGCCATGGTCGGCGCCCTGCTGCTGGTGGTGTCGTCCATCGGCTTCGCCATCGCGCACCACATCGCCGGCCGCTGGGAAGGGGCGCAGCGCGCCCTGGCCGCCGCCCATGGGGAACTGGAAACGCGGGTGCGCGAGCGTACCGCCGACCTGGATTCCAGCCGCCGCGAGCTGTCCGCCAAGTCCCGCACCCTGGAAACCATCCTGGAAAACATCAGCCAGGGCGTCAGCGTCTATGACGACGACCTGCGTCTGGTGGCCTGCAACCGGCGTTTCGCGGAACTGCTGCGCCTGCCGCCCGAGATGACCGTTCCCGGCACCAGCCTGGAAGACTACCTGCGCCTCAACGCCAGGCGGGGCGATTACGGCCCCGGCGACCCCGAGGCACAGGTGGCCGAACGCATGGCCCTGGCCCGCAGCTTCCAGCCGCACCGCTTCCAGCGCCAGCGGACCGACGGCTCGGCGCTGGAGGTCATCGGCAATCCCCTGCCCGGTGGCGGCTTCGTCGCCACCCATACCGACATCACCGAATCGAAGCGGGCGGAAGAGGCGCTGCGCACCCTGTCGCGCGCCGTGGAGCAAAGCCCGGTCTCGGTGGTGATCACCGATCCCCGCGGCAATATCGATTACGTGAACCCCAAATTCGTCCAGGTCTGCGGCTATACCCTGGACGAAGTGCGCGGCCTCAATCCCCGCCTGCTCAAATCGGGCCTCACCCCCGATTCCGTCTATGCCGAGCTGTGGCGGACCATCTCCGCCGGCGGGACCTGGGAAGGCGAGATGCAGAACCGCAGGAAAAGCGGAGAGCTGTTCTGGGAACGGGCCTCCATCTCGCCCATCCGCTCGCCCGACGGCGCCATCTTGCACTTCCTGGCGGTCAAGGAGGACATCACGGCCCGCAAGGCCGCCGAGGACGCCCTGGTCACCGCCCTGCAGGCCGCCGAGGACGCCAACCGCGCCAAGACCGTCTTCCTGTCGCATATGAGCCACGAACTGCGCACGCCGCTCACCGCCGTGCTGGGCTACACCGAGATCATGACCAGCGAGATGGCCGGGCCGATGCCGCCCTACCACGCCGAGTTCATCGCCGCCATCGGCGACAGCGGCCGCCACCTGCTGTCCATCATCGACGAGGTGCTCGACATCAGCCGCATCGAACTGGGCAGCTACCGCATTTCGGTCGCGCCCTGCGATCTGGCCGCCATCGCCCGCGAATGCGCCGGCATGTTGCGTCCGCAATGCATCGCCAAGGATATCGGCCTCGAGATGGAGATGGCGGAATCGGTGCCACTGGTCACCGATTCCCGCGCCGTCCGCCAGATCGTCATCAACCTGCTGGGCAACGCCATCAAGTACACCGAGGCCGGGGGGCGCATCAGCGTGCGCCTTGACGGCGACGCCGGGGAAACGCGGATCACCGTCGAAGATACCGGCTGCGGCATTCCCGCCGACAAGCTGTCGCGGATCTTCGAGCCCTTCCAGCGGGTCGATCCACTACGCGCCGACCCCGCCCGCGGCGTCGGGCTGGGGCTGGCCATCTGCCGGCGCATCGCCGAACTGCTGGGCGGTTCCGTCGCCATCCAGTCGGAGCCCGGCCGGGGCACCACCGTCACCGTGACGCTGCCGGAGATGTCCTGACCAGTCGCTCGGCGTTACGGTGGGCCATGGCCTCGGCCAGATCGGGCGGCAGGGTTTTCAGCCAGGACCGCGCCCAGGCGGCGTGGGCCTCCACGTCCTTCCAGCGTTCGGGCGTGTAGGTGTCGGTGCCGACCATGAAGCGGTCGGGAAATTCGCGAAACACCGCCAGCCAGCCGGGCGCCACCGCGCCGTCGCGGGCCACCTCGTAGCGGAACGACAGATCGGCCCACAGGGACGGGTGGCGGCGCATCATGGCGGCCACCGTCTCGGGCCGCTCGAAGCCGGCATGGGCCCACAGCACCCGGGCGCCGGCGTCGTGGCGGAACAGCCGCTCCACCGCGTCGGCGTCGGAATGGGCGATGAGGAACAGCCCATGGCTCCGCGCCAGGTCGACCACCCGCCGGACATTGGGAAGGTCGGCGTCGGCCCCGTCCACATGGAACTCGCCGATGGCCACATAGCGGTTACGGGCCAGCAGGCCCTCCACATAGGCGATGTTGCCGGGATCCCTCAGCCACGAGGTCAGCTCGCCGCGCTTGCGGTAGGGCCGGAGCGCCGGCACCACCAGATCGGGCGCCGCCGCCAGCAGAGCCTGGGTGCCGGCATCGTCGGAACTGGACACCAGCGCCCCCGTCACCCCGGCGCGGCGCAGGCGGGCGACGGCCTCGTCGGCGGAAAGGGCGGCGCGGGCGTCGTGGCTGAAATGGATGTGGGCGTCGAACAGAGCCAGGTCCGCCGCCCGCCCCGGACCGTCCGCCAGCAGAAGAAGGGCCAGGCCCAGGATGATCCGCCGCATGCGCGCCTCCGTCTTCGGGCGTCCGACTCTGAAGGTGGCGGAAGCGGCGGAGGCTTTCAAGGGATGTGGGGCAAACACCCTATCCCCGTCGTGACACTTCGTCATTTTGCGGTTAGATTTGACGCAACCCTATCCCTCCCGAGATTTCGCACCCCATGTCCCTTCCGACCGAAATCACTGATTTCCTGGGCATTCTGGATGAGAGCCCGGTTGGAGTCTCCGTGTCCCGGCGCAGAGACGGCAAGGTGGTGTTCGCCAACCGCCGCTTTTGCGAGATCACCGGAATGGCGCGCGAGGCGTGCATCGGCCATCCGGCCCGGCGCCTGTTCGCCGACGACGCCCAGCGGCACGAGGTTGTGCGCCAGCTGAAGGACGCGGGCGAGATCGTCGATGCCGACGTGAAGTTCTTCCGTGCCGACGGCTCGTCCTTTTGGTCCGTGCTGACCATCCGGCCCGCCACTCTGGAAGGCGAGGCGGTGAACCTGGCCTGGATCTACGACGTCAGCAAGCGCAAGCAGGCGGAACAGGCCATCCTGGATGGAAGGGCGCTGATCCGCGCCATGCTGGATTCCTCCACCGACGGCATCGTGCTGCTCAACGCCCAGGGCACCATCCTGGCCCTCAACGCAGCAGCCTCCGCCATTTTCGAGAAGAACGGCGAGGACCTTCCGGGCCAGCCGGTCTGGGACCACCTGCCCGAATCCGTCGCCGGGCCCATCCGCCACGCCATCGAAGGCGTCCTGGCCCGCGGCGACAGCGTCGAAAGCCACTACGCCATCGGCGCCCGCCTGTTCGACGTTCACATGCATCCGGTGGCCAACGCCGCCGGCCGCTTCGACCGGGTGGCCATGTTCTCGCGCGATGTGACGCAGAGCCACCAGCGCCGGCAGCAGCTGCGCAAGCTGGAAACCGCCCTGGAGCAGGCGCCGGTTTCGGTAATGATCACCGATTCCCATGGGGCCATCGAATACGTCAACCGGGCCTTCGTGCTGGTGTCCGGCTATTCCGAGGACGAGGTGCTGGGCCGCAATCCCCGCCTGCTGAAATCGGGCGATACGGTGGCGTCGCTCTATCGCGACATGTGGCATTGCCTGTCGACCGGCACCACCTGGCAGGGCGAGCTGTGCAACCGGGCCAAGGACGGCAGCCTGTTCTGGGAATACGCCACCATCTCGCCCATCCGCGACGACGACGGCGCCGTGACCCATTACATGGCGGTCAAGGAGAACATCACCCAGCGCAAGCAGGCCGAGCAGCTGCTGGTCCACCAGGCGACCCACGACACCCTGACCGGCCTGCCCAACCGCCTGCTGCTGGAGGACCGCGTCCACCACGCCATCGAGGTGGCCAAGCGCGAGGGCCGCCGCATCGGCCTGATGTTCCTCGACCTCGACCGCTTCAAGATCGTCAACGACAGCTTGGGCCACGTGGCCGGCGACCAGTTGCTGAAGGTGGTGGCCGACCGTCTGCGCCATACGCTCAGGCGTTCGGACACGGTGGCGCGCCTGGGCGGCGACGAATTCGTGGTGGTGCTGACCCATTTCCAGAGCAGCAGCGAGCTGGCCGAGGTGGCTGAAAAGATCTCCGCCGCCCTGGACGAGCCGGTGGAACTGGCCGGGCACAAGGTCCATGTGGGCGCCAGCATCGGCATCGCGCTCTACCCCGAGGACGGCGACAACTTCAACGCCCTGATGAAGGACGCCGACACCGCCATGTACCGGGCCAAGCAGAAGGGCCGCAACACCTTCTGCTTCTACGATTCCGACATGAACGACGAGGCGCTGGACCGCCTGAAGCTGGAGGAAGCGCTGCGCCGCGCCCTGGTCCGGGGCGAGTTCCAGCTGTTCTACCAGCCGCAGGTGGACCTGCAGACCGGCCAGACCAGCGGCGTCGAGGCGCTGATCCGCTGGAACAGCCCCGATCGCGGCCAGGTTTCGCCCGCCCTGTTCATTCCGGTGGCCGAGGAAAGCAACCTGATCTCCATGATCGGCTGGTGGGTCCTGGAAGAATCCTGCCGCCAGATCGCCGCCTGGCGCGACGAAGGGCTCTCCGGCATCAAGGTGGCGGTCAACGTCTCGGGCCGCCAGTTCCTCAACCACGCCCTGGTGGAGTGCATCTCGGACCTGATGGCCCAGTACGGGGTCCAGCCCTCCCAGCTCGAGATCGAGCTGACCGAGAGCACGGTCATGGCCGAGCCCGAGCGCGCCATCGAGCAGTTGACCCGCCTGCGCGAAATCGGCATCCAGGTCTCGGTGGACGATTTCGGCACTGGCTATTCCAGCCTGTCCTACCTGAAGCGGCTGCCGCTTTCGACCATCAAGGTCGACCGCTCCTTCGTGCGCGACGTCAATAACCAGAGCGAAAATGCCGCCATCGTCTCGGCAATCCTGGGTTTGGCCGACGCGCTGGACATGTCCATCGTCGCCGAGGGCGTCGAAACCGAGGGCGAGGAGCAGCACCTCAAGGATGCCGGCTGCATCAAGGTCCAGGGATTCCGCTACGCCAAGCCCATGCCCGCCGATCAGTTGGCCGGCTGGCTCGAGCAAGCCCAGGGCTGATTCTGACGCCTTGCTATGGTCATACCGGGTGACGCGCCCCACCTAGTGAGGTAGCATTGTCACAACTTGTTTAAGTTTGCCGGTGACCCAGCACAGATGAACACCATGCCCCCCGTGCCCGACGCTCCATCCGGCACGCCTTCCGGTGCCGCGCCGGACGGTGGCGCCGCCGCCGCCGCCGCCGCCGCCGCCGCCGCCGCCGCCGCGGAACGGCGCCGCAAGAAGCGCGGCAAGGGTCTGACGCTGAAGGTCAATATCCTGACGGCGTTCGCCGCGCTGCTGAGCATCACGGTGGTCACCCTGGTGACCTTCGCCTACCACAAGAACTCCACCTCCGTGCTGGAGCTGATGGGCCGCTTCGTGGATCGGGTGTCGGCTTCGGGCATTGCCAGCTCCATGGCCCTGCTCGATCCCGTGGAGACCAGCGTCCAGGCCACCGCGCGTCTGGCCGCCATCGACGAGGCCAAGGCCCGCGACGGCAGTCTGTTCCCCTACATGATGAGCATTCTCGAGACCCAGCGGCAGTTGCAAAGCATCTACCTGGCCTTCGATGCCGACGGGCGCTTTCTCCAGGCCTTTCCCATCGCGCCCGGGACCCCCAAATTCGGCGCCCATGACGCCAAGCCGCCCGAGGGCGCCCGGTTCGCCCTGCGTGTGGTCGACCGCAAGGCCGGCGCCTACACCGACGTCTGGACCTATGTGACGGCGACGGGAGAGGTGGTGGGCACCGAGACCTCCAACGAGCTGAACTACGATCCCCGCCCCCGCCCCTGGTACAAGGACGCCATCGCCACCAAGGACCTGATCTGGAGCGACCTGCTGGTCTACACCAGCAACCGCCAGCCCGGCATCACCGCCGCCTATCCCATCTTCGCCGCCGATGGCAGGGTGATCGGCGCGGCGGCCGCCAACGTCTCCACCAACCAGATGTCCGACTTCCTGGCAAGGCTGGACCTGGGGCGTTCCGGCCTGGCCTTCATCGTCGACGAGAAGGAACAGCTGATCGCCCATCCCGACGCCACCCGCACCGTGCGCCAGGACGGGCTGAAATACTCCCTGGTCAAGGCCGACCAGCTGGGCGAGAAGGTCATTTCCGACGCCTTCGCCGCCTATCGCAAGAACAAGGCGCGCAACGTCAGCTTCGATTCCGGCGGGCAACGGCATCTGGGCTCGTTCAATCCGTTCCCGGCCGAGTTGGGCAAGAACTGGCTGATGGTGATCATCGTGCTGGAGGACGATTTCGTCGGCACGCTGAAGGAGAACAGCCGCGACCTCATCATCGCCGGCTTTGCCACCATGGTCATCGGATTGCTGCTGGTCGCCCTGCTGGCCAGCTGGATCACCCGGCCGCTGACCTTGCTGACCCACGAGATCCAGAAGATTCAGAAGTTCGATCTGGCCGGCCCCATCGCGCTGCACGCCATCGTCGCCGAAGTCAACGAGCTCATCCACTCGATGAACATGATGAAACGGGCGCTCCGGACCTTCGGCATGTTCGTGCCCCGCGATCTGGTGCGCGAGTTGGTGGCCAGCGGACGTCCCATCGAGTTGGGCGGCCAAAGCCGCACGCTCACCGTGATGTTCACCGACGTGGCCGACTTCACCAGCCTGTCCGAACGCATGGCGGCCGGCGATCTGCTGGTCCACGTCTCGCGCCATCTGGCGGCCATTTCCGAGTGCGTGGCCGAAGAGGACGGCACCGTCGACAAATACGTGGGCGACGCGGTGATGGCCTTTTGGGGCGCGCCGGTCTGGCGCGACGACCACGCGCTGCGCGGCTGCGTCGCGGCGCTGAAGGCCCAAAGGGTCCAATCGCTGATGAACGCCGAATGGGCCGCCCAGGGCCTGCCCACCATGTTCGTTCGCATCGGCCTGCATACCGCCCCGGTGATCGTCGGCAATATCGGCTCGGCCTGGCGCATGAGCTACACGGCCATGGGCGACGGCGTCAACGTGGCGTCCCGCCTGGAAGGGGTCAACAAGGTCTACGGCACCCAGATCTGCGTCAGCCAGGCGGTGGTCACCGATGCCGGACCGGCGGTCCTGGCCCGTCCCCTCGATCTGGTGGCGGTCAAGGGACGCAAGGCCGGCGCCATGGTCTATGAACTGCTGGCCATGCGCGAGGGCTTTCCCGACCTGGCCCCCACGCCGCAGGTCCTGGAGATCTGCCGCCTGACCGAAGAGGCCTTCGCCGCCTACCAGGAGCGCCGCTGGTCGGATGCCATCGCCGCCTACGAACGCCTGGCCGCGGCCGCCCCCGCCGACAAGGTGCCCGCCATCTTCATCGAGCGCTGCCGCCATTATCTCGCCGATCCGCCGCCGGCCGACTGGACCGGGGTTTACGAGATGAAGACCAAGTAGTCCCGGCGAGCCCCACATCCCCACACGTATCTGATGCCGACCATCGGCTTACAATTACAATTCGACGAACTCCAGAACTAAGCCCCCTCCGGCCCGGGGGCAACGAGTGAAAGCCTGGAAATCTCCGACCACCCCGATTTAACCCGCACAACAATGCTCAGTGATTACTTAGGGCAACCTTGACGTTTGTCATATGCGAGAATTTGTCCACACATAAATCCCTCCTTCATCCTCCCGGTCTAGCCCTAGTTGAATTGCTAGGTCTTGATATCTGGCTTGATCGCCCCATTAGGGCACAAGTATTCTGCATTCTTGGAAGTTTTGACACTATATGGTGCAGAAGTGGACGGTTCCAGCGGCGAAAGTAATCTGACAGAGCGGGAACGTGACGTCTTACAACTCATTGCTTCTGGAAAGAGCAGCAAGGAGATTGCGCGCCATCTCGGAATATCCATTGGCGGTGTCAACTTCCATATCTTGAATGCCATGAAGAAACTTGGCGCCGCGACACGGGCGCATGCCGTTGCGCGCGCCATTTTCCTCGGCCTTCTTCTGCCGGAAGTCGGGCGGAACTGATCCGCGCTGAACAGGCGCCGGTTGTACGGGTTTAGGGATCGCGACATTGCCTGATATCTTTGGGGCTGAAACGGAGGCCATGGCCGACCAAGCCGATCAGCAGGTCCTGTTCGAAGGCGCGGTCCTTGCCCTTCTGGGCAAGGTCCTCGAAACCGGCCGCAGGATCGACCTGGCGGTCGCCGACTACCTGAAGATCTTCCCCATCGCCCCGTCCGAGCCCCATATTCAGCCCGACCTGATCATCTGCATCTCCGATTGCCAGAGCCTGCTTCGCCAGACGGCCGGCCGCGACACCGATATGGGCCAGGTCCTCGCCGACGCCACCCGGACCTGGCGAGGCATGAAGGCCGCCGACCGCCTGTCCGCCTCGGGCGGGGTTACCCGGATTCAGGCATGCATCGGCAATATCCGCCGCGCCATCGCCGCTATCGCCTGATCCCCGCCATCACCGCGAAGCTCACATTCTTGTAGCGGCACTCCACCTCGGCCAGACCGGCTTGGGCCAGCCAGTCCAGTTGCGGTTCCAGCGGCGCGCGGCGGTCAAGGGTCTGGCGCTCGATGGCGGCGGCGATGTCCGCCTCGGAAACCCCGGCGCGGCGGATGGACGCGTGCCAGTGGTTCCAGTAGCGCGTCTCCATGGCGGCGGTATCGCCGGCCACCTGGTCGGCGTTGAGCACCAGCCCGCCGGGCCGCACCGCCCGGGCCATGGCGGCGTAGACCGCCCGCTTGCCCTCGTCCTCCAGGTGGTGGATGGACAGCGCCGACATCACCACGTCGTAGACGCCCTCTTCCGCCAGGTCGAGATGGTTCATCACCCGCAAGTCCACCTTCGGCTCGCGCCCGGTGAAGCGCTCCTTCGCCTGGGCCAGCATGCCCTCGGCCAGATCGGTCAGCACCAGCCGGACAGCGGGCAGGCGTTCGGCCACCAGGGCGGACAACAGCCCGGTCCCCGCCCCCAGATCGAGAATGCGCGCATCCGGCGGGGCGAATTCCGCCACCAGATCGACGGCGGCACCGTAGAAATCGTCGAAACAGGGGATCAGCTGGCGGCGCAAGCCGTCATAGGAGCGGGCGGCACGGTTGAAGGCGGCCTGAATGGTCAAAGGCATATTACGCTTACCTGAAATAAGGAGCTTTCCAACATCGGGGCATATTGGACTATCATTGCCCGTCAACGCCAGCCGAGGAAGAATCGCCCGTGAGCCAGGAACATCCCTTTGCCCAATACGTCCGCATCCTCGGCAAGGGGCCGCGCCTGTCGCGTCCGCTGACCTTCGAGGAGGCGCGCGACGCCTTCGCCATGGTGCTGAAGGGCGAGGTGGAGCCGGTGCAACTGGGGGCCTTCCTCTGCCTGCTCAGGGTCAAGACCGAGACGCCGGAAGAGGCCGCCGGGCTGGCCGCCGCCATCCGCGCCACCATCGCGCCGCCCAAGGATACGCCCAAGGTGGACCTGGACTGGTCCTCCTATGCCGGCAAGACCCGCCAGTTGCCCTATTACCTGCTGGCGGCCCTGGGCCTGGCCGGTCACGGCATCCGGGTGTTCATGCACGGCTCGGAGGGCCACACCGCCGGGCGGGTGTGGACGTCCGAGGCCCTGGCCGCCCTGGGGCTGGCGCAAAGCACCTCCATGGCCGACGCGGCGGCGCGCCTCGAGCGGGGCAACTTCGCCTATATGACGCTGGAGCACCTGTCGCCGCCGCTGCACGCCATCATGGAACTGCGCCACAAGCTGGGCCTGCGCTCGCCCATCCACACCGTGGCGCGGCTGGCCAATCCCTTGCGGGCCTCGTGCGCGCTTTCTTCCGTGTCGCACCCGGCCTACGCCCCGGTGCATCAGGAGGCCTCGCGCCTGCTGGGCGAGGCCCGCATGGCGGTGTTCAAGGGCGAGGGCGGCGAGGTGGAACGCCGGCCGGAAAAGGCCTGCGAAGTGCTGTCCCTGGTGGACGGCCTGCCGTTCACCGAGGACTGGCCCGCCTTGGTCGATGGCGCCCGCCCCCACGAGGAGCACCTGGACCTCGCCCGCCTCGGCGGCTTGTGGAGCGGCGCCGAGAGCAACGAGACGGCGACCGCCGCCATCGCCGGCACCATGGCCATCGCCTTGCGCGCCATGGGCCGCGCGGAATCCGTCGACGAGGCCGAGGGCATGGCCCAGGTGATCTGGCGCGAGCGGACCAGGGCCAAGGTGCCGGGGGCGGCTTGAGCACACGTCCCGCCCCCCGGCTGCTGATCTCGGCGGCCCACAAATCCTCTGGAAAAACCACGGTGACGGTGGGTCTGGCCGCCGCCTTGACGGCACGCGGACTGGCCGTCCAGCCGTTCAAGAAAGGCCCCGACTACATCGACCCCCTGTGGCTGGGGGCCGCCACCGGGCGGGCCTGCCGCAACCTGGACTTCCACACCCAGCCGCCCGCCCTGATCCGCCAGACATTCGAGCGTGATTCCAAGGGGGCCGACATCAGCCTGATCGAGGGCAACAAGGGCCTTTACGACGGGGTCGACCTGGAAGGGGCCAATTCCTCGGCCATGCTGGCCCAGTGGCTGGAGGCCCCCGTGGTCCTCGTGGTGGATTGCCAGGGCATGACGCGGGGGGTGGCGCCGCTCCTGATCGGCTACCAGGCCTTCGACCCCACGCTGAAGATCGCCGGCGTCATCCTCAACAAGGTCAGCGGCCCCCGCCATGAAAAGAAGCTGCGCGACGTGGTGGCCCACTACACCCGCATTCCCGTCCTCGGCGCCGTCCATCGCGGCCCCGACATGGAGATCATGGAGCGGCATCTGGGGCTGGTCCCCGCCAACGAGGCCGAGGCCGCCGCCGCCGCCATCGCCCGCCTGGCCAAGGCCGTATCGTCCCAGGTGGATCTGGATGCCCTGATCGCATTGGCCCAAGCGGCACCGCCGGTGGACGTGACGGAGCGCGCCTCGCCCCCCCGGTCGGCCGCCTCCTTGCGCATCGGCATCGCCCGGGACGCCGCCTTCGGCTTCTATTACCGCGACGACATGGAGGCGCTGGAAGCCGCCGGGGCCGAGCTGGTGCCCTTCGACGCCACCCGGGACCCGCACCTGCCGCCCGGCCTGGACGGTCTGTTCATCGGCGGCGGCTTTCCCGAGACGCAAGCCCAGGCGCTGGAGGCCAACGCCTCGCTGCGGGCCGAAATCCGCGCGAAGGGACTGGCCGGGCTGCCCATCTACGCCGAATGCGGCGGGCTGATGTATCTGTCGCGCGCCATCGTCTGGAAGGGCGAGAAAAGGGAGATGGTCGGGCTGATCCCCGCCGACGCGGTGATGCACAAGGCCCCCCAGGGCCGGGGCTATGTCCGCCTGCGCGAGACGGCGGACTTCCCCTGGCCCCGGCTGGAGGACGGCCCCGGCGTGTTGCCCGCCCACGAATTCCACCATTCCCGCCTGGAGAACATGGAAGGCAATCCCCGCTTCGCCTATCAGGTGATTCGCGGTACCGGCATCGCAGAAAAGCAGGACGGCTTGATAATCGCCAACACGCTCGCCACCTATGCCCACATGCGATCCGTCGGCGCCAATCCCTGGGCTCCGCGGTTCGTGGCGTTCGTGCGTGGGGTCAAAGCGGGGCAGCATTGATGTTTTTTAATAAGGCGGGCCTTTACCCACCCGCCGGGCTATGGAACAGTGCCCGGCCATGATCACCATCGACAATCTCAGCCACACCTATCCGGGCACGCGCAAGATGCCGCCCCGGAAGGCCATCGCGGACCTCACCCTGGATGTGCGGGAGGGTGAGTTCGCCATCCTGTCCGGCCCCAACGGCAGCGGCAAGTCCACCTTGTTCCGCATCCTGTGCGGCATGACCCTGCCGGGTTCCGGCAAGGTCACGGTGGGCGGCTTCGACCTGTTCGCCCATCCCGCCCGGGTGCGCGAGATCATGGGGGTGGTGTTCCAGAGCCCGGCGGTGGACAAGCACCTGTCGGTGGGCGAGAACCTGAAGATTCACGCCGACCTCTATGGCCTCGCCGGCGCGGACTTCACGCGGCGCCGCGACCGCGCCCTGGACTGGACCGATCTCGATGGCCGCCTGGACCAGAAGGTCGACACCCTGTCGGGCGGACTGGCGCGGCAGGTGGAGCTGGCCAAGGTACTGATGACCGACCCCAAGGTGCTGCTGCTCGACGAGCCCACCACCGGACTGGACCCCATGAGCCGGCGCAACTTCCTGGGCGCGCTGCACCGCCTGCAGAAGGAGCGCGGCATGACCGTGCTGATGACCAGCCACGTGTTTTCCGAGGCCGACGACGTGGACCGCGTCGCCATCATGCGCGAAGGCAAGCTGCTGGCCCACGACACGCCGGCCGCCTTGAAAGCCATGATCGGCACCGAGATGGTGGTGGTCCAGGCGAAGAACGCGGAAGTCCTGGCCGAACGCCTGCGGGTCGACATGGGCCTGGCGGTGCGCTGCATCGGCGACGAGGTCCGCCTGGAGGAGACCGAGAACGGCGAGAGCCTGCCGCTGCTCGAACGCATCCTGGACAAATACCGCGCCGACATCGCCTCCATCGCCATCAAGCAGCCCGGCCTGGACGACGTCTTCGTCCACGTCACCAGCAAGGCGGTTCCCGACCACGCTTTGGCGCTCGAACTCAGGAAGGCGGCATCATGATGTCCCTGTCATCCCGAGCGAAGAGAGGGATCTCCGCCTGGACCATTGGTGCCGGCGCGGCATGGCCGTTCCAGAATGAGATCCTTCCTCCCGATGGTCGTCAGGATGACAAGGGAGCCGCATCATGACCGGCATGGCCCCCGTCGCCTTCTCGCTGGCCAGGCGCGAGTTCACCCGCTTCATCCGCCAGCCTCAGCGCGTGGTCGGCACCGTGGCCCAGCCGCTGCTGTTCTGGCTGTTCCTGGGGGCCGGCTTCGGCGGCTCGTTCCGCCCGGCGGGCATGGAGAACGTCACCTATCTCGAATATTTCTACCCCGGCGTGATGCTGATGATGATGCTGTTCGCATCCATCTTCTCGTCCATCACCATCATCGAGGACCGCGACGCCGGTTTCCTCCAGGGCGTGCTGGTGGCGCCCGTGTCGCGGCTGGCCATCGTGCTGGGCAAGGTGCTGGGGGCCACCTCCATCGCCATGATCCAGACTTTGATCTTCACCATCGCCGCGCCCTTCCTGGGGCTGCATCTGGGGGCGGGCGCGCTGGTCCTGCTGCTGATGGGCTTCCTGCTCACCGGCATCGGCTTTTCCGCGCTGGGCTTCCTGCTGGCCTGGGGCATGAAGTCCACCTCGGCCTTCCACGCGGTGATGATGGTGTTCCTGATGCCCCTGTGGATGCTGTCGGGCGCCCTGTTCCCCATCGGCAACGTGCCGGGCTGGATGAAAATGGTGATGCTGGCCAATCCGGTCAGCCACGCTTTGGTGATCATCCGCGCCCCCTTCTACGGCGGGCCGGAACGACTGTTCACCGACAGCTCCTATCTGGTGTCCCTGGCGGTGACCCTGGCCTGGGCGGGACTGTGCCTGGGCCTGTCCATGGCCCGGGTCAACAAGCGCGAACGCGGAGTTTCCTGACCCCCTTTTTCCAGCCCCCCTTGCACCCGATATGACTCGTCATTCCTGTGTCGCGGAAACCGCGGAGCGATAGGGTGATTACCCTCTTTTCTTATTTTGGATTCAGTGCAAACTGCGCACCGTCGAGGGGGCTCGGTCGATAGGGGGGAGTGTCATGGCTGGCCGGGTCCGCCTGGGGCTGCAATTCAGCATCGTGCTGATCATCGCCTTCGTGGTGGTGTGTCTGACCGTGACCACGGCAGGCAGCATCTATTTTTCCAGCACCAACGCCGCCCGCGAGGGCGCCCGGCGCCTGTTCGGGGAGATCACCGCCAAGGTGGCCGATCGGGTGGACGGCCAGATCGGCGACCTTTTGGACCTGGCGGGACTGGGCGCCGCCCTGCCGGCCTTCGGCCAGCCCATCGGCAACGACCACCCGTCGATTCCCTTCATGCTGCGCCTGCTGGAGCAGAATACCAATCTCTACGCCGCCTATGTGGCGCAGATCGACGGCGCCTTCCTGCAGGTGATCGCGGCGCGCGACGACGAGCGCATCCGCGCCGCCGCCGGCCAGGCCCCGGCCGGCACCCATTTCGTCATCCGCACCATCACCGCCGGCGCGGACGGCAAGCGCCGCGAAACCTGGACATTCCTCGATGCCGCCGCCCGGAATCTGGGGGCGGCGTCCAAGGACGATCCCACCTACGACCCCCGCCTGCGTCCCTGGTACAAGGCGGCGCTCACCAGCGCGGGCAGCGTGCTGTCCGAACCCTACGTCTTCAACTCGCTGCAGGCGCCGGGACTGACCGCGTCGCGCATGGCCGCCGCCGAGGGAACGGTGTTCGGCGTCGATATCGCGCTCAAGGGCCTGTCGGATTTCGCCGCCCAGCAGAACGTCTCGGCCCATGGCGGCGTGGTGCTGCTCGACCTCAAGCGCCGGATTCTGGCCGCCGCGCCGCAATTGCTGGCGGGAAGCGACAAGGAGCCGGCCGCCCTGGCCGAGCTCTCCTCGGTGCCGGCCCCCCTGCTCCGCGTCCTGGGCGACCTGCCGCCGGGCGAGGCCCAATTGCGCCCCTTCCCCCAGGGCGAGGTCCTGGCCCAGATGACCGAGTGGCGCCATGCCAGCGGCCAGGCCATCGGCATCGGCGTCGCGGCGCCCTTCGACGACTTCACCGGCCCCATCCGCGACATGCAGGTGCGCATTCTCAACGCCGCCGGGCTGGTGCTGCTGGTGGTGGTGCCGCTCGCCATGCTGTTCGCCCGGCGCATCGCCCGTTCGGTCCGCCATCTGGTGGCCGAGGCGTCGCGGGTACGCGAGTTCGACTTCTCGGGCGCCGCCCCGCGCGCCTCGCTGATCCGCGAGTTCCACGACCTGTCCGAGGCCTTCGGGCTGATGAAGGAGACCATCCGGGGCCGCACCACCGACCTTGCCGCCGCCCAGAAGCGGCTGGAGCGGGTGGTGGACCTCGGCATCGCCATGTCGGCGGAGCGCGACCACGGCGTCTTGATGGAAATGATCCTGATGGGCGCCAAGGAGCTGACCAACGCTGATGGCGGCACGCTGTACATCCGCGACGCCGACAACAACCTGCGCTTCCAGATCATCCGCAACGACACCTTGAACATCCGCATGGGCGGCGCCCACGAAGAGCCGCCGTCACTGCCCCCCGTCCCCATGTACAAGGACGGCAAGGAGAACCACAACAACGTGGTCAGCCACGCGGTGCATGCCCAGACCACCGTCAACATCCCCGACGCCTACGACGACACCGAGTTCGACTTCTCCGGCACCAAGGCCTTCGACGAGCGCGCCAATTACAAGTCGGTCTCGTTCATGACCGTGCCCTTGAAGCCCCGGGGCGGCGACATCATCGGCGCGGTGCAGCTGATCAACTCGCGCCCCCATGGCAGCGGCGAGATCGTGCCGTTCTCGCCCGAGATCCAGCGCTTCGTCGAGGCCCTGGCCGCCCAGGCCGCCACCGCGCTGTACAACCGCGACCTGCTGGACCAGCAGGAACGGCTGATGGACGCCATGATCCAGATCATCGCCGGTGCCATCGACGCCAAGAGCCCCTATACCGGCGGCCATTGCGAGCGCGTCCCCGAACTGTCGCTGATGCTGGCGGAAGAGGCCTGCCAGGTCACCGAGGGATCGCTGGCCGACTTCGCCTTCACCACGCCCGATGAATGGCGCGAGTTCAAGATCGGCGCCTGGCTGCACGATTGCGGCAAGGTCACCACCCCGGAATACGTGGTGGACAAGGCCACCAAGCTGGAGACCATCCACAACCGCATCCACGAGGTGCGCACCCGCTTCGAGGTTCTGCTCAGGGACGAGCGCGTCCGCATGCTGGAAAGCATCGTCGCCGGCACGCCCGCCGACGAGGCGGAGATGGTCTTCGAGGCTGCCAAGGCCTCCCTGATGGACGATTTCGCCTTCATCGCCGAGTGCAACCTGGGCGGCGAGTTCATGGCCCCGGAAAAGGTCGAGCGGCTGAAATCCATCGCCACCAGGACCTGGCTGCGCCATTTCGACGACCGCCTGGGCCTGGCGCACGAGGAACTGCGCCGCTATGTGGGCGACCCGGAGCCGCTGCCCGCCATCGAGCCGCTGCTGGCCGACAAGCCGCAGCACGTCATCCCGCGGCCCAAGGATTCGGCGCTGTTCGACCCGGCCTACGGCTTCAAGACCAAGATTCCCGAGAACCTCTACAATTTCGGCGAGGTCTACAACCTGTCGGTGGGACGCGGCACCCTGTCCGAGGAAGAGCGCTTCAAGATCAACGAACACATCATCCAGACCATCATCATGTTGAAGCGCCTGCCCTTCCCCAAGCACCTGTCGCGGGTGGTGGAATATGCCGGCGCCCATCACGAGACGCTGATCGGCACCGGCTACCCCAAGAAGCTGGCGGCCGAGGACCTGTCCGTTCCCGCCCGCATCACCGCCATCGCCGACATCTTCGAGGCCCTGACCGCCTCGGACCGCCCGTACAAGAAGGCCAAGACCCTGTCGGAATGCGTCAAGATCCTGAGCTTCTTCAAGAAGGACAAGCACATCGACCCCGAACTGTTCGACCTGTTCCTGACCTCGGGCGTGTATCGGCGCTATGCCGAACGCTACCTGAAGCCGGAACAGATCGACGAGGTGGACATCTCCCTCTATCTGGGGTGAGGCCTCAGCCCGCCGCCGGCAGGGTGAAGTGGAAGGCGGTTCCCTCGCCGGGAACCGAATCCACCCAGATGCGCCCCCCGTGGCGCTCGACGATCTTCTTGCAGATGGCCAGGCCGATGCCGGTGCCTTCGTAGCGCTCGGCGGTGTGCAGCCGCTGGAAGATGCGGAATATCCGTTCGAAGTACTGGGATTCGATGCCGATGCCGTTGTCGGCGACGGTGAATTCCCACTCCGCCCCCTCGCGCCGCCAGGTGACCGCGATACGCGGCTTGCGGTCGGGCGAGCGGTATTTGACGGCGTTGCCGACCAGATTCTGGAACAGGCGGATGATCTGATCGGGATCGCCCCTCACCCAGGGGGCATCGCCATCGTTGGGGGTGGTCACCTCGGTGCCGCTTTCGGCGATGGCAAGCTCGAGATGGCGGAGCGACTGGCGCAGCGCCGGCTCGACCTCCATGGCGACGATGGGCGCGCCCTTGCGCTCGATGCGCGAGAATTCCAGCAGGTCGAGCACCAGCTTGTCCATGCGCTTGGCGCCGTCGCGGGCGAAGGCCAGGAATTCCAGCCCGTCGCCCTCCAGCCGCGAGCCGAACCGCCGCTCCAGCAGGGAGAGGTAGCTGGAAATCATCCGCAAGGGCTCGCGCAGATCGTGGCTGGCCACATAGGCGAATTGCTCCAGTTCGGCGTTGGAACGCTCCAGTTCCGTCAGATAGGTCGTCACCTTGGCCTCGGCCAGGGTCTGGGCGGTGATGTCGCGGGAATAGACGGCGACCTTGTCGGGTTTGCCTTCGGGACCGGGCACCGGATAGATGGAATTGTCCAGGTAGAGTTCGCCGCGCCGGTCCAGGTAATGGATGGCCTCGCCGGTTTCCACCACCCGGCCCACGGCGGCCGCGCGGGCCTTGGCCACGTCGGGCGGGAACATGTCCCACAGGCACGATCCGGTCAGCTCGGCGGCCCGGCGGCCGAAGCGCTCGGCCATCACCTCGTTGACCGCCAGCAGGGTGCCGTCGGGCCGAAACAGCATGATGGCGTCGGACGAGGCGTCCAGCATGGCCTGGATCAGCGCCTGATTCTCGCGGATGCAGATCTCGGTCCGCTTGCGCTCCTCGATCAGGCGGACCACGCCTTCGGTTCCCGCCCGCCGGCCGTCGGCATCGTAGTAGAAGCGCGACGAGGTCGAGGCCCAGACCACCCTTCCGTCCTTGTGGCGCATGCGCAGCTCGTAATCGAGGACCGAGCCGCCACCGGCCTCCAGGGCGGCGATCAGATTGGCCCGGCTGTCGGGAGCGCCGTGGTAGAAGGCGGCATCGTGGCCCAGCACCTCGCCCACCGGATAACCCAGCAGGGTTTCCACCGAGCGCGAGACCATCAGCAGCCGCCCCTGGTTGTCGGTGCGGTAGAAGATGTCGGGCATGTTGTCGAGGATGGCCCGCAGATCGGCCTCGGAGCGGCGCAAATCGGCCTGGGCCGCCAACTGGCGGGCGATCTGGGTTTCCAGCGCGTCGGCCTGCCGCGACACCTCCCGGCCCAGCAGGCTTGTCAGGCGCTCGCTGTCGACCAGCATCAGCGCGATGAGGATCACGACATAGGCCAATCCCGCCAGGATGTAGTAGACGGCGAGGAAGCCCTTGATCGCGACGAATTCATGGATCGGGTCGCCGCCCGCCACCACCAGTCCGCGCACCAGCAGAAGAACGGCCCAGCCGGTCAACACCGCCTGGAGCAGGGCCAGCCCCAGCCGCCCCGGCTCGGTCCGGCGACGGCTGTGAACCGTCAGGGCCGCGTGCAGGAACAATGGCATCCGCATCAGCGACGCGAAGGCGATACGCCCGCCGATGCTGTCCTCGCCGAACAGGAAATAGGATTCTCCCGCCATATAGGCCAGGACGAAGGCCAGATAGGCCAGGGGGCGGACCGGCCGCTCCGCCAGTTGGACGCAACAGGCATGGAGCGCCACCGCCGCCAGGGCCAGCAGCAGGTTGCCGCCCAGAACCGAAACGGCGGGCGGCAAGGCTTCGAGATGAATGAGCAGCAGCAGCCCGACCCCATAACAGGAGGCCGACGCGCTGAACGCGCCCCAGCGGCGGTCACGGTAGCGGGCCAGTCCATAGCCGGCGAACACCAGGCCGGCCGCCATGGAGGTCATGGCCGCCGTGAACCCTAATGTGCCGACATCCAGTCGAAGCATCGAGCCGAACTCCCCCCCTATGCCTTTCGGCTGGGTTATCTCAAGATTACGTGGTCCGACCAGTTCCGTCCATAGTGGCAATTCCCATGGGGTCCTTGACCCATGGCGCGACCTCCCCACTTTCATGGAACACAACGGAGGCCAGTATGCATCGTTTCATTCCCGCCAACCCGCTTGGTTCCATCATGGCTTCCATGATCGCGGCCCTCGGCCTGACCGGGGCGGCAATGGCCGGGGCGGCGCAAGACCGCCTCGACTGGGCCGCCCTTTCCCTGCCGGCCATTTCCGGCGGGCAGGTGGAGGCCCAGTCCCTGAAGGGCAAGGTGGTGCTGGTGGTCAACACCGCGTCCCAATGCGGTTTCACGCCGCAATACCAGGGGCTCGAGGCCCTGTGGCGGGACTATCGCGGCCGGGGGCTGGTGGTCCTGGGGGTGCCGTCCAACGATTTCGGATCGCAGGAGCCCGGATCCAACGCCCAGGTGGCCAGCTTCTGCGAGATCAATTACGGCGTCGACTTCCCCCTGCTGGAAAAACAGGCGGTGACCGGCGCGAACGCCCACCCGTTCTACCGCTGGGCGGCGGAACGCACCGGGCCGCTGGGCGTGCCGCGCTGGAACTTCCACAAGATCCTGGTGGGCCGCGACGGGCGTCTGGTGGACTGGTTCGCCAGCACCACCGCCCCCGATGCCGCCCGGCTGCGCGCCGCCATCGACAAGGCGCTGGCCGAGCCTAGCTCATGAAGTCCGGCCGTTCCCGGTTGGTCCAGGTGGCTGGTCCCTTGCCGGGAAACACCGCCTTCTCGCCCCGGTAATAGGCCCGGTAGGCCGCCACCGGATCGTCGCCGCGATAGGCTTCCGGCATGGCCTGGGGCGGATCGGTCCAGCCGTTATCGGGAATGGGGGGCAGAGGCGGCAGGGCGGCGATGATTGCGGCCGAGGCATGGACCCGGCCGCGGCGATGGGTGTATTCGGCGCCCAGCGCCAGCCCCAGTTCCCGCACCCAGGCCCAATGGCCGAGGCTGTCGCCGGTCCACAGCACGCAAGGGTGCCGGGCATGGGTGGGGCGGTAGGGAGCCTCGATGCCGTGGCGGTGCAGCACGGCGCACAGGATCTGGGCCGTCTCCAGCACCATCTTGACCACATGCTGGTCGGAATGCAGCCGCGCCGCCGCCACGGGATCCCGGTCGAGGAAGAAGACGTTCACGGCCGGGCCGCCGGAACGGTCTACGCCGCCTGGGCGCAGATGTCGGGGAAGCGCGCGGCTTCGATCCATTCGCGGCTGACGGTGCCGCCGTTGCGGCCCAGCACCGCGTACCAGACGATATCGTCGGCGACGCGAATGATCTCGCACAGAGCCTGCTTCTTCTCGCCCACGGCGAGCGCATCCTCGCAGATCAGGCTGGAGTGGACGAAGCGAAGGCCGAATGACGGTTTCATAATATGCTCCATACTCTGGTCATCGGGGATGGCGACACTGGGTCACTCCTTGATGACGCAGTGCAGCATAGCCCGATTTTCCTTACGGAGTCATTTACGCCGCCGTGACATCGCCGTCATGGCGTCCCGCTCCCAGCGCATGGCTGGGAGGCTCAGTCCCGGAAATTGATGTACTGGAGAGGCTGATCCACCTCCAGCTTGCGCAGCAGGGCGATGGCCTCCTGCAGGTCGTCGCGCTTCTTGCCGCTGACGCGCAATTCGTCGCCCTGGATGGCGACCTGCACCTTCAGCTTGGCGTCCTTGATCTCCTTGACCAGGCGCTTGGCCAGCACCGCCTCGATGCCGTCCTTGATGCGGACCTCCTGACGGACGGTATTGCCCGAGGCCTTTTCCACGTTCTTGTAGTCCAGCGCCTTGGGATCGACCTTGCGCCGGGTGAAGTGGACGCTGAGCAGCTCGTGCATGGTCTTCAGCTTGGAATCGTCATCGGCCAGGACGGTAATCATCTGGTCCTTGCGCTCCACCGAGCATTTCGAGCCCTTGAAATCGAAGCGCTGGGCCACTTCGCGGGTGATGCCCGCCAGGGCGTTGTCGACCTCGGCAAGGTCGGTCTTGGAAACGACGTCGAAGGAGGGCATGGCGAAACCTCGGCTTTTCTGGGTTGGCGCGAGGATACGGAACAGGGGGCGGGGTTTCAACCCCGCGCCCCCATCATCTTGCAGTGCGGTACAAACCCCTATACTCTTGGCGGGAATTTCCAAGGGGGGTGCAAGGTGGCGGATTCTCAGGATATTTCCCTGGCCGGGTTCGAGGCCATGGTCGATCGCCTGATCGAGGGCGGCTATCGCTCGCTGCCGGATGCCGGCGGCCCGCTGGCCGAAAAGCTGCGGGCCCTGGCGGGCAAGCTGGAGGACCGCTCGCGGTCGCTGCTGGTCCAGTCGGTGGGCATGTCCATCCACCTGAACGGCACGGTGACCCAGGCGGTGCACACGCTGCGCTCCATCCGCGAGATGAGCCGGCGCATGTCCACCATCTCGGCGTCCACCGAGGAGCTGGTGTCCACGGTGCAGGCCATCGCGCGGACCTCGGAACTGGCGGCCGCCAACGCCCGCTCGGTGCAGGACGTCTCGGACGAAGGCGCGCGGAGCACCGAGGCGGTGGTCAGCACCATGCAGAGCATCGTCACCACGGTGAACGACGCCGCGTCCCGCGTATCGCGCCTGACCGAGGCGTCGTCGTCCATCGGCGCCAGCGTCAAGCAGATCGAACAGATCGCGCGCCAGACCAACATCCTGGCGCTCAACGCCACCATCGAGGCCGCCCGTGCCGGCGAATTCGGCAAGGGCTTCGCCGTGGTCGCCACCGAGGTCAAGAACTTGGCCAATCAGGTCGGCCAGGCCACCCAGGAGATCCGCGGCCGCATCAACATGCTGAGCGAGGAAACCGCCGCCATCCTGAACGGCATGGGCAAGGGCGCCGAAACGGTGCGCGAAGGCGAGCAGGTGGTGCTGGGCTCGGTGGAGAAGATGCGCACCGTCAGCCACGAGATCCGCGACGTCACCACTTTGATGCAGGAAATCTCCCAGCATCTGGCGCAGCAGCGCGAGGCCGCCCAGGAAATCGCCGACAACCTGGAAGCCGCCGCCGCCCGCTCGGTGGACGACACCAAGGCCATCAACACCGTGATCGACATCTCGTCCAAGGCCAGCGGCAATCTGGCCGAGATGCTGAACGAGATGAACCTGGTGGAAATGCGCAACGCGGTCATCCACCTGGCCAAGTCCGACCACATGATCTGGCGCCGCCGCCTGGCCGAGATGCTGGCCGAGAAGACCACGCTGAACCCCGACGAGCTGGCCAATCACAAGAGCTGCCGCCTGGGCAAGTGGTACTACTCGGTCACCGACGAGAAGATCAGGAACCATCCCGCCTTCCGCGCCCTGGAAGCCCCGCACGAGCGGGTCCACCAACTGGGCATCGAGGCGGCGCGCCGCTTCCGCGACAACGATTTCGACGGCGCCGTCGATTCCGTGGCCGCCATCGAAGGCCCGTCGCAGGAAGTCCAGAACCTGCTGGACGAACTGGCCGCCGCCTTCAGCTAAACGCCGCTCACGGCCGCCGGATGCTGACCAGGGTCAGGTCGTCCGGCGGCTCGCCCGGCACCTTTTCCCGGAAGCGGGCCAGCACCTCGTCGGCCAGCGAATGGCCGTCCTGGGCGCCGAGAAGCCAGGCGCGCAGGGATTCCTGATCGCAGGCCAGCCCGCCATCGCTTCCCAGGCTTTCCACCAGGGCGTCGGAATAGGCCAGCAGTGCCGCGCCACGGGGCAGATCGACCCGGCTTTCCTCGTATTCGGCGTCGGCGAAGGCTCCCAGCGGCGGCCCGTCGGGCTCAAGGAAGCGGACCTCGCCGCCCACCACCAGAGCCGGCGGCGGCGAGGCCGCGCCGGCATAGGTCATGGTGCCGGTTTCCGTATCGATCAGGGCGGCAAAGGCGGCGGCGAACTGGCCGGGGCGCAACACCGCCTTCAGTTCCAGGTTGAGGTATTCCAGCAGCGCCGAGGGTGACGGCATACGGCGCGGCAGACGCGACAGCAGCAGATGCAGGCGAAAGACGTTGAACGCCGCCACCGGTCCGTGCCCGGTGAAATCCGCCACCAGCAGGAACAGCTGGTTGGGGCCGGCGGGCAGCACCGTCCAGAAATCGCCCCCCAGTTCGGACGAGCTTTCGATGCGTCCGTCCACCACCAGCCCCAGACGGATGCGGATGGCCGACAATTCCGCCGAGGTGGGCATCAGGGCGGCCTGGGCGCCGCGCGCCGCGCGCAGTTCCTCGTGCACCCGTTCCTGATAGGCGGTCAGGCGATCCATGGCCTGGCCCAGGCGCAGATGGACACCCACCCGGGCAGCCACCTCGTTGGCGTCGATGGGCTTGGCCACCATGTCGCTGCCGCCCACCGAGAAGCAGGTGTTGCGGTCGGCGGGACCGTCGAGCGCGGTGACGAAGATCACCGGCAGTTCGGTCAGGGGGTACAGGCGGCGCAGGCGGCGGCACATCTCGAAGCCGTCCATGCCGGGCATCATGACGTCGAGCAGAACGAGGTCGGGCTTCTCGCGCTCGATGGCGGCCAGGCCCTTTTCCCCGGATTCAGCGGATTCCACCCCCCCGACCCCCATGCGCATCAGCAGGGTCTCCATCAGCACCCGGTTCATCAGGTTGTCGTCCACCACCAGGACCCGCACGTCCTCGAGGCCCAGCGGCTCGGGGCGCAACTGGCGGGTGGGAATGATCAGGGTGGCGATGGTCCGCCGCCCCCCTTCCTCGGTGCGCAGGTCCGAGACCATGCCTTCCAGCAGGGCCAGCCCGTGGGGCCGCCGGGGATTGGCATGATGGTCGGGATGGTCGAAGCCCGGCCCGTCATCCTCCACCGCCAGCTCCAGACGGTCGCCGACCACCGAGGCGGAAACCTGCACCCGGCGGGCGGCCCGCTCGGGATCGGCCAGGGCCGCGTCGATACGCTCGCCGAAGCCGTCGAGCCCGCCGCCCCCCTCCATATCAATACCCCCCACCATCAGGTTGCCGTGCAGCAGCGCGTTGGACACCATCTCCTGGACGATGAAGCCCAGGTCGAAGCTGTCGGTGCCGGGCGCCAGCAATCTGGCCGCCAGGGCGGCGGCGAAGGGAATGGCGATATCGGCGCCATAGGCGGTGTCGCTGCGCAGCGACAGGCCCAGCCCGCCCTCGGCCAGATGGCGGCGGAAACACGGTCCCGCCGGATAGGCGCCGGACCCCGAGGACTCGATCCCCCCGACCCAGGGCGCGGCCAGGCATTGGCCGATGGCTTCGGGCGTAAACGTCTCGCGCACCATCACCGCCCGCTCGCCGCCACGGCTGCCCTCGCCCGGAGTTCCCCCCTGGCCCGGAGCATCGACCAGCGGCCAGCCCAACTGCCGGATCTGCGCCTCCGTAAGCGGGGAGATGCCCTCCATGACGGCAACGATGGTCATTGTTTCTTGCTCCGGCGCAAATTTAAGGCAAATCTAAGGTATGGGAATGCCCGCAGGGGCTTCGACGTGACGGGGGCATTATGGAGCATGATTTCGATTCCCGCGATGGTGGTCTGACCGTCAAGGTCAGCGGCCGGATGACCCACAAGGATCACAAGGCGTTCCGCGACATCCTGGGCCATATCAACAGCGCGGGAAGCGCCAAGGTGCGGTTCGACCTGTCGCGGGTGGATTTCATGGATTCCTCGGCGCTGGGCATGCTGCTGATCGTGCGCGACGCCGCCGCCCAGCAGCACCGCGAGGTGGTGCTGAAGGGCGCCACCGGCCAGGTGGAAACCCTGATGAAGGTGGCCAAGCTGCACAAGTACTTTACGGTCGAATAGAACCGTGGGCCGCATCATCTATCTTTGCCCCTTTCCCAGCGACGTCATCACCGGAGGGGTGAAGACGGCCTACCGACATGTGGAACTGCTGGTGGAGATGGGCTACGACGCCTGGGTATGGCAGCCCCGGGGCCATCCGTTCTGGTTCCGCTCGCGGGCCCGGCTGGTCGATGGCTTTTCCGAGGAGACGCTTCGTCCCGACGACGTTCTGGTGTTTCCCGAAGTGATCGCCTTCCCCGAATTCGGGCCGCTGCTCCATACCAGACGCCCGTGCGTCAAGCTGCTGTTCTGCCAGAACCAGTACTACGTCTTCAACGACCTGATCCCCAAGAGCACCTATGCCCAATTGGGCTTTAGGGACGTTTTCTGCTCGTGCCGCCCCATCAAGCGGATGCTCGAAAGCGTGCTGGGCCTGCAAGACGTGCCGCTGATCCCCTACGACATCGACCGCGACCTGTTCCGGCCGCGCGCCAAGACCCTGCAGATCGCCGCCATCCCGCGCAAGATGCCGCGCCATGCCTCGATGATCGGCTTCATGTTCAAGGCCAAGTATCCCGACACCCGCCACGTTCCCTTCGTGGTGATCGAGAACTTCACCGAGGAGCAGTTGGCCGAGACCCTGGGGGCGTCGGACATTCTGCTGTCGCTCAGCCATTTCGAGGGGCTGGGGCTGATTCCCATCGAGGCCATGGCCTCGGGCTGCCTGATCGCCGGCTATCACGGCTATGGCGGGCTGGATTACGCCCGGCCCGAGAATGGCTTCTGGTTCGGCGCCGACGAGCACGAGGCGGTGGCCGACGCCTTGCACACACTGGTCAAGGGCATCGAGAACCACGAGCCCTGGATCGAGTCCATGCGGGCGGAAGGCCAAAAGGTGGCTGACGGCTTCAACCTGGCCGCCACCCGCAAGGCCCTGGCCGATTACTACGCCGGCCTGGGATTGCGGCCGGGCCGCTGATCTACGCTTTCAGCATGACCTCGGCCGCGTCCCGGCCGGCGGCACGCATCTGCTCGATCATGGCGGAGCCGCCCCTCCCCCCCTCCTGACCGAGCAGGTCGGCCGGCATGGCGATGCTGCGCACGTCAAGGGCCTGCAGCCGCACCAGATCCTTCGGCAGCCGCATGTTGGTGCGGCGCAGGCGGGTCTGGATGTTGTCCAGGGCCTCCAGGTCACGCTCCAGCGCGGCGTTGAACATCAGGCGGCGCATGCGGGCGAAGATGAGCTGGGCCTGGGTCGGCACGCCATCCTCGGTCTCGGGCATCAGCTTGACCAGCAGCAGCGTGCTGCACCGGCTGTCGAGGACCATGGGCAGGATGGGCGGATTGGCGGAAAAGCCGCCATCCCAATAGCTCTCGCCGTCGATCTCCACCGCATGATGCAGATAGGGCAGGCAGGACGAGGCCATCAGCACGTCCACCGACAATTCGCTCTCGCGGAAGATGCGCGGCGCCCCCGTGCGCACGTTGGTGGCGGAAAAGAACAGGGCGACGCGCCGCCCCCTGCAGGCCAGGGCGTCGAAATCGATCAGGCGGCCGAGCAGATCGCGCAGCGGATTGATGTTGAGCGGATTGAACTGATAGGGCGACAGCAGACGGGTCATCAGGTCCAGTTGCAGACTCACCCCCGGCGTGCCCAGCATGCGGAACAGCGCCATGCCGCCCACGCCGCGCCACAGCGCCTCCAGCCCCGCCTTGGCCTTGGCGCGGCCGCCGGTGATCAGGCCGGAAACCATCACGGCGGCGTTGATGGCGCCGGCGCTGGCGCCGCTGATGGCCGTCGGCCGGAAACTCTTTTCCTCCAGCAGACGGTCGAGCACCCCCCAGGTGAAGGCGCCATAGGCTCCGCCGCCTTGCAGGGCCAGCCCCAGTTCGGGGCGCAGCGGCGGCGGCAGATCTGACAGGGAATCGGACGGGCGCACATGCATGTGCGGCACCTCCACGCGTTGGGCCGCCCGGAAAAGGAGGCGACATTGCACTTCGGATCACGAGATCATCTTATACGACCACGATGACACGTGCATACATGCAATATATATTTAGTGTATGCGCTTGCTACGTCTTATGAGTGTATTTGCTCCCCTGGAAAAGGCCCGGCCTTGTGACCGGGCCTGTCATTATACGGTTCCTCGAACGAACCGACTGATCCTGTCATCCCGAGCGCAGCCGAGGGATCTTTCACCCGATGGCGGCAGAAGCTTGCCGCTGAAAGATCCTTCCTCCCTGCGGTCGTCAGGATGACAGATCGGTTCAAATGGCGGCCGGCATCAGTAGGACTTGGCGAAGATCACCTCTTGCGTCGCCGGGCGGCCGCTCAGCACACAGGTGCCGGGCGAGCCGTCCTGGTCGAAGGGCACGTTGCGCACGGTGACGCTGTATTCGTCCAGCTTGGGCAAGGTATCGGCATCGCCGCACCACTTGGCGCGCACGAACTTGCGACCGAAAGTGGTGTCGTCGGCGAAGACGGACAGGAACTCGTCCAGGGTCTTCACCGTCACCGTGCGATCCTTGAGCGCCGTGGCGGCCTGGGTGAACAGGGTGTTCTGGATATCCTCCAGAATGGAGACGGCGCGACCCACCAGTTCGTCCTTGGGCGTGATCTGGCCCTTCAGCTCGCCGTCGCGGCGGATCATGGCGATGGTGCCGCCGGCCACGTCGCGCGGCCCCACCTCGCAGATGATGGGGGCGCCCTTCTTCACCCATTCCCAGCGCTTCTCGGGCGGAGCCAGGGGACGGCGGTCCACATGCACCCTGAGGCGTTCGCCGGCATAGGTCTGGGCCGACAGCTCCTTGACGATGGGGGCCAGGAACTCCTCGATCAGCGCCTCGTCGCCATCGGCGCGGGTGATGGGGACGAAGACGATCTGCTTGGGCGCGATGCGCGGCGGAACGCGTAGGCCGTTGTCGTCGGCATGGCTCATGATCACGCCGCCGATCAGGCGGGTGGAGACGCCCCACGAGGTGGTGTAGCAGAAATCCTCGCCGCCCTGGGCGTTCTGGAAGCGGATGTTCTGGGCCTTGGCGAAATGCTGGCCGAGGAAATGGGAGGTGCCGGCCTGCAGCGCCTTGCCGTCCTGCATCATGGCTTCGATGGAATAGGTGCGGTCGGCGCCGGGGAAGCGTTCATGCGCCGGCTTCTCGCCGACGATCACCGGCATGGCCAGCACCTCCTCCGACATGGCGCGATAGACTTCCAGCATCTTCAGGGTTTCGTCCATGGCCTCTTGGGCCGTGGCGTGGGCGGTGTGGCCCTCCTGCCAGAGGAATTCGGCGGTGCGCAGGAAGATACGCGGCCGCATTTCCCAGCGGACCACGTTGGCCCACTGGTTCACCAGCACGGGAAGGTCGCGGTAGGACTGGATCCAGCGCGAAAAGGCGTCGCCGATGATGGTCTCGGAGGTGGGACGCACCACCAGCGGCTCCTCCAGCTTGCCCGACGGCACCAGCTTGCCGTCCTCGGCCACCAGCCGGTGGTGGGTGACCACCGCCATCTCCTTGGCGAAGCCCTCCACGTGGGCGGCTTCCTTTTCCAGGAAGGACAGCGGGATGAACAGCGGGAAATAGCAGTTCTCGTGCCCGGTTTCCTTGATGCGGCGATCAAGGTCGCGCTGGATGGATTCCCACAGCCCGTAGCCCCAGGGCTTGATCACCATGCAGCCCCGGACCGGCGAGTTTTCCGCCATGTCCGAGGCCTTGATGACCTGCTGGTACCATTCGGGGAAGTTCTCCTCGCGGGTGGGAGTGACAGCGGTCTTCTTGGCCTTGGACATGGGTTTGATCCACCGGAACTGTGAGCGTGCTTCCCGATAGCCCATCCGGGCGGCTTTTTCCAGCCGGAACCGGCCTCCCGCCCCTGCGTTTCACATAACGAAACAGTTATGTGACAAAAGAGGGAATTGTTGAATCAAAGATCCCGGGACTAGAGTCGCTCCCAGAACAAGCCCATCACTGACGAGGTCTTCCATGTCCACCTTCTCCCACACCGCCGCCCAGCCCCTGGTTCCCGCCATCGCCCCCCTCACCCAGGCCCTGTCGCCCCTGGCCGAGCCCATGGTGCGCGTCGCCGCCGGCCTGCTGCTGGTGCCCCACGGCGCCCAGAAGCTGTTCGGCTGGTTCGGCGGCTACGGCCTGGAGGCCACCGGCCAGTTCTTCGCCACCAAGCTGGGCCTGCCGGCCGGTCTCGCCCTGGTGGCCGGATTGATCGAATTCGCCGGCGGGCTGATGCTGGCCGCCGGCCTGGCCACCCGCGCCGTCGCCGCCCTGGCCACCGGCCTGTTGCTGGTGGCGGCCTTTGGAATCCACCTGGGCAACGGCTTCTTCTGGACGGCCGGCGGCTTCGAATACCCGCTGCTGTGGGGCGTGGTCACCCTGGCCTTCGCCATCCGGGGCGGCGGCCGCTTCTCCGCCGACTCCCTGATCGGCCGCGAAATCTGATTGTTTTCCGGCCTCTCGGGGCGGCGCAAATTCCCTTTGCGCCGCCCTGACGTTGGCGCTATAAGAAGCGCCTCGCAGGCGACCGGAGTGTAGCTCAGCCTGGTAGAGCACTGTCTTCGGGAGGCAGGGGCCGGAGGTTCGAATCCTCTCACTCCGACCAATAAAGGCCAGTCAGTCCATGGGACCGACTGGCCTTTACCTTTTTCAGTGCCGCAGGATGCGGGCCAGGAATTGCCGGGCGCGTTCGGCTTCCGGCGCGGCGAAGAAGGAGTCCTTGGGGGCGTCCTCGACGATGCGGCCGTGGTCCATGAACACCACCCGGTCGGCCACATTGCGGGCGAAGCCCATTTCGTGGGTGACCACCATCATGGTCATGCCGTCACGCGCCAGTTCCACCATGACGTCCAGCACCTCGCCGATCATCTCGGGGTCCAGCGCCGAGGTGGGTTCGTCGAACAGCATGCAATCGGGGTCCATGGCCAAAGCGCGGGCGATGGCGACGCGCTGCTGCTGGCCGCCGGACAACTGGGCCGGGTGCTTGGCGGCGTGGGCGGCCAGCCCGACCCGTTCGAGCAAGCCTTGCGCCTTGGCGCGGGCCTCGTCCATGGAGCGCCCCAGCACCTTGACCGGGGCCAGACACAGATTCTCCATCACGGTCATGTGGGGGAACAGCTCGAAATGCTGGAACACCATGCCGACCCGGGCGCGCAGGCGGGGCAGATCGGTGTCGGGGGCCTCGACCGCCGTGCCGCTGACGGTGATGGAGCCGCCGTCGAAGGGTTCCAGGCCGTTGACGCATTTGATCAGCGTCGACTTGCCCGACCCTGACGGGCCGCACACCACCACCACCTCGCCCCTGGCGACCCTGGTCGTGCAATCGTCCAGCACCTGGACGTGGCCGTACCATTTGGAAACGCCCTTGATCTCGATCATCTCCGCGCTCCGGCAAGACGCTTCACCACCTGGGACAGGGAGAAGCAGAGGACGAAATAGAGGCCGGCGGCGAAGAGATACATCTCCACCGGCCGGTTGTAGTTCTTGCCCGCCACCTCGGCGGCCTTCAGCAGGTCCTTGGCGCCGATGGCGTAGACCAGCGACGAATCCTGGAACAGGACGATGGTCTGGGTCAGCAGCAGCGGGATCATGGCCCGGAACGCCTGGGGCAGCACCACGAAGGCCATGGTCTGGAACCGGTTCAGCCCCAGGGCCTGGGCCGCCCAGGTCTGGCCCTTGGGCACGGCGTTGATGCCGGCCCGCATGATCTCGGCATAGAAGGCGGCCTCGAACACCGTGAAGGTGATCAGCGCCGAGGTCTCGGCCCCCATGGGCGCGCCGGTGAGCAGCGGAATGGCCAGGAAGAACCACAGGATCACCAGGACCAGCGGAATGGAGCGCATGACGTTGACATAGGCGGCGGCCGCGCCCGCCAGCCACGCCGGCCCCGACAGCCGCGCCAGGGCCAGCAGCGTGCCGAGAACGATGCCGCCGCTCATGGCCACAAAGGTGAGTTTCAGCGAGAACAGCAGCCCCGACCAGATGAAGGGCAGGCTGTCGGCGATGACCGAGACGTCGAGATCGGCGAACATCAGCGCGCCACCCCCAACAGCCCCGGCACGCGGGTGCGCCGCTCCACCAGGGCCATTCCCCGGTTGGCCAGGAAGGCGCAGAGGAAATACAGCAGCGTCACCGCCGCCAGGGTCTCGATGCCCTGCTCGGATTCCTCCTGCATCTGGCGCGCCACGAAGGTCAGTTCCGCCATGCCGATGGCAAAGGCCACCGACGAGTTCTTGAACACGTTCATGAATTCCGAGGTGAGCGGCGGAATCACCGCCCTGAGCGCCACCGGCAAGGTTACGTACCGGAACACCTGGGCCTCGGTCATGCCCAAAGCCAGGGCGGCCTGCCGCTGGCCCCTGGGGCGGCTTTCGATGCCGGCGCGCACCTGCTCGGCCACCCGGGACGAGGTGAACAGGCCCAGGCAGACCACGGCGATGACAAATTCCTTGGCCGGCATCTCCTGCTTGACCCACAGCGCCCAGGAGGCGGGCAGCAGTTCCGGGATGACGAAGAACCACAGGAACATCTGCACCAGCAGCGGGATGTTGCGGAACAGCTCCACATAGGCGGTGGCGGCGCCTGCGACGCGGCGGTCGGGAAGCGTGCGCGCCGCCCCCGCGATCACCCCCAGCACCAGGGCCAGCGCCCAGGCGGACAGCGAGATGGCCAGCGTCCAGACCAGGGCCCAGGCCAGCCAGGCGAGATAGGTCTCGTCCCCCGACGGCACCGGCTCGAAATAGATGCCCCAGTTCCAGCGATAGCTTCCCTGGGCGGCGCCCTTGCGGGCAAAAGCCTCGGCGGGACTGTCGGCGGGCGAGCGGATCAGGGATTTCAGCTGCCCGCTCATGGGGAAGTTCATGTTGATGCCGCGCGGCGGAATGGGCGACATGAACCACTTGGCGTAAAGCCGCTCCACCTCGCCGGACGCCATCATGGCCTTGACCGTGTCGTCCACCAGCGCCTTGAACGGGGGATCGTCGCGCCGCAGCATGATGGCGATGGGCTCGACGTTGAGCACCTCGCCGACGATGGCGTAGCTGTCGGGCGACTTGGAGGTGGCGATCAGCCCGGCCAGCAGGTTGTCGTCCATGATGAAGGCCACGGCGCGATCGCTTTCCAGCAGCAGGAAGGAATCGGCGTGGTCCTTGCCGTACACCTCCTTGAACGCGACGCCCTGGCCCTTCTTGTGGGCGCGGACCAATTGCACGCTGGTGGTGCCGGTGGTGATGGCCACCGGCTTGCCCGCCAGTTGCGCGATGCTGGTGATGCCCGACGACTTCTTCACCGCCATGCGCACCTTGGTGACGAAGGTGGTGGGCGCGAAGGCCACCTGGCGCGAGCGCGCCTCGTTGTTGGTGGTCGAGCCGCATTCCAGGTCCACCGTGCCGTTCTGCACCAGGGGGATGCGGTTCTGCGAGGTCACCGGCAGGGTTTCCACCCGAAGGGCGGGAAGCGACAGCCGGGCCTTCACCGCCTCGGCCAGCCGGTGGCAGATGTCGATGTGGTAGCCCACGGGCGTCTGCTTATCGTCCAGATAGGACAGCGGATAGGAGGATTCGCGGATGCCCAGCGTCAGGGTTCCGGTCTCGCCGACCTTCTTCAGCGTGCCGTCCAGGTCCCCGGCCCGCGCCGGAAGGGCGGCGAGCAGCAGCAAAGCGGCCATGAGAACCCTGGCGATCATGAAAACTCCTCGTCATACCAACCGGCCAATGAATTGACCGGTTGTATTGCCCCTCGCCGGGCGCGGGCCTTAAGCCCGCTTGGCCGCCGCCGCAATGGCGGCTGGATACCGGCCAATGAGTCGATCCAAAGATTGCCCGGTATCAGAGGGCCGATCAGAACTCCAGCACATCCACGGCCACCAGCACCTGATGCTCGCCGCCGCCCAGCACCACGCCGCGCACCGGGGTGACGTCGTCGTAATCGCGCCCCCAGGCTACCACGATATGGTCCTGTCCGGCCGCCATGTCGTTGGTAGGGTCCAGGTCCAGCCAGCCCCAGCCGGGCTGGTAGACCGACAGCCAGGCGTGGGAGGCGTCGGCGCCCACCAGCTTTTCCTTGCCCGGCGGCGGCTTGGTGCGGATGTAGCCGCTGACATAGCGGGCGGCGAGGCCCATAGCGCGAAGGCAGGCGATGCCCACATGGGCGAAATCCTGGCAGACGCCGCGCCGGTGCTGAAACACGGCGGCCAGCGGCGTGCCCACGGTGGTGGCAAGGGGATCGAAGGTGAACTCGGCGTGGATGCGCCGGTTCAAATCCATCACCGCCTCGGTCAGCGGCCGGCCGGGGGCGAAGCTGGGCAGGGCGAAGCGCTCGGCTTCGGGCAGGGGCGGCACCTGGGGCGAGGCGAAGACGAAATCCATCACCCCCTCGTCGATGCCGCGCGCCCCCGACCAGGTGTTGAGCCGCACCGAATCCCAGGCGGGAACGGCGATCTGGGGCAATTGCGGCTGGCCGGCGGTCTCCACCACGAACGAGGCGTCGATCACCAGGGTGGAATGGGGGCTCTGGATGGTGAAGAAGGTGATGGGATTGCCGAAGTAATCCCGGCCGCCTTCGTGCAGAACCTCCGGCGTCGGGCGGATGGCGATCTTGACCTGATCGACGGTCTGGCCGTCCACGGCGCGCGGCCGCAGATGGGCGGCGTGGTGGGACAACTGCACCGGCTCGGTGTACTTGTAGGTGGTGGTGTGGCGGACCTTGAACTTCACGCCAGTTCCTCCATGGGCGCGGTGGGCAGCCGCCACTGGGCATGGATGAAATAGGTGCGCGACACCTGCTCGGACAATTCCCACAGCCGCGAGCGCAGCATGTCCAAAAGCCGCAGCGCGTCGTGATAGCCGCCGTCGCGGTCATAGCGCGACACCACCATGATGTCGGTGGTGCGGATGGTGCCGCACAGCACGGTCATCAGCTTCTGCTCGGGCTTGTAGAAGCCGGAATGCTCGCCCATGGCGGCCAGCCGGTTCATGTGGCCTTCCAGGGTGGCGAGCTGGAAGCCCAGCGAGCGCGGATTGGCCTCGTCGCACAGCAGCAGGTCGAGAACCCCGGCCAGACGCGGCGTGGACAGATAGCGCGAGCGGTAGGTCATCACGCTGTCCCAGGTCTCCAGCAGCAGGTCCAGGGGCACCATTGCCTCGCCCTCCACGTCGGACAGGGCGCCGCTGACCATTTCGACCATGGCGACGGCGCGCTCGACGCGGCGGCCCGAATCCAGGAACAGCCATTGCGGCCCGCGGGTCATGCTTTCCATGGCCAGGCCGCTCACCGCCTGCATGGTCAGCACCATGGCGTTGAGCCGGCCCAGCACGTCGCCGCCGCCGGTCTCCGCCGCCAGCAGGCCGATCTCGTCCTTAAGCAGATGCACGGCGCGCCAGGTGTCGTTGGACAGCCGGTCGCGCAGATGGACGACGATGCGCAGCAACCGCTCGACGCAGCCGGCCAGTCCCAATCCATCGCTGGCCAGATGATGGGCGACCAGCCGGTCGGCCAGCGCCTCCACCGGCTCGGTCCCGTCCTCTTCCGGCACCGGCAGCCCCAGGGCGGCCATGGTGCGGATCATGGCCAGAGCCTGGGCGGAATCGCCTTCGGCCAGGCTGTCCTCGATGCGGACCAGGGCGGCGCGCAGCAGCCGGGTGGTGGCCTCGCAGCGCTCGAGATAGCGGCCCAGCCAGAACATGTTGTCGGCGACCCGCGACGGCAGGTCACGGTTCTCGCGGGTCAGGCGCACCGCCGGGGCCTGGGGGCGGACGGCGGAGACCGAAAGACGCTGGGGCGGTGCGGCGATCCACACGTCCTTGCTGCCGCCGCCGCCGGTCTGCAAGCGCGACGCCAGCAGGTCGCGCTCCGACGACAGCCGGGCCAGACCGCCCGGCATGGCCTGCCAGCCCTTCTCGGTGCGCACCGCGAAGACGCGCAGCACGCAATGGCGGGGGTAAAGCCCACCATCGGACCACACCGGCAGGGTCGAGGTGGTCTTGACCTCCTGGCCCACCCAATCCCAGGGCCGGGCGGCGATGGCGGCGCGCAGCTCGGCGGCCTGGGCGCCCGACAGGGCGGCGCCGATCACCGGCTGGTCGCGCCGCCCGAAGGCCGGGCGGATCACCAGGCGCTCCAGGTTCTTCAGCACGTAATCCAGGGCGGCGGGCTCGCCGCACCACCAGCTGGGCACCGACGGCAGGATCAGATGCTCGTCCCGCAAGGACCGCGCCAGGGCCGGCATGAAGCCCAGCAGCGAGGCCCCGTCCAGGAGGCCGGTGCCGATGGCGTTCAGCAGCGCCACATTGCCGCGCCGGGCCGATTGCAGCAGCCCGGCGACGCCCAACTGGGAATCGCCTCTGAGCTCCAGCGGGTCGCACCACGTGCCCCCGGTGCGCCGCAAGATGACGTCCACCTGCTGCAGCCCGGTCAGCGCCTTCAGGTAGACGGTGTTGTCGCGCACCGTCAGATCCTCGCCCTGCACCAGGGTGATGCCCAGTTGGCGGGCCAGGAAGGCGTGCTCGAAATAGGTGGCGTTGTAGGGACCGGGCGTCAGCAGCACCATGCGCGGGTCGTCGCGGTGGCGCACCGACAGGTTCTGCAGCGACCGGCGCAGGCCTTCGAAGAACGGCCACAGCCGTTCCACCTGGAGCGCCCGGTGGAATTCCGACAGCACGCGGCTGACGATGGTGCGGTTCTCCAGGGCGTAGCCGGCGCCCGACGGGCTTTCGGTGCGGTCGGACAGCACCCGCCACTCGCCGTCGGGACCGCGCACCAGATCGGCGGCGTAATGGTGCAGCCAGTGGCCACCGGCCGGAATCCAGCCGTGACAGGGCCGCAGAAAGGCGGGATTGGCGTGCAGCGCCGAGGGCGGAATGACGCCGCGTCCCACCAGGGAGCGATCGCCGTAGAGATCGGCCAGCACCGAATCCAGCAGATCGGCCCGCTGCTCGATGCCCTTGGCCAGACCCGACCATTCCTCGGCCGACAGGATCAGCGGCAGGGGGTCAAGGCGCCACGGCCGGTCCAGCCCGGCCGGATCGCCATAGACGTTATAGGTGACGCCGTTGTCGCGGATCAGCCGCTGGCCCACGTCCCAGCGCCGCGCCAGCTCGTCCAGGCCCAGGCGGTCGATGCCCTCGATGAAGCCCTTCCAATGGGGACGGATGGCGCCGCCCGGCGCCATCACCTCGTCGAAGGCGCCCGGCAGCGGATGGTAGGCGGTATTGAAGGCCCAGGGCGGACCCTCGACGCGGGAACGCAGACGACGCGGAATTTTCCCCTCCCCCCAAGTCCCGACGGCTTCACACCGGTTATGGCGTGACCCGATTATCGATGTCATCCCGAGCGAATGCGAGGGATCTCCTTCTGGAACGATATTTCCAGTCAGGCACCCCTGTTCCAGGCGGAGATCCCTCCTCCCGTTGGTCGTCGGGATGACACGTCACAGCAGTCGTCGAGCGTTGGTAACGTCTATTGTAGCCTCAGGTCCAGTGTATTTGGGTAGTCGGGATGCACCGCGCCAGCGTCCACCCTGAGCGGCCCGTGGGAATGGCCGAAGGCGAAGAAGCGGGCGCGGCGCCGCGCCTCGGCCTCGTAGGAATTGACCGGGAAGGTGTCGTAGTTGCGTCCGCCCGGATGGGCCACGTGGTAGGTGCAGCCCGCCACCGCCTCGCCCGTCCAGGTATCGACCAGATCGAACACCAGGGGCGTATGCACCCCGATGGTGGGATGCAGGCAGGAGGACGGCCACCAGGCGCGATAGCGCACGCCCGCCACCCATTCCCCCGAGGTGCCGGTGGAGCAGAGCGGCACCTGCCGGCCCTGGCAGGACAGGACGTAGCGGTCGCCCACCAGACCGCTGACCTTGAGCTGAAGGCGTTCCACCGAGGAATCCACGTAGCGCACGGTGCCGCCCGCCCCCGGCTCCTCGCCCATGACGTGCCAGGGCTCCAGCGCGGTGCGCAACTCAAGCCTCACGCCGCGATGGGCGATGGCGCCGACCATGGGGAAGCGGAATTCCAGATGGGGGGCGAACCACGCCTTGTCGAAACGGATACCGCCCGCCGCCAACCATTCCAGCACCTCGTCCAGATCCTGCTCGATCCAGTGGGGCAGCATGTAGCGGTCGCGCAACGCCGAACCGAACCGCACCAGCTTCCCGGTATAGGGCTCGTCCCAGAACCGGGCGACCAGGGCGCGCAGCAGCAATTGGCTCACCAGACTCATGCGGGCATGGGGGGGCATCTCGAAGGCGCGGAATTCCACCAGCCCCAGCCGCCCGGTGGGGCCGTCGGGGGAATACAGCTTGTCGATACAGATCTCGGTGCGATGGGTGTTGCCGGAAGCGTCGATCAGCACGTTTCTCAGCACCCGGTCCACCACCCAGGGGGCCACGCTGGTGCCGCGCCCGGGCAACTGGCCCAGCGCGATCTCCAGCTCGTACAGGGTGTCGTCGCGGGCCTCGTCCACGCGGGGATGCTGGCTGGTGGGGCCGATGAACAGGCCGGAGAACAGATACGACAGGCTGGGGTGGTTCTGCCAGAAGCGGATCAGGCTGCCCAGCAGGTCGGGGCGGCGCAGGAACGGGCTGTCGGCCGGCGTCGCGCCGCCCAGCACCATGTGGTTGCCGCCCCCCGTCCCCACATGGCGGCCGTCGACCATGAACTTCTCGGTGCCCAGGCGGGCCTGGTGGGCCTCCTCGTACAGGCTCTCGGTGCTGGCCACCAGTTCGCGCCAGTGTTCCACCGGATGGACGTTGACCTCGATGACGCCGGGATCGGGGGTGACCTTGATGATCTTCAGGCGATGGTCGTTGGGCGGCGGATAGCCTTCCACATGCACCGGCGTGCCGAACTCGGCGGCGGCCATCTCCACCGCCTCGATCAGGTCGAGGTACTGCTCGGCGGTTTCCACCGGCGGCAGGAAGACGTTGAGGCGGCCGTCCCGGGGCTGGACGCAAAGGGCGGTGCGCACGTTCTCGGACACCAGGCCCCTGGCGGTCTCCACGGGCCGCAGATCCACCGGCACCTGCTGCAGCACCGTGGCCTTGGCCGCGCCCGATCCCGGAACCTGCTCGGTCTGAGCCCGCTGGCGCCGGGCCGGGGCCAGGGGGCCGCGCGGCTCGAAGGGGTCGCGCTCGGAGTGATAGGGGTAGGCATCGGCGGGAATCCACGGCAGGGATTCCAGCGGCAGGCGGAATCCCAGGGGAGAGTCGCCGGGGATGGTCAGCAGCTTGCCGTCCCGCGTCGGCCACGGCCCGGTGATCCAGCGGAAGGTATCCCTGGCCTGCCAGGGCTGCAGCGGCAGGACATAGCCGGTGGGCGTGCCCAGGCCCCGCTTGAACACCCCGGCCAGCCGGGCGCGCTCCTCGGGGTTCTCCAGCTTGGAATCGATGGGGTCCACGTTGATGGGCAGGGCGTTTTCCCGCAGCAGGTAATAGGCGGGGTCCTCCCAGGCCGGCAGGGCGTAATCGGGATCGACGTTGAGATGGCGGCACAGCGCCTGGGCAAAGTCGCGGGCCTGCTCATGGGTGGGGGCGTTGTCCTCGGATTCCAGGGCGATCAGCTTCGGATTGCGCCACACCGCCTCGCCGTCGTCGCGCCAGATCAGCGAGAAGGCCCAGCGCGGCAGGCTTTCGCCCGGATACCACTTGCCCTGGCCGTAGGTGATCAGGGCGCCCGGCGCGAAGCGGTCGCGCAGCTTGCGGATCAGCACGTCGGCATGGGCGCGCTTGGTGGGGCCCACCGCCGACGTGCTCCACTCCTCGCCCTCCATGTCGAAGGCCGAGACGAAGGTGGGCTCGCCGCCCTGGGTCAGGCGCACGTCGCCGGCCGCCAGCCGCTCGTCCACCGCATCGCCCAGGGCGAGGACCGCCTGCCACTCCTCCTCGGTGTAGGGCTTGGTGACGCGGGGTGTCTCCAGCACGCGGGTGACGCCCATGTGGTGCTCGAACGAAACCTCGCACATCTCCACCGCGCCGGTGATGGGCGCCGCGCTGGTGGGATCGGGCGAGGCGGCCAGCGGAATGTGGCCCTCGCCGGTCAAGAGGCCCGAGGTGGGGTCCAGGCCGATCCAGCCGGCGCCCGGCAGGTAGACCTCGGTCCAGGCGTGCAGGTCGGTGAAGTCCTCGGCCGCGCCCGCCGGGCCGTCCAGCGGCTTGACGTCGGGAACCAGCTGGATCAGATAGCCCGAGACGAAACGGGCGGCGAGCCCTAAACGCCGCAGGATCTGCACCAGCAGCCAGGCGGAATCGCGGCACGAGCCGCTTTTCAGCGCCAGGGTCTGCTCCGGGGTCTGGACGCCCGGCTCCATGCGGATGGTGTAGCTGATGTCGGCCTGCAGGCGCTGGTTCAGGGCCACCAGGAAGTTGGTGGTCTGCACCGGCGTCGAGGTGTCGATGGCCGCCACATAGGCGTCCAGCAGCGGTCCCGCCTCCTCGCACAGCAAGAACGGCTTCAGCTCGTGGTCCAGGACATGGTCGTAGGCGAAGGGAAAGTGCTCCGCCTCGGGCTCCAGGAAGAAGTCGAAGGGGTTCACCACCGACAGGTCGGCCACCAGGTCCACGTCGACGGTGAAGGACTCCACCTTGTCGGGGAACACCAGCCGGGCCAGCCAGTTGCCCTGGGGGTCCTGCTGCCAGTTGATGAAATGGGTCTTGGGCTCGATGTCCAGGGAATAGGACAGGACCGGAATCCGGCTGTGGGGCGCCGGGCGAAGCCGCACCACCTGCGGAGACAGAACGACCGGTCGGTCATACTTGTAGCGAGTGGTATGGCGAAGCTTGACGTGAATGCCCATGATCATCCGGACGCGGTGGCGGAAAGCAACCGGCAGCGTAGCACAGAGAGCGACGGCGGGTCGCAGCAAAAGCTCCAAATTTCAGCATGCTGCCATGCGTGCCTGAAATTTGATCAATTCGAATTGCCGCGATAGACTGCAAAACGCGCCGCATCCCGAAGAGCGCCGATAAGGGGGACCACGACGATGACCCGGCCACGACTCACCCTGCCCGGCCCCGGCCTGCTTTCGGGCTACGACCCGACCGAATTCTTCTGCGAGGCGCTGTCGGCCCGCGATGAAGGCGGCGCGGAGCTGGCCGCCATCGCCGAACGCCTCAACGCGCTGGACCCCGACGATCTGCGCCGCCGCGCCGCCCGGGCGGAGAAGGAGCTGTTCGACCTAGGGATCACCTTCACGGTCTATTCCGACAAGGACGCCATCGACCGCATCCTGCCCTTCGACGTGCTGCCCCGCGTCATCACGGCCGCCGAGTGGTCGCGGCTCGAGGCCGGCATCGTCCAGCGGGTCGCCGCCATCAACCTGTTCCTGGCCGACCTCTACGGCGGCCAGAAGATTCTGGCCGACAAGGTGGTGCCCGCCGATCTGGTGCTGGGCAACGCCAATTTCCACGACTTCATGCGCGGCATGAAAGTGCCCTGCGGCACCTATTCCCATGTGTGCGGCATCGACCTGATCCGCGACCAGGACGGCCTGTTCCGGGTACTGGAGGACAATGCCCGCACGCCGTCGGGCGTGTCCTACGTGGTCGAGAACCGCAACCTGATGCTGCAATGCTTCCCCGATCTGATGGAAGGCACCAGGGTGCGGGCCGTGGACGATTACGGCCTGATGCTGCGCCGGGCCCTGGAAGAGATCGCGCCTTCGGGCGTCGAGGAGCCCTGCGTGGTGCTGCTGTCGCCCGGCATCTACAATTCGGCTTTCTTCGAGCACGTCTTCCTGGCCCGCGAGATGGGCGTGCCCCTGGTGGAAGGCCGCGATCTGGTGGTGGAGAACGACCGGGTCTACATGCGGACCACCGCCGGACGGGCGCCGGTCCACAGCATCTATCGCCGCATCGACGATGCCTTCCTCGACCCCAAGGTGTTCCGCCCCGATTCCATGCTGGGCGTGCCCGGGCTGATGGAGGCCTACCGCAAGGGCAACGTCTCGCTGGCCAACGCGCCGGGCACCGGGGTGGCCGACGACAAGGCGGTCTATGCCTACATGCCGCGCATCATCAAGTATTACCTGGGCGAGGACGCCATCCTCCCCAACGTCGAGACCTTCATCTGCCGCGAGGCGGAGGGGCTGAAGTACACCCTGGACAACCTGGAGCATCTGGTGGTCAAGCCGGTGGGCGAATCGGGCGGCTACGGCATGATTCTCGGCCCCAAGGCGACGCGGGCCGAGATCGACGAGTTCCGCGCCAAGCTCAAGGCCGACCCCGCCAATTACATCAGCCAGCCCATGATCGGCCTGTCGGTGTCGCCCACGCTCACCGATAAGGGCACCCAGCCCCGCCACGTGGACTTCCGTCCCTTCGCGGTGACCGGCGCCTCGACCAGGGTGCTGGCCGGCGGCCTGACCCGCGTGGCCATGAAGGAGGGATCGCTGGTGGTCAACTCGAGCCAGGGCGGCGGATCCAAGGACACCTGGGTACTGGCGGGGGACGCATAAAATGACTGAATTGCTTGCCCGCAACGCCGATTGCATCATCTGGCTGGCCCGCTACATGGAGCGGGCCGAGAATCTGGCCCGCATCCTGGGGGTGGCCGAAACCTTCGCCCGCGACCGGGCCGGGCGCAACTGGCTGGCGGTGGTGCAGATCAACGCCGACGGGGAGCGCTTCTTCACCCGCCACCGGGTGGCCGATGCCAAGACGGTGCCGCACTTCTACATCCTGGACTCCGACAACCCCAATTCCATCCTGTCCTCGGTCAAGGCGGCGCGGGAAAACGCCCGCACGCTGCGCCCGCTGATCTCCATCGAGATGTGGCGCCAGATCAACCGCATGAACAGCTGGATGACGGGATTGTCGGCCAATGCCGTGGCGCCCGCCAACCTCGTCGCCCTGTGCGAGGAGATCAAGGAGGCCTGCCAGTTGCACATGGGCATCACCGAGGGCACCTTCTACCGCGACCAGGCCCACTACTTCTATCACCTGGGCAAGTCCATCGAACGCGCCGACCAGACCACCCGCCTTTTGGACATCAAGTACCACACCCTGCTGCCGCGGCCCGAGGACGTGGGTTCGGCGCTCGACACCAGCCACTGGAACGCCCTGCTGAAGGCGGTGGCCGGCTATCAGGCATCGCGCCGGGTGATGGCGGGCAAGATCACGCCGAGATCGGTGGCGGCCTTCCTGCTGTTCTCGGATTCCTTCCCGCGCTCGGTGATCTTGTGCGTGCGCCAGATGGAATGGCTGCTGTCCCAGCTGCGCACCCGCTATCAGCTGCGCGGCGGGGTCAAGGCGCTGGAGCTGATGGATGAACTGCGCGCCGTACTGACGGAAAAGACCATCGACGACGTGATCGCCATGGGGTTGCACGAATTCCTCGACTGGGTGCAGCGCCAACTGATCATGATCTTCGCCGAGATTCAGCAAAGCTTCGGAATGGCGCGGCCGACGGATTAGGGCGGCGTGCGCTGATCGAAGCCAGCACCCTCAGATGGAGATGGAGCGGTAGTCCACGTAGCCGCCCATGGCGTCGGAATAGGACGGCCGCTGCTCGCCCGCCGCCGGCACGAAGACGTACCAGTTGTCGGCCCGCTGCAGGCGCTGCCACAGCACGTCGCTGGCGAAGCGCGACGTGATCAGGTCGCGCGGCTCGAACCGGCGGAACTTCTCGAGGTTGGCGAGCGATTCCACGAAAATTTCCATCAGCTTGGGCACATAGGTCCGCCGGGTGATGTAGCCGGCGGTGGTCAGCGACTCGAACACGCGGCCCAGGCCGGGATGCTCGGTGGCGAAGCCGTTGATCTGCGACGCGGTCAGCAGCATCGCGTCCCAGGCAAGACCGGTGGAATCGAGGAACGCCATGCGCTGCGCCAGCTCGTCGCGGGTGATGCGGAAGTCGAAATCGTCCTCCAGCACCATGATGTAGTCGCGCGAATCCTCGGTGAGGAAGCGGGTGTAGGCCTTCAGGTGCGACTTGGTGCAGCCCAGATGGGCGTAGCCCTGCTCGTGGGCGGCGGACACCCGCTGGATGCCCATGGACTCGAACCCCATGGCCGCGTGGTTCTCCAGGCATTGCTGCCAGCGGTCGGTCCGGTGGTCCAGATTGACCTGATACACGGCCGTGTTGTCGAGCATGGGCCACTCCCCCCTTCTGATGGCACGAGAGGGTAGCAGGCGCCCCAGTGCGGGGCCACATCTAAACTCCGGACCGGCGCAAAGCCGCCGCTTCATCCGTTGTTAACGCATTTGCCGCCATCCTCGGCGGCAAGGAAGGAGTGTCTCCCGTGACCCAGGCCATGCCACAACTAGAGCGTGAAACAGACCGCTACCGGCTGGTCTACGCCGCCAACGCCAAAAGCGGCCGCATGGAACTCACCCTGTATGCCAAGGCCGAGGGCAAGCACAAGGCGGTGCACACCAGCTTCAACCTGCTGGACGACGACGGCAAGCTGATCGAGAAGCGCCCCATCACCGCCGAAGTGGCCGCCTTCATCATGGAGCACTTCGAGCGGCGCGGCGACACCGAGTCGCTCAACATCCACGCCGCCGACCTGGCGGCCGGAAAGCTGGGGGCGCGCAGCGGCCAGCGCATCACGCCCGAGGGCGTGCGCCACACCCTGACCAACACCGAAAAGAGCTTCACCGCCACCGGCGCCAAGCTGGAAGCCCACTGGCCCATCTTCGAGAAGCTGCGCGACACCGGCTACGGCAGCCTGATCCGCGCCACCATGACCAATCATCAGGTCTGCTCGTCGCGCTGCCAGTTCTGCTCGACCATCGCGCGCAACAAGCGTGATTCCGTCAGCCTGGAGGAGGCCAAGGCCTTCGTCGAGGCCCTGTATTTCGAGCAGGCCGAGTTCAACCGCAAGAACTTCCCCGAATACAACGAACGCTACAAGGCGCTGACCGGGTCCGACATCCGCCTGCGCGGCCTGATCCTGTCGGGCGGCGGCCAGCCCAATCTGTGGCCCCACTTCGCCGAATTCGTGGAATGGCTGGCGACGCTGGACATCGATCTCGGCCTGATCACCAACGGCTTTCCCCAGAAGGTGCCGGAAGAGGTCTACCGCCGCTTCAAGTGGATCCGGCTGTCCATCACGCCCGAGGACGCCTCGCCCTTCTATCCCGAGGGCCGCTTCGAGGACCAGTACATCCCCGCCACGGTGCGCAACAACCCGGACGTCACGGTGGGCATGTCCTTCGTGTTCGGCCCCTGGGCCAAGGACGGCATCTTGGAGCGGCTGTCGGGCATGCTGAAGGCCAACGGCTTCGACTATGTACGGCTGCTCACCGATTGCAACCTGACCCGCGACTCCCAGCTTCTCGCCCACCGCGACCTGGCCGAGATGCTGTTCAAGGGCGGCCATATCGACGACAAGGGCGTGCCCACCGGCGGGCTGTTCCAGCAGTTCAAGTATCACGGCACGCCCCAGGAGGCCGACGAGCTGTGGGACAAGGGACAGTGCTTCCTGCAGTCCTACAACGTCTTCTGGGACACCACCGGGCACGAGGAGAACGGCCATTCGTTCTGCTACCCCTGTGATTCGGTGACCGTGCTGGCCGAGGAGGAGACCGACGGCAACGTCAACATCTCCGAGCGCAAGTTCAACCCCTCCAAGTGGGGGACGGTGCCCAACACCGAGGTGAGCCGCCTGTTCACCGAGAAGGTGCACCCCTTCTTCGATCCCAGGAAGAACTGCACGTCGTGCCTGTTCATGCGCAACAACCGCTTCGTCAAGGAGCTGGCGTCGCGCACCGAATACCAGTCCATCCGGCCCAACCCGGATCTCGAACACATCAACTTCCCATGACAGAATGACGGGGGAGAGGGGAATGTCTTCCATGCAACAGCCTGACGGCCAGAAGGCCATCGAAGCATCGGTCTACGGCGAGGCCTATTTCGAACGCGGCGCGGTGATCGGCATCTCCGGCTACATGAACTATTCATGGATGCCCGAGGCGACGCTGCGCATGGCGCATTTCATCATCAACCAGCTGCCCATCGATCCCGGCCAGCTGGTGCTGGATTACGGCTGCGCCAAGGGCTTCCTGGTCAAGGCCATGCGCATCCTGGACGTGGACACCTACGGCGTCGACCTGTCGGCCTACGCCATCGATCAGGCCCCCTCCGAGGTCCGCCATTTCTGCCGGGTGGTGGAAGGCTGCGATGATCCGGCCGCCTTCGAGCGCGAATACGACTGGATGCTGTCCAAGGACGTGTTCGAGCACATCGCCGAACCCGATCTGCGCAAGCTGCTGGCCCGCGCGCGGCCCAAGGTCAAGCGCATGTTCGCGGTGATCCCGTTGGGCATCAGCGACGACAGCCCCAATTTCGTCATCCCCGACTACGACAAGGACATCACCCACATCACGGCGCGCACCGCCGCCTGGTGGACCCGGCTGTTCGCCGAGACCGGATGGAACGTCGACCGCTTCAGTCACACCTTCAAGGGCGTCAAGGAGAACTGGACCAGCGCGTGGCCCGAGGGCAACGCCTTCTTCGTCCTGTCCTGATCCCGCCGCCCCAGGCCCCCATCGACAGCTTGCGGCAAGCACCAGCGACGGAGAGTTCCATGGATGACAACGCCAGCGAGATGACCCCGCTCCCCGCCCCGCTTCTGGAGGCCGATGCCGCCGGGGCGCTGGTTCCCCTGCTGCTGGAACGCCTGCCGCCCGTCACCTCGGTCTGCGACGTGGGCGGCGGCGCCACCGCGTTGCTGGCCAAGCTGCCCAAGCGCAAGGTCAAGGAACAGAAGGTGCTGGCCGCCGGCCCCGAGGAGCTGGCCCAGCCGGTGAAGGCCGACCGGCATTACGACCTGGCGCTGTGCCTGGCCGCCGCCGACCGCATCGCCCCCGAACGCACCGAGTCCCTGGTGGCCGAACTGGCGGCGCTGGCCGATACGGTGGTGATGGCCGCCACCATCCCCGGCCAGATCGACACCGGCATCACCAATCCCCGCTGGCATTCCTTCTGGGTCGAAGCCTTCGCCGCCCATGGCTTCGGCGCCGACGACAGCGTCCGCGAAGCCATCTGGAACGACGGACGCATCGACCTGTGGTGCCGCCAGAACCTGCTGGTCTTCCGCAAGGGCCACGCCAGCGACCGCCCGCCCGCCTCCTTCGACCGCATCCATCCCGACCTCTACAACGCCAAGCTGACCCAGATGGTCGGTCTCGAGCGCGACATCACCCGCCTCAAGGACCACTGGCTGCGGCGCAACCAGATCATGTCGCCGGCCGACGTCCACTGGTGCCGCATCGTCATGAACCAGGAAACCAAGAAGCTGGTGTCGCAGCTGGACTACGCCTGCATGTCGGCGGTCGAGGTGTCGGGCAACGGCTGGCAGAATTTCGGCTTCCGCGATTATGCCGTCGCCATCTATCCCCAGGTGGACATCACCAAGCACGTGCTGCGCAAGGGCGACGGCACCGGCTTCGACATGGTGATCGCCGAGCAGGTGCTGGAACACGTCCCCACCCCGTGGGTCGCCATCCAGTGCCTCTATGCCAGCCTGAACGAGGGCGGCTACCTGCTGGTCACCACGCCGTTCATGTTCCGGGTCCATGCCGATCCCAGCGACTATTCCCGCTGGACCGAGATGGGCCTGCGCAACCTCTTGGAAGCGGCCGGCTTCCGGTCCGAGGACATCAAGACCGGGTCGTGGGGCAACCGCTGGTGCGTCATCGCCAATTTCGACCAGGCGGCCATCTACGACCCCTATTCCCATTCCCTGCAGAACGAGCCCGACGTGCCGCTGATGGTGTGGGCCCTGGCGCGCAAGCAGACCGCCTGAACCGAGACCGACCAAGCCCAAGGGAGAATTCGTCACCATGCCTTACAAGATCCTGGTCACCGGCGGAGCCGGCTATCTCGGCTCGATCATGGTCCCCGAACTGCTTGCCGCCGGTCACACCGTGACCGTGCTCGACAATTTCATGTTCAAGCAGAACTCGCTGGCCCATTGCTGCGCCAACCCCAAGTTCGACGTGATCAAGGGCGACGCCCGCGATCAGGCGCTCTTGAAGAGGCTGCTGGCCGATACGGATGTGGTGATCCCGCTGGCCGCGCTGGTGGGCGCGCCCTTGTGCAACCAGGACCCCATCGGCGCCACCTCGCTCAACCTCGACGGCCAGATCAATCTGTTCAAGATGCTGTCCAAGGAGCAGCGAGTGCTGATGCCCATCACCAATTCCGGCTACGGCATCGGCGAGGCCGGCAAGGAATGCACCGAGGAAACGCCGCTGCGCCCCATTTCCCTTTACGGCGTTCACAAGGTCGAGGTGGAAAGGGCGCTGCTGGACCGCGGCAACGCCATCAGCTTCCGCCTGGCCACCGTGTTCGGCATGGCGCCGCGCATGCGCATCGACCTTCTGGTCAACGACTTCGTCCACCGGGCGGTCAACGACCGGGCGGTGGTGCTGTTCGAAGGGCACTTCATCCGCAATTACATCCATATCCGCGACGTGACGCGGGCCTTCATGCACGGTCTGGACAATTTCGAGACCATGCGCGACCAGGCCTATAACGTCGGCCTGTCCGACGCCAACCTGTCCAAGATCCAGCTGGCCGAGCGCATCCGCCGCCACGTGCCCGAATTCGTCGCCGTCGAGGCCCCCATCGGCGAGGACATGGACAAGCGCGACTACATCGTCTCCAACGCCAAGATCGAGGGCACCGGCTGGCGCCCGGCCCATTCCCTGGACGACGGCATCAAGGAACTGGTCAAGGGCTTTAGGATGATCCGCAACGCGATCTACGGCAACGTCTGAGAACGCCCCCGGCGGCAGGAGATGCGATGATCGGTTTCGATCATCGCATCTTGGTATCAGCCGTCCTTCCGAGGTCCTTCCACGATCACCTCGTCGGGAGTGAGCAATTCATTGTGCAGGGCCGTAATGCAATCCAGAAGCCCCTGGCCGAAATCGATGCAAGGGTTGCTGATCAGCTTCTTCCCCAAGCTGGGGTTGAAATGGTAGGGGGTCAGGTTGTAGTGCCCCTTGTAATTGCCTTCCTGAAGTTCGATTTTCACCTTCCCGCCCATGATTTCGCTGATCAGATTGAGCAGTTCCTTATAGCTGAAACGTTCCATCCCGGTCAGGATGAAGGTCTCGTTGCAGCCCCAGTCGCCGAGGATGTCCACGGATAGCCGCGCGGCATCGGCGCAGTGAATGTATTCCCGCTCCTCGGAGCCGCTGCCGGGAAATACCACCTTGCCCTCGGTCAAGGCCTGTTTCAGCAGGCGGTAGATGCGGTTGCTGTTATCCGAGCGTGTCCCGTAGACCGAACCGTACCGCAAGATGGTGTAATTCAGGCCGTAATGCTCCTGGTACAATTCGATCACTTTTTCGGAGGTGCGCTTCGAGGTCCCGTAAAAAGCGCCGCGGTCTGAGAGCGCGTAGGCCGAACTGGCATATATGAAGCGGCTGACGCCGGCCTGCCGGGCTGCTTCCAGGACATTGGCGTTGCCAATGATGTTGACCTCCAGATATTCGAGCGGAGAGTCGATGGACAATTCTACGTTGGCCGCTCCGGCCAGGTTGTAAACATAGTCGCATCCCTTCACCGCCGCCGCGACCGCCTCACGATCAAGGATGTTCCCCAGGATAAAAGGAAGGTCGGGACGATATGGCGATGGCTGGCGGTCGAAGATAACCACGTCGTGGCCACGATGTGTCAGCTCGTCCACCACATAGGAGCCGAGGAACCCGCTGCCGCCGAAGACGATGGTTTTCATCTGTATTCCTTTCCAATCTCGCGCCTTCGGTATCGCCAAGGGCCTCTCTCAGACGTTGCCGCAGACCGAGTTCCGGATCATCCGGAAGGCGGAAAGGCGCGATAGCGGCTGCCGTCGCAGCATGATCGCCCCCTTGAGCACCGGGGTGGTTTTCTTCCCTAACCGAAATAGTCCGTAAGATGCCCGATGGCGGAACGCCCCATGGCCACCACCGCCTCGTGGGCGTTTCCTCCGATATGGGCCGTGCACACCAGGTTCGGCAGGAGCAACAGTTCCATGTCGGTGGGAGGTTCCTCCTCGTACACATCAATGGCCGCCGCTGCGATGGTGCCCTGTTTCAGCGCAGCCTTCAGCGCCTCCTGGTCCACCACCTCCCCCCGACAGGTGTTGATCAGGACCGCCGAAGGCTTCATGGCCCTCAGGGTGTCGGCATTGACCAGTCTGGTCGTCAAAGGCGTGCACGGAACATGCAGGGTCAGCACGTCCGCCTCGGCGAAAATCTGCTCCTTGCCCGCGGGGATGATGCCGTTGTCCCGGCAGTAATCGCCCATGTCGAGGATGTCGTTGGCGAGCACCCGGCAATGCAGGGGTTCGAGCAGGCGAGCCACCTCGCGACCGGTGTGGCCCAGTCCGATGATGCCCACCGTCTTGCCGGACAGTTGGACCCCGCCATTCTTTTCCCACACGCCACCGCGCATCAGGGTCGAGGTGCGGAACACGTTGCGGCACAGGCCCAGCATGAAGCACAGGGCCAGTTCGCCGACCGAACGGCGGTTGACTCCGCCTGTCCAGCCGATGGCGACACCCCGGTCCTGGCACTTTGGGATGTCGATGTTGTCGAGGCCGACACCGTATTTGGCGACGATCTTCAGCCGGGGGCAGGCATCCAGCAGTGCGGAATCGACCTTTTCCAGCCCGATCACCGCCCCGTCGGCGTCGGCCAGAAAGGCGGCCAAATCCGGCCCCGCCAGGCGGCGGCCTTCCTCATTCAGGACGGCGTCTGGAAACACGGCCCGCAATTCCTGGGCCAGCAGCGGATTTTGCGAGAACGAGGTCGACGTCACCTTGATGCGTGGCATGCCGCGCCCTTCCGCTCAGACAGCCTTGCCGCCCAGCGAACGGGCCGCCGCCACGATATCGGGGATGTCGATGCCGTACTTGGCATGCAACTGGTCGCGATCGCCGTTGGTGACGTCGAAGCCGTTGCGCAGGCCCAGGCGCTTGAACGGGCGCATGATTCCGGCGTCGGCGAGGCCTTCGAGAACGCCGCTGCCGAAGCCGCCCTCGAGCAGTTGCTCCTCGACGCTGATCACGGCGCCATATCCGGCCAGCAGGCCGACGAGGTCGGCCGGCAGAGGCTTGATACGGAACAGATCGACCACGCCGGCCGAAATCCCCTCGGCCGCCAACTGGTCGGCGGCAATCAGCGCCTTGTGGGTCATGTAGCCGCAAGCGACGATACACAGGTCGCGTCCCTGGCGCAGATGGCCATAGCCGCGCTCCAGATCGGCACGGCCGACCGTGCCGTAAATCGGCGGCATCGGCTGGCGCTCCAGGCGGACATAGCGCAGGGCCGGCTGCTCGGCGATCAACTCGGCCAGGGCCAGGGCGCTGGGCGAATCGGCCATGGACCACACTTCCATGTGGTTCAACGCCTTGGTCGAGGCGATATCCTCGGGGGTGAAGTGGGTCAGGGTGGCGTGGTCGTAGCCCAGCCCCGCACCGACGCCGACCAGGGCGATGGGCAGGTTCATGGCGCACAGCACCGCCTTGATCTGCTCGTAGCAGCGGGCGGTCAGGAAGGGGGCCATGGCGTACAGGATGACCTGCTTGCCGGCGATGGCAAGGCCGGCCCCCAGATCGACCATGTTCTGCTCGGCGATACCGGTGTGGAGGAACTGGTTCGGCAGGTCCTCGCGGAAACGGTCCAGTGCCTTGGCGCCGAAATCGGCCGACAGGAACATCAGGTTGGAGTTTGCCTTCGCCGCATCGTAGATATAGTCGATGAAGGCGTCGCGCATGAGAGTTGCGTTGGCCAAGAGATCCGCCCCCTTAATCGATGATGCAGTTAACGGCCAATTCGCGGCGAGCCTGCAACGCCTGCTGCTCGCTGGGCATCCGGTTGTGCCAAACCGCCTGGCCTTCCATGAATGACACGCCCTTGCCCTTCACCGTGTTGGCGATGATGGCGGTGGGCTTGCCGTTCCTGCCGATGCGTTCGAAGGCGGGCAGCAGGCTCTTGTAGGAATGGCCATCGACAGTGACCGCGTCCCAACCGAACGACCGCCACTTGTCCTCGAGGTCGCCCAGTTCAAGCAACTCCTCGGTACGGCCCAGGATGCACAGCTGGTTGCGATCGACGATCACCACCAGGTTATCAAGTTTGTGATGGGCGGCGAACATGGCGCTTTCCCAGATCGACCCCTCGTAATTCTCTCCGTCGCCCAGGATGACGAAGGTCCGGTGTTTCTGACCGTCGATGCGGGCGGCAAGGCTGATGCCGGCCCCCATCCCGACGCCGTGGCCCAGCGAGCCGGAGATGCCCTCGATGCCGGGGATGCGGAAATCGGCGTACATGCCCAGGAGACCGTCCAACTGGGTGAAGCGGTCCAGTTCCTCGGCCGGGAAAAACCCGAAATCGGCCAGGATCGGGTACTGCGACATGGCGGCGTGGCCCTTCGAGACCAGGATGCGGTCGCGGTTGGGATCCTTGGGGTTGCCGCGGGTGACGCGGGCGACGCCGCCGTAATACAGCGACACCAGAATCTCGGCCATCGAGAAACTGGAGGGCAGGTGACCGGCCTGATGTTTGACCACCATTTCGAACAATGCCTGCCGCAGCCATTGCGAACGCTTGATCAACTCGGCCACGTTCACCGTCTTCATGTCGAATCCCATGGCGGATGTCCTACTCGGCTGCTTCCAGAAGTTGGCGCTTCAGCGGGATCGAAATCACGCTCTTGATATGATCGACCACCTCCTGGCCGAATTTCTCGCGCACCATCTCCAGATAGGGCGGGTGGGTGAAATAGGTCATGAAGGCGCGGTCCCGGAATTCCAGAATCTGCCGGGCGGTCAGGTGCTGGTTGGCCAGGGGCTTGCACTTATAGCCGTGCTGCGAGAAGTCGTCCCAGGTCTCGGGCAGTTCCAGCCCCTGGGCCACCGCGTCGCGATAAAGCTGTGATCCCGGATAGGCCATGGCCGAATAGAAATTGGCGAACTCGCAATTGAGTTCGAGAGCCAGATCCAGGGTCGCCTGCATGCGTTCCGGCGTATCGTCGGGCAGGCCGAAGATGAAGTTGCCGATGATGAAAATGCCGGCCGCCTGAATGCGGCTACACACATCCTTGATGTCGTCCATGGTGTAGATCTTGTCGGCACCATCGCGGACGCTGTCGCTCGCGCTTTCGATGCCAAGGCACAGCCAGTTGACGCCGGCCTGCTTCAACAGCGGCAGCAATTCCTCGTCCACCGAATCGACGCGGGCATAGGCCCAGATGTTGACGGTGTAGGGACGGCTGATCAGCAATTCGCAGATGGCCTTCACATGACGCTTGTTCAGGACGAACATTTCGTCGGCGATCTTGATGTTCCTGACGCCATAGGTCTCGACCAGGTGGTCGATCTCGGCCACCACCTTCTCGGGGCTCCACATGCGATACGAAGACCGCCCGAAGGGCGTGTTGATGCAACAGAAGTTGCACTTGTAGGGGCAGCCCAGCGAGGTGTGGATCGAGGCGTAGGGCGAACGCTCGTTGATGTGGGTGAAGCAGTGCCAGTTGTGGGCGCGGTAAAGCTCCATGGGCAGCAGGTCCCAGGCCATGCCCGGCAACTCGGCGTCCAGATCGCGGATCAGCGGCTCGGCCGAATTCGGCTTGACGATGGCCTCGCCATCGCGCCACCACAGGCTGGGGATGTCGCCCAGGTTGCCCTGGCCGTCGATCAGCGCCCGGGCGGTCTTGTAGATGGTGGCCGGCCCCTCGAGGTCACAGACGAAGTCGATGGCCTCGTCGCGCAGGGTGCTCTCGGGCAGGGCGGCGGGATGGGTGCCGACCATCATGATCTTCTGCCCGGAATCGCGTTCCTTGATCCGGCGGGCGATACGGCCGGCGGCGCCCATGTTCTGGGTCGAGGCGGAAGGCTGCTGGCCGTAAACCACGATCACAATCAGGCGTGCGCGATATTCTTCGGTGGCGACACGGGCGGTCTCTTCGGCGCTGGCCCGCATGGCCGGCGCGTCGTAGATGGCCGGAACCAAGCCCTTGGAGCGGACGTAATTGGCATAGAGGCCGGCGAACAGAGGCGGCTCGATGGCGGCAAAATCGGCGGCCAAACCCTGATAAATCTTCTTCGCGTCACCGGGGTGAATGAACAGAACATCTACGGCCTTTGCCATCTAACTGCCCTTTTCCTCTCAGGCGCCCCCAAGTGCCGGGGTACACCCCAAACAGCAACGGGAGCCTACAGAAGGAAACCGCTTGTCCGTGACAAGCCCGTCCCTCGGATCAAAAAATATCACAACCATCGCCGCACCGCATCCAGCCGAGGCGTGACAAGAGGTTGCCCCCGGTCAGGCGCGAGCCGGCTCACAGGCGTCCGTGGCGTCACGATACCATGGAGCCGGTGCCAGTTGTAGCGGCGTGTCAGGCGCGGCAGGTCCTGGGGGCAAAAGTTGCCACACCAAGCTATGGAGGAGAGTTGCCAGCGCCCTCAGGGGCGGCGCAGAACTAAAGTTTCGGATGTCGGTTCTGCATAGCTGTATGGCCTGTCGCTCCAAAAGCAAAATAGATTGCTTATACAGCAAAATCCTCCATACACCGCGACTCGATCAATTGTTTGACATATTATAACCGACAAAATAAGGATTGCGCGCAGATTCCTCTGTGAAATCAAGTCATAAGCAAGAAATATATACTATGGCGCATACGCACCATCACATTTCCAAATATACGCAACCTCGGTTCTAGGCGTCCTAGATATTCTCGAAATTGACGATATACTGGATAAAAAGTCATGAACAGCCCTGGAGCATCCAGAAAACGCTATGTAATCATCAATAATTACAACACCACCAGGCTCAACAAGATCCCAAAGCCCACGCAAACACTGCATCGTTGAATCATACCAGTCACCATCCAAGCGGAGAACAGATATCGGGCCACCACTGTATTGACGCAACGTATCAGAAAACCACCCCTTATATATACTTATATTCTCACGAGGAACAGATTGCGCATACACAAGTTGACAAAACTCATCATAGTCAGCCCTGTTATTATTATAATAATAAGGCTTTTGATGCAAGCTCATCGCCGCCCCCCCATCAATATCCCGCGGCGGAGGAAGCCCCTCAAAAGAATCAAAAAAATGGTATTTTTTTCCAGAACCACAAACAGCCATCATTCCGCAGGCCATCCCCCCCTTCCATGTCCCGCATTCAACAATATCTCCAGAGAAAAAAGTTGAAAAATGATCAACGATAGACAGATTATCCACATAGTACTCCCTATCTATCAATGTGTAGGGCTCATACATTTGATATACTATATCGTAAAATGACGAATACCTTGACGACCTCGGCTGGCTAAAGTGCGGAAATCTCCTCATGACACTACCCCTATAAAATTAAGACAAGCCTCAGAGTCCCATTTTTAAATGGGCAAGAGCATCAATACGACCACCAAAATTACAATCAATAGCAAGCAACCCGATTGAAAGAATAATATCTTTCTCAGTTGGGTTATCCCCGGCAAGCTCATCATATATTGCAATCGCATCTTCATATTTTTCATCAAGATGAGCAGAGACTCCTGCAATAAATTTGCTCCAGTTATATCTGGCATCGCTATTTTTTTTGTACTTCTTACCATGGATTTTGTGCAGAGCCGCACAGCAAAAAGCCTCCGCCCCCTTCAAGCCTCGCGCAGACTCAAACCATTCAAAAGCCCCCTCACGGTCTCCGGAGTAGTATCGGTTGATCGCAGAATACGCCAAAGCAACCCCGCAAAATGGAGATAGCCGGTGAAATCCGACCCACTTCATCAATAAAATAATTTTAGTAGCGCGATCAACGCTGTTCAACAAAACCAACAGCTCTGAGAATGACAACCCCCCACGTGAAATTCTCTTTAGAATCGCATCCCCCCCCCTCACCATTTCGGCGTCAATCATCGGACTTGCAATGTATTGATTCTGAGCATATTGATCAAAGCCAACTTGATTGAGCAGAAGTCTGATCTGGGACAAAATAGCCGGATCCAATTGGAACTCCGCCAACATCTTGCGGTAAATTTGAAGCGCCCCAAAAATATTACCGTTAGACTTTAAAACATCAGCAAATAGTGCTAACACACCGATAATATCCCAGCCCTGATAATGCCTCATCCACTTCCGGCAAACCTGATCATACAGATCTGAATTCTCCAGAAATGCACTTGATGCCGATAGAAAATCACTGGCCGACACTGCGCCACGTTCAATCGCGGCTAGAAATTTCTCATTTTCTACGGATGTTCCCGCCACCTGATTCAATGCACCGCCCTCCATCATCTCACGCTCAATATATCCACGCACCTCGATCACTAGGCAAGTTTGTACCTAAAGCGTCAGGAGTCAACTGAGTAATACCCGACCACCATGAATCACGCATCCTACCGAGAGAAAATCCCTAAAATCACAAGAGGCACCAGCTAAGGCAGCATCCCCAGAACCTGGCGCAGAATCGTCGACGCAAAGCACTGGTCCGTGAAGTATCGGCACCGATCCCCCACCAGATAGTCGGAGATGCTGTCCAGATATCCCTGCAATTCATCGTCCCCCATGCCCTTGAGGTAGTTGTAAAGCTCCTCGTTGGTGGCGAAATCCCGGCGATCGATGAAGCATGTCTTGGGCACATAGGCGGTGATATTGGGAACACCCCAGTAGATGGGGACACAGCCGCCCAGCAGGCAGTCGAAAATCTTTTCGGTGATGGCGCCGGGCGAGTCCGAATTGTTCTCGTAGCAGACGGCAAACCGGTAAGGAGCCTGAATGGACACCTTTTCCCGGTTGCTGATCGCCCCCCGGTAGGATGGGTACTCCGCCGCCTTCCAGCCCGCCCCGTAGAACTCGAAATCTTCGGGATGATGCTCCTCGAACCAGCGGATCAGCGCCATGCGCTGGCTGTACAACTCATTGAAATAAGGCCAATACTTGGCACTGTTCACCATGGTGCACAGCTTTGTCTTGCTGCGGGCGTCGAATTGGGGGCGCGTGGCCGGCACCTCGCAATAGGCCATGGGCATTTTGAAAATCTTCACATTGTCCACGAGCGAATCGTCGGCAATGAATACCTTGGCGAAGTGTTCGTGCACCGCCGTATCACGGTTGCGGGCGATAACCACCGCCGGCTCGTAAGCCAGCAGCACGGAACGGCTGATCTCCTCTCCCTCCGGCAGGTGGCGCATGGAATTGACGTTGACGTAAAAGATGAGATCCGACGTTTCCGGCGGGTTGATGTCGTAGGTCGCCAGATCGATGCCGCAGGTCGCCATGGCCGCGCGCAAGGCGACCCAATTGGAAATCGGCCAATGGCTGAGATAGGTATCGGGCATGGGGGTGAAGATACGGTTTTCCATGAAGGCGCGGTCCGCCACCAACGACGCCTTCCACGGAGGTGACGGAAACGGATGGTGGGGCAGGTCCGGCTCCCGCCGCTTCTCTTCCAGCAAGGCGTAGAGATCCGGCGTCGTCGCACGGATATCGGGATTGGCGACCAGCGCCTTCAAATACTGATCGACCGCCTCGCCTTTCCGCCCCACCGCCGCCAGCGCCCGGGCGAACAGCACGAATTGCCAGTCATTGAAGAGCTGGAACGACCCTGCGTGAGTCAGAAGATTGATGGCCTCCTGGAAGTTTCCCACCTGTTGATGCAGAGTTGCCATAATAATCAGACTGCCGAAATGGCGAGGATCCTGGTTGAGGATCTCGAGACACAACTTCTGGCTATCCAGAAAACGCCCCTCATGAAGGGCGGTTACGGCTTCGTTGAAGGCTTGCGCGGCATCCATTCGAATCTCCAGTCCATTCCGGCAGGCCCTAGCCGAATTCCAGGCCGGGTTACGAAACAGTCATCACTTTGGGTGAAAAGAAAATGGCTGGCAGACGGGCGCAGCCCCCCCCTGTCTTCGTCCGACATCTCCCAGCCGAAGCCCCCTCGGAACGGCGGCAGAATAGCTAAATTCCCGCCAGCCCGGAAGGTGGAATCACTCGGCGACGCCCCGACCCTTGGAAGAGCAGGGATCACGGGACAATGGGCGGGAATGACTGCTTGACAGTGCAGATTGCCGGGTGCCAAATAAACCAAATAAGAAGGAAGAGGGAGCAGAACACCTATGGCCTGGCTCTGGCCACAACTGAAGGAATTGGCTCTGGCTGGCCAAATAGTGCGGTTGTGCAATTTCCCTCCCGGCCGTCTGCTTCCACGTCCCTTGCCAATGCTGATTGCAAACTCTCCTGGAACGGAATTGACCGATGTTCTATGAACTGGCCGCCCCAAGCTGGGGGGAAGAGGAAATCGCGGCTGCCAAGCGGGTTATCGACTCGACCTTCACCACAATGGGTGCCGAGGTCAAGGCGTTCGAAGCCGAATTTGCGGCCTATTTCGGCGCCAAGCACGGCATAATGGTGAATTCGGGATCGTCCGCCAATCTGATCGCCACCGCCGCGCTGTTCTACAAGAAGGAGCGGCCGCTCCAGCGCGGCGACGAAGTGATCGTGCCGGCGCTGTCGTGGGCGACCACCTACCACCCGCTGCAACAATACGGCCTGAGGCTGAAGTTCACAGACATCGACCTTCAGACCCTCAACATGGCGCCATCCTTGCTGGAAAAGGCCCTGACGCCGAAGACCCGCGCCATCGTCGCCGTGTCGATTCTGGGTAATCCGGCGGCAATGGACGTGATCCGCGCCTTCGCCGACAAACACGGCCTGTACCTCATCGAAGACAATTGCGAAAGCATGGACGCCGAATTGAACGGCAAGAAGTGCGGCACGTTCGGGGACCTCAATACCTTCAGCTTCTTTTTCTCCCATCACATCTCGACCATGGAAGGTGGCATCGTTCTGACGGACGACGACGAACTGGCCGATTTGTGCCGCAGCATGCGCGCTCACGGCTGGACCCGCGACCTGCCCCCGGACAGTTCGATCTATTCCAGGAAATCCAACGATCATTACGAGGCCTACCGCTTCATCCTTCCGGGCTACAACGTCCGCCCGCTGGAGATCGAGGCCGCCATCGGACGCGAGCAATTGAAGAAGCTGCCCGGCTTCACCGCGATTCGCCGCAAGAACCTCCAATTGTTTCAGCAGCTTCTCGGCGGTGATGAGCGGTTCATCATCCAGAAGGAAAACGGCAAGAGCTCGGCCTTTTCCTTTACGGTAATCCTCAATCCGGCCCGTAACCCTGACCGCAACAAGGTGTTCAAGGCTCTCGGCGAGGCGGACATCGGCTTCCGCATTATTACCGGCGGCAATTTCCTGCGCCACGACGTGCTTAAGCACTATGACTACGAGGTGGTCAACGGCGGAGCCCCCAATGCCGACATTGCCCATGACTACGGCTTTTTCGTCGGCAACCACCCCTTCGACATCGAGCCTCAATTGCGTCGGCTGCACGACGTTCTTGATCACGTTTGCCGCTAGAGAATCGAGCCTCAAATATGAGGCGCGGTGCTCCTGCGCCCAGTGGGCTCATCGGTTCTGATCACGCGGCAGGTTGGCATAGACCTCCAGCAGGGCCGCGCCGTCGTGGTCCACCTGGAACGGCACCTGGATCAGGCCGTCCAGGGCCGAGCGCACCGACTGCTCGGCGCCTTCGGGAATGTAGAAGGCCATGAAGCCGGCCCCGCCGGCCCCCATCAGCTTGCCGCCCAGAGCCCCCGCCGCCCGGGCCGCCTGATAGATCTGGTCGATGGCCGAGGTACTGATGGAGGGATCGAGGCTGCGCTTGATCTGCCAGGTCTCGTCCAGCATGCGGCCGAAATCGTCGAACCGGCCTTCCCGCAGGGTGTTGGCCGCCTCGAAGGTCAAATCATACATGCGGCGCAGGCGATCGTTCTTGTCCTCGATGTTCTCGACCAGTTTCTTCGCCATGTCCGAGGCGAAGCGCTTGCTGCCGGTATAGACCAGCAGCAGGCGGCTTTCGAAGGCCGCCAGGGCTTCCGCAGACAGGCCCAGCGGCTCGACCACGAAGGAGCCGTCGGTGTTGAAGCGGATCAGGTTCAGCCCGCCATAGGCCGCCGCCACCTGATCCTGGGAGCCCACCGTGTCGCCCAGCAGGTTCTGTTCGAGATCGATGGCGGCCAGGGCCAGTTCGTGGCGGCTGATGGTCTCGCCCCTCAGCGCTTTCAGCGCATTGATCAGGCCGACGGCGAAGGACGAACTGGAGCCGATGCCGGTCCGCGCCGGCAGGTCGCCCTGGTGATGGATCTCAAGCCCCTGGTCGTCGCGAAAGCCCAGCGCGGGCAGCGCCACCCGCACCGCCGGGTGCAGGATCTCGCGGAACGACGACACCACCTCGATATGGGACCAGACGATGCGGTGGGCGGTCTCGAAATAGGGCGGAAAGTACCGGCAGGTGATGTAGCAGTACTGGCGGATGGCCGCCGACAGCACGACACCGCCATGTTTCAGGTACCAGGCCGGATAGTCGGTCCCTCCCCCAAAAAAAGACACGCGGAACGGTGTTCTCGAGACTACGAACGACATCGGTCAAAGCCCATTCTGGACAGTCGAGGCAGGGTGCGCCGGCGATCATCAGACGCCCGACTCGCTTAAGAAATTACTTAGATGGCGCCGAACAGCCCGCCGACGAAATCTTCGGCCAGAACCACCGATTCCGGCGTTCCGATGTCGAGGAAGGGACCAGTGCTCTCCTCCACCGCCAGATGAGCGCCGCCTGCCAGCAGGGCCGGCATGATGTCGGTTTCCATGCTGAGCGGTTGCCCCGATGGGAAGCGCCGCAAAAGCTCGGCGCGGAACAGATAGACCCCGGCATTGATCAGCCCCGCCCCGGCCCGCTTCTCGGCGAAACCGGTCAGCAGGAACCCAGGCCCCACCGCCAGCGACCCGTAGCGGCTGGCATCAGCGACGCGCACGCCGACCACGCCGCCGTCCAGGCCGTCACGCCGGACACGCTCGACCATGGCCGCCAGATCCACCTCGACCAGGGAATCGCCGTTGAGCACCAGAACCCAGTCGCGGCAGGCATCCAGGCAGGACACCACCGCCCCGCCGGTGCCCAGCGGCTCGGTCTCGGCCACGGTGCGCAGGGTGATGCCGTGGGGTTTCCCGGCGGCCCATTGCTCGATCGCCCCGGCCAGATGGCCGACGCTGATCATGATGTCGCCGATCCCGCGCTGGTCCAGCCAGCGCACCACCCAATGCAGGAAGGGCTGGCCGGCCACCGGAATCATCGGCTTGGGAATGCCGGGAAACAGCCCGGCGATGCGGGTGCCCTTGCCGCCGGCCAGGATGACGGCCGTCACCGCCGCAAGACAGGCCCCCGCCACGCTCAGCCGAGCCCCAGGTCGCGCCGGGACAGGATCGGGTTGCTGATGGGCCACCACATGCCATAGGCCGGGTCGTTCCACATGATGGTGAACTGGCCCTCGCGGCAATAGGTGGTGTTCTGCTTGTAATGGAGGATGGCCTGCTCGCTCAGCACCAGATGGCCGTTACCGAACTTAGGAGGAACCAGCACCTGCTGGCGGTTCTTCTCCGACAGGGTGAACGAGGTCCACTGGCGGTATTGCGCAGAGGCGGGATCGTTGTTTATCACCATCAGGTACAGGCTGCCATGCAGGCATGACAGCAGCTTCCAGGTCGCCGCATCGCCGTGGACGCCGCGCAGCACGTGGCGCGACGAGACGGAGATGTCGTCCTGGATGAAATCGACGGTGATGCCGGCTTCGTTGTAGAGCTCGCGGTTGTAGGTTTCCACGAACTGGCCGCGAAAGTCCTCGAAGATGGTCGGCGGCGTGATCAACAGAACGCCATCGAGGGGGGTCTTGCTCACCTGCATGCCGCGTCGTCTCCTCATCCGAAGCCGGAAAAAGCCGGTGAGCGATGGTAGCGGACCGGTGTTAACAAACCTTTCAGGCCAGGGTGGCGCCCACCCGCCGCCGCGCCTCGGGCAGCAGTTCGCTCCCGAACCACGGGGTCTTGGCCTCCCAGGCGGTGGTCCGCCACGAGGGATGGGGCAGCACCAGAAAGCGCGGCAGATAGTCGCGCCACGCCGCCACCGTCCGGGTCAGCGTGGCCTTGCGCCGTTCCCCCAGATGAAACGCCTGGGCGTAGCTTCCCACCAGCAGGGTCAGGCGCAATTCGGGGAGATGCTCCAGCACCGGCCCGTGCCACAGCGGCGCGCATTCCGGCCGGGGCGGACGATCGCCGCCCCGGGGCAGGCGGCCGGGATAGCACAGGCCGGTGGGCAGGATGGCGATGCGCGACGAATCGTAGAAGGTCTCGTGGTCGAGACCCAGCCACAGGCGCAGCCGGTCGCCGGAACGGTCGTTCCAGGGAATGCCGGTCTCGTGCACCCTGGTGCCCGGCGCCTGGCCGATGATCAGCAACCGGGCGGTTTCCGACAGGCGGAACACCGGCCGGGGTCCCAGGGGAAGGCTGGCCTCGCACACCCGGCATGCCCGCATGCGGGCGGCAAGTTCGCCCAGGCTTTCGCTCATCCCTTGAGATCGATGAGCCGGGCCAGGGTCACACCGCCCAGATCGGGCAACACGGCGCAGGCGCCCGAGAAATCCAGCCCCCTGGTATACAGGCTGGGGGTCACGATCACCTTGAGGCCCAGGGCGGTGGCGGCGATCAGGCCGTTGGGGGAATCCTCCAGCACCAGGCACTTGTCGGGGGCCAGGTCCAGGCGCTTCAGCACCAGGGCGTAGACTTCGGGGTCGGGCTTCTTCCGGCGCACGTCCTCGGCGCAGGCGATGGTGTGGAAGAAGGCCTTGCGGGCGCCCAGCAGCGCTTCCACATTGGCTCGTGTCGCGGTGGTGGCGATGGCCAGTTTCAGCCCCTGGGCCCGCGCCGACGAGATCAGCGATTCGATTCCGGGGCGAAACGACACCTGCCCGCTGGCCACCATCTTGGTGTAGATCTGGTTCTTGCGGCTGTGCAGCCCGGCCACCAGTTCGGGCGAGGCGTCGGGCGCGAAGGCCAGGATGCGCTCCTTGCCGCCCGACACCTTCAGCAACTGGCGATAGATGGCCTGGTTCCAGGTCCAGCTGAGGCCGGATTCGGAAAAGGCGCGGTTGAAGGCGTAGCGATGCGCTTCCTCGGTCTCGGCCAGGGTGCCGTCCACATCGAAGATCAGCGCGGCGACCCGGTTCATCATGTCAGCGCACCACGTCGATAACGCCGCGCTCGCCCAAGCTGGGGTGGCCGATGGCCGAGCATTCGAAGGCGTAGGAGCCGAAACGGGCCGGCACGAACCACAATTCCTTGGTCTGCCCCGCCGGAATGGACAGGCTTTCGATCCAGGGGCCTTTCAGCACCAGGCCTTCGCCGCGCACGCTTTCCACCGCGATGTCGGCGAAGAACTGGCGGGCCGACAGGCCGTGGTCGGACCCGGTGGCGTTGACCAGCACCAGCCGTGTGGCGCGGTCGCGGCGGAAGGTCCACTGGGACGGCTTGAAGGCATGGCCCTCGATGGTCACCCGCACCTCCTCGGGCACCGCCCAATCGGCGCCGGCGACGATCTCGGCGGCGTCGGCCACGAAGCCGGGCGGCAGGCGGCCGCTCACCGTGTCGGACCCGGCACAGGCGGCCAGGACGGACAGCGACACGATGGCGGCCAGACGGTGAAGCTTCATTGTCCCGGGCTCCATCCCTTGGGGGCCATTTCGAAACCGGCGAACTCGAAGGCCGGGGATACAGTGCAGCCCACCAGGGTCCAGGCCCCCGTGGGTTCGGCCGCCTGCCAGCAATGGGGCGGCACGATCACCTGGGGAACCTGCCCGGCGTCCAGATCGGGACCCAGCAGAACCGTGCGCGTCTCCCGCCCGTCGCCCGACAGCAGCAGGCGCAGCGGATCGCCGGCATGGTAGTGCCAGATCTCGGTGGCATCGACCCGGTGCCAGTGGGAGCGCTCGCCCGCCTTCAGCAGGTAATGGATGGCCGTGCCCGCGCCCCGTCCGCCGCCTTCGGGGGCGTGCCGCCAGGTCTCGGCGTAGTGGCCGCCCTCGGGATGGGGCGTCAGCCCCAGCCGGGCGATGACGGTTTCGGCGGTCTGCACCATCACTCCCTGGGTTCGGATTTGACCATGGAGGGGCGCTTGGCCGCCTCGGCATACCACTTGGCCAGATTGGGGTGGGCGGCGCGCCAGTCCTCGGCCTTGAAGCGCAGGTCGAGATAGCCCAAGGCCACCGCCGCGCCGATCTGGCCGATCAGGAAGTCGCGGCCCCAGCCGGCGCATTCCTCCTCCATCACGTCCAGGGCCCGGACGATGGCGCGGGTCTGGCGGTCGGTCCAGTCGCTCCAGCGCTTGTCCTCGGGCCGCATGGTCAGCTCGATGCGCTTGCCCACCGCGGCGTCGAGGATGCCGTCGGCCAGGGCGGCCAGGCGCAGCTGTTCCCAGCGCGCGCCCCCCACCGGCGGAAACAGCTTCTGCCCGTCATGGAGCGAATCCAGGTATTCGCAGATCACCGGCGAATCGAACAGCGCCTCGCCGCCCTCGGTGATCAGGCAGGGAACCTTGCCCAGGGGGTTGTCGTTGGGCAGGTCGGTCTCCGGCGACCAGGCGTTGGTCACCACGAAGTCCAGGCGGGATTCCAGCCCGGTCTCGGCGGCGACCACCCAGCACTTGCGGGCATAGGGCGAGGTGGTGGAATAGCGCAGCTTCATGATGGGGGTCCCGGAGCGGAAAAAGGATGGGGACTCCATGCTTGGGTCCCCACCCGCCGCGAGTCAAGGGTCAGGATGTTCTATCACCAATGCGGCCAAGCTCTGGCGATTGCCCCATCGCCCGGCTTGGGCCATGATGGAAGCGGTTTATGGCGGAGAGACGAAAAATGCGGCGGTTCTGGGCAGTGGCGGCGGTTGCGGTGCTGGCGGCGTGTTCGGGGGCCAATCCCGACAAGCTGGCTCAACTGCACAGCGGCAAGTCCACGGTGGACGAAGCCATGGCGCTGCTCGGCTCGCCCGACCGCGACGAGACCCTGCCCGACGGCTCGCGCATGCTGACCTATGTGGCCCAGCGCTCCAGCACACGGGCGGTGAACTTCGTGCCGCTGGCCTCCCATGTCTGGGGCGGCTGGGACGTGAAAAGCGGCGAGGCCGGCCTGATGTTCGGTCCCGACGGCCGCTTGCGCTTCCATTCCTGGTCGGGCGACGACCGCCAGCAGATGCGCAACATGGGCCAGGCCATCTCGCCCTATGCGAAAAAGCCCGCGCCCGAGGTCAAGGCGGCGGAATAAACCTCTATTCTGCATATTCGGAGCATCTTTATTTTCTTCCCCTCCCCCGCGCCTTGACCGGCCTCAAGGTCGGGACGGAAGGGCTATGACGTTTTGGGGGCATCTTCCCCCAAAAAGGATAAGCCCATGACCACTTCCCTTGCCGGCAAGATCGCCGTCATCACCGGCGCCAGCAGCGGCATCGGCCGCTCCATCGCCGAGCGCTTCCTGGCCGATGGCGCCAAGGTCGCCGTCTTCGCCCGCAATGCCGCCGCCCTGGCCGAGATCGCCAAGGGCCGCGAGGAATCCGTGCTGGTGGTGACCGGCGACGTCACCAGCGCCGCCGATCTGGACCGGCTGGTGGCCGAGACGGTGAAGCGCTTCGGCGGCGTCGACATCGTGGTGCCCAATGCCGGCATCGCCAAGGTGGTGCCCTTCGAACAGAGCGACGCGGCGGCCATCGAGCATCAGTTCGGCGTCAACTTCACCGGCGCGGTGCAGACGGTGCGCGGCTTCCTGCCCCATATCCGCAAGGGCGGCTCGGTGCTGTTCGTCACCACCTTCCTGACCCAGGTGGGCTTCCCCGGCCTGGCCATCTACAGCGCCAGCAAGGCGGCGCTGAAGTCGTTCTCGCAGACCCTGGCCGCCGAACTGGCGCCCAAGGGCATCCGCGTCAACTCCGTGGCCCCCGGCCCCATCGGCACCCCCATCTGGGGCAGCATCGGCCTGCCCGCCGACGTGCTGCAGGCGGTGGCCACCCAGGTGACGGCGCGCCTGATGCCCGGCGCCTTCGGCGAGCCCGGCGACATCGCCGCCACCGCCGCCTTCCTGTGCTCGGATCAGGCCAAGAACATCTGGGGCCAGGAAATCGTGGTCGACGGCGGCTACACCATCGGCTGAGTCAATGGGGAGGCCGCTCCTCTCAAGCGGCCTCCACCTCGGCGCTCATGGCCAGATTGCCCTGGTGGTCCACCGCCCACAGTTCCGCTCCGCCGGGAACGGGGCGTCCGCACACCTCCAGCGGATGGATGTCGAACAGCGGGCGCCTGGCGCGGAACCTGAACCCGGTGATCCGTGCGCCCGGATTGTGGCGCAGGAACAGATCCATCAGCAGGGTGGCGGTCAGCGGCCCGTGGACGATCAGGCCGGGATAGCCCTCCACCTCGCGGCAATAGTCGCGGTCGTAGTGGATGCGGTGGCCGTTGAAGGTCAGCGCCGAATAGCGGAACAGCAGCACGATATCGGGCTGAATGCACCGCCGCCACACCGCGCCCTCGGGGGCCGGTTCGGCCGGTGGCGGGGCCTCGCCCGGCCTTGGCGCCTCGCGGTAGACGATGTGGTGGACTTCCGAGAGCGCCGGTCCCTCGGGCGTGGAAATCTCGTGCTCGACGCGCACGAACACCATGGGACCGGAACGCCCGCTCTTCTCCGTCACGTCGGCGATGGTCGAGCGCCGGGTGATGGCCTGGCCCACCGGGATGGGCGCGCGGAAGGTGAACTCGCCGCCTGCCCACATGCGCCGGGGCAGTTCCACCGGCGGCAGGAAGCCGCCCTTGTGCGGATGGCCGTCGGCGGCGATGTCGCGCTCCAGCGCACGCGGCAGGAAATAGAGCCAGTGGCCCAGGGGCGGCACCTCGCCGGCGATCCACGGCGGCTCGGCATGGTCCAGGGTGGCGGCCAGACCGAGGAGCGGCGCCGGGGCAGCCACGTCGTGGAGCGTCTCGGTCCGGCCGATCCAATGGGTGAGCTTCATGGTCAGTGCGATCCGGTTTCCGGCGACGGCCGGGTCTGCAACGCCTCCAGCCCCCGTGTGGGGGCCGAGGCGGCCAGGGCGCGGGCATAGGCGGCGCGGTTGGCCAGCAGCCGGTCGGCCAGATCCATCTCCAGCTTGCTGTCGCTCAATTTGGCCGGGGCGCAGGTGTCGCGCAGCCGGTGGCGCAGTTCGGTGTCGCCGATGCCGGTGCCGCGCCACACCGCCAGGGTCTCGGCCGGCTTGCCCGGCAGGATGCCGCGCGCGATGCCCTCGACCATCTGGGCCGCCGACTGGGTGGTTCCCACCGTGCACAGGGCCGGCAGCACCCCCAGACCGTGCAGGGCATAGCCCGACGGCGCGTGGAAGCGCGACCAGGTCAGCGTGATCTCGCCGTCATTGGGCAGGCGCACCACCGTCTGGACGGTGCCCTTGCCATAGGAATTGGAGCCGATCACCACGGCGCGCCCCGAATCCTGCAGAGCCGAGGCGACGATCTCGGCGGCCGAGGCCGACCGCCCGTCCACCAGCACCACCAGGGGCAGATCCTCGCCGATGTCGCCGGGCTTGGCCTCGAAGGCATTGGCCGCCGCCGGATGGCGGCCACGGGTCGAGATGATGGTGCCCTCGGCCACGAACAGGTCGACCACCGCCACCGCCTTGTCCAGCAAGCCGCCGGGATTGCCGCGCAGGTCCAGCACCACGCCCTGCAGGCCGGCGCCCAGCCGGGTACGGATGTCCTTCAGCTGGTTTTCCAGGCCGTAGGCGGTGCGCTGGTTGAAGCTGGTGATCTTGAAATGAGCGATGCCGCCGTTGACGCTGCTGGTCACCGTCTGGGGCACGATCAGCGAGCGGCGCAGGCTGAACTGCAGCATCTGGGCGCCCCGGCGCAGCGCCAGCATCACCTCGGTGGCGACGGCGCCGCGCAGCTTCGCGGAAATGTCGGGGCGCTCCAGTCCCTTGACCGCCTCGCCGTCGATGGCGGTGATGACGTCGCCGGATTTCAGGCCCAGCTTGGCGGCGGGACCGTCCTCCACCACCTCGACGATGCGGACCTCGCCGTCGATGATGTCGAAGCGGATGCCGATGCCGCCGAAGCCCGAGCGGTTGGAGCGGTGCTCGCGTGCTTCCCTGGCCCCGGCATAGCGCGAGAACAGGTCGGCCTTGCCCAGCGCGCCCTCGAACACCGCCTGGTACAGGCGCTCGGCATCGGCGTCCTTCAGGCGCTCGGAAGCCTGTGCGGCCTCCAGGGCGGCGTTGACGGTGATGCGCGCCCAGCCCACCGCGTCGTCGGGGGGCGCGGCCGGGTAATCGGCCAGCACCAATTCGGGGGTGGCGAGGCGCAGGCGGCCCTGGTCCAGGGTGACGGCCAGCTGCGGATCGATCTCGGCTAGGCCGCGCAGCCCGTCCAGCGCGATGGTCTGGGCGGTCACGGGTTGCAGATGGCGCTCGACGATGGCGTCGAAGCCGAAGGCGATGGTGCGCTCGGCCTCGCTCGCCACCCAGCCGGCGGCGGCAGGCGACGAGAAGAGACAGACGGCCAGGGCGACCCCGGCTCCCGTGATCTCGGATCGGCTCATGGCGGCGATTATGCGCAAGGCCCGGCCCGCCGGTACAGAGCTTTCATACGGGCCATCAAATCAACCAACCTGTCATCCCGACGCCCGGAGGGCGGAGGGATCTCATCCTGGCACGATTTCTCAGAAGCCGGCACCAATGGTCCAGGCGGAGATCCCTCGCATAGGCTCGGGATGACATGACGAATCGGACCAAAGACGAAGTGGCATCATCGCGCCTCCTTCAGGCGATGGCGGAGGAAAGCGGGCATTTGGCGGAACGCCAGGTGCAGCCCGTCGGAGAAGGAGACCAGACGCAAGCCCCGCGAGCCCAGCAATTCGCTCAGCGATGTCCGGGAATGGATGGAGACATGGCCGTTGCGCGGCGCCACGTACCACCAGCCCAGCCCCAGGGCGTCGAACTCGGCCGGCTGCAGCAAGGTGGAGAACATCAGCGCGCCGTCCGGCTCCATCAGCGCCAGCGCCTCGTCCAGCACCCGCTGGGGCCGCATGGCGTGCTCGAACACCTCGAAGGCGGTGACCAGATCGGCGGTGGCGAAGTCGGGGGTAGGATGGGGCGTGTGGGGATCGACGGTGGCGGCGCGCAATCCCGCCGCCCTCAGCTCGGCGGCGAAGCGCCCGTTGCCGCCGCCGTAATCCATCACCGAGACGCCCGTCGCCCCCTCTCCCAGCAGATCGAGCAGTAGGGCCGCGTTGCCCACCGGCCGTGTCTCGGCGTATTCGGGGTCGACGACGGCGTAATCGGCGTTGTAGATGCGCCGGGCGAAGTCCTCGTCGCTCCAGCGCAGCATGGTGTCGCAGAAGACCAGACCGCAGCGGGGACAGCGGCGGTAATAGACCGGAATGCCCCGCAGGCCCAGGCGCTTGCCGTCCAGTTCCAGACAGCTCTTGTGAAAGTCCACCACGCCCATCAGCGGCGACGGCGCGCCGCACACCGTGCAGGCGACCGGGGCGGGATCAGCGGCGGCAAAGACGCTCATCGCCGCCCTTTGCGCCCTCCGCCGCCGGGGCGGAACGGCCTGGACCCCGGACGGGGCGGACGGGCGGGACGTTCGGGCGCTCCGCCTAAGCGGAACACCATGGAGCCGGTGAGCGTGTTGGCCTCGGCCAGTTCCACCTCCAGCTTCTGGCCCAGTTGGAACGTCTTGCGGGTGCGCTTGCCCACCAGGCAGTGGTGGACCTCGTCATGGACGTAGAAATCCTCGGGCAGCGTCGAGATGGGCACCAGCCCGTCGGCCCCGGTCTGATCCAGGGTGACGAACAGGCCGAAGCGGGTGACGCCCGACACCTTGCCCGCAAAGGTCGCCCCCACCCGGTCCGACAGGAAGGCGGTTACGTAGCGGTCCACCGCTTCGCGCTCGGCCACCGCGGCGCGCCGTTCCGTGATCGAAATGTGCTCGCCCCACTCGGCGAAGTGTGCGACTGCATCCGCAGGCAGCGCGCCCTCGCCCAGATGCAGCCCGGCGATCAGCGCCCGGTGGACCAGCAGATCGGCATAGCGGCGGATGGGCGAGGTGAAGTGGGCATAGCGCGCCAGCCCCAGGCCGAAATGGCCGATATTCTCCGGGCTGTACTGGGCCTGGGCCTGGGAGCGCAGGATCACCTCGCTCACCAGATGGGAATTGGCGGTGTCGGCCACGGCTTCGAGGATGCGGTTGAAATGGGCGGGACGCAGCACCTGGCCCTTGGCCAGTTTCAGGTCCAGCGACGACAGGAATTCCCGCAGGCCCTCCAGCTTCTCCTGGGAGGGCAAATCGTGGATGCGGTACATGCAGGGCTTCCCGACCTTCTCCAGGGTCTCGGCGGCGCAGACATTGGCCATGATCATGAAGTCCTCGATCAGCCGGTGGCTGTCGAAGCGTTCGCGCTCGGTGATGGACTCCACCTTGCCGTCCGGCGTGATGGTCACCTTGCGCTCGGGGATGTCGAGCTCGAGCACGCCGCGTTCCTTACGCTCGCGAAACAAGGCCGCCCAGGCACCGTACAACGGCTCGATCACATTGGAGAGCAGCGGGGCGGTCTTGTCGTCGGGCCGCCCGTCCCTGGCCGCCTGCACCTGGGTATAGGTGAGGCGCGCCACCGAGCGCATCATTCCCCGCACGAAACGATGCCGCAGCTTGTTGCCCAGGGCGTCCAGCCAGAAATGCACCCCCATGCAGGGGCGGTCCTCGTCGGGCTTCAACGAGCACCAGCCGTTGGACAGCTCCTCGGGCAGCATGGGCACCACCCGGTCGGGGAAATAGACCGAGTTGCCGCGCTTGAAGGCTTCCTTGTCCAGGGCGTCGCCGGGCCGCACGTACCACGACACGTCGGCGATGGCGACGATGCAGTGCCAGCCGCCGGGATTCTTGGGGTCGGAATCGGGCTCGGCGAACACCGCGTCGTCGAAGTCGCGCGCATCCTCGCCGTCGATGGTGACCAGGGGGATGGAACGCAGGTCGGTGCGGTCGCCCATGGGCGCCGGCCCCTCGGCTGCCGCCTGTTTCAGGGCGGCCTCGGGGAACTCGAAGGGAATGTCGTTGGTGTGGATGGCCACCAGGCTGACCGAGCGCGGCGCGCCCAACAGGCCCATGCGCTCCTTCACCGAGGCGGTGCGCACGCCATAGAGCCGCCCAGGCATGATGTCGGCGAGCACCAGTTCGCCCGCCTTGGCGTCAGAGGTTTCGCCCCTGGGCACGATGTACTCGGCCTTTTCCTTGCGCGAGGTGGGGCGCAAGCGGCCCGAGCCGTCGGGGTTGGGCTCGAACACGCCCAGCACGCGGGCCCTGGCCTCGCCGATGACGCGGATGGGCCGCGCCTCGTAGACGTCCTCGCCCCTGACCCGCTTCAGCTTGGCCAGCACCCGGTCGCCGACGCCCACCGCCGCCTCGCCGGGACGGAAGGGCGCCATGAAGATGCGCGGCGGCCGCCCGTCACCCTCCCAGTTCAGAGGCCGCGCCAGCAATTCGCCGTCACTGTCGCTGCCGATGATCTCCACCACGCCCACGTCGGGCAGCGCGCCGGGACGGGCGAAGCGCCGCTTCTGGCCGCGCTCGACGGCGCCTTCCCTCTCCAGCTCCTTCAGGATGGCCTTGAGGTCGATCTTGTCGGCGCCCTTGAGGTTGAAGGCCCGCGCCAGCTCGCGCTTGCCGACCCGTCCGGGCTGGGCCCTGATGAAGTCGAGGATTTCCTGCTTGGACGGAATGGGGACGATCTTCTTGGGCTTGTGCGTCGGCTTTTTCATGCCCCCAGCCTATAGAGCGGAGGGGCCGATGTCAGCCGTCGTCTCCAAAATGGGTTTTCAGGGCCTGGACGCAGGCCGCCCGCAGCGGCGGAAGATCGTCACGGATACTCTGCCACAGGCGAGCCGGTGAAATGACGTCGTACTCGTGGCGGAGAGGATTGCCGATTCCCCGGATGTCGGCCCATGGCAGCCCCGGACAAAGACGCTCAGCCTCGGCCCCGAGCTTTATTGCCGCCTCGCTGATGATCTGAAAACAACGCTCCACGGCACGCAAGGTCTTGCGATCCTGGTTGATCGCGGCGGTATCGGCAACGCCACCAATGAAAGCGGTGGCATCGTCAATGCTGTCGATGATGTCCTGAAGTCTTTGCGCCGGACGCTCAGAAGGCATCGACCCGATCCCTCTCCACCGCCTGCCGGAAGCGGGGACGGCTCATCTCGTGCAACTCGATCATATCCACGGGACTGCCGAGCAAGTCGCTGATGGTTCTCTCGATCGCCACGAACTGGAACAGACCGACGGGATGGGCGGGATCGAATTCCACGGCCACATCCACATCGGACTCCCCGGTATCCTCGCCCCGCGCCACCGAACCGAACACACCGGCATGCAGGACGCCCCGCGCCCGCAGCTCGTCGGCGTGGGCGCGCAACACGGCAAGGACATCATCGAGTTTGGCCATGACCCGCGATCCATCAAACGACCTGAGCCAGTTATAGCGCATCCCCGTGACACACGGAATGCCTGGGTCCGCTTGACCCCCATCAAGGGTCCTTTCCGCCCGCCATGCTGTGATAAGGCCTTGAGGAGCACCCCATGGCCAAGACCGAAATCTTCCGCATCAGCCTGAACGACCCGCAAGCCGAGGCCACCTTCCGGCGCTTCACCCAGGCCATCTGCGGCGAGACCGGGCATGGCCGCCACGCGGTGCTGAGCTATGGCGCCGACGGTCCCCGCTGCCTTTTGCAGAACAGCGGCCGCTGCCTGGACGCCGACACGCCGTGGCGCATGACCCGCGACGTTCTGTTCCCGGTGCTGAGCTTCGACGACGGCGTCGAATGGGTGGCGCTGTTTCCCATGGACGACTGGCAGATGCGCATGGACGCGGCGCTGGAATCCTCGTTCACCGATGCCCAAGGCCGGTCATGGTCGCGCCTGCTGGCCGACCAATTGCTGGCCGAACTGCCGACGGTCACCCACCTGATGGTTTCGCGCTGACCAGGGCGCCGTGCTAGCCTGATTACCGACGACCTGGAGAGGGCGCGGCGTGGACAGGCTGGATCTTTGGCTGGAGCGGATTGTCATGGCCGGGCGTTGGCTGGTGCTGCCGGTCAGCCTGCTGCTGTTGGCGCAATGGCCGTTGCGCGACCTGATCCAGGCCGGCTCGCGCCAGGCCAATGACGCGGCCCAGGCGCTGTTCGCCCTCTACGTGGCCCTGGCGCTCACCTTCGCCAGCCGCCGCCACGCCCATCTCGCCGCCGCCTCGTGGGCTGAATCCTTTCCCCCCGCGACGCGGCGCCTGATCGGGCAGGCCGGCAACCTGTTGTTCGTGACACCCTGGGCGCTGTTCATCCTGGTCACCGCCACCCCGGCCACGCTGCAATCCCTGGGGCAGTTGGAAGCCTTTCCCGACACCTACAATCCCGGCTATTTCCTGGTGCGGCTGGCCACTTGGGGCTTGGCCGCCCTGGCTCTGGCGCAAGCGCTGCTCCAGCTCCGGAGGCCAAAATAATGGAGGCCGCCGGACTGCTCATGCTGGCGGCAGTGGCGGTCTTGCTGGGCCTCACCGGTCTGCCGGTCTTCGTCGTGCTGGTGGGAGTCTCGGTCCTGGCGGCTCTGGCCGGGCTGGCCGGGGGCGTGTTCGGACCGGCCGTTCTCACCGCCCTTCCCAGCCGGCTCACCGGATTGCTGGACAACGACCTGCTCCAGGCCCTGCCGCTCTATGTGCTGATGGGCGCCCTGCTCGACCGCCTGCCCCTGGCCGAGACCCTGTTCGGTGCCGCCGCCACCCTGGTGCGGCGCTCCAGAGCGGCGCCGCTGCTGGCCGCCCTGGGCGTCGGCGCGCTGATCGCCCCCATGAACGGCTCGGTGGGAGCCAGCGCGGCGACTTTGGGCCGGGTGGTTGCCCCCCGCCTCACCCAGGCCGGCATCGCCCCCGCCCGTTCGCTGGCGGCCATCTGCCTGGCCAGCACCTTCGGCGTGGTGGTGCCGCCCTCGCTGGTCCTGCTGCTGCTGGGCGATTCCATGATGCGCGCCCATACCGAGGCCTTGAACGCCACCGGCACGCTTTCGCGCCTCATCAACACCCAGGACCTGTTCCGGGGCGCCATGGCGCCCGCCGCCCTGCTGCTGGGGGCATCCCTGCTGCTGGCCTGGTGGAGCGGGCGCAAGGAACAGGCACTCCCCCTGCCCCGCCCGGGATGGGGCCGGCTGGCCCTGGCGGCGGCGACGGCGTCCTTCATCGCCCTGCTGCTGGGCGGCGTGGCGCTGGGGCGCTTCTATGCCGTGGAGGCGGCGGCCATGGGCGCCTTCGCCCTGGCGCTGGGCGGCGCCCTGTCCGGCCACCTCACGCCCAAGGTGCTGAACGAGGTCCTGACCGACACCATGGCGGCCAGCGGCGCGCTGTTCGCCCTGTTCGTGGGCGCCACCACCTTCACCCTGGTGTTCCGCCTGTTCGGCTCGGACCGGCTGCTGGCCTCGCTGGTGGAGAGCCTGCCCTTCGGAGCCACCGGCGCCCTGGGCGGCGTGCTGCTGATCCTGGCGGCCTCGGCCCTGGTGCTGGACGCCTTCGAGATCATCTTCGTCATCGTGCCGGTCTTGATGCCGCCCTTGCTGATCCGCAGCCCCGACGCCGTGTGGGTGGCGGTGGCGGCCTTGCTTACGCTGCAGGCCAGTTTCCTCCTCCCGCCGCTGGGCCAGGCGGTACTGATGGCCCGCAAGACGGTGACGGGCGCCACTTCGACGAAAGCCCTGGTGCGTGCCCTGGCGCCCTTCCTGGCCGTGCAGATGGCGGTTCTGGCCCTGGTCCTGGCCGTGCCCGCCATGGTCCATCTGGCCGATCCGCCGCAAGCGCCGAACCCGCCTCCGCCCGCCGTCCAAGAGCCGCCCGACGCCCCCCTCTACGGGATGCAACCCTATCGCTAGTCCCCAAAGCTTGACGGAGCGGCCCCACCCGTCTACTCAGTCTCCCAAATCCATCACGCCCAAGCGGAGAGCCCCCATGGCCTCGTACCAGTACGTCTATGTCATGAAGAACCTGACCAAGGCCTATCCCGGCGGGAAGGAGATCATGAAGGGGCTGACCTTGAGCTTCCTGCCCGGCGCCAAGATCGGCGTGCTGGGCGTCAACGGCGCCGGCAAGTCGACCCTCTTGAAGATCATGGCCGGCATCGACAAGGAATACGGCGGCGAGGCCTGGGCGGCCGAAGGGGTCAAGATCGGCTATCTGGCGCAGGAGCCCCATCTGGACCCCGCCAAGGACGTCATGGGCAACGTCATGGAGGCGGTGGCCGAGACCAAGGCCCTGCTGGATCGCTTCGACGAGGTCTCCGCCAAGTTCGCCGAGGAGCTCAGCGACGACGAGATGAACGCCGCCATCGCCGAGCAGGGCGAACTGCAGGAAAAGATCGACCATCTCAACGCCTGGGACCTGACCCGCACCATCGAGATCGCCATGGACGCGCTGCGCTGCCCGCCCGGCGATGCCGACGTCACCACCCTGTCGGGCGGCGAGCGCCGCCGCGTGGCGCTGTGCCGCCTCTTGCTGTCGCATCCCGACATGCTGCTGCTGGACGAGCCCACCAACCACCTGGACGCCGAATCGGTGGCCTGGCTCGAGCGCTTCCTGCGCGACTATTCCGGCACCGTGGTGATGATCACCCACGACCGCTACTTCCTGGACAACGTCACCGGCTGGATCCTGGAGCTGGAGCGCGGCCACGGCATCCCCTACGAGGGCAACTACACCAGCTGGCTGGAGCAGAAGGGCAAGCGCCTGGAGCAGGAGGAGCGGGAAGAGACCGCCCGCATGCGCGCCATCCGCGACGAGCTGGAATGGGTGCGGTCGTCCCCTAAGGCCCGCCAGACCAAGTCCAAGGCCCGTATCAGCGCCTTCGAGGATCTGGTGGCCAAGTCCCAGGAAAAGGCCACCGGCCCCGCCGTCATCTCCATCCCGCCGGGCCCGCGTCTGGGCGGCAAGGTGATCGAGGCCGAGAACGTGTCCAAGGCCTTCGGCGACAACCTGCTCTATGAGAACCTGAACTTCCGCCTGCCCCCCGGCGGCATCGTCGGCATCATCGGCCCCAACGGCGCCGGCAAGACCACCCTGTTCCGCATGATCACCGGCCAGGAAAAGCCCACCACCGGCAGCTTCACCGTGGGCGAGACCGTGGTGCTGGGCTATGTGGACCAGAGCCGCGATTCGCTGGACCCGGACAAGACGGTGTTCGAGGAAATCTCCGACGGCCAGGAGGAAATCGATCTCGGCAAGCGCAAGATCAACTCGCGCGCCTATGCCGGCCTGTTCAACTTCAAGGGCGCCGATCAGCAGAAGAAGGTGGGCGTGCTGTCGGGCGGCGAACGCAACCGCGTCCATCTGGCCAAGATGCTGTCCCGTCCCGCCAACGTCATCCTGCTGGACGAACCCACCAACGACCTGGACGTTGAAACCCTGTCGGCGCTGGAAGACGCCCTGGCCGAATTCCCCGGCTGCGCCGTGGTGATCAGCCACGACCGCTTCTTCCTGGACCGCATCGCCACCCACATCCTGGCCTTCGAGGGCGATTCCGAGGTGGTGTGGTTCGAGGGCAACTACCAGGATTACGAAGCCGACCGTCACCGCCGCCTCGGCACCGACGCCGACCAGCCGCACCGCATCAAGTACAAGCCGCTGAAGCGCTAGGACCGACCCGCATGTCGAAGCACACGGTCGTCGCCGCCGCCTGCGCCCTGCTCCTGGCGGCGGGGACCGGCGCCTGGTTCCTGGCGGGCCGCGCGCCGGCCGGCGGAGGCGATGAACTGGCGGCGGTGCCGGGCGACGGCCTGGTCACCTTCGCCCGCATCCAGACCGAGATGAACCGCGCCGGCGCGGGCAAGCCCGCTTTGCCCGCCGACCCCAACGCCGACAAGCTGGAAGCCATCGGCGGTGCTTTGCGTGAATTCCTGGCCGGCAACACGGTCAAGGCGTCCAACATGCTCGACGAGATCGATTCCGAGATCGACCTTCGGGTGCCCACCGACGAGCAGGTGGAAGCGGACCCCCTGCTGGCCGACAAGGAGGAATGGCTGATCAGCTATTTCGAATTGCTGCCCGACGCCCCCCAGGGCAAGGGCGTCAAGGCCGACACCTACGTCTTCATCCGCTACGCGCTGACCCTGCGCAAGGTCGAGGCGGTGCTGCTGGCCGAGACCATGCCGTCCACCAAGGGCTACGATCTGGTGGCCCGCAAGACCGAGCCCGAGCCTTCGGTGTTCGACGGCATGAACCTGCGCTTTCCCTGCCGGATCGTGGTCAGCCACCGCGCGCTGCTGGAAGAGACCGCCCGGCGCCTGGGACCGCTCGCCGGCGGGCCGCTGACCGATTGCCCCACGCCCAAGGGCCGCGAAGCCGACTTCAACCATCTGGAACGCATCGCCCGCGACCCGGCGGCGGCCCTCACCTCGTCGGCCAACGGCCACGGCCCGCTGCCGCGCGATCTCAAGACCCCGCTGATGACCGCCGCCGCCAAGGGCAGCCTGGCCGACATCACCAAGGCCATGAACGCCGGCGCCGATCCCCACCGGGCCGACGCGCGGGGCCGCACCGCCCTTCACTACCTGCTGGGCAACCAGACCTTGCCGCCCGCCGACCGGGCCCAGGCGGTGAAACTGCTATACTGACGGCCCCCCGCCCTTGAAGCGCTCCGGTCCCACCCCAAAGTCTTGAAGGGAGAGACCTGAGACTCCGACCTCGAGGGAGGGTGCCCATGATCGTCAAAACCATCCTGAAGACCAAGGCCCGCGGCGCGGGCATCGTTTCCGTCACCCCCGACGCCAGCGTCGGCGACGCCGCCCGCCTGCTGTCCCAACACAAGATCGGCGCCGTGCTGGTCATGAACGGCGACCGGGTGGCCGGCATCCTGTCCGAACGCGACATCGTGCGCGGGCTGGCCGATGCGGTGGACGTCTGCATCACCGCCAAGGTCCGGGACCTGATGACCACCGAGGTCTTCGTCTGCCACGAGGACGACACCGTCGAGCGGCTGATGGAAATCATGACCGCCAAGCGCATCCGTCACCTGCCGGTGGTCGACGCCAACGGCGACGTGGCCGGCATGGTCACCATCGGCGACGTGGTGAAGTCCCGCCTGGACGAGACCAAGATGGAGGCGGAATCCCTGCGCGATTACGTGATGGCGGGACGCTGAGAAGAGGAATTCACCCCTCCCCGCCTCAAGCGGGGAGGTTCACGCATGCCGGCGGCTCAGCTAGCGCAGTTGCCACTCGGGCGCCGGGCCGCTGGACAGCCCGAAGCGGAAATGGGGGCACTCGCCGTCGCGGTCCTCGTGACCATCCAGCCGGGCGGACGTGTTGCAGCACCGGTCCAGCGCGAAATATCGGCAGGCGTTGCAGCGGATGGCGATGTAGGGCCGGTCCGGAAGGGCCGTGGTGGCAAGCATGTACGTAGTTCCCCCAGTGATGCCCGATGATTTACCGGAACCTTTGGCCCGGCTCAATCAGGTTCACACCCTAAAAGGGCGCAATTTCACAGGCTTATACCTTTGCGCCGCGAAAGTTTCTGTGAAGCCGGTCACACCTCTCAGGCCGCGGCGGTAATTCCCTTTGGATCGCCATGGCTCTTGCGCCGCCGGAAAGGGCGTGTACCCTTGATCCGGGCCGATCACGAGCGGGAGGAAACGGTGGGCACCATCTACGTGGCCAGGAGCAAGGGGCTGCAATCCTGGGGGGCCGATGTGGGCCTGGGAAAGAATCTCTACGCCATCGGCTATGTGGAGGACGGCACGCCGGAACAGGTCCTGGCCGCCGGACTGGCGGGCGAGAAGGACTGGGCGGTGGTCAAGGCCCAGGACGCCGCCGAAGGCGTCGACGAGGCTGGCCTGCTGGAACGCCTGGGACGCAAGGAAAAGCTGGTGGACCCCACCTATTACCCCCGCATCCGCGGCGCGCGCGGCCTGGTGAAGGTGGACCCGGCCAAGGTGGAGAATTCGATCCGTATCCGAAAGGCCCTGGAAACCGGCCAGGAGCCCAAGGAGATCAAGGTCAAGCCGGCCGACATCGCCCAGTACCTGATCAACAACGCCCTGGGATAGGCTACCGCACCCTTTCCCGGATATGGGCGAGCAGTCCGGCCGAGCCGGCCTCGATCATGTCCAGCACCCGCTCGAAGCCATCGCCCGCCCCGTAATAGGGGTCGGGAACGTCCTGCAGGCCCAGTTGCGGCGCAAACGACAGGAACAGCGCCAGCCGCCCGTGATATTCGGGCGGACAGGCCCGGCGCATGATCTCCAGATGGCCGCGGTCCATGGCCAGCAGCAGGTCGAACTCGGCGAAATCACTCTTCTTCAGGGCGCGCGCCCGCAGGTCCTTCAACTCGTAGCCCCGCTTGCGCGCCGCCTCGGTGGAACGGCGGTCCGGCGGTTCGCCCACGTGGTAGGCGTGGGTTCCGGCGGAATCCACGCCTACCCGCCCGGCCAGCCCCTCGGCGGCCACCAGGGCGCGGAACACCCCGTCGGCGGTGGGCGAACGGCAGATGTTGCCGGTGCAGACGAACAGAACCTTGACCATGGAGCGCTTCCTGCCGTTTCGTTGACCGGCACTATGATACCAGAGTCCGGTGAGCATGGCTCATCGGGATCTGGTTAGGCCCAAGGGGCCGCGCGCCTTATGGCGCGGAAGCCAAGCGCGGGACGCGCGCCCGGCGCTTGAGGGGCATTGGAACGAAGGAACGCGTCATGGCTGGAAAGGACAGCATCGTCATTCTGACCGGCGCCGGGATTTCCAAGGAATCCGGCCTGGACACCTTCCGCGACAAGGACGGCATCTGGTCCAAGGTGCGGCTGGAAGACGTGGCCACGCCCGACGGCTTCCGCCGCGATCCCGCCCGCGTCCAGGCCTTCTACAACACAAGGCGGCGCAATCTGGTGGAAGGCGACATCCGGCCCAACGCCGCCCATCTGGCCCTGGCGCGCCTCGAGCGGGAATGGCCGGGCGAGGTGCTGGTGGTCACCCAGAACATCGACGACCTGCACGAGCGGGCCGGGACGGAAAACCTGATCCACATGCATGGCGAACTGCTGAAGATCCGCTGCGGCAAATGCGCCCGCCCCTTCGCCTGGAGCGAGGACCTGGCGGTGGACGCCAAATGTCCCGACTGCCACCGGACCGGCAGTTTGCGCCCCCACGTGGTGTGGTTCGGCGAAATGCCGCTTCACATGGACCGCATCTTCGACGCCTTGGCCCGCTGCGCGCTGTTCGTCTCCATCGGCACGTCGGGGCACGTCTACCCCGCCGCCGGCTTCGTCCAGACAGTGGCCAATCAGGGCCGCGCCCATACGATCGAGCTTAATCTGGAACCATCCGAAGGGGCGTCGCTCTTCCGTGAAACCCGCATGGGCCCTGCCTCTCAGCTGGTGCCCGCTTTTGTGGAAGAGCTGCTGTCACGCTAACCGCTCTTGACTCTGGGCGCGATATCAGTAGCCATACGCCCTGATGTCTAAGGGGGACACCTGATATGACGGCCCATGGCGGAGACGGAAAGTCCCGCAACGTCGCCGGCCTGATGCTCGCCGCCGTCGGGGTGGTGTTCGGCGACATCGGTACCAGCCCGCTCTACGCCATGAAGGAAACCTTCAGCGGCCCGCACGCGGTCGCCATGGACAAGGGCAACATCCTGGGCGTGCTGTCCCTGGTGTTCTGGGCCATCACCATCATCGTCTCGTTCAAGTACGTGGTCATCATCATGCGGGCCGACAACCGGGGTGAGGGCGGTTCGCTGGCCCTGCTGGCCCTGGTCAGCCACGCCGCCGAGAGCAACCGCCGCCTGTCCATCATGGTCAGCGCGCTGGGCATCTTCGCCGCCGCCCTGTTCTACGGCGATTCCATCATCACCCCGGCCATTTCCGTGCTGTCGGCGGTGGAAGGCCTGCAGGTGGCTGCGCCGCACCTGGGGCAATGGGTGGTGCCGCTGACCCTTTGCATCCTGTTCGTGCTGTTCGCCATCCAAAGCCACGGCACCGACCTGGTGGGCAAGATGTTCGGCCCCGTGATGCTGGTGTGGTTCCTGACGCTGGCCATCTTAGGGATCCGCAACCTGTCGCACGCCCCCAGCGTGCTGGCGGCGCTGTCGCCCCATTACGCCATCTCGTTCCTGTTCCGCGAGGGCTGGCACGCCTTCCTGGCGCTGGGCTCGGTGGTGCTGGCGGTGACCGGCGCCGAGGCGCTTTACACCGACATGGGGCATTTCGGCCGCCTGCCCATCCGGCTGGCCTGGTACATCCTGGTGCTGCCGGCCCTGATCCTGAACTATTTCGGCCAGGGCGCCCTGCTGATCGCCCAGCCCGAGGCCATCGCCAACCCGTTCTTCAACCTGGCGCCCGCCCATCTGGCCCTGCCGCTGGTGATCCTGGCCACCATGGCGACGGTGATCGCCAGCCAAGCGGTGATCTCCGGCGCGTTTTCGGTGACCCGCCAGGCCATCCAACTGGGCTTCCTGCCGCGCATGGAGATCATCCACACCTCGGAAGAGGAGATGGGCCAGATCTACCTGCCCTTCGTGAACTGGCTGCTGATGGCCATGGTCATGGCCCTGGTGGTGGGCTTCAAGACCTCGTCCAATCTGGCCGCCGCCTACGGCGTGGCGGTGACCGGCACCATGGTCATCGACGCCCTGCTGGTGGGCACGGTGATGCTGCTGATCTGGAAGTGGAATCCGCGCAAGGTGAAGTGGCTGATCGGCGGGTTCCTGGTGGTGGACCTGGCCTTCTTCCTGGCCAATTCCATCAAGATTCCCGATGGCGGCTGGTTCCCGCTGGTGGTGGGCGGCCTGCTGTTCACCCTGCTGACCACCTGGAAGGACGGCCGCCGGCGCCTGCTGGCCCGCCTGAAGGCCGACGCCCTGCCGGTCGAGGATTTCCTGGCCTCGCTGTCGGACCGGGTGCCGCGCGTGCCGGGCACCGCCGTGTTCCTGACCGGCACCTCGGAAGGCGTGCCCATCGCCCTGCTCCACAACATGAAGCACAACAAGATCGTCCACGAGCGCGTCGTGCTGCTGACCGTGCTGGTGGAGGAAGTGCCCTTCGTCCCCGAGGAGCAGCGCCTGGAAAACCGCCTGCTGGCCCCCAATTTCCACCGGTTGTTCCTGCGCTACGGCTTCATGGAGAGCCCCAACGTGCCCAAGGCGCTGGCCCATGCCCGCACCGACCAGCTGGGCTTCTTCTACGAGCCCATGTCGGTGTCCTATTTCGTCTCGCGCGAGACCCTGGTCCCCACCGAGAAGAAGGGCTTCGAGGGCCTGCGCGAAACCCTGTTCGGCACCCTTTCGCGCATGGCCACCAGCGCCATGGACTTCTTCCACCTGCCCAGCAACCGCGTGGTTGAGCTGGGCAGCCAGATCGAGTTGTAGCCATGGAACCGGCCGCGACGGAAAAAACAGATGTAAAGCGCATGGGCGCCCTGACCCTGGCGGCCATCGGCGTCGTCTACGGCGATATCGGCACCAGCCCGCTCTACACCCTGAAGGAATGCTTCGATCCCGATCACGGCATCCCGTCCACCCCCGACAACGTCATCGGCATCGCCTCGCTGGTGTTCTGGGCCATCCTCCTGGTGGTCACGGCCAAATACGTCCTGTTCGTCATGCGCGCCGACAACCGGGGCGAGGGCGGCATCCTGTCGCTGCTGGCGCTGGCGGTGCGCGCCACCGGCGGCGACCGCGGACTGGTCGGCCCCATGGTCGGGCTGGGCCTGTTCGGCGCCGCCCTGTTCATCGGCGACGGCATGATCACCCCGGCCATCTCGGTGCTGTCGGCGGTCGAGGGCCTGGAGGTGGGAACGCCGTTCTTCGCCCCCTTCGTGGTGCCCATCACCCTGGCCGTGCTGGTCGGCCTGTTCGCCATCCAGAGCCGGGGCACCGAAACGGTGGGTCGGCTGTTCGGCCCGGTGATGGTGGTGTGGTTCATCACCCTGGCCGTCCTGGGAATCGCCCAGATCGTCGAGCACCCCTACATCCTGAAGGCCATGAACCCGGCCTACGGCGCCGTCTTCCTGGCCACCCACGGCTGGATCGCCTTCATCGTGCTGGGCTCGGTGGTGCTGGCGGTGACGGGCGCCGAGGCGCTTTACGCCGACATGGGCCATTTCGGCAAGCGCCCCATCCAGCTGGCGTGGTTCATCCTGGTACTGCCGGCGCTGGCGCTGAACTATTTCGGCCAGGCCGCCCTGATCCTGGAAGACCCGGCGGCGGCCAAGAATCCGTTCTATCTGCTGGTCCCCGACTGGGGGCTCTATCCCATGGTGATCCTGGCGACCATGGCGACCATCATCGCCAGCCAGGCGGTGATCTCGGGGGTGTTCTCGCTGTCGCGCCAGGCGGTGCAGCTGGGCTATTCGCCGCGGCTGGACATCCGCCACACCTCGGACGAGGAAGAGGGCCAGATCTACATTCCGCGCGCCAACTGGGGCCTGCTGCTGGGAATCTTCGCCCTGGTGATCGGCTTCAAGAGCTCGAGCAATCTCGCCGCCGCCTACGGCATCGCGGTGACCGGCACCATGGCGGCCACCACCATCCTGGCGCTGGTGGTGGCGCACCGCAGCTGGAACTGGCCGCTGTGGTTGTGCGTGGTGCTGGGGGTGGCGTTCCTGTCCATCGATATCGGCTTCCTCAGCGCCAACCTGCTGAAGGTCGCCCAGGGCGGCTGGTTCCCGCTGGCGGTGGGCTTCGGCATGCTGCTGCTGATGGCCACCTGGCGCAAGGGGCGCGAAATCCTGTCGCGCCGCCTGGCCGATGGGGCCATGCCGCTGGACATGTTCATGGCCCAGCAGAAGGAGTCCAGCAACATCCTCAGGGTGCGCGGCACCGCCGTGTTCATGACGGGGGGCACCGACACGGTGCCCATCGCCCTGCTGCACAACCTGAAGCACAACAAGGTGCTGCACCAGCGGGTGGTGTTCCTGACCGTCATCACCGAGGACATCCCCCGCGTCTCGGCCCGCGACCGTCTGGTGGTGGAGGGCCTTGCCGAGGGCTTCTACCGCATCACGGTGCGCTACGGCTTCTTCCAGGAGCCGGACATCCCCAAGGTGCTGCGCCTGTGCAAGGCCTTCGGCCTGGAATTCGAGATGATGGACACCTCGTTCTTCCTGGGCCGCGAGACCCTGGTGCCGTCCACCCATCCCGAGATGCCGGAATGGCGCGAACGCCTGTTCGTCATCATGAGCCGCAACGCCGTGGCCGCCACCGACTTCTTCCGCATCCCGGCGGGCCGCGTGGTGGAGCTGGGCATCCAGGTCCAGCTGTAGCGGCATATTGTCATCCCGAGGCGCAGCCGAGGGATCTTTCAGCCTGAGGCGCACCCGCTCTCGCCTGAAAGACCCTTCGACGTCGTCTCAGGGTGACAGGACGCGACTCAGGCCACGGCTTCGACCTTGCCGTCCAGATCCATGATCAGCAGTTCCACCGCCAGACCGGGATGCCTGGCGCCGATCTGAGCGCCCAGCGCCTTCAGCTTGGCGGCGTGCGAGGCGGTTTCGGTCGCCTTGTCCTTCACCGCGTCGGCACCGAGGAACACCTTGTAGGCGCCGCAATCGCGGTGATCCATGACGATCACCTTCTTGATCTGATGCAGGTCGATGGCGACCTGGACGTGATCCCAGAAGGTCTGGCCCCACGAGACGTTCTTGTCCTGAAGCACGCCCAGCGAGGCGCCGGCCAGCACCACATGATCGTATTTGTCGGTCATGTTGCGGCCGCCCATGTAGCGGACGATATCGTCCATCAGGCGGTAATCCATGCACGACAGCAGCAGGGCGTCGGTGCCGCCGGCGGCCAGGCTGATCTCGGGCCTGAAGCCGACCCACAGGGCGGCTCCCGCCCCCAGCGCGAACTTGACGAAGCCCCGGCGCGACAGGTCTTTCAGCGCATCGCTACAGCATTGGGACATGTTGGCGTTTCCTTCCCGTTTGTCGCTCCCGGCGAGGGCCGCCGGGAGGAGCCGCTTATGTGCGACGGGAAAGCTTAGTCCAAACGTATGGGGCAGGAAAAGGGGCCTGTTTCAGATGATCTTGGCCTCGCCATCGCCGGAAAACACCCCCGAGACGCCCGACAGGTAGGAGCGCATGGACCGGCGGTCCAGCAGCTTGTCCTGGGCGGCGGGCGGCAGGTCGGTGAAGGCGATCACCCGCTTTTCCACCAGCACCGCCACCAGATCCTCGACCACGCGGATGAAGGCCAGGTCCGAGGCCAGGAAGCGGGCGGAATTGCGCTCGCCCCCGGTATCGCGGAACAGAAAGTCCAGAACATCGGGATGGCTGGCCGGCAGATTTTCGGCGGCAGCCTCGCTGGCCTGCTCGAAAAGCCCGACCACACGGCCCTGCCCGTCGCGGCTGACATAAGGCATATCGTCGTTCCCTGACCTTGACCGGATCGCCCCAGGCTACCGCAACGGCGCGCCCGGGTCGCCGGCAAAATACCTATTCGAAAGATAGGGTCACAGAACGATTCAAAGCGTGGGCGGACACCGGACGAACGGCATGCTCAACTCGACGATGGCATGGGATGCCGCGTGGGGATGGGCACGGGAGATCGAGGAGAGGCAGCATGCGCACCTTGGCCTGGTCCGAACACTTCGCGTTGGGGCACGAGCGGATCGACCGCGAGCACCGCCGCCTGATCGAGCTTGCCGCCCGCATCGAGGTGGAGGCGGAAAAGGCCGCCCGGGTCGAGAACATCCTGCCGCTTTGCCACGATTTCTTCCGGCTGCTGGTGTCGCACTGCTTCTACGAGGAGCAATTGCTGCGCAGGCTGCCCCGCGACCGCTTCGGCCCCCATGTGGACGAGCATTGCCGCGGCCACGCCCGCCTGATCAAACAGGCCCAGACGGTACTGGCCGGACAGTTGCCCACCGGCTATGAAAGCCTTCCGGCCTTCCTCGGCGCCTATTTCGAGCTGATGCACGACCTGCTGGTGGACGATACCGAGCTGGTCGGCTCGCTGATCCGCGAGGGCTACCACCACCTCGGCCCGCAGGATGCCAAGCCGGTCTGGTTCGGCTGCCCCGACGCGCCCCCGGTTTGACATCCCGGCCCCCAAGGTGTAGCCATCGGGCATGGCTCCACCTCCCCTCCTCGCCCTTCGCGACGTTCGTCTGACCTTCGGCGGCAAGCCGCTGTTCGAGGGCGTCACCACCTGGATCGCCAAGGGCGACAAGACCTGCCTGGTCGGCCGCAACGGCTCGGGCAAGTCCACCCTGCTCAAGGTTCTGGCCGGCGAGATCGCGCCCGATTCCGGCGAACGCTTCGTCCAGCCCGGCACCACCATCGCCGTGCTGCCCCAGGACCCCATCATCCTGGCGCCCACCATCGCCGATTACGTGGCCCAGGGCCTGCGCCCCGACGAGCGCGACCAGATGTACCGGGTCGAGGCGGTCCTCGACGCCATGGGCATGGACGGCGACCGCGACCCGGTGGTGCTGTCGGGTGGCGAAGGCCGCCGCGCCGCTTTGGCCCGCGCCCTGGTGGGCCAGCCCGACGCCCTGCTGCTGGACGAGCCCACCAACCATCTGGACCTGCCCACCATCCTGTGGCTGGAGGAATGGCTGTCCGCCTATGGCGGCGCCCTGGTGATGATCAGCCACGACCGCCGTTTCCTGGAAACCGTGTCGAAACAGACCCTGTGGCTGGAGCGGGGCCAGGTGCGCCGCGCCGAATTCGGCTTCGAGAAATTCCCCGCCTGGCAGGACGAGGTCTTCGCCGCCGAGGAGGCGGAACTGGCCCGCATGGACACCCGCATGCGCCAGGAGCTGCACTGGCTGGCCCGGGGCGTCACGGCGCGCCGCAAGCGCAACATGGGCCGCTTGCGCGCCCTGCAGGGCCTGCGCTCGGAACGGGCCGAACGCAAGTCCCAGGTGCTGGCCGCCGGCCGCCAGGTCAATCTGGCCACGGATTCGGGCGAGCTGTCCGGCCGGCTGGTGATCGAGGCGGAAAACGTCAGCAAGTCGTTCGGCGACAAGCGCATCTGCCAGGACTTCTCCACCCGCATCCTCAGGGGCGACCGGGTCGGGCTGATCGGCCCCAACGGTGCCGGCAAGACCACGCTTTTGCGCATGCTGACCGGCGAACTGGCCCCCGACGGTGGCGTGGTGCGTCTGGGCACCAATCTGGAGACCGCCTATTTCGACCAGCGCCGCGCCGCGCTCGATCCCGACAAGAGCGTGTGGGACACGCTGACCGACGGACGCGGCGACAATGTCTGGGTGCGGGGCACGCCCCAGCACGTGGTCGGCTACATGAAGGACTTCCTGTTCTCGGAAGCCCAGGCCCGCACGCCGGTCCGCGCCCTGTCGGGCGGCGAACGGAACCGCCTGCTGCTGGCCAAGCTGCTGGCCAAGCCGTCCAACCTCTTGATCCTGGACGAGCCCACCAACGATCTCGACATGGACACCCTGGACCTGCTGGAAGAGGTGCTGGCCGATTACGACGGCACCCTGCTGGTGGTCAGCCACGACCGCGACTTCCTCGACCGGCTGGTGACCAGCGTCATCGCCGTGGAGGGCGATGCCGAGGTGGCCGAGTATGTGGGCGGCTATTCCGATTACCTGCGCCAGCGCCCGGTCAAGGCGGAAAAGGCGGCGCCCAAGCCGCCGTCCAAGCCCCAGGCCCCGCCTAAGCCGCAAAGCGCCCGCACGCGCCTGTCCTACAACGAACAGCGCGAACTGGACCAGCTGCCCGGCCGCATCGACACGCTGACGGCGGAGATCGCCAAGCTGGAAAGCGATCTGGCCGACCCCAACCTCTACGCCAAGGACGCCGCCCGCTTCCAAAAACTGGCCGCCCGCGCCGAGGCGGCAAGGTCCGAACTGGACGAGGCGGAAGTGCGCTGGCTGGAACTGGAGGCCAAGCGCGAAGAGGCGGCGGGGAAGTGAGCCATTCACCACTCCGTTTTCCTGGCATCCCGAGCGAAGCCGAGGGATCTCCGCCTGTGCCGACGGAGCCGACCGGAAAAAGCCGTGCCAGGACGAGATCCCTCCTCCCGATGGTCGTCGGGATGACAAGGACGCAGACGCCATGACCGCGCCCAACCGCCTGTCCCCCCTGGAATGGGCGTCGGCCACCCTGGTCGTCACCATCTGGGGGCTCAATTTCGTGGCGGTGAAGACGGCACTGGGCACGTTGCCGCCCTTCCTGCTGACCGCGCTGCGCTTCGCCTGCACCGCCTTGGTCCTGGCGCCGTTCTTTAGGCCCGGCCGCGCCCTTCTGCCCGGCATCCTCTTGCTCGCCCTACTGCTGGGAGTCGGGCATTTCGGCCTGATGTTCTTCGGCGTGGCGGGCATGGACGCCGCCACCGCCGCCATCGTCATCGAGCTGTCCATCCCCTTTTCCGCCATCCTGGCCTGGGCCTTCTTCGGCGAGGTGCTGGGGCTGGGGCGCGGCCTGGGCCTGGCGGTGTCCTTCGTCGGCGTCGCCCTGCTGGCGGGTGAGCCCCACCTGCCCCGGATAGCCCCCTTCGTCGCCGTGGTGGCCTCGGGCCTGGCCTGGGCGCTGGCCAATGTGGTGATCAAGCGCCTAGGCCCCGTCAATCCCCTGGCGCTGAACGGCTGGATGGCCCTGCTGGCCGCACCCATGCTGCTGGCCCTGTCGCTGGCCACCGAAAGCGGCCAGATGGAGGCCATGGCCGCCACCGGGATCAAGGGCTGGAGCGGCGTGGCCTACACCGTCATCGGCTCGACCCTGATCGCCTATACCCTGTGGTACAAGCTGATCGCCCGGCACTCCATCAACCGGGTGGTGCCCTTCACCCTGCTGGGGCCGGTGGTCGGGCTGGCCGGCGGCGTTCTGCTGCTGGGCGAGCCGCTGACCTGGCACAAGCTGGTGGGCGGGGCGCTGACCGTTCTCGGCGTCGCCGTGGTGGAATTGCTGCCCGGCCGCGCCATCCACCGCGCCGACGAACCGGAGCCCGGAACATGACCGTCATCGCCCGCCCCTCGCCCAATTTCGAGCCGCGCCCCGCCGGGGCCCAAATCGACACGCTGGTGCTGCACTACACCGGCATGGAAAGCGGCGAGGCCGCCCTGGCGCGGCTGTGCGACGCGCAGGCCAAGGTCAGCGCCCATTACGTCATCGAGGAGGACGGGCGCGTCTTCGCCCTGGTGGCGGAAGAGATGCGGGCCTGGCATGCCGGTGCCTCGTCGTGGCGGGGCGAGGCCGACGTCAATTCCCGCTCCATCGGCATCGAGCTGGTCAATCCCGGCCACGAATTCGGCTACCGCGCCTTTCCGGCCGCGCAGATCGAGGCGCTGATCCGCCTGTCCCGCGAGATCCTGGCCCGCCACCCCATTGCGCCCCGCAACGTGGTGGGGCATTCCGACGTGGCGCCGACCCGCAAGCAGGACCCGGGCGAGTTGTTCCCGTGGCAAGACCTGGCCGAGCGTCACGGCATCGGCCTGTGGCCGTGCGGCGAGCCCACGCCCCTGCCGCCCGAGCATGTTCTGCTGTCGGGCCTGTCCCACGTGGGCTACGACATCCACGACCCCAAGGCGGCGCTCACCGCCTTCCAGCGCCATTTCCGGCCCTGGAAGGTGGACGGGCTGATCGACGAGGAAAGCGTCGGCCGCCTGCGCTCGCTTCTGCGGATCGTGCGCTAGGCGCCCTTCTGGATTTTAAAGGTGTAGACGCCGTTGTCCTGCTCCTGGCTGAGCAGGGTGTTGCCGGTCTGGCGGCAGAAGGCGTCGAAATCGGCGACCGAACCCGGATCGGTGGCGATCACCTCCAGCACCGCCCCGGCCGACAGATCCTTGATCGCCTTCTTGGCGCGCAGAATGGGCAGCGGGCAGTTGAGGCCCTTCACGTCCAGAACGGTGTTCGACATCCGCATCCTCCCTCGCATGGTTCTAGCGGTTCCGACCGCCTCTCTGATATCAGGCTACACTAATATTCAATCCTGTCCCAGTCCATTGATGCCGCCCGCTCGGCGGTGATAGCCTGGACACCGTTGAATGGAGAGTGCCGTTGTCCGAGATTCCGCTCACCACCCTTGTCGGCACGGCCACCTTCGCGGTGGGCGCGGTCTTCGGCTGGACGGCCAGGGCCAGCGAGTTCTGCACCATGGGGGCCTTGTCCGATCTGGTGTTCATGGGTGATCGCCGGCGGCTGCGCGCCTGGGTGCTGGCCATGGCGGTGGCCATGCTGGGATCGCAGGCGCTGCAGGCGGCCGGGCTGGTCGACCTGGGCAAGTCCATCTATCTCGGCGGCTCCATCGCCTGGGCCGGGGCCATCCTGGGCGGCCTGATGTTCGGCTACGGCATGACCCTGGCGGGCGGCTGCGGCTCCAAGACCCTGGTGCGCCTGGGCGGCGGCAACCTCAAGTCCCTGGTGGTCGCCCTGATGATCGGGCTGTTCGCCACCATGACGCTGAAGGGTCTGCTGGCGGTCGAGCGCATCGCCATCGAGCAGACTACCAACCTCGCCCCCGCCCGGCTGGGCCTCGCCGACCAGAGCCTGCCCGCCCTGCTGTCCACCCTGGGGCTGGAGCGGACGGCCGCCCGTCTGGCCTGCGTCACCATCCTGGCCGGCGGCGCCCTGGCCTGGTGCCTGAGGGACGGCGCCTTCCGGGCGTCGCGCCGCATGCTGGCCGGGGCCGTAATCATCGGAGCCGCCATTCCCGCCGGCTGGGCCATCACCGGCATTCTGGGCGCCGACGAGTTCGATCCCGTGGCCCTGGCCTCGTTCTCGTTCATCGCCCCCATGGGCGACGGGCTGATCTATCTGATGACCTATACCGGCTCGACCATCAATTTCGGCATTGCCGCGGTGGGCGGCGTCATCGTCGGATCCCACCTCTCGGCCCGCCTGAGCCGCACCTTCATGCTGGAGAGTTTCACCGACAAGGCCGACATGCTCCGCCATCTGGCCGGCGGCGCCCTGATGGGAACCGGCGGCGTGCTGGCCATGGGCTGCACCATCGGCCAGGGGCTGACCGGCCTTTCCACCCTGTCCATGACCTCGTTCCTGGCGCTGGCCGCCATCGTCGCCGGAGGCGTGTGGGGGCTGAAAAGCCTCGAGGAAGGCGGCCCGCTCGCCGGGCTGAAGACGCTGCTGGGTTTTCGCATATAATAGAATATTGATATATTCGGTTGCGCCCTTTCGCTCGCCTCCGCTACCATGAAAGAAAAAAGTCCGGGGAGGGGGAGGAGACGACAGTGGACACCACCACGCGAGTAAACCGCCGCGCCGTGCTGGCCGGAACCGCCATGGCCGCCGCCTCGGCGGGCCTGGGCTTTCCCGCGCCGGCGGCCGCGCAGGAGGCGGACGAGTTGGCCCGCAAGCTGATGGGCCCCTTCAAGGCCAGGGACGGCAAGGTCAGGCTGAAGATGCGCGACGTGGCCGCCAGCGGCGCCAACGAGCCCATCACCGTAACGGTGGACTCGCCCATGACCGCCGCCGATCACGTCAAGGCCATCCACGTCCTGGCGGAAGGCAATCCCTATCCGGTGGTGTCGTCCTGGTACCTGACGCCGCGCTCGGGCCGCGCCGAGGTCAGTTTCCGCATGCGCCTGGCCAAGACCCAGACGGTACGGGCCTATGCGGTAACCTCGGACGGCGAGGTGTGGATCGCCCGCCAGGAGGTCACCGTCACCATCGGCGGCTGTGGAGGCTGAGGGCAATGGCCAATTCAGATCGCGTCAAGGTCCGCATCCCGGCCAAGGCCAAGAAGGGCGAGATCATCGAGATCAAGACCCAGATCAGCCACGACATGGAAACCGGACTGCGCAAGGACGGGGCCGGCAAGACCATTCCCCGGCGCATCATCAACCGCTTCACCTGCACCTGGAACAACGAGCCGGTGATCAGCGCCGACTGGCATCAGGCGGTCTCGGCCAACCCGTTCGCCAGCTTCTTCGCAGTGGCAACCTCCAGCGGCAAGATCAAGTTGACCTGGTTCGACGAAACCGGCGAAAGCTTCGAGTACGCTCACGACATTCTCGTCGAATAGAAGCACCCCCTCGCCGTAGGTAATATTACATATATTCTTGAACGTTTTGCATTTGCACCAATCCGTCACGATTTATGGATTGGCCGATACAATCCTCCGCCATATCATGTAAGGCGGAGGCGCTATTCCGCCGTGCCTCCACGCAACAAGTCGTGACGTCGTGGCTGCCGTCGAGTCCACGCTCGAACGCCCGAGAGGCTCCCATGCTCAATAATTTCAAAATCGCGGTCCGGCTGATCCTGGCGCTGATCATTCCGCTGGCGGCCGTCGTCGTCTATGCCGGCCTGGCCCTGTCCGAAAAGGCCCGTCAGGCCGATGAGATGGAACAGGTCGAGGAACTGGCCCGGCTGGCGCCGGCCATCAGCGCCCTGGTCCACGAGCTGCAGAAGGAACGCGGCACCTCGGCCGGGTTCGTCGGCAGCAAGGGCGAAAAATTCAAGGATCGCCTGCCGGAGCAGCGCAAGCTGACCGACGCCAAGCTGGCGGAACTCTCGGGCGTTCTGGCGCATTTTCCCGCCGCCGCATACGGCACCGCCTTCAAGTCCAAGCTGGACGGCGCCGCCGACGCCATCAAGGCCCTGGGCGACAAGCGCGCCGCCATCAGCAACCTCTCGATCCCGCTGGGCGAGGCCACCGGCTACTACACCGGCACCATCGCCAAACAGCTGGCGGTGATCGAGGAGATGGCGGTGGTCAGCCGCGACGCCCGCGTCACCAAGGCCATCGTCGCCTATGTCCAGCTGCTGCAGGGTAAGGAGCGGGCAGGCCAAGAGCGCGCCACCGCCAGCGGCGGCTTCGGCGCCAAAAAGTTCGAGCCGGCGCTTCACCGGAACTTCGCCCAGTTGATCGCCCGCCAGGAGGTGTTCTTCGACACCTTCGTCAAGAATGCCGAGCCCGAACTGCGCCAGGCCTTCGAGAAGGTCGCCGCCGATCCGGTGACCAGGGAAGTGGACCGCATGCGCGCCGTGGCGCTGGAGTCCCCCTTCACCAACGATCTGGACGGCATCGAGGCGCCGGTGTGGTTCGACACCATCACCAAGAAGATCGACCTCCTGAAGCAGGTGGAGGACCTGGCCTCCGCCTCCCTGGTCAACATGGCCGACAAGGGGCACGACAACACTCTGGGCGCCCTGTACGCCTATCTGGTCATCACCGGCGGCGTGCTGACGCTGGGCGTCGTCCTGGTATGGGTCATCGCCCGCGGCATCACCCGTCCCCTGGCCGAAATGACCGTCGACATGACCAAGCTGGCCGAGGGCGACAAGACCGTCGCCATCAACGGCCTGACGCGCGGCGACGAGATCGGCGCCATGGCCCGCGCCGTGGAGATCTTCAAGGAAGGCCTGATCCGCGCCGACCAGTTGGACGAGGAGCGGCGCCAGGCCGAGTGGACCAAGGACAAGCGCGCCCGGGTCATCGACAACCTTCTGCGCGAGTTCAACGAGGAAGTCTCCGACGCCCTGGCCGGCATGGCCTCCACCGCCACCGAACTGGAGGCCACCTCGCGCTCCCTGTCCTCCACGGCGGAGGACGCGTCGGCCCAGGCCTCGGCCGTGGCCGCCGGCATCGAGGAAACCGCCGTCAACATGCGCACCGCTGCCGGCTCGGCCGAGCAGTTGGCCCATTCGGGCGAGGACATCAGCCGCAAGGTGCAGGACTCGGTGCGCATCAGCGAGGAGGCCTCGTCCGAGGCCCGCCGCACCACCGAACTGATCGACGGCCTGGCCTCGGCGGTGGACAAGATCGGCGCCGTGGTCGCCCTGATCAACGACATCGCGGCCCAGACCAACCTGCTGGCGCTCAACGCCACCATCGAGGCGGCCAGGGCCGGCGAGGCGGGCAAGGGCTTCGCCGTCGTCGCCAACGAGGTCAAGCATCTGGCCAACCAGACCGCCAAGGCCACCGAGGAGATCGCCGGCCAGATCAACACCGTGCAGAAGGTCACCGGCGACGCCGTCTCGGCCATCACCTCCATCACTTCGGTGATCGAACAGGTCCACGGCGTGGCCACCGGCATCGCCGAGGCGGTGCGCGGCCAGGACGCCGCCACCGGCGAGATCGCCGCCAACGTCCAGCAGGTGGCCACCGCCACCGGCGAGATCAGCGCCAACGTCACCGGCGTCAACAAGGCGGCGGAAGAAACCAAGCACGCCTCGGCCGAGGTGCTGCAGACCGCCCAGGATGTGTCAGAGCGCGCCACCAATCTGCGCGACCGGGTCGACACCTTCCTGACCTCCATCCGTGCATCCTAGGATCGACGATCATGCAACACAGCATCCGCGAGGTCGGCGGCGGGGCCGAGATCACCATCAAGGGGCGGCTCACCTTCGCCGAGGCCCACCTGTTCCCCAAGGTCCTGGCGGAACTTGAAAAGGTGGGAAAGGCAAAGTGGGACATCCTGCTGTCCGGCCTGGACGTCATCGATTCCACCGGCATGAGCCTGTTCGTCCACATCTACGACGCCGCCAACGCCGCCGGCACCAAGGTGGTGATCCGGGGCGCCGCCGGACCGGTGCGCGAAGCCCTGGACCGCGCCGCCTTCCAGACCCTGTTCGAGTTCCAATAGGGCTTTAGCGGCGCGCATCAAATCTGAATCGTGCTGTCATGCTGAGCCTCGGCGAAGCATCTTTCAGCCCGAAGCGGTTGCCGCCTGTGCCTGAAAGACCCTTCGCCGAGGCTCAGGGTGACAATCCGCCTCTGATTTAACGCTCGATGCTTCTAGCAGCCGCGCCACACCGGCGGGCGCTTTTCCAGGAAGGCGTCGATGCCCTCGGCCGCATCCTGGGCCAGCATGTTCTCGGTCATCACCTTGGAGGCATGGGCGTAGGCGTCGTCCAGGCCCATCTCCAGCTGGCGGTAGAACGCCTCCTTGCCCACCTTGACGGTGTAGGAGGATTTGGCGGCGATCAGCCCCGCCATCTCCGCCACGGCGCCGTCCAGCGCCTGGGGCGCCACCGCGCGGTTGACCAGCCCCCAGGCTTGGGCCGTGACGGCGTCCACCGGCACCCCGGACAGCAGCATCTCCATGGCCTGCTTGCGCCCCACGGCGCGCGACAGCGCCACCATGGGCGTCGAGCAGAACAGACCGATATTGACCCCCGGCGTGGCGAATTTCGCCGTCTCGGCGGCATAGGCCAGATCGCAGCTGGCCACCAGCTGGCAGCCGGCCGCCGTGGCCATGGCATGGACCTTGGCGATCACCGGCTGGGGCAGCCGCACGATGGCCTTCATCACCCTTGAGCACAGGTCGAACACCGCCGACACCTGCTGGGCGGTGGAGAGCGAGCGCATCTCCTTGAGGTCGTGGCCGGCGCAGAAGGCCGGGCCGTTGGCGGCCAGCACCACCGCCTTGACGGACGGATCGGCGGCGATGGCGGCCAGGGCCTTTTCCAGCTCGCTCATCAGAGCCACCGACAGGGCGTTGCGCGCCGCCGGGCGGTTGAGCGTCAGGGTGGCAACGCCCCCCTGGTCGGAGCGGATCAGAATGGGTTCGACCTCGGACATACCAAACCTCCCTTGCCATCTTCGCCGGGAATCCCTGAAACTGGTCGGACCAGTTTACCCGGGAGGTCCGATGTCCGCCATCTCTGCCGAACAGTTCAACGCCCTGCTGATGGAAAAGCTGCCCATGGCCCGCGACCTGGCCATCCGGGCCGAAAGCATCGGCAAGGGCAGCGCCCGGCTGATCATGCCCTTCGGCCCCCATCTCACCCGTCCCGTGGACGTGGTGTGCGGCCCGGCGCTGATGACGCTGGCCGACGTGGGGCTGTACGCCGCCGTGCTGTCGGCCATCGGCCAGCAGGAAATGGCGGTGACCAGCAATCTCAACATCAGCTTCCTGCGCAAGGCCGAGCGCTGCGACATCATCGCCGAGGCCACCTTGCTGAAGCAGGGCCGCCGCCTGGCCATGGGCGCGGTCGAGCTGATCGCGGCGGGCAGCGACGAGCTGGTCGCCCACGTGACGGCCACCTACGCCATTCCTTAGACCATTGAGCGTCAAACGCGACGCTCAATGGTCTAAGGATTCATATTTGCCCCTCGCCGGGCGCTCGCCTCCGCGAGCTTGGCCGCGGCCTCAATGGCCGCTGGAGCAACCTCTCCCTGCATCCGAGCGTTCAGCCCTGGCGCTCGGCCAGGGTTTCCTCGATCTGGCGGTCATAGAAGCGCTCGACCAGCAGCTTCAGCACCAGGGTGACCAGGGCCAGCAGGGTCAGCACCGAGGCGGCGGCGAAGGCGCCCGACGTCTCGTAATCGTGATAGAGCAGGTCGATCTGCAGGGGCAGCGTCATGGTCTCGCCCCTCACCTGCCCCGACACCACCGAGACGGCGCCGAACTCGCCCAGCGAGCGCGCCGCGCACAGGATGATGCCGTAATACAGCGCCCATTTGACGTTGGGCAGGGTGACGCGCAGGAAGATGGCCAGCCCCCCCGCCCCCAGGGTCAGGGCCGCCTCCTCGTCGTCGGTGCCCTGCAACTGCATCAGGGGCAGCAATTCGCGGGCGATGAACGGGCTGGTGACGAACAGGGTGGCGATGACGATGCCCGGCAGGGCGAACATCACCTTGAGGTCGTGCTCCTCCAGCCAGGGCCCCAGCAGGCCCGAGCCGCCATAGACCATCAGGGCGGCAACGCCGGCGACGATGGGCGACACCGAGAACGGCGCCTCGACCAGGGCCACCAGCCACTTCTTTCCCCGAAAGCGGAACTTGGTCACCGTCCAGGCCACCGCCAGGCCGTAGACGGCGTTGATGGGCACCACGACGGCCAGGACCAGCAGGGACAGGCCGATGGCGTGCAGGGTCTCGGGATGGCTGACCGCCGCCCACCATGACGCCCAGCCTTTCGAGAACGCCTGGGCGAAGATCACCGCCATGGGCACCATCAGGAAGCCCAGCGCCAGCAATCCGGCCAGACCGATCAGGATGCGGCGACGCTTGCCGCCCGGCTGGCGGTGGGGCACGTGGTGGACGGCCATGGCGGGTATCATGGGCTTACCCCTTTGCCAGATAGCGCTGCTGCCAGGCCTGGATGCCGTTGGTGAGCAGCATGGTGATGAAGGCGAAGGCCAGCACCACGGTGGCGACCGCCGTGGCCGAGCCGAACTCGTATTCCTCCAGCTTGATGAAGATCAGCAGGGCGGCGATCTCGGTCTCGAACGGGCGGTTGCCGGCGATGAAGATGATGGCGCCGAACTCGCCCAGGCAGCGGGCGAAGGCCAGCGACATGCCGGCCAGCAGCGCCGGAGCCAGGGTCGGCATGATCACCTTGAGGAAGATCTGCGTCTCGGACGCCCCCAGGGTGCGGGCCGCCTCCTCGGTCTCGGTCTCCAGCTCCTCGATCACCGGCTGCACGCTGCGGACCACGAAGGGCAGGCTGGTGAAGGCCATGGCGATGGCGATGCCCGGCTGGGCGTGGACCACCTTCAGCCCCAAGGGCTCGAGATACTGCCCCACCCAGCCGTTGGGCGCGAAGGCGGCGGCCAGCGCCAGGCCGGCCACGGCGGTGGGCATGGCGAAGGGCAGGTCGATCAGGGCATCCAGCAGATTACGGCCGGGAAACTGGTAGCGGGCCAGCACCCAGGCGAACAGCAGCCCGGCAAGGCCGTTGAACAGCACCGCCTCGGCCGCCGACAGCAGGGTGACAGAATAGGCGGCCAGGGCGCGCGGGCCGGTGGTGGCGGCGATGAAGCCGTCCAGGCTCATGCCCGCCGCCTTGACCAGCATGGCGCCCAGCGGCAGCAGGACGATCAGTCCGAGATAGGCCAGCGTCATTCCCATGGTCAGGGAAAAGCCGGGCAACAGCCTGCGGGCGCGCATCACACCAACTCCGGGGAAACCAAACGGCACGTCATCCCGCGCGCGGGCGCGGGATGACGGCCTTTTTAACCGGCTAAAGCCGTTCGCGCATCACTTCTTGCCGAAAACCTGATCGAAGATGCCGCCTTCGGCGAAGTGGATCTTCTGGATGTTGTCCCAGCCGCCGAACAGTTCGGTGGTGTACAGACGCACCTGGGGGAAGGCCGCGGCGTGCTTGGCCGCCACCTTGTCCGAGCGCACGCGGTAGAAGTTCCTGGCCAGGATCTCCTGCGCCTCTTCGGAATAGAGGTAGTCGAGATAGGCCTTGGCGGTCTTGGCCGAGCCCTTCTTGGCCGCCACCTTGTCCACCACCGCCACCGGGAATTCCGCCAGGATGCTGACCGGGGGGATCACCGCCTGGACCTTGTCGGCGCCGAATTCCTTGATCACGCCGCCCACCTCGGCCTCGAAGGTGACCAGCACGTCGCCGGTGGCCCGCTCGACGAAGGTGGTGGTGGCGCCGCGCCCGCCGGTGTCGAACACCGGCACGTTGGCCACCAGCTTGCGGATGAACTCCTTGGCCTGGGCCTGATCGCCCTTGTAGGTCTCCAGCGCGAAGGCGTAGGCGGCCAGATGGGTGTAGCGGCCGTTGCCCGAGGTCTTGGGATTGGGGAACACCACCTTGACGTCGGGACGGACCAGATCGTCCCAGTTCCTGATGTTCTTGGGGTTGCCCTTCCTGACCACGAAAGCCGGCAGGGAATAATAGGGCGAGGCGCCATTGGGGAAGGCGGTCTGCCAGTCCTTGCGCACGAAGCCCCGATCGGCCAGGACCTGAACGTCGGTCACCTGGTTGAAGGTCACCACGTCGGCCTGCAGGCCTTCGAGGATGGCGCGGGCCTGCTTGGACGAGCCGGCGTGGCTCTGCTTGATCTCGAGCCCCTTGCCGGCGGGGGTGGCCTGGAAGGCGGGGTTGATCTGCTGGAACAGCTCGCGGGCGATGTCGTAGGACACGTTGAGCAGTTCGCCCGGCGCCTTGTCCTGGGCCTGGGCGCCGGCCGGAGCCAGAACCAGAGCCGCCAGGGCGGCCAGGGTTGAAAAGCGAAAAGCCATGGGAAACTCCGTTCGGTCATCCTCGGGTTAAACAACGTCTATCATGTGTTATTGATTCTGAAAATACATTTTTCCTAGGTTGTTTTGCCCATCCTCCAGCACCCCAACCAAAAGCTATGTCCCGCCACCTTCGCCCGACACGGATTGACTCCTGGCTCCTCCTTAGGAATAAGCTAGGATTAGATACTTTAGAGGAAGCCATCGCGTGGCAATCACTCCGGAATCGGTTCTATCATCGATTGTGCTGCTGACCGAGCAGCGAAGCCAGAAGCACCTGGAAGACTGCCTGACCGCCACGCTGGCCGACCTGGCCAACCTGCCGTTCTGCGGCATCTGCGCGCCCCTGCCCACCGCCAACGGCATCTTCATCGACTGGGCCGCCATCCGCAGCCATGACGGCGCCGGCCCACCGGAGGAATTGCAGGAGATCGGCAGCGACCCCCTGCTGCTGGATTGCATGGCGCTGGGCTGCGAGCGCAGCGAGGCGCTGGCCGGCGGCGGCATCCGCCGCGCCCATCCGGTGATCGACGACCGCGGCAAGGTCTGCGCCTTCCTGGTCACCCGCACCAATCCCGGCCAGGACGAGCCCGCCGCCCTGATCAAGGGCTTCATCGCCATCTACCGCAATTACCTCACCATTCTGTGGGACGCGGCGCGCGACACCCTGACGGGGCTGAAGAACCGCAAGACCTTCGACGAGAATTTCAGCACCATCGTCGCCGAAAGCCGGCACATCGACGTGTCGTTCAACGGTAACCGGCGCGAAGCCCATCTGGACGGCCAGCACCACTGGCTGGGCATCATCGACATCGACCATTTCAAGCGGATCAACGACACCTACAGCCACATCTTCGGCGACGAGGTGCTGCTGCTGCTGTCGGCCCTGATGCGCAAGGCCTTCCGAGCCGAGGACCGGCTGTTCCGCTTCGGCGGCGAGGAGTTCGTCGTCTTGCTGGCACCCGCCACCTTCGAGGCCGCCAAGGCGGTTTTCGAACGCTTCCGCGCCACGGTGGAGGCCTTCGCCTTCCCCGACGTGGGGCGCATCACCGTCAGCGTCGGCTTCGTCCGCATCGATTGCGACGACAAGCCCTCCGTGGTCATCGGCAACGCCGACCGCGCCCTGTATTACGCCAAGGGCCACGGCCGCAATCAGGTCCGCTCGTTCGAACACCTGGTCACCCAGGGGGAATTACCGTTCGATTCCCCCTCTCTGGCCAAGGCCAAGCTATTCTGACTTGACTCTGCCGCCGGTATCAGTATGGTGCGCGCCTCAAGTTTTCATCACCAACGCTGTTCGGGATTTTCGCCATGGCTAAGCCTGCCACCATTCTCATCAAGCTGCTGAGCACCGCTGGGACGGGCTTCTTCTACGTGGCCAAGAAGAACCCCCGCAAGACCACCGAGAAGCTTGAATTCCGCAAGTACGATCCGGTCGTGCGCAAGCACGTCCAGTTCAAGGAAGCCAAGATCAAGTAGTGGAGCGCCGGCCGACCCGGCCGGATGCGACAGCAAGGATCAAAGGGCGTCCCAAGGGGGCGCCCTTTTCGTTTGTCCGCCAGAGCGTGATGCCCAAAATGTGCATCACGCTCTCTCAGTTTATTCGTTGACCCTCTGCCTTAGCGCGCGCCTCCACGCGCTTGGCCGCGCCCTCAATGGGCGCAGGAGCACCGCGCCTCATATTTGAGGCTCGATGCTCTAAGGAATATGTCATCCCGAGCGTATGCGAGGGATCCCCTCCTGGCATGGCGGAGCCGAACCGGCAACATCGCGCCAGGACGAGATCCCTCCTCCCGGTGGTCGTCGGGATGACAGGTTCTGCCGTGTTCCGAAAATAGACGCGCCCTATTCCAGGAAGCGCGCCACGGTCTGCAGGAAATTGGCCACCGAGATGGGCTTGGCGATATAGCCCTCGCAGCCGCCCTCGCGGATCTTTTCCTCGTCGCCCTTCATGGCGAAGGCGGTGACGGCGATCACCGGAATGGCCTTCAGCTCGGCGTCGTTCTTCAGCATCTTGGTGATTTCCAGACCGGAAATCTCGGGCAGCTGAATGTCCATCAGGATCAGGTCGGGATGATGCTTGCGGGCGATATCCATGGCCTCGCGGCCATCCTTGGTCTGGATGGTCTCGTAGCCGTTTGCCTGCAGCAAATCGTTGAACAACTTCATATTCAAGTCGTTATCTTCGACGATCAGCACTGACTTGGCCATGACCTACCCGTTTCCCACTCAGCCCGATATGCCCCCGATGGCGCAGGCTGCCCGCTTCCTGGCATCATGGGCAATTCCCGGGCCCAAGTCAAACCCGAGCATGATCGCCGGCTAACCAGCCCGCCGGGATCAGCAGCAGCCACGACACGATGAAAGTGATGCCTCCCAGGGGTGTAAGCATGGGCACCGGCAAGGCCACGCCCAGGGCCTTCGCATAGAGCGAGCCGGAGAACAAGACGATGCCGGCGACCATCAGGAAAGCGGCGGGCCGGAACAGGCGGCGCCCTTCGGCGCAGAACCGCGCCAGCCCCAGCAGGGCGGCGGCGTGCAGTAGCTGGAACTGGCTGGCCAGCCCCACCCAGCGGGCGGAATCGCCCTCCAGCCCATGGGAGCCCCAGGCCGCGAACCCCACGGCCATGGCTCCGTTCAGCCCGGCCAGCACCAACCAGATACGCATGCGTCTCGCCTCCTTGATCCGTCCGCTCCGCCGCACGAAATATAGAACCACGTTTGACCGCCACGGGGGGATATTGGAATGGCCGTTCCGCGCATCCTGCTTGCCCTGTTGCTGGGCCTGGGCCTGCTGGCCGGTGAAGGCCGCGCCGAGGATGCCGCCAAGGTGATCCGCCTGCAGGGCGCCGCCCAGGCCCGCGACGGCGCCGCCAGCCGCCCCCTGGCGGTCGGCGACCCGGTGCGGTCGGGCGAGACCCTGCGCACCGGCCCCGGCTCGCGCCTGCTGGTCCAGTTCAGCGACGGCATGGAACTGACTTTGAGCGACGGCGCCGAGATGACCCTGGCGGCCTATGACTGGGCGCCGGACCGCAAGGCGGGCAAGGCGGAACTGGCCCTGTCCGAGGGCTCGTTTCTGCTCGCGACCGGCGCGGTGGGCAAGCTGCCCGACCATCCCCTGACGGTGAAGACGCCCCTGGCCTCGGTGGGGGTGCGCGGCACCCGATTCTGGGGCGGGCCGCTGGATGCGCCGCTCAGCGTACTGCTGCTCGAAGGCCGCGTGGTGGTCAGCTCCGCCGCCGGCACCGTGGACCTGGACACACCCGGCGCCGGCACCTCGGTGGGCGGCCCCGGCCAGGCGCCGCGCCCGCCGTCCTTCTGGGGCGAGGACCGGATCAGCCGCGCCTTCGCCACGGTCAGCTTCGGTAATTAAGCCTTACCGGAACACCACCGTCTTCGAGCCGTTGAGCAGCACCCGGTGCTCGGTGTGCCAGCGCACCGCGCGGGCCAGCACCACGTTCTCGATGTCGCGGCCGATGGCCACCAGATCGTCGGGGGTGTGGGTATGGTCGACGCGTTCGACGCCCTGCTCGATGATCGGGCCCTCGTCCAGGTCGGGGGTGACGTAATGGGCGGTGGCGCCGATGATCTTCACGCCCCGGGAATGGGCCTGATGATAGGGCTTGGCCCCCTTGAAGCTGGGCAGGAACGAGTGGTGGATGTTGATGGCCTTGCCCTGCAGCCGGGTGCACATGTCGGAAGACAGGATTTGCATGTAGCGGGCCAGCACCACCAGCTCGGCGTCGGCACGCTCGATCACCTCCATCACGCGGGCTTCCTGGGCGGCCTTGTCGTGCTTGTCCACCGCCATGTAGTGATAGGGAATGCCGTGCCACTCGACGATGGAGCGCATGTCCTGGTGGTTGGAGATCACCGCCGGAATCTCGATGGGCAGCGAGCCGGTGTGGTAGCGGTGCAAGAGATCGTTCAGGCAGTGGCCGAACTTGGACACCAGGATCACCACCCGGGCCTTGCGGGTGGCGTCGTGCAGCTTCCAGATCATCTGGAACCGGGCGGCCACCTCGGTGAACAGCTTCTCCAGCTCAGGGATGGGCGGGGTCATGGCCCCGGCGCCGAACACGATGCGCATGAAGAACCGCGACGACAGCGGGTCGCCGAACTGGGCCGCCTCGGTGATGAAGCAATCATGCGTGCTGAGAAAACCCGATACCGCCGCGACGATTCCAACCGTGTCGGGACAGGTGATGGTCAGGACCCAGGCGGGCTTTTCGGCCATGAGCAGATTCCTCGTTCAAACAGAGCAATGGGTTTAGCCGACCCGGCCCCGATGGGCAATCCCGCCCTTGCCTTTTCTCCGCAAATGCCCGAAGGTCCGGAACAAGACTTTCGCCCACGGAGCAGGCTCGATGATCACCGTTTACTACAAGTCGGGCAATGCCCAGTGGAAGTACGAGCTGGAAGATACCGAGCACGACTACATCATCAAGAACGTGCTCGAGGACAAGCCCGACGTGAACGAGATGTTCGAGGATTCGCTGGAAATCCTGCGCGACATCTCGGCCATGGACGAAGACGAGATGGACGAGGACGACGAGATCGACCAGACCATCGCCGTGTCGTTCCTGTGGCACTACTTCAACAATCTGGTCGAGGACGGTGACCGCATCGAAGGCGACATCGTCCTGATCGAGGACGAGGACGGCACCGGCGTCACCGTGCTGCCCGCCGCCGGCATCGAGGCGGAGTAAGGTCCTCTCACGGAAAAAAGGCCCCCCGGTCGGCGACCGGGGGGCCTTTTTCAATGCCGATGTCATCCCGAGCGAAGCCGAGGGATCTCCGCCTGGAACGGCGCGTCCGTCCCGGAAAAGCCGGATCAGAACGAGATCCCTCCTCCCGATGGTCGTCGGGATGACAGGTCAAACCGGAAATCCGCCGATCTCAGCCCACTTCGCGGCGGTAGATGTCGGCCAGTTCCTCGTCGGTCTCGGGATCGACCAGGGCGGAGATGGCCGACAGCAGGCCCATCTCTTCCTTCTGGATGTGGAAGATCTCGCGTTCGACCAGTTCGGCGCCGGCATCCTTGAACTCGGTCCAGGTGGCATCGGTGAAGCCGGCCTCGGCGGCGGCGACGGCCAGATCGGCCACCTGCAGCGCCAGCGGCAGGATCGAGCGGTGCTCGTGGGTCAGCATGGTGACGATGCCGGTCTCGCCCTGCTCGACGAACACCTTGAACAGGTGGTTCTCCTCGAAGCCGAAATGGCTTTCCACCTCGGACTTGAGAATACGGGCCAGCTGCTTGAGCTTGCGGGCCAGCAGGTCGTCCTTGGCCGGCGCCTTCTTGTTGGAGCCGAGCAACTCGTCCAGCGACTGCAACGCCTCGATGGTGGTCATGTGGGCCTGATGCAGCAGGGCGCCGGTCTGGGTATTCATGAAACGCTCATCCTTGTTGGTTGGCCGCGGCGGCGGCGGCCATGTGGGAACGGTACCGGCGCAACACCTCGATGGTGTAGACGCCGAAGGCGATGGCGCCGATCAGGCCGGCGAGCAGGCCCAGCCGCATGGGCCAGACCCAGCCGCCGGCGATGGCGACGGAAACCAGGACCAGGGCGGCCGCGTGGCAGCCCAGATGAATGTCCACCGGCAGTTTGGGGCTAAGGTGCGACAGCAGCGCCGGCTTGCCGCCTAAGGCCGAGGAATGCATGGAGGCCAGGAATGGCATGATCCGCTGCAGGATCGCCGTGACGAAGGACAAGAGCCAGCCGAACACCAGCAGAAATCCCCACAGCCCGGCCCAGGGGTCGAGCGGCGCGCCCAGGGCCGGGGCCAGGGCGGCCAGCAGGCTGACGGGCAGCAGGGCCCAGGCGATCCACACCATGCGGAAGAACGGCTCCAGACGCTTCTTCATGCGGGTCTTGAGGCTGGCCAGCATGCCACGCAGATAGATCACCGACGCCGCCAGCCCCAGAATGATGCCCAGCGCCGCAACCGGACCGATTCCGGCCAGTGCCCCGCCGGCGCCCAGCGCCAGGCCCAGCCCCGACAGCAGAGCCGTCCGCTTGCCCACCGAATCGGGCACGGCCGAGCCCAGCACGAACATGGGGATCAGCACATAGGAGAAGCCCAGCGCCAGCATGCCCATGAAGCCGTAGCCGGCCAGCGCCGCGTGGGCGGCGGCGGCGGCCATGTGGTCGGGCAGGAATCCCTTGGTGAAGTCGATGACCAGCAGCAGCCCCAGAACGGCCAGGCCGATCAGCGACGCCACCGCCAGCCAGGCGTGGCGGGTGACGCCCGGCAGGTCGTCGACCTTGCGCAGGTTGGTCCCCACCAGAGTGGCGAAGATAGCCAGCCCGGCGACGGACAGGGTGGCGCCGGCATGCTGGGCCCAGGCGAAGGAATGGGCCAGCCCGGCGGCGAACAGCGCCACGCCGGGGGCGTAAAGGATGAACATCAGCTTGATGGCCCAGATGGGCCCCAGCGGACGGCGGGTGGCCACCGGCAGCAGCTGGATGGCGGCGCCCATGGCGGTCATGGCCAGGGTGCCCAGCGTGATCAGGTGAAGGGCGGCCAGAACCATGCCCTGGCCGCCGACGAAGCCCAGCACGCCGTCATTGCCCACCAGCAGCAGCACCCAGGCCAGCAGATGGAAGGCCACGGCCGCCACGAAAAAACGATAGGGGACGGACGGAGGCAGGAGGCGATCCTTCGCCCCCATCATGAAGCTGCCCGGAAACATCAGTTCATCCGCTCCAGCCACAGCCTGACATTGACCACCTCGGACGATACCCGGGCGATGCGCCAGCCGCGCTCGGCCAGCTCCGGCGCCAGAAAGTGGGGTTCGCGCTCGTGATGCACGACCACCGTCTCGTCCGGCCCGACGTTTTCCACCAGCCGCAGGATGGCCAGCATGGGATTGGGGGGGCTGAGCTTGCGCACGTCGATGTGCAGGCCGTCCTCTTCCCGCCAGCTCATGGCGCCTTCGGGCCCGACGCTGACCTCGGCGCCGCTTTCCCAGTCGGCGCCGCCGTCCAGGTGGAAGAACACCCGCCAATGCCCCTCGTTCAGCTTGCGGCCATAGGACGAGAAGCCCCGCCCGGCCAGAATGCGCCGCAGAGGCGAGGGATTGAAGGGAGCGTCCACCACCAGGGAGCCGCCGAACTCGATGGACGCGGCCGCCTCCATGACGGTGGCGAAGGGATCGACGCCCTGGGCCAGCAGCGGGCGGACGTCCAGCGGCGCGGCGTCGAGCGCCAGGGACAGCCATTCCGGCGGCCCGCCAGCCTCGTTGATACCCGCACTCGCCACGTCACCGGCCATCATGAACACCTTCCGCAAAGGTGATGCAAGGCTGCCCCCATGGCCAAAGCGCCGCCTTGACGTTTGTTAAGCTGTGACTTTCTGTGCCGATTGGATGCAGTCTGCGCAGCCGGGGCCGCGCGGCTATTCCCCGCCGCCCTCACGCACCATGCGGCGCAGGGCCTCGATATCGGTGATCTCCACCTCGCGGCCATGGGTCTCGACGCCATAGGCCTTGAGACGGTTGAGCGCGCGCGACAGGCTTTCCGGCGCGATGCCGATACGGCTGGCCAGCACCGCCTTGGTCAGCGGCAGGCGCACCCGTCCGGCGGTATCCGCCCCCGCCTTGGCGGCCAGCGCCAGCAGGAAGGTGGCGAGGCGCTGGCCCGGCGACTTGCTTTTCAGCTCGCTGATCTCGTGAACCAGGCGGAACTGCCACTGGGACAGGCCGCCCAGCAGCAACAGGCCCAGCGAGCGGTTGTCGGCCAGGCGCTTCAGGAACAGCGGGGCCGGCACGTGCACCAGCTTCGAGCCGGCCATCACCTCGGCGTTCAGCGGGAAGATGCCCGACGAGAAGATGGCGGCCTCGGCGAAGGTGACGATGGGGTCGAACACCTCGATGATAGACTGGTCGCCGGTCTCGGTCAGGGCGAAGACGTTGACCCGTCCCTCCAGCAGCACGAAGAAGCGGTCGGCCTTGTCGCCCTGGCTGAACAGCAGCTCGGTCTCGGGGTACGTGGCGGAATGGGCACCGTCCATCAGCAGCGCGAGGTCGGCGGGCGACAGGCCGGCCAGCAGGGGAGCCTTGGCGACGAGTTCCAGTTCGGCGGGGCTGAGGGCCATGGCGTCAGATGCCTTCTTCTTCGGCGCAGAATTCGCGCAGGCGCGCCACGTCGGCGATCACCACCAGATTGTCGGGCAGGGATTCGACCCCGATGCGCCCCAGCTTGCCCAGCGCGCGCGACAGGCTTTCCGGCTTCATGCCCAGCTGGTCGGCCACCAGCTTCTTGTCGTAGGGAAAGCGCAGCTCGGCCTTGCCGTCCTCGGCCTCGACCATGGTCAGCAGGAAACTGCCCAGGCGCTGGGCGGTGGTCTTCAACTTCAGCTCGGCGATCTGGCGGACCAGCATGCGCAGGCGGAAGCTCATGGTGGTCAGCATGTGCAGCGTGATGTCCAGGCGCTCTTCCAGGCGAGCGCGGAACGAGCCGGCGGGAATGGCCAGCAGGGTCGCCCCGGTCAGCACCCGGGCGGTCATGATGTAGCGCCCCGGTCCGAACATGGCGGCGTCGCCCAGCACGGTGGAGCGGCGCGCCACCTCGACCACGCTCTTCTTGCCGTCCACGTCCAGCGACAGCTCCACATGGCCGTCCAGCACCACGTAGAATCGGCTGACCGTCTCGCCCTCGCGGTAGAGCAGGTGCTCGTGCCCCAGGACCAGCAATTCGGCGCCGTCCAGCAGTTCGCGCACGTCCTTCTCGGCCAGGCCGGTGAACAGCGGCGCGAATTGCAGTTGCAGCAGCACCTCGCGGTCGAGCGCCTGCGTCATGCGTGGATTCCCCATGTGACTCTGGTCAATCGGAGGGCACCGTACGCCGAAGCGACGCCCCGTTCCAGTCCCTAAATACCCCGCCTCTTGCCCGATGGCGGCGGGACCGCTAAGTATGCATCAAGGGACAGTCACATCCGGACATCATGACAGACAGCGCCACCCTTCCCATCGGCATCTTCGACTCGGGCGTCGGGGGGCTGACCGTGCTGAAGGCGGTGCGCGAACGGCTGCCCGGCGAATCGCTGATCTATCTGGGCGACACCGCTCGCCTGCCCTACGGCACCAAAAGCGCCCAGACCGTGGCGGCGTACGCCCTGGAAGCCACCAGGGCGCTGGTCGCCCAGGGGATCAAGGCCCTGCTGGTGGCCGACAACACCTCGTCGGCCCATGCGCTGGACGCGTTGCGCGCCGCCTTTCCCGGCCTGCCGGTGATCGGCGTGGTGGAACCGGGCGCGGCGGCCGCGGCGGCCGCCTCGGCCCGCGGACGCATCGTGGTCATCGCCACGGAAAGCGCCGTGCAGGCCGGGTCCTATCCCCGCGCCATCCTGCATTCGCGGCCCAACGCCCAGGTGACGCAGTTGCCCTGCCCGCTGTTCGTCCCCATGGTCGAGGAAGGGCTGGTGGACGGCCCCATCGCCGAACAGATCGCCCGGCATTACCTGGACCCGCTGTTTTCCGGCCCCGATCGCGCCGATTGCCTGCTGCTGGGCTGCACCCACTTCCCCGCCTTGGCGCCCTTGTTCCGCCGCCTGCTGGGACGCGAGGTGGCGGTGGTGGATTCCGCCTCGACCACCGCCATGGTGCTCGACGACCTGCTGAACCTGCGAAACCTGAAGACCGAGGACGGCGGGGCGCGCATCCGCTACCTCGCCACCGACGCGCCCGAGCGCTTCGCCCGGGTGTCGAAGGTCTTCGTTCCCTGGATCATCCGGGAAGCCGAGGTCGAGTCCATCGACCTGGGATAAACGATTGTCATCCCGAGAGAGCAAAAGCGACCGAGGGATCTCATCCTGATCCGGCGGGTCCGATTCGGCCCTGACGATCCAGGCGGAGATCCCTCACTGCGTTCGGGATGACAAGGCGGCCGTGATCAGCCCCCCGCCGCCTTCAGGGCGGCGCGGGCCTGGGCCAGGCGGGCGTAGAGATCATGGCAAAAGGCCGCCACCTCGGGGATCTTCTCCCAGCCGATGGGCAGTTCTTCGGACAGGTCGTGCAGGTCCATCTTGGCCTGGGTCGCCTGGGCGTTCAGCTTCCTGACCTCGGCCTTGAGGGCTTCGACGTCGCTCATGATGGGAAAAACTCCGGTCAGAGGGGCGTGGCGGCGAGGCCGAGTGTAGCCTTGCCCCACCCGCCCCATCAACCGGCGAGGCGGAAGGTCTGCCCTGCGTCGGCGGAGCGCGTCATCCGCACCGTGGGAACCGGCGCGGCCTCGACCGCCTCGACGCGGGTGCCAAAGCACGACAGGCACCACAGAACCGGAGCCAGCACCCGTTCCCGCACCACGGAATGCCGGGTGCGGCGTCCGCAATGGGGGCAGTGGCAGAATTCGTCCTGGGTCGGGATCATGATGGTCCGGTCGTCCTTGTTTCGCTGCGAAAGTCCTAGTGCCTCGGGCCCCGCGCCTCAAGCGAAGGTTCCGTGACGGTGGGATGCCGGGAATGTCCCATGGGAGTATGGCAATTCCATGACGGGGCCCGCCCCGGACTTGTATTAATTCCGATCCGTAGGCACTATGACGTTTGGAGGGTGCCTATTGAACAATCCGGCTATCATCGGGAACAGGCGCGCGGAAATCGCCGCCGACGCCATGGGGATCATGAAGGCCGGCGGCCTGTCGGCCGATGCCGATGAGCTGCGCGCCATGCTGCTGTATCTGTCCGAGGCGCTGTGCCACGCTTCGCCGGCGCTGTTCCTTCACTATGTCGGCTGGCGCAAATCCCTTCTGGCCGGTCAGGGCTTGCCGGAAACCGAGATCGACGCGGCCCTTGCCGCCGTCTCCCTGGCCCTGCCCAAGGACCTGGAGAACGGTTCGGCCCAGGCCGCCCGGGACCTGATCGCCTCGGCCCGCGAGCAGCTGCGTTTCATGCCGTCCGAGCCCCCCGGCCATCTGACGCAGATCGGCCCCGCGGCGGATCTGGCCCGGCAATACCTGGACGCCCTGCTCGGCTGCCGCCGGCACGCGGCCGCCGCCCTGATTCTGAACGCCGTGGAAGACGGCATGCCCGTCAAGACCGTCTATCTCGACGTCTTCCAGCCGGTGCTGCGCGAAGTCGGCCGCCTGTGGCAGATGAACCGGGTTTCGGTGGCCCAGGAACACTACATTACCGCCGTCACCCAGGGGATCATGTCCCAGCTCTATCCCCGCATCTTCGGGGCCGAGGCCAAGAACCGCTCCATGGTGGCCTGCTGCGTCAGCGGTGAACTGCACGAGATCGGCGTGCGCATGGTGGCCGATTGCTTCGAGATGAGCGGCTGGGACAGCCATTATCTCGGAGCCAACGCCCCGGTGGGCGAGACGCTCGACATGGCGCAATCCGTGAACGCCGAACTTATCGCCGTCTCGGCCACGCTCACCTCCCATGTGGGGCTGGTGGCCAATCTGATCACGTCCGCCCGCCAGCGCTTCGGCACCAAGGTTTCCATCCTGGTGGGGGGCTATCCCTTCAACATCGATGAGACATTGTGGAGCCGCCTGGGGGCCGACGGCACGGCCCAGAATGCCGACGATGCCGTCCGGCTGGCGGAACGGGGGGGCTGGTGATGGCGCCATCGCGATCGGGGCTGATCCTGCTGTGCGATCATGACGGCATGATCACCGAGGTCCTGCATGAAGGCGGACAGCCCCATGCCAACGCCCGTGTGGGACAGCCCCTGGCCGCCGTGGTGTCGAGGGAATGCTTTTCCAAGGCATTCGACTTCCTCGCCGCCCTGCGCCGGGATGAAAGCGCCTATGACTGGGAAGTGACCATCGAGACCAACGGCCGGCTCGAGCCCTATCGCCTGTCGGGAGCGGTGATCGAGGCGGGGCTGGCGGTGGCCGCCATTCCCGCCGACCGCGATGGCGATCTGCTGATTCAGGATCTGGCGCGGCTGAACAGCGACCACGTCACCTTGCTGCGCCGCCTGCTCAAGGAGCGCTCGGCCAGACCGGCCAGCGGCGCCATCTACGAATCCATGAGCGAGCTGAACAGCGAACTGGTCAACACCCAGCGCCAGCTGGCCAAGGCCAATGCCCGGCTGACCGCCGCCAACGACCAGAAGAACCGGCTGTTCGGCGTGCTGGCCCACGATCTGCGCACGCCGCTGTCGGTGATTTCCGGATATTCGGAAATCCTCGACATGCTGCTTGCCCCCGACAGCGATCCGAGGCTGAGGAAGTATGTGGGCAATATCCACCAATCCATCCGCTACATGCTGGCCCTGATCGAGGATGTGCTGTCGCTGTCGGCCATCGAGAGCGGGCACCTCGCCCTCAACCGCCAGCCCTGCGACCTGACCGAACTGATGCAAAGGGTCGCGGCGCTGACCTCGGTCCTCGGCGAACAGAAATCCATCACCATCCTGTTTCCGCCGGTTCCGCCCGTGTGGGCCGCGGTGGACGCCCTCAAGATCGAGCAGGTCATGACCAACCTGCTGAGCAATGCCGTCAAGTTCTCCCACTCGAACTCGTCCATCACCCTGGCCGTGTCCGCGGGCAAGGACGCGGATGGCCACCCACAGGCCCGTATCGACGTGACCGATACGGGCATCGGCATGCCGCCCGAAAGGCTCGAGACCCTGTTCCACCCCTTCCGCAAAGGGGTGACAGGCACGGCGGGAGAGGCATCCATCGGTCTGGGCCTCTACATCTGCGCCAAGATGATCGAGGCCCATGGCGGTTCCATCCATGTGACCTCGACCTCCGGCCTGGGCACCACGGTAACCGTGCTGCTGCCGGCCGACGGCTGAACCCGCCTTACTGCGGCGGCATCCTGACCGCGCCGTCCAGGCGGATGGCGCTGCCGTTGAGCATGGGATTGTCGCAGATGGCCAGCACCATCTTCGCGAATTCCTCGGGCCGTCCCAGGCGGTGGGGGAACAGGGTCGAGGCCACCAGCCCCTCCATCACCTCGTCGGGCATGCCGGCCAGCATGGGGGTCTCCATGTAGCCGGGCGCCACCGCCATCACCCGGATGCCGAGCGGCGCGAATTCACGGGCGGCGGGCAGCGACAGGGCGGCGACGCCGCCCTTGGACGAGGCATAGGCGCACTGGCCCACCTGCCCGTCCCAGGCGGCGATGGAGGCGGTATTGACGATCACCCCCCTCTCGCCGCCGTCGAGCGGGTCGAGGGCGGCCATCTCGGCGGCGGCCAGGCGCATGACGTTGAAGGTGCCGATCAGGTTGACCTGGATGACCCGGGCGAAGGTCTCCAGCGGCATGGGCCCCTTGCGCCCCACCACCTTGCCCGGCGTCACCACGCCGGCGCAGCTGACGGCGATGCGGGCCGGGCCGTGCGCCTCGCGCGCATGGGCCAGGGCGGCCAGGGTCGAAGCCTCGTCGGTGACGTCGCATTGGGCGAAGACGCCGCCGATCTCACGCGCGGTGGCTTCGGCATTGGCGGCGTTGATGTCGAACACCGCGACCTTGGCGCCGGCCTTGGCGAGCGCGCGGGCGGTGGCCTGCCCCAGACCCGAGCCGCCGCCGGTGACGATGGCGGCCAATCCGTTGACGTTCATTCTGTCTTACTCCCCTCGGTCTTTTTCATACCGGGGCTTCCGCCCCGCACCCCGGCTGGAGGTGAACCTCCAAACCTCCCTTTGATTCGAAAAGGGGGTTTGGGGCATCGCCCCAAATGGGTTCGGGCGATAGCCCGACTAAAAGGTCAGATCCCCGCAGGCCGGAACCGCGTCGAAATGGGCCAGGACCTGGGACTCGCTCCCCGCCGGATTCCAGGCGGGCTTGTTGTCGCGGTCGATCAGCAGGGCGCGGATTCCTTCCACGAAATCGTGGGCGGGGGCCAGCGACAGCGCCAGACGGAATTCCATCGTCATGCACTGGTCGAAGCTGAGCGCCTTGCCGCGCCGGATCATCTCGAAGCTGACCGCCACCAGATGGGGCGACTTGGACTTCAGCGTCGCCAGCGTCTCGGCGGCGAAGGGATCGCTTTCCCCTTCCAGCGCGGCGATCACCTCGGCCAGCGTGGCCTTGCCGAAGCAGCGGTCGATCAGCGCGCGCTTGGCATCGATGGCGGCCGGGCCGGGATCGCAGGCGAAACCGTCCAGGGTCGCCTTGACCTCGGCGGCGTCGCGGGCCTCGGAGAGCGCCTCGACCAGGGCGGGCATGCGGGCGGAATCCACGTAATGGGTGGCCACGCCCACGTGCAGGGTGTCGGCGGCCTTCAGCCGTGCCCCCGTCAGGCCGAGATACATGCCGATGGCGCCCGGCAGACGGGGCAGGAAGTACGAGCCGCCCACGTCGGGAAAGAAGCCGATGCCGGTTTCCGGCATGGCGAACAGGGTGCGCTCGGTGGCGACCCGGTACAGCCCATGGACGGAAACCCCCACGCCGCCGCCCATGACGATGCCGTCGATCAGCGCCACATAGGGCTTGGGGCTGGTGTGGATGCGGCGGTTGAGGCGGTATTCGTCGCGGTAGAAGGCGGTGACGTAATCCAGCTCGCCCGCCTTGCAGGCCTCGTACAGCTGCTTGATGTCGCCGCCGGCGCAGAACGCCTTCTCGCCCGCACCCTCGATGGTAATGCAGGTGACGTCAGAGTCAGTGGCCCAGGCATCCAGCTTGGGATGAATGGCGTGCACCTGATCCAGCGTCAGGGCGTTCAGCGCCTTGGGCCGGTCGAGGATGATGCGGCCCAGATGGCCGGTACGGTCGAAATGAATTTCAGCGGTCATCAAATACTCTCCGGCAAATACCCATTGTCATCCCTAGGAAGCAACGCGACCGAGGGATCCCAGTCTGTGACGGCTTCTCCGAATTGGCAGCGGCATGCCAGACGGGGATCCCTCGCATGCGCTCGGGATGACACGCCACCTCACAGATTGGCCTTCCACATCTCGGCATAGGACTCGCGCAGCACGTTCTTTTGCACCTTGCCCATGGCGTTGCGCGGCAGTTCGCTCACCACCACCGCCAGCTTGGGCACCTTGTAATTGGCGAGACGGCCTTTCAGGGCGTCGATCACCCCCTCGCCCGTCAGCGCCGCACCCTTCTCGGCCACCACGACGGCCAGGCCGGCCTCGCCGAAATCGGGGTGGGGCATGCCCACCACGGCGGATTCCACCACGCCCGGCAGCCGGTCGATGAAGTCCTCCACCTCCTTGGGGTAGACGTTGTAGCCGCCCGAGATGATCAGGTCCTTGGCGCGCCCGACGATGGAGACGTAGCCCCGCTCGTCCACCACGCCCACGTCGCCCGACTTGAAAAACCCGTCAGGGGTGAACTCGGCCTTGGTCTTCTCGGGCATGTTCCAGTAACCCTTGAAGATGTTCGGTCCCTTGACTTCGATGATGCCCACCTCGCCCTGGGGAAGCACCTGGCCCTCCTCGCCCGTGATGCGCAGTTCCACGTCGGGCAGGGGAAAGCCCACCGTGCCCGCCCGGCGGTCGCCGTCCAGGGGATTGGAGGTGAACATGCCGCCCTCGGTCATGCCGTAGCGTTCCAGGATGGTAAAGCCGGTCTTGCCCCGGAAGGCGTTGAAGGTCTCCTCCAGCAGCGGGGCCGAGCCCGAGATGAACAGCCGCATGTTGGAGCAGGCCGCCGGAGTCAGGTTGGGGCTGGCGAGGAAGCGGGTGTAGAAGGTGGGCACCCCCATGAACACCGTGGCGCGCTTGAGCAACCCGATGGCCTGTTCGGCGTCGAACTTGGGGCAGAAGATCATGGGGCCGCCGTTCAGCAGCACGCAGTTGATGGCCACGAACAGCCCGTGGGTGTGGAAGATCGGCAGGCAGTGCAGCAGCACGTCGTCGGGCTTGAACCCCCACAGCCTGTGCAGCGTCAGCGCGTTGGAGGCCAGGTTGGTGTGGCTCATCATGGCGCCCTTGGGCCGCCCGGTGGTGCCCGAGGAATAGAGGATGGCGGCCATGTCGTCGCCGCCCCGCGCCACGGTGGCGAAGGTCTCCGCCAGCCCCTTGGCCCGCCCGGGCAAGGTGCCGTCGCCGCCCGTGCCCAGCGTCATGACGCAGGTTTTGATGCCGGCCGTGACCGCCAGCCCCTCCAGCTCGGCCAGACGGTGCGGCTGGCACACCACGGCGGACGGAGCGGCGTCGGACAGGAAGTATTCCAGCTCGCCCGCCTGATAGGCGGTGTTCAGGGGCAGCAGCACGGCACCGGCCCGCACGCAGGCCAGATACAGCACTACCGCCTCGGCTGACTTGTCCACCTGCACCGCTACCCGGTCGCCGGGCTTGACCCCCGCCTCCACCAGAGCGTGGGCGTAGCGGGCGCTTGATGCCTCGAGATCGGCGTAGCTGAGAGTCACCCCGCCGGGAACCTCGATGAAGGTGCGCGACCGGTCGGCGGGAAAGCGCGAGCGGAACAGCTCGAACAGATTGTCGGTCATATGGGCGCACCCCTTTGTCATCAAACCCGGATTACGCCGATACCATACGGTGGCTCTGGGCGCCACATTTTTGTATCCAAGAAACACGTTTCATGGATACAAGCCTAGGTCATGATGGACACGAATTCGGCAAAGATATCGGCCTGAATGGTGACATGCTTGCGCATCACCGCCTGGGCGCGGTCGGGGTCGGCCGCCTGGATGGCCGCCACCACCTCGGCATGTTCGGACAGCGAGCCGTCGACGCGGCCGGGATGGTTCAGCTGGTAGCGGCGATAAGGCGCCAGACGGGCGAACAGCGAGCGCGCCATCTCCTTCAGGACCTCGTTGTGGCTGCCGTCGTAGACCGCGTCGTGGAAGGCGCGGTTGACGGCGTAATAGCCGTCCAGGTCGCGGGCCCGGCACAAGGCGTCCGCCTCGTCCACCATGGCGGAAAGCCTGGACTTCTCGTCGGGCGACATGCGCCGCGCGGCATAGCGGGCGCACAGGCCCTCGATATCGCTCATCACCTCGAACATCTGCACCATGCGGTGCAGGTCCAAGGGCGCCACCACCGCGCCCTGGCGCGGCTTCTTCACCACCAGGCCGGAATAGACCAGCTGCAGGATGGCTTCGCGCACCGGGGTGCGCGACAGGCCGAAGCGCGCCGCCAGGCTTTCCTCGTCCAGGCGGGTGCCGGGGCGCAGCACGCCGGTGAAAATCTCCTTCTCGATCACCTGCCGGATCTCGTCCGCCCGGGTCGCCGGCTTCTTCTGCTCGCTCATCGGGCCTCCAGAACCCTTGTCGTGGCGGGAAGGAGTATACATCTACCCGCATGGCTGTCTAAGGCCAATCCGCATCTCGGACACAAAAACTGCGTATCACGTATACAAGAGATGGACCCGCCGCATCCCTTGTGATAATTCCTACCCATCGGGTCCGTTGAACGGTACCCTCGTCGGCAACAACCGGGACGACAGATCCCGGCCTTGGGAAGCGAAGCGCATGGATTTCGGACTGACCCCGGACCAGGAGGCTTTTCGTCAGGCGGCCCGCGATTTCGCCGAAGGCGAGATGGCGCCCCACGCCGCCCATTGGGACGAGGAAGGCCTGTTCCCCGAGGACACCTTGCGCAAGGCCGCCGAGTTGGGCTTCGCTGGCATCTACGTCCGGGACGACGTGGGCGGCTCGCATCTTTCCCGCCTGGACGCCGCCCTGATCTTCGAGGAACTGGCGAGCGCCTGCCCCTCCACCGCCGCCTATATCTCCATCCACAACATGGCGTCGTGGATGATCGACAGCTTCGGCAACGACGAGCAGCGCCGCAAATGGCTGCCCGATTTGTGCCGCATGGCCAAATTCGCCTCCTATTGCCTGACCGAGCCCAATGCCGGGTCCGACGCCGCAAGCTTGCGCACCAAGGCCGAGCGCGACGGCGACCACTACGTCCTGAACGGCTCCAAGGCCTTCATCTCGGGCGGCGGACGCTCGGACGTCTATGTGGTGATGGTGCGCACCGGCGGCCCCGGCCCCAAGGGCATCTCGTGCCTGGTGGTCGAGGCCGGCACCCCCGGCCTGTCCTTCGGCAAGCAGGAGAAGAAGCTGGGCTGGAAGACCCAGCCCACCGCCAGCGTGATCTTCGAGGATTGCCGCGTTCCGGTGGCCAACCGCATCGGCGAGGAAGGCGACGGCTTCAAGATCGCCATGAAGGGCCTGGACGGCGGCCGCATCAATATCGGCGCCTGTAGCTTGGGCGGCGCGCGCCGCTGCCTGGAACACGCCATCGAGTACACCGGCCAGCGCCAGCAGTTCGGCCAGACCATCAGCGCCTTCCAGGCCACCCAGTTCAAGCTGGCCGACATGGCCACCGAACTGGAGGCGGCGCGCCTGATGATCCACCGCGCCGCCCATTCCCTGGACGCCCGGTCGCCCCAGGCAACGGTGCAATGCGCCATGGCCAAGCGCCTGGCCACCGATGTGGGCTTCGCCGTGGTCGATGCGGCGCTGCAACTGCATGGCGGCTACGGCTACATCAAGGAATATCCCATCGAGCGCTATTTCCGCGATCTGCGCGTCCACCAGATCCTGGAAGGCAGCAACGAGATCATGCGGGTGATCATCGGCCGGGCGCTGACCACCTAACCAGAATTCAGACAGGGAGACGTCATATGGCGAGCATCGGGTTCATCGGTCTGGGCAACATGGGTGCGCCGATGATGCGCAACCTGATCAAGGCCGGGCACAAACTCGCCGCCTTCGATCTGTCCGAAGCGGCCCTGAAGGCTGCGGCCGAAGCGGGCGCCACCGCCTGCGCCAAGGCGACCGACGCCGCCAGGGGCGCCGAGGTGGTGGTCTCCATGCTGCCCGCCGGCGCCCACGTGAAGTCGGTGATGCTGGGCGAGGCCGGGCTGTTCGCCGCCGCGCCCAAGGGCTGCCTGTTCATCGATTCCTCGACCATCGACGTGGCCACCGCGCGGCTGCTGTCCGACGAGGCCGCCAAGGCCGGTCACGCTTTGATCGACGCCCCCGTGTCGGGCGGCGTGGGTGGAGCCGAGGCCGGGACGCTGACCTTCATGGTGGGCGGCGCGGATGCCGCCTTCGCCCGCGCCGAGCCGATCCTGGCCGCCATGGGCAAGACCATCGTCCACGCCGGCGGCCCCGGCAACGGCCAGGCGGCCAAGATCTGCAACAACATGCTGCTGGGCATTTCCATGATCGGCACCTGCGAGGCCTTCGCGCTCGCCGAGAAGCTGGGCCTGGACGCGCAGAAGCTGTTCGACATCTCGTCCAAGTCGTCGGGCCAGAACTGGTCCATGACCTCGTACTGCCCGGTGCCCGGCCCGGTGCCCGCCTCGCCCGCCAACCGCGAGTACAAGGCGGGCTTCGCGGCGGCCATGATGCTGAAGGACCTGAAGCTGGCGGTCGAGGCCGCGCAAGGCTGCGGCGCCTCCATTCCGCTGGGCGCGGAAGCCGCCCAGCTCTACGCCATGATGGCGGGAATGGGCCAGGGCGGCCTGGATTTCTCGGGAATCATTCACATGCTGCGCGGCAAGGCCTGAACACACTTGCACGGCAATTAAAAAAACGTATGCTCGTTTTCACAAATAGGGAGACTCCCATCAAGAGGAGTCATCAGGGTGGTTCGGGGCAGGCGCCGCAAAAGGCTCCGTCCCGGTTCGGGAGCGATAGACGATGTCCGTATCGGATACACCGGTTCTGGAAGTGCGCGACGTGTCGCTGGCCTTCGGCGGCGTGCGCGCCCTGACCGAGGTCAGTTTCCAGGTCAACAAGGGTGAACTGTTCTCCATCATCGGCCCCAACGGCGCCGGCAAGACCTCCATGCTGAACTGCGTGTCGGGCCGCTACAAGCCGACCGCCGGGCGGGTCTACATGGACGGGCGCGACGTGACGGGGCTTTCGCCCAACGTGCGCGCCACGCTGGGGCTGGGCCGCACCTTCCAGAACCTGGCGCTGTTCGGGCACATGAGCGTGCTCGACAACATCATGGTCGGCCGCCACCACCTGCTCGGCAACAACGCGCTGTCGGGCGCGCTGTACTGGGGCACGGGGGCGCGCACCGAGGAGCTGGCCCACCGCCGCAAGGTGGAAGACATCATCGACTTCCTGGAGATCGCCCACATCCGCAAGGCGGTGGCCGGCACCCTGCCCTACGGCTTGCGCAAGCGTGTGGAACTGGCCCGCGCCATGGCGGTGGAGCCCAAGGTCATCCTGCTGGACGAGCCCATGGCCGGCATGAACCTCGAGGAAAAGGAGGACATGGCCCGCTACATCGTCGACCTCAACGAGGAATGGGGCATGACGGTGATCATGATCGAACACGACATGGGCGTGGTCATGGACATCTCCCACCGGGTGATGGTGCTGGAATTCGGCCGCAAGATCGCCGAAGGCCTGCCCGACGAGATCATGAGCAACGAACGGGTCAAGGTGGCCTATCTCGGCATCGACGAAGACGAGGAAGTGGCCTGATGAGCGAATACCTCGACACCACCATTCACGACACCTTCCCCAAGGCCCTGGTGCACAACGCCCAGCGCTGGCCCGGCGAAATCGCCATGCGGGAGAAGGAATTCGGCATCTGGAACGCCTTCACCTGGTCCGACTACCTGAACCGGGTGAGGGATCTGGCTCTCGGCATGCTGTCGCTGGGCGTCGCCCGCGGCGACGTGGTCGCCATCCTGGGCAAGAACCGCCCGGAAAGCCTGTGGGGCGAGGTGGCGGCCCATGCGGTGGGCGCCATGAGTCTTGGCATCTACCACGATTCCATGAACGCCGAGGTGGCCTACCTGCTGTCCTATACCGGCGCGGCCATCGTGCTGGCCGAGGACGAGGAGCAGGTGGACAAGCTGCTGGAAATCTCGGCCGAGGTTCCCACCATCCGCCACATCGTCTATTTCGACCCGCGCGGCATGCGCAAGCACAAGGACCCGCGCCTGATCTCGGCCGAGGATCTGAAGCGCAAGGCCCAGGAAGTGGCCGCCGCCAACCCGTCGCGCTTCGACGAGGAAGTGGCCAAGGGCAAGGGCGACGACGTGGCCATCCTGTGCACCACGTCCGGCACCACCTCGAACCCCAAGCTGGCCATGCTGCAGGCCGGCCCCTTCCTGCGCCATTCCACCGCCTATTTGCGCGCCGATCCCAAGGCGGCGGGGGACAATTACGTCTCGGTGCTGCCGCTGCCGTGGATCATGGAACAGATCTACGCCGTGGCCCAGCCGCTGATCTGCCGCAACATCGTCAACTTCGTCGAGGAACCCGAGACGATGATGGCCGACATGCGGGAAATCGGCCCTAATTTCGTGCTGCTGGCACCGCGCATGTGGGAAGGCATCGCCGCCGACGTGCGCGCCCGCATGATGGATTCCACGCCCTTCAAGCAGTGGATGTTCAATCTGGGCATGAAGCTGGGCATGGCCGCGCTGGACCAGGGCAAGCGCTCCAAGCTGGCCGACTGGATCCTGTTCGACGCGCTCAAAGACCGCATCGGCTTCTCGTTCCTGAAGTCGGCCGCCACCGGCGGCGCGGCGCTGGGGCCCGACACCTTCCGCTTCTTCCTGGCCATGGGCGTGCCGCTCAGGCAGATCTACGGCCAGACCGAACTGGCCGGCGCCTATACCGTCCATCGGGCGGGCGACATCGACTTCGATTCGGTGGGCGTGCCCTTCGACGACGCCCAGCTGCGCATCGATAACCCCGACGCCAACGGGGTGGGCGAGATCGTCGCCACCACCGACGGCATGTTCACCGGCTATTACAAGAACCCGGAAGCCAGTACCGCCGACATCGTCGACGGCAACTGGCTGAAGACCGGCGACGCCGGCTACATCAAGAAGGAAAACGGCCATCTGGTGGTCATCGACCGCATCAAGGACCTGGCCACCACCTCCCATGGCGTGCGCTTCTCGCCGCAATTCATCGAGAACAAGCTGAAGTTCTCGCCCTTCATCGCCGAGGCGGTGATCCTGGGCGACACCAAGCCCTATCTCTCGGCGCTGATCTGCATCCGCTTCTCCATCGTGTCCAAGTGGGCCGAGTCCAAGGGCATCTCGTTCACCAACTACACCAATCTGTCGGCCCAGGCCCAGGTCTACGACCTGTTGCAGGCCGAGGTGGAGAAGGTCAACGCCACCCTGCCCGAGCCCCAGCGCATCCGCAAATTCCTGCTGCTCTACAAGGAGCTGGATGCCGACGACGGCGAGCTGACCCGCACCCGCAAGGTGCGGCGCGGCGTCATCAACGAGAAGTACGGCGACATCATCGATTCCATGTACGCCGATCGCCAGATGGTGCCGGTGGACGCGGTGATCACCTTCCAGGACGGCACCACCACCCGGGTCAAGACCGAACTGAAGGTCGTGACCCTGCTGCCGCCCCCCACCCAACAGCTGGCCGCGGAATAGGAGAACGCATCATGGGTTCCTCGCTGTTTCTCCAACTCCTGGTCAACGGGCTGATCGTCGGCACGCTGTATGGCGTGGTCGCCATGTGCTTCGTGCTGATCTACAAGTCGACCCAGGTGGTGAACTTCGCCCAGGGCGAGTTCCTGCTGATCGGCGCCTGGACCTGCTGGTGGCTGGTCACCAGCATGGCGCTGCCCTTCTACGTCGCCTTCCCCATGACCTTCGTCTTCATGATGATCTTCGGCATCGCGCTGCAGATGATCGTGCTGAGGCCGCTGATCGGCGAGCCGGTCATTTCGGTGATCATGGTGACCATCGGCCTGTCCATCTTCTTCCAGGCGGTGATGAAGTCCATCTTCGGCGTGTGGGCCCAGCCCTTCCCCGAGATCTTCCCGGTCAAGTCGGTGGACATCCTGGGCCTGTCGGTCCAGCCCGCCTATCTGATGAGCCTGGTGGTGTCGGTGGTGATCATGGGCGCCTTCGCCTGGTTCTTCAAATACTCGCGCATGGGTCTGGCCATGCGGGCCACCGCCTTCAACCAGCAGGTGGCGCAAAGCCTCGGCATCTCGGTCAAGGCGGTGTTCGCCACCGCCTGGGCCATCTCGGCCATGGTCTCGGCCCTGGCCGGCGTGGTGGTGGGCATGGTCAACGGCGTGTCCTCGGCCCTGTCGTTCTTCGGCATCAAGGTCTTTCCGGCGGTGATCGTCGGCGGCCTGGATTCCATCATCGGCGCGGTGCTGGGCGGCCTGATCATCGGCGTGCTGGAGAATCTGGCGGAATACACCGACAGCCAGTTCCTGCATGTGGGCAACCTTTACACCGTGGCGCCGTTCTACGTGCTGGTCATCATCCTGATGATCAAGCCCTACGGCCTGTTCGGCACCAAGACCATCGAGAGGGTGTGATGCGCAACAGCCTGTCATCCCGAGCGCAGGCGAGGGATCTCATCCTGGCGCGGCGCGTCAGAACCGGCACCAATGCACCAAGCGGAGATTCCTCGGCGATGCCTCGGAATGACATGAAGGGGAAATGGCAATGATCTCGTCCAGCCTCATTCCCTGCGGCCAGTTCAAGACCACCTACGCGGCCGACACCACCATCTTCCTGACGCCCGCGTCCAGGAACTGGTGCATCGCCGGCATCATCGCCGCGGCGGCCGCGCCGATGGTGTTCAGCAATTACCTGCTGGCCCTGATGATCCAGATCGGCTTCTACGGCATCGCCGCCTTGGGCCTGAACATCCTGGTGGGCTGTACCGGCCAGATTTCCCTGGGCCACGCCGCCTTCTTCGGCTTCGGCGCCTTCGCCTCGGCCTGGCTCAACAACAGCTTCGGCATTCCGGTGCTGCTGGCCATTCCGCTGGCCGGCGTGATGACCACCCTGCTGGGCCTCCTGTTCGGCATTCCCGCCGGCCGCCTCAAGGGCCTGTATCTGGCCATCGCCACCTTCGCCTCCCAGTTCATCCTGGAAGACTTCTTCGCCCGGGCCAACTGGTTCACCGGCGGATCAAGCGGCGCCATGGCCAACCCCATCAGCCTGTTCGGCTACGAGGTGGGCGGCGACAAAGGGTTCTTCTACGTGGTGCTGGCCTTCACGGTGGTGATGTACCTGTTGGGCACCAACCTGCTGCGCACCCGCGACGGCCGCGCCTTCGTGGCGGTGCGCGACCACTACCTGTCGGCCGAGGTGATGGGCATCAACCTCACCAAGTACCGCATCCTGTCGTTCGGCATCTCGTCGTTCTATGCCGGCGTCGGCGGCGCGCTCTACGGCCACTATCTCGGCTACGTCTCGGCCGAGGGCTTCACCATCCTGCTGTCCATCCAGTTCCTCGGCATGATCATCATCGGCGGCATGGGCTCGGTGATGGGGACCCTGATGGGCACCGCCTTCATGGTGCTGCTGCCCGAAGCCACCGAGGCCGCCGTCAGCACGGTCAAGCACTTCGCCGGCGACATTCCGGCGCTGACCAATGCGCTGGCCTACATCAAGGAGGCCACCATCGGCCTGGCCATCGTGCTGTTCCTGATCTTCGAGCCCGATGGTCTGGTTCACCGCTGGCGTCTGATCAAATCTTATTGGAAGCTGTATCCGTTCTCGTACTGACCAAGAAAAACAACAACACAAAAAACCGTTGTCTCGATTTCATGGGAGGAATCACACGATGAAGCATACCCTGTTCGCCGGAACCGCTGTCGCCGCCCTGCTGTCCGCCGGAGCGGCCATGGCCGCCGACGGCATCCTGGTCGGCCATATCGCCGACATCACCGGCGCCACCTCGGCGGTGGGCAAGCCCTACGGCCAGGGCATCGCCGACGCCATGAACTACATCAACGCCAATGGCGGCGTGGCGGGCCAGAAGATCATCTTCGAGACCGTGGACTACGCCTACGAAGTGCCGCGCGCCATGGCGGCCTACAAGAAGCTGACCGGCTCGACCAAGGCCACCGCCATCCAGGGCTGGGGCACCGGCGATACCGAAGCGCTGGTGAGCTCCGTGGCCAAGGACGAGATTCCCTATTTCTCGGCGTCCTATTCCGGCCACCTGACCGATCCCAAGGGCGCCACCTCGGTGAAGGGCGCGCCCTACAACTTCTTCTACGGCCCCAGCTATTCCGACGCCTGCCGCGGCCTGGTCCAGTGGGCGCATGAGGACTGGAAGAAGAAGGGCGGGTCGGGCAAGCCCAAGTTCGTCCACATGGGCGACAACCACCCCTATCCCAACGCCCCCAAGATGGCCTGCGGCGCTTATGCCAAGGAGCTGGGCTTCGATATCGGCAACGAGATCCAGTACTCGCTGAAGCCCGGCGACTTCAAGGCCCAGTGCCTGTCCCTGAAGGAATCGGGCGCCCATTACGCCTATCTGGGCAACACCTCGGGCTCGACCATCTCGCTGTTGAAGTCGTGCGAGACCGTGGGCGTCACCACCCAGTTCCTGGCGAACATCTGGGGCACCGACGAAAGCTCGCTCAAGGCCACCGGCGAGGCCGCCGACAAGCTGGTCTGGGTGGTGGGCGCCGCCACCTGGAACGACGACACCCCCGGCATGAAGCTGGTGAAGGAGATCTCCAAGATTTCCGATCCCACCGGCGCCGAGGCCCGTCCGGTCCACTACATCCGCGCCATCTGCTCGGTCTACTACATGAAGGAAGCCATGGAGGCCGCCGCCAAGGCCGGCGGCATCAACGGCCCCAACATCAAGAAGGCCATGGAAACCCATGCCAAGGACTGGGTGCCGGCCGGCCTGGAAGGCGTCTGCCTGCCGTCCACCTGGACCGGCGACGACCATCGCGGCACCACCACGGTCAAGGTCTACCAGGCCTCGACCAAGGGCGGCACCATCGGCATGAAGCAGGTCTACACCGCCGATATCCCGCGCCGTAAGGAATGGCTGGGCTGGTAAGTCACGCGAAAACGGGAGGCGGCCAAAGCCGCCTCCCGTCACTTATTCAAGGGAATTGGATACGGCCATGGCTGAACCCGCTCTCAAGCTTGCCCCCGAGGAAATCCTCCTCTCGGTGAACAACATCGAGGTGGTCTACGACGACGTCATCCTGGTCCTGAGGGGCGTCAGCCTGGACGTGCCCAAGGGCAAGATCGTCACCCTGCTGGGTCCCAACGGCGCCGGCAAGTCCACGACGCTGAAGGCCATCTCCGGCCTGCTCGGCACCGAGGACGGCGAGGTGACGCGCGGCAACATCACCTTCATGGGCGAGGAGATCGCCAACCGCGCCCCCGAGGAGATCGTCCGGCGCGGCATCTTCCAGGTGATGGAGGGCCGGCGCATCATCGAGGACATGACCGTCATCGAGAACCTGCGCCTGGGCGCCTTCACCCGCAAGGACGGCGGCACGGCGGTCAGGGACGACATCGAGAAGGTCTTCCACTACTTCCCCCGCCTCAAGGAACGCACCGGCCTGGCCGGCTATCTGTCGGGCGGCGAGCAGCAGATGCTGGCCATCGGCCGCGCCATGATGGCCCGGCCCAAGATGATCCTGCTGGACGAACCCTCCATGGGCCTGTCGCCGCTGCTGGTGAAAGAGGTGTTCGGCATCATCGAGACCCTGTGCGCCGAGACCGGCATCACCATGCTGCTGGTGGAGCAGAACGCCCGCATGGCGCTGAAGATCGCCCAGTTCGGCTACATCATGGAATCGGGCAAGATCGTGCTGGACGGGGCCAAGGAGGACCTGGTCAACAACGAGGACGTCAAGGAGTTCTACCTGGGCGGCGACAAGGAGCGCAAATCGTTCAAGAATCTCAAATCATACAAGCGCCGCAAGCGCTGGCTGTAGACTCAGGAAATCGTCATTCCCGCGAAAGCGGGAATCCATGCGTCAACAACTCCATGGCGGAACCATGGACCCCCGCCTTTCGCGGGGGTGACGGAGGAATGATGGGAAGCATGACCGAATTCTACGATTCCCTGGAAACCCGCTCAGATGACGAGCGCGAGGCGGCCCATTTCGAAGCCCTGCCCGCCCAGATCGCCCTGGCCAAGGCCGATTCCCCCGCCTTTGCCCGTCTGCTGGCCGAGGTGGACCCGGGCGCGGTCACCGACCGTGCCGCCCTGGCGCGTCTGCCGGTGACCAGGAAATCCGAACTGATCGACGCCCAGCAGGCCGATCCGCCCTTCGCCTCGCTGATCGCGACGCCCAAGAGTGAACTGCGCCGCGTCTTCGCCTCGCCGGGCCCCATCTACGACCCCGAGGGCTGGGACAACGACTGGTGGCGCATCGCCCGGGCGCTCTATGCCGCCGGCTTTCGCCGCGGCGATCTGATGCACAATTGCTTCTCGTATCACTTCACGCCAGGCGGCGTGATGTTCGAGACCGGGGCGCACGCGCTCGGCTGTCCGGTGTTTCCGGCGGGCGTCGGCAACACCGACCAGCAGGCCAAGGCGGTGGCCGACCTGAAACCCGCCGGCTACGGCGGCACCCCGTCCTTCCTGAAGATCATCCTGGAGCGGGCCGAGGAGATGGGCCTGGATCACTCCTCGCTGACCAAGGCCTGCGTCTCGGGCGAGGCGCTGCTGCCTCCCTTGCGCCAGTCCCTGAAGGACCTGGGCGTCGACGTCACCCAGTGCTACGCCACCGCCGATCTCGGCCTCATCGCCTATGAAACCCGTGCCCGCGAGGGCCTGGTGGTGGACGAGGGCGTGATCGTCGAGATCGTGCGCCCCGGCACCGGCGACCCGGTGCCGGAGGGAGAGGTGGGCGAGGTGGTGGTCACCACCTTCAACCAGGATTACCCCCTGATCCGCTTCGCCACCGGCGATTTGTCGGCCATCCTGACCGGTCAGTCGCCCTGCGGCCGCACCAACATGCGCCTCAAGGGCTGGATGGGCCGCGCCGACCAGACCACCAAGATCAAGGGCATGTTCGTCCATCCCCGCCAGATCGCCGAGGTGGCCAAGCGCCACCCCGAGGTGATCCGCACCCGCTTGGTGGTGGAAAAAGACGGCGAGAACGACCGCCTGACCCTCCATGTCGAGACCAGCGCCACCGGCCTGGACGCGGCGCTGAAGGATTCCTTCCAGTCGCTGTGCAAGCTGAAGACCGAGGTGGTGTTCCATACCCCCGGCAGCCTGCCCAACGACGGCATCGTCATCCAAGACAAGCGAGCCTGAACCATGACCCTCACGCCTGAACTCGATCCCTTCAAGCTGGCCAAGCAGCTTTCGGCCAAGCACCTGATCGGCGGCAAGTTCGTCGCCGCCGGTTGCGGCGAGGTCTTCGAGGTGGACAATCCCGCCACCGGCGAGATCATCGGCACCGCCGCCTTCGGCACCAAGGAGGACGTGGATGCCGCCGTCATCTCCGCCAAGGCCGCCCAGAAGGAATGGGCGAGGCTTCCGGCGCGAAGCCGAGGCAAGCTGGTGGCCGAATGCGGCCGGGTGCTGACCAACCACGTGGAGGAACTGGGCCGCCTGGTGGCGCTCGAGACCGGCAAGGCGCTCCGCACCGAAAGCCGGGTCGAGGCCGGGGTGCTGGCCGACATGTTCACCTTCTTCGGCGGCCTGGGCTCCGAGCTCAAGGGCGAGACCATCCCCTTCAACCCCGACATGCTGACCGTCACGGTCAGGGAGCCGGTGGGCGTGGTGGCCTGCATCATTCCCTGGAACGTGCCGCTGCTGCTGATGGCCATGAAGGCCGCCGCCGCTTTGGTCGCCGGCAACGCCGTCATCGTCAAGTCGGCGGAAGAGGCGCCGCTCACCGTGCTGCGCGTCGCCGAGATCATGAACACCGTGCTGCCCCCTGGCCTGTTCAACATGCTGTCGGGCTTCGGCCCCGAATGCGGCGCGCCGCTGGTCGAACATCCCGACGTCAAGAAGGTGAGCTTCACCGGTTCGGTGGAGACCGGGCGCATCGTCTATCGCGCGGCGGCCGAGAAGCTGATCCCCGTCACCCTGGAACTGGGCGGCAAGAGCCCGATGATCGTCTGCGCCGACGCCGACATGGATCAGGCCGTCGCCGGCGCCCTGGCCGGCATGCGCTTCACCCGCCAGGGCCAGAGCTGCACCGCCAGCTCGCGCCTGTTCGTGCACGAGAGTATCCATGACGAGTTCGTCGCCCGCGTGAAGGCCAAGGTGGACGCCATGGTGATGGGCGACCCCCTGGACGAGAAGACCGATATCGGCACCATCGTCTCGGACGGCCAGCTGGAGCGGGTCCGCAGCTACATCAAGATCGGCGAGGAGACCAAGGGCGCCACCAAGCATGTGTGCTCGTCCATGCCCACGGACCCGAAGCTGAAGAAGGGCCGCTTCGTCCAGCCGGTGATCTTCACCGGCATGAAGAATTCCGACCGCCTGTGCCAGGAAGAAATCTTCGGACCCGTCTGCGCCGTCATCAAGTGGAACGACTACGAAGAGGTCATCGCCCAGGCCAACGATTCCGAATACGGCCTGGCCGCCTCCATCTGGACCCGGGACATCAAGGTCGCCATGGACGCCACAAGGCGCCTGGAAGCCGGCTTCGTCCAGGTCAACCAGAACCTGGTCGTCCAGCCGACGCTGTCCTATGGCGGCGTCAAGACGTCGGGCATCGGCAAGGAAGCCTCGCTGGAATCCATGCTGGAGCACTTCACCCACAAGAAGACCATCATCTTCAACATGAAGTGAGCGCCTCCCATTTCCTGTCATGCCCGGGCCTGACCCGGGCATCCATGGACCCCCGGGGCGAGCCCGGGGGTGACGCCGGACTGTAAAGGACCAAGCCATGACCACCGACCCCATCGTCATCGTCGGCGCCGCCCGCACCCCCATGGGCGGCTTCCAGGGCGACTTCGCCTCGCTGGCCGCCCCGGCCCTCGGCGCCGTCGCCATCAAGGCGGCGGTCGAGCGGGCCGGCATCGCGCCCGATCAGGTGGACGAGGTGTTCATGGGCTGCGTGCTGCCGGCGGGCGTCGGCCAGGCTCCGGCGCGGCAGGCGTCCTTGGGCGCGGGCCTTCCGCGTTCGGCGGGCTGCACCACCATTTCCAAGGTCTGCGGCTCCGGCATGAAGGCCGCCATGCTGGCCCATGACCTGCTGGCGGCCGGCACCGCCAAGGTGATGGTGGCGGGCGGCATGGAAAGCATGTCCAACGCCCCCTACCTGCTGGACAAGGCCCGCGGCGGCTATCGCCTGGGCCACGGCAAGGTGCTGGACCACATGTTCCTGGACGGCCTCGAGGACGCCTATGACCGGGGGCGTCTGATGGGCACCTTCGCCGAGGAATGCGCTCGTTCCTACAAGTTCTCGCGCGAGGCCCAGGACGGCTTCGCGCTGGCCTCGCTGAGCCGAGCCCAGAAGGCCATCGCCGAGGGCTCGTTCGCCGCCGAAATCGCCCCCGTCACCGTGGCGGGCCGCAAGGGCGACGTCCTGATCAGCATCGACGAGCAGCCGGGCAAGGCCATGCCCGACAAGATTCCGACGCTCAAGCCCGCCTTCGCCAAGGACGGCACGGTGACGGCGGCCAATTCGTCGTCCATTTCCGACGGCGCCGCCGCCCTGGTGATGATGCGGGCGTCCGAAGCCGCCAAACGCGGCCTGAAGCCGCTGGCCACCATCTTAGGGCACACCAATTTCGCCCAGGCCCCCAACCTGTTCACCACAGCCCCCGTCGGAGCCATCAAGGCGCTGCTGGACAAGGTGGGAGCCAAGGCCGGCGACGTCGACCTGTGGGAGATCAACGAGGCCTTCGCCGTGGTCACCATGGCGGCCATGCATGACCTCAAGCTCGACCACGAGCGGGTCAACGTCCATGGCGGCGCCTGCGCGTTGGGCCATCCCATCGGCGCCTCGGGGGCGCGCATCATCGTCACCCTGCTGTCGGCGCTGAAACAGTACGGCATGAAGCGCGGCGTGGCGTCCTTGTGCATCGGCGGCGGCGAGGCCACCGCCATGATGGTGGAACTGGCATGATCGCGACGGAAGAACAACAGCTCATCCGCGACATGGCGCGGTCCTTCGCGCGCGAAAAACTGGCCCCCAACGCCGCCCTGTGGGACCGCGAGCACCTGTTCCCCAGGGACGCCATCGCCGAAATGGGCGAGCTGGGCTTCCTCGGCATGGTGGTGCCGCCGGAATGGGACGGGGCGGGCACCGATTACGTCTCCTACGCCATGGCGGTGATGGAGATCGCCGCCAGCTGCGGGCCGCTGTCGACCATCATGAGCGTCCACAACTCGGTGGGCTGCATGCCCATCCTGTCTTACGGCACCGACGCCCAGAAGGAACAGTTCCTGCGTCCCATGGCCAGGGGCGAGAAGCTGGGCTGCTTTTGCCTGACCGAGCCGGAAGCGGGTTCCGACGCGGCCTCGATCCGCACCCGGGCACGCAAGGACGGCGAGCATTACGTCCTGTCGGGTGCCAAGCAGTTCATCAGCACGGCGAAAAACGGCCAGGTGGCCATCGTCTTCGCCGTCACCGACCCGAGTGCGGGCAAGCGCGGCATCTCGGCCTTCGTGGTGCCTACCGACACCCCCGGCTTCACCGTGGTGCGCGTCGAGGACAAGCTGGGCCAGCACCTGTCGGACACCTGCCAACTGGCCTTCGAGGACATGCGCATCCCGGCGTCGTACCGCCTGGGCGAGGAAGGCGAAGGCCTGAAGATCGCGCTGGCCAATCTGGAAGGCGGGCGGCTGGGCATCGCGGCGCAAAGCGTCGGCATGGCGCGCTCGGCGCTGGACCACGCGCTGGCCTATGCGCGTGAGCGCAAGCAGTTCGGCAAGCCCATCTTCGAGCATCAGGCCGTGGCCTTCCGCCTGGCCGACATGGCGACCAAAGTCGAGGTGGCCGAGCAGATGGTGCTGCATGCCGCCACGCTCCGCGATGCCGGCAGGCCGTGCCTGAAAGAGGCCTCCATGGCCAAGCTGTTCGCCTCCGAGATGGCGGAACGGGTGTGTTCCGACGCCATCCAGATACACGGCGGCTATGGCTATCTCGCCGATTTCCCGGTGGAACGCATTTACCGCGACGTCCGGGTCTGTCAGATTTACGAGGGTACCAGCGACATCCAGCGCCTCGTCATCTCCCGCGCGCTGGCGACGGAATAGGTAGGGGAATAGCACGCATGAAAGACATTCTCGTCCACATCGACGACAGCGAACGCTGCACCGCCCGTCTGGACATCGCCGTCGGACTGGCCAAGACCTTCGGCGCGCGGCTCACCGGCCTGTTCGCCCGCACCGAGAGCCACCGCCCCAGCGCCGTCGCCCACAAGGCCAGCGACCAGTTGGTCCAGGCCCGCGACGCCGCCAAGGAGAAGTTCAACCAGGCCTGCGCCACCGCCGGCGTCACGTCGCGCTGGTGGCAGCTGGCCCATGGCGAGCCCGGCCACGTGGTGAGCGAGACCATGTTCTGCGCCCGCTACGCCGATCTGGTGGTGATGGGCCAGTCCGAGCCCAAGAGCAAGCTGGTGCCCGAGGAGATGGTCGAGCACGTGATCCTGCATTGCGGCCGTCCCGTGCTGGTGATCCCCCATACCGGCGTGTTCCCCAGCGTGGGCGAACGCATCGCCCTGGCCTGGAACGCCGGCAAGGAAGCGGTGCGCGCGCTGAACGACGCCAAGCCGCTGATGGCCATCGCCAAGTCGGTGACCGTGCTCAGCTTGCGCGGCCCCTCCGACGACGCCGCCGCCAGCATGGGCGAAGTGCCCCAGGTGGACGTCATCGACCATCTGGCCGCCTGCGGCATCAATGCCAATGCCGAACGGCTGGCCGGCGAGCATATCGGCAAGATGGACATGCTGCTGTCGCGCCTGTGCGACCTGGGCGCCGATCTGGTGGTCATGGGCGCGCACGGCCATTACGGCCTGTCCCTGAAGCGCGGTACCGGCACCCGCTATGTGCTGGCCCACATGACCGTTCCGGTGCTGATGAGCAATTGATGTCCCTAGCCTGTCATTCCGACGACCATCGGGAGGAGGAATCTCCGCCTGGAGCACGGTTTCCGACTTGGCACCCGCGGACCAGGATGAGATCCCTCGCCTTCGCTCGGGATGACAGGACGTGACGCACTTCACGCCCAAGGACCCCGATTACCGCGCCAAGGTGGAGGCCAGTTTCGCCCGGCAGGCGTTTCTGGCCACCATCGGGGCGCGCATGGCGGACCTCGAACCGGGGCGCTGCACCCTGGAAATGCCCACCCGCCCCGATTTGTGTCAGCAGCACGGCTTCGTCCATGCCGGGGCCACCACCACGCTGGCCGACACCGCCGCCGGCTATGCCGCCTTTTCCCTGATGCCGGCGGGATCGGCGGTGCTGACCACCGAGTTCAAGGTCAACCTGCTGAGCCCCGCCAAGGGCGAGAAACTGGTCGCCCGCGCCGAGGTCATCAAGCCCGGCCGCACCCTGATCGTGGTGCGCTCCGACGTGTTCGGAGTGGAAGGCGGCCGGGAAACCCTGGTGGCGACCATGCTGGCCACCATGATCTGCCTGGCGGATTCCCCCGACCCGGCGTAACTTCCGGAGCCTTTCATGCCCCAGCCCGACCATATCGTCCGCATCGACCTGCCCTCGCCGGCGAACTATCCCGACGACATCGCCGGCTATTTCGCCAAGTGCGACGAAAAGCTGGGCATGCGGCCCAACGTGCTGCAGGCCTATACGGCGCGGCCCGAGAAGTTCCGCACCTTCACCCGCTTCTACAACCAGCTGATGCTGGCCGAGGATTCTGGTCTTTCCAAGCTGGAGCGCGAGATGATCGCCGTGGTCGTCTCCTCGGCCAACCGCTGCTATTACTGCCTGGTGGCCCACGGCCAGGCCATCCGCCAGCTGTCCGGCGATGCCCAGCTGGGCGAGATGATGGTGATGAACTACCGCGTGGCCGAATTGTCGCCCCGCCAGCGCGCCATGCTGGACTACGCCTGGAAGCTGACCAAGACCCCCCACGATATCGCCGAGTCCGACCGGGCCAGCCTGCGCGATGCCGGCTTCTCCGACGCCGACATCTTCGACATCACCGACACCGCCGCCTTCTTCAATTACACCAACCGCATGGCGCACGGGCTGGACATGATGCCCAATCCCGAATACCACAAGATGGACCGCTGAGTTTCATCGCTTAGTTTCATCGGGGGCACCATGAAGATGCGGATGATCGTCGCCGTCCTGGCCTTGGCGGCCTGGACGCAAGACGCCGTGGCCGAGCAGGTCCGGCTGACCTTCCTGCACGTCAACGACATCTACGAATACCGCCCCGTGGAGGGCAAGGGCGGGCTGGCCGAGCTGATGACCGTGCTGGAGCGTGAGAAGCCCCGCCATCCCAACCCGGTCTTCACCTTCGGCGGCGATCTCTTAAGCCCCTCGCTGGCGTCCAACGTCACCAAGGGCGCCCATATGGTGGAGTTCTTCAACGCCCTGGCCCCGGTGGCCGCCGTGCCCGGCAACCACGAATTCGATTTCGGCACCGCCAATTTCGTCACCCGGATCAAGGCCTCCACCTTCCCCTGGGTGGGCTCCAACATCGACGGCGTGGAGGGCGTGAAGCCCTTGCTGCTGGCCGAGATCGGCGGGGTCAAGGTGGGGTTCGTCGGCGTCCTGACCCGGGCCACCGCCCGCATGTCCACCGCCGAGGGCGCCCGTTTCGCCGACGAGCGCGCCACCGCCGAAACCGTGGTCGGCCAGCTTCGCGCCCAGGGCGCCGAGGTCGTGGTGGCGCTGACCCATCTGGACCTGGACGACGACCGCAAGCTGGCCGGCGCGGTCAAGGGTGTCGACCTGGTGCTGGGCGGCCACGACCACGACCCCATCAGCATCCTGGAGAACGGCCCGCTGGTGCTCAAAGCCGGCCATGACGCCCATTGGGTGGCCATGGCCGAGCTGCTGGTGGACCGCCCCGATCCGGGCAAGACCGGCCCCACCACGATCAGCACTCTGGGCTGGCGCTTCCTTCCGGTTCAGGGCGAAGCCCCCGCCCCCGCCTTGGCCGGACTGGTCGCCAGGACCGACGCTTTGCTGGGCGAGGCGCTGGACGTGAATCTGGCGACGCTGGCCACCCCCATGGACAGCCGCACCACCACGGTGCGGGGCGAGGAGGCGGCGCTGGGCAATCTGGTGGCCGACGCGCTGTCCGCCCATTTCGGCGCCGACATGGCGCTGATCAACGGCGGGGGCCTGCGCGGCAACCGCCAGTACCAGCCGGGCCAGGCGCTGACCCGGCGCGACCTCTTGTCCGAGATGCCGTTCGGCAACACCGTGATGCTGGTGGAGATCAGCGGCGCCCAATTGCTGGGCGTGCTGGAATTCACCCTGTCGGCGGTGGAGGCCAAGGCCGGGCGCTTCCCCCAGGTGTCGGGACTGTCCATCACCTACGACCCCGCCCGCCCGCCGGGCAAACGCATCGTCAAGGCCATGGCCAGGGGCAAGCCCCTGGACCCCAAACGCCGCTACCGTCTCGCCACCACCGATTACCTGGCGGGCGGCGGCGACGGCTATGGCGCCCTGAAGGAGGGCAAGGTCCTGGTCAACGCCGAGGCCGCGCCCTTGCTGGTCAACGTGGTCGCCGACCATGTGGCCGCCAAGGGCACCGTGGCGCCCAAGGTGGAGGGGCGGGTCAAGGCGGTGCGGTAGGGTGCTTGTCCCCGATCCGTTCTCCCTGTAGTCTCCGGCCATGTCCGCCCCGTCCCGCATAGTGCTGCCCCATGTCCCGGTGCTGGTCGCCGGAATTCGGGGTGCGGTGGCGTTGGAGCCCGACGGCGAGTTCAGGCGGCTGTCGCGCAGTGAGGCGGCGCGCTATGCCAGGAACGAGAGCCCGCTGATCTGCCATGGCCCGGCGGTGGCGGCGCGTCTTGGGATCGAGGATTTCCTGCGCCTCGACATTCTGGAGCTTTTCGCCTTCGTGCGGCCCGCCCGCTTCTGCCTGCCCACGCCGCGCGGGCTGGCCGATGCCATGGGACTGCCCCATCCCGCCGACCTGGAGGACGAGGCCGAGGCGCTGATGACCGGCACCCGCCGCCTGCTGGAGGAACTGGCGGCGCGGACCAACGCCGACACCGCCGCCAAGGCCGTCGATACGCGCGGCCTGGCCTGGATGATGGCCCGGGGCGGCTGGGGCTGGGGCAACGCGGTGCTGGCCGCCCTGGGCGTCCAGGGCGATTCGGGCCGCGGCGGCGGGGCGCTGCGCGTCTGGGACCGCCTGCCCGAATGGACCGAATACGCGCCCGAGCCGCCACCCGGCAACATTCCGGTGGACCCGGCCGAGACCCGCACCCGCCTGGCCCGGATGCTGGGCGAAGGGGCCGAGCAGCGCCCGACCCAGGCCGATTACGCCTCGGCGGTCAGCCGCGCCTTCCTGCCGCGCGAGGCGGAAGGCCATCCCCATCTGGTGCTGGCCGAAGCCGGCACCGGCACCGGCAAGACGCTGGGCTACATCGCGCCCGCCGGGCTGTGGGCCGAGAAGAACGGCGCGCCGGTGTGGATCTCCACCCACACCCGCAACCTGCAGCGCCAGCTGGACGGCGAACTGGACCGCCTGTTCCCCAATCCGCACGACAAGGCGCGCAAGGTGGTGATCAGGAAGGGCCGCGAGAACTACGCCTGCCTGCTGAACTACGAGGAGATGGTCACCCGCAACCGCAGCCAGGATGCCGCCGCCCTGGGCCTGATGGCCCGCTGGCTGCTGGCCACCCGTGACGGCGACATGGTGGGCGGCGACTTCCCCGGCTGGCTGACCGAGGTGCTGGGCCGCGCCCGCACCCTTGGCATCGCCGACCGGCGGGGCGAGTGCATCTTTTCGGCCTGCGTCCATTACCGCAAATGCTTCATCGAGCGCGCCGTGCGCCGGGCGCGCCGGGCCGACATCGTGGTGGCCAACCACGCTTTGGTGATGATCCAGGCGGCGCTCGGCGGCCTGGACGACGGCACCCAGCCGACCCGGCTGGTGTTCGACGAGGGCCATCACGTTTTTGATGCCGCCGATTCCGCCTTTTCCGCCCACCTCACCGGTCTGGAGGCCGCCGAGGTGCGGCGCTGGATCCTGGGCCCCGAGGGCGAGATGGCGTCCCGGTCCCGCGCCCGCGGGCTGCACCGCCGGGCCGAGGATCTGGTGGGCGGGTCCGAGGACGCCATCGCCTCCCTCGACGCCGCCCTGGCCGCCGCCCGCGCCCTGCCCGGCCCCGGCTGGATGGCGCGCATCACCGAAGGCGAGCCCCAGGGACCGGCCGAGGCCTTCCTGGCCCTTCTTCGCCGCCAAGTCTATGCCCGCGCCGCCCATCCCGATTCCCCCTACAGCCTGGAGACCGAGACCACCGCCCCCATCGAGGGCCTTCCGCAAGCCGCCGCCGCCCTGGCCGCCGCCCTGGGGCGCATCGCCTTGCCGCTGCAGGTGCTGGCCAAGGCGCTGGCCGCTTTGCTGGACGACGAAGCGGCGGAACTGGACTCCGCCACGCGGTCGCGCATCGAAGGTATCTGCCGCTCCATCGAGCGACGGGTGCTGATGCCGCTGGCCGGGTGGAAGGGCATGCTGGACGGCATCGTCCAGGGCGGCTCCATGGATCGGCAGTACATCGATTGGTTCTCTGTGGAACGGATCGACGGCCGCGACTACGACACCGGCATGCACCGCCACTGGATCGATCCCACCCAGCCCTTCGCCAAGGTGGTGGTGGAGCCCGCCCACGGCGTCGTCGTCACCTCGGCGACGCTCAAAGACGGGTCGGGCGACGTGGAGACCGACTGGCGGGCGGCCGAGCGGCGCACCGGCGCCATCCACCTGCCGTCGGCCCCGGTGCGCGCCGAGGTGGCCTCGCCCTTCGACTATCCCGCCCGCACCAAGGTGCTGATCGTCACCGACGTGCGCAAGGACGACATGGACCAGGTGGCGGCGGCCTATCGCGAGCTGTTCTTTGCCGCAAACGGCGGAGCGCTGGGCCTGTTTACCGCCATCTCGCGCCTGAAGGCCGTCCACAAGCGCATCAGCGCGCCCCTGGAGGATGCCGGCCTGCCGCTCCTGGCCCAGCATCTGGACAACATGGACACCTCGACCCTGGTGGACATCTTCCGCGCCGAGGAACGCTCCTGCCTGCTGGGGACCGACGCGGTGAGGGACGGCGTCGACGTACCCGGCCGCTCGCTGCACCTGATCGTCTTCGACCGGGTGCCGTGGCCGCGCCCCGACATCCTGCACAAGGCGCGGCGCGCCGAGTTCGGCGGCAGGGCCTATGACGACATGATCACCCGCCTGCGCCTGAAGCAGGCCTTCGGCCGGCTGGTGCGCCGCGCCGACGACCGGGGCGTCTTCGTCCTTTTGGACCCCATGATGCCGTCCCGCCTGTTCGGAGCCTTTCCGCCGGGCGTCGAGCCGCTGAAGGTCGGGCTGGCGGAAGCGGTCCGGCAATGCAGGCACCTGCTGGAGCCATCGGATGCATAAAATTTTACGGAATTTTCCGACGTCTTTTGCTTAATTCGTAAGTATTATTTTGCACCACTAATGAATATGCCTTTATCTAAATAATCACCTTAGGTATAATTTTTCCATGAGCCGAGCCACAGAAGTGGCGATTCGGATTATTTGAGAGACAGAGGCGTCCATGACGCTGCGAACCCCAGACTGCACATTCCGATTGGTCTCGGACACCGGGCAGCGCTTGATCGATGCGGACGATCCGCAGGCCTTGATCCAGTTCACCCGTGAAATTCTGGCCTGCCCGCGCCTCAAGACGTGCGAGTTCGGCGATTACTGCACCATCCTGAGCGCCTCGCTGCTGGCCGAGCATGGCCGCCACCCTCATGAGATGGTTCCCGGCTGACTTTCGCCCTATCACCGTTGACAAGCATGCCTAAAGTCACATCTGATGAAGGGTGGGAAATGCCTTTGGCATGTATGTAGGGCGGGGGCCGGAATGATCGTATGGCGCGATGCCATGTCCGTTGGAGCGCCGGCACTGGATGCCGACCACAAGCGGCTGATTGACCTGATCAATATGACCGAGCAGTGGATCGGCCAGGACAACTGGCGCCAGGTCTCGACCGTCACCGACGACCTGCTGCGCTATGTGGACGAGCATTTCCGCCGCGAAGAGGCGGTGATGGCCGCCACCAAATATCCCGAGATCGACGCGCACAAGAAGGGGCACGAGGCCCTGGCCTTCAAGGCCAAGCTGCTGCACGACAAGTTCAGGGCCGCCACCCAAGAAGAGGATCTGAAGACCTGCTCCCAGGTGCTGATCCGGGTTCTGACCGACTGGCTGGTCACCCATATCCTCAAGGAGGACATGAAGTACAAGCCCTTCATCCCCAAGAAGGCGCCCCCGCCTCCCCCCCCGGCGCCCGTCATGGAGATGTATTCCGGCCTGCCGCCCAAGGAGGACGAGGAAGCCCGCAAGGCGCGGCGCGAAGCGCGCAACAAGGACATCGAGTACGAGCTGCCGCCCAACCTCGCCCACCTGCTGACCCGTCTGGAATACGTGGTGCCGGAGCTTCCCGAACCGGCCAAGGGGTTCGAAAGCTTCGACAAATTATGCGAAGCGGCCATCGGCCGGCGCATCGACAAGGTGCTGGTGTTCTTCCAGCGCCACAACCCCGCCCTGAAGCGGGAATTGCCCCCCTTCTTCCTGGCGTCGCCTGAATTCGCCGAGAAGTTCAAGGCGGCGGTGACCAAGCTGATTTTCCCCGCCATCTGGGAAAGCCGCAACATCCGCATGCTGGCCACCAGCTACGAATGGGCCGAGGACGATACCGACAGCTTCTGGGACCACGTCACCAAGCCCCTGGAGGACAGCATCCTCCAGGGCTGGAACAGCGGCTGGGACGAGCTGAAGCTGGTGGAGACCAAGAAGCCCGACGGCACCAAGGTCTTCCAGGTCAAGGACAACACCAAGGCCTTGCGCGAGATGCTCGCCCCGTCCTCGCCCGAGGCCTACGACATCCCCAAGATCGGCAACCGCGAGATCGAGACGCTGCGCTCGCTGCTCGACCCCCGGAACGACTGGTGGAAGCGCCTCAACCACGCCTGGCGCATCTGCCACGATCTCTACGAGCAGGAAAAGGACCCGCGCATCTTCCAGCAGAAAGCCCGCGAGGGCGCGCTGCGCGACAACCTGCTGGGTGCCTTCGCCAAGTTCCCGCCGGAATGGGGCGACTTCCTGGTCCTGGCCTGCCACCGGGTCTTCCCCCGCGTCTCCTCGGCCTTCCTGGAAAGCTTCGTCTGCAATTTCGGCACCACCGAGGGCCAGCGCGAGCTGCATGTGCCCTACACGGTGCGCTACCTCCGCCAGGTCAAGGAGGACCCGGACATCTGGCTGCGCGAGCGCAATGCCGAGCAGGAATGGCAGAGCCAGATGAAGGAACTCTCCAACTACCTCGCCAACCGCGAGGCGGACGAGACGGAGAAGCGGCGCTGAGGGGCCATGCGCCGCGCTGCGATTGACGCCGCCGCTGCCGAAGACTAGCTTTCCGCTCTTGTCTTGTTTGAACGGAAAGCATCAATCCATGTCCTCCGATACCCGCGACCTCGCCCGCTCCGCTACCGCCTGGCCCTTTCAGGAAGCCCGCGCCCTGCTGGACGAGCGTCTGAAAGGGAAAGCGCCGGACAAGGGCTATGTGCTGTTCGAGACCGGCTACGGCCCCTCGGGCCTGCCCCATATCGGCACCTTCGGCGAAGTGGCGCGCACCACCATGGTGCGCCGCGCCTTCGCCCTGCTGGCGCCCGAGATTCCCACCCGCCTGTTCGCCTTCTCCGACGACATGGACGGCCTGCGCAAGGTGCCCGACAACATCCCCAACAAGGAGATGGTGGCCAAGCATCTGGGCAAGCCGCTGACCCGCATTCCCGATCCCTTCGGCACCCATGAAAGCTTCGGGCATCACAACAACGCGCGGCTGTGCTCGTTCCTCGACGCCTTCGGCTTCGAATACGAGTTCCAGTCGGCCACCGACTGGTACACCTCGGGCCGTTTCGATTCCGCGCTCTTGGGCGTGCTCAAGCACTACGACCAGGTGATCAACGTGGTGCTGCCGACGCTCGGCGACGAGCGCCGCGCCACCTATTCCCCCTTCCTGCCCGTCTGCCCGGAAACCGGCGTGGTCCTCCAGGTCCCGGTGATCGAGCGCAATGTCGAGGCCGGCACCATCGTCTACCAGCGCGAGGACGGCAAGAAGGTGGAGACCCCGGTCACCGGCGGCGCGTGCAAGCTGCAGTGGAAGGCCGATTGGGGCATGCGCTGGGTGGCTCTCGGCGTCGATTACGAGATGAGCGGCAAGGACCTGATCCCCTCGGTCCAGCTGTCGACCCGCATCGCCTCCATCCTGGGCGGCAAGGCCCCCATGAACCTGACCTACGAGCTGTTCCTGGACGACCAGGGCCAGAAGATCTCCAAGTCCAAGGGCAACGGTCTGGCCGTCGAGGACTGGCTGAAATACGCGCCCCAGGAAAGCCTGGCGCTGTTCATGTACCAGAAGCCCAAGACCGCCAAGCGGCTCTATTTCGACGTCATCCCGCGCGCCGTGGACGAGTACCTGGCCTATCTCGGCAAGTTCCCTGGGGAAGAAGCCGGCAAGAAGCTGGACAATCCGGTGTGGCATATCCACGGCGGCCAGCCGCCGGCCGAGGATGCCCACCTGTCGTTCAACATCCTGCTGAACCTGGTCAGCGTCTGCCATTCCGACGATCCGGCGGTGATCTGGGGCTTCATCAAGCGCTATGCGCCGGGTGCGGCGCCCGACACCGCCCCCATCCTGAACGGGCTGGTGGGCTACGCCATCGCCTATTACCGCGACTTCGTCCTGCCCAACAAAACCTACCGCAAGGCGACGCCCGACGAGGTGGAGGCCTTCACCGCCCTGAAGACCGGCCTGGAAGCCCTGTCCGCCGACCCGTCGGTGGAGGATATCCAGAATCTGGTCTACGAGATCGGCAAGCGCCCCTGCTTCGCCGATCTCAAGGCGTGGTTCAAGGCCTGCTACGAGGTGCTGCTGGGCAACGACCAGGGCCCGCGCATGGGCAGCTTCATCAAGCTGTTCGGCGTCACCGAGACCATCGCCCTCTTAGACAAGGCGATCAGGGGCGAGGACATGTAGGCACGTCTGCGGAAAACGTCATCACCGGGCCGGTCCCGGTGATGACGGACCGGGGCTACAGCCCCTTTTCGAAATCCGCCGGCGCCCGCAGATAGGCGCCGAACACGTCGGGAAGCTTGTTGCGCAGATCGGTGTCCGGATCGTCCTGATCCAGCTTCCACATCTTGATCTTCTCGCAGAACATCTTGATCAGCTTCTTGTTGCCCGGGACGCCGAAAATCTCGGCGAACTTCTCCTCGCCCAGCTTTTCCGAGCCGATCTCGAGGAAGATGGGGATCTGCGAGTAGTTGAGGAAGCGGACGATCTGGTTGATGGATTCGCCCGACAGGATGTGCAGGTGGCTGGCCAGCTGCTCCAGATCCTTGGCGTTCTGGACCTCCATGGCTTCCAGGCGGTCGCAATCGACGCACATTTCCCAGAACTTCTCGCCCATCTTGCCGTAGACGGTGCCGTGCAGGTAGTCGTAGCGGTCCTTGCCCAGGAAGGCCACGCCCTTGGCGGCCAAGGGCTGGGTGTCGAGCATCTCGCGCATCATGTCGTCGGACAGGATGCGCTTGGCCGAATCCATGGAGTGGCGGCCGATATCGGCCAGGGCGGCGATGCCTTCGGCGGTGCGCAGCGTGGTGACGCCGCGCCCCATCTCGCGGATCAGCTTGACCGGCAGTTCGGCGAAGCAGGGGATCAGCGGAACCTGCCAGTCGTAATCCAGGTAATCCTTGATGGCGCCATAGAACTGGTCGGCCTGGGTGGGTGAGGCCTTGGGAACCTCCATGTCACCCCACTTGCCAGAGACCAGGGACTGGATCTTCTCCAGCAGGGTCTTGGGCTCTTTCTTGACCGCCACCGGGGCGGCGGGCTTGTCGGCGGTGCCGAAGCGCTTTTCCGCATAGGCCTTGGCGCCCGAACGCACCACCATGGAGATCACCTGATCCAGCGAGCGCTCGCAGCGCAACGGAGCATCATCGGTGGTGACCGGGTTGCCGTCCTTGTCCACCAGCAGGTCCTGGAACTGGTCGCGCTTGGTCTTGACCAGCTGCATGCAGGCGTAAAGCAGGTCCGGCGTGGCCAGCACGGCGGAATAGGGATTGGGGAAGGCGGCCAGGGCGGGAATCAGCTGGGTGACGCGGGCGGTCACCGGCCCCTTGATGGTGGTGATGATTTCCTTGCGGTTGGCCGCATCCTTGTCGAGCGGCTTGGCCGCGGGCTTCGCGCTCCCGGACATGCTTTTCCCCTCTTAATCCCAACTGGCCGACAAAATCGGCCCACCTATTGCCCCACTGCCCGAGCGCGGCCCCTAAGCCCGCCTGGCCGCCGCCCCAATGGCGACCCTAGGCCGGCCGGGATGTGTGGTTAAAACGTCGGCCGGCCCGATCACTCGCCCAGCATGGTGGCCGGCAGCTGATTCATCTTGGACAGCAGATATTCCAGGTCGTCGTTTTCGAAATCGACGCCCAGGTCGCCGTACTGCGTCAGAATGCGCTCGATCATGCGCCGGGAGAATCGCTCGCGGTCGTTGGGGCCGCCGTCGTATTCCATCTCGTAGGATACGTCGATGGCGGCGCGCATGGCCGCATAGAAGGCCTTGGGCAGGCCCGCCTTCTCGAACAGGGCCTCGAAGCCGCGCTTGCCGGCGTCGTGGATCAGGGTGCGGCAGTTCTCCACCTTGATCTTGGCCAGCTTGGCGATGGCCACCTCGAAGAAGGTCATGTCGCCCATGCACACGGCGCGCAGGATGATGGAGGGCGTGAGGCGCCCCACATTGTAGAGGTGACCCACCAGCTGGGCCACGTCGCTTTCGGAATTGGACAGCCCCAGCACCGCCAGTTCGCGGGCCTGGATCATCATGGCAGCGGCGGCCTCGGGGGTGAGGTCGGGACGGGCCATCAGGTGCTGGCGCAGATTCTCCGACACCTTGGTCATCAGGCGCTCGGCCACCGTGATGGGCAGCACCTTGCGCTCGACCAGGGACTGCCCCACCTGCTCGGACTCGCCGTAGCGGTCGACCACGCGGTTCAGGGTGTTCTCGGTCAACTCGGCGCCCTCGTTGGACACCAGGGTGGCCACGGCCGCTTCATTGCCGGTATCGACCAGGGCATCGGCCAGGGTGGCGGAAACGTGGGCGCGGCCGGCGACGGCCACCTGCTTCTCCGGGCTCTGGCTGCGGACGATCTCGACCAGGTCCTCGTCGGTCAGGACATCCGAGAACTGCAGCATGGGCAGCGATACGTCCTCGACGTCGCGGGCCAGCGACAGCGCCACGTCGTGGGGAACCGTCGGGTTCTCCTTGAGCTGGCGGGCCAGCGCCTCACGCACGCGGACTTCCGCGTCGCGGACCATGAGCCGGAAGATATCCTCGGCCAGCTTGCGCTCGCCATCGCTCAACCCCTGGTGCTGAGACGCGATCTTGTCGGCGATTTCGGCACGCACGTCCCCGGTCGGATTGGAGAGCAGGCGCTTGACGTCTTCTTCGTTGAGCTTCTGGTCCACGGCTGTGTTCTCTTGCCCCTTTGGGCGGACTATACAATGCTTCCTGCGCCCTGAACAGGCGGGAAGCCTTAAGGGAAGTGACTTACATCATATCAGACAAAAACGCCCCCAGCACCTGTGGGGCGAGCGCTTCCAGGCCGGCGGCGCAATTGGCCGTTTCAACCCGCAATTTGGGCACCGTCAGGCCAGGCACGCCGCCGATTTCCGCGGCGTGGCCGATGAACCAGCGCTCCAGTCCCGCCCCGGTGGCCTCCACGTGGAATTGCAGCCCCAGCGCCGCCTTGCCCCAGGAAAAGGCCTGATTGCGGGTGATGGCCGTGGATGCCAGCAGAACGGCGCCGTCAGGCAGGTCGAAGGTGTCGCCGTGCCAATGCAGCACCGGCACACCGTCGAGCACGCCCAAGGGGGAATTGCGCCCGGCCTCGGTCAGGTCCAGCGCCGACCAGCCGATCTCCTTGACGCCGCCGTTGGGATAGACCCGGGCGCCAAGCGCGCGGGCCATCAACTGGGCGCCGAGGCAGATGCCGATGGTCGGCCGCCCGGCCCGCAAGCGCGAGCCGATCAGCGCCAGTTCGGGGCCGAGAAAGGGGTAGTTGTCGTCCTCGTAGGCGCCGATGGGGCCGCCCAGGATCACCAGCAGGTCGATGGCGGCATCGTCCAGGGCGGCGAAATCGTCGAGCCCGGCCTCCACGGTGCGGATGGAATAGCCGGCCGCCGCGATCGGCGCCTGGAAGCTGCCCAGGTCCTCGAACGCCACATGGCGGATGGCGACGCAGGTCTTCAATGCTTCCCCCATCCGAATTCAGCCCAGCCCTCCCCGGCCGGAGCATCTTCATACCCGACCGGGGCGCCGGCGTCGAGGCAGTCTTAAGCCAGGGGCGGGGATCAGGCCGCCCTTACCTCCTTCAGGAAGGTTTCGATGGTCGCGCGCAGGGCGGAGGACTGATCGGCCAGGGTGCGCGACGCCTCCAGCACCTCGCGCGACGAGGCGCCGGTCTGGTCGGCGGCATCCTGCACCTGGACCACGTTGCCCGACACCTCGGCGGTGCCGGCGGCGGCCTGCTCGACGTTGCGGGCGATCTCCTGGGTGGCGGCGCTCTGCTCCTCCACCGCGGCGGCCACGTCGCCGGAAATATGCCCGATCTCCTCGATCACCTTGACGATGGCGCCGATGGTCTCCACCACCCGATGGGTCTGGTCCTGAATGGCGGCGATCTGGCGGCCGATGTCGTCGGTGGCGCGTGCCGTCTGGTTGGCCAAGTTCTTGACCTCGCCCGCCACCACGGCGAAGCCCTTGCCCGCCTCGCCGGCCCTGGCGGCCTCGATGGTGGCGTTCAAGGCCAGCAGGTTGGTCTGCGACGCGATGTCGGTGATGAGGTTGATGACCTCGCCGATCTTCTGGGCGGTCTCGGCCAGTTGGCCGACCACCTCGCCGGCCTTGGACGCCTCGCCCACCGCATCCTGGGAGATGGTGGAGGAATGGGCCACCTGACGGCCGATCTCGTTGATCGAGCCCGACAGCTCCTCGGCGGCGGCGGCCACGGTCTGGACGTTGACCGAAGCCTCCTCCGAGGCGGCGGCCACGGATGTGGCCTGATGGCTGGTCTGGGCGGCGGTGGCGCTCATGGCCCCGGCGGTGGCCTGCAACTGGCTGGCGGCGGCGGCCACTTCCTTGACCATGGCGCTGGCGGCGCCGTCAAAGTCGCAACACAGCTTGCCGATGCGCTCGGCCCGCACGCGGGCGGCCTCGTCGGCCAGCTTCTGCTTTTCCTCCAGTTCGCGCTGGCGGATCAGGTTGGCGCGGAAGACCTCCATGGCGGCGGCCATCTCGCCCACCTCGTCACCGCGGCCCGCGGCGGGAATGACCACGCTGGTGTCGCCCTTGGACAGATTGTCCATGGCCCCGGTCATGGCCACCAGCGGCGGCACGATGGAGGCGGCGGTGCGCTGGGCGGTGATCATGGCGGCGACCAGTCCGGCGATCAGCGCCACGACGGCCACGGTGATCATCAGGTTGACCAGGTCCGAGACCTCCTTGGCGTCCTGGTCGAGCATCTGCTTCTGATTGTCGATCATGCCGCCCGAGCGCTTGCCGTCGGGGCCCTTCTCGCCCTCGAACAGGACCACCAGCCGGCGGATCTTGGGGGCGGTTTCCCTGGGCATGGCCTCGGCCGCCTCCTTGGTGGCGCCCATGGCCTCGATCCGCCCCTGGGCGTCACGGAGCTCGATCAGCAAGCCCCGGGCCTCGCGCCAGAACTCCACATTCTTGGGGTTGGTGAACCGGGCCGCCAGCTTGTCCATCTCGGCCATGCTGTTCATCAGGGCCGCCCAGGCGTCGGCGCGTTCGACCTTGAAGCCGTCCTGACCGGTCAGCAGATAGCCGCGCAACGCCCCCACCGAGGCGAACATCTCGTTTTCGATGGCGGCGCTGGTCTGGGCCACCGGCATGCGGAAGCCGATCATGCGGTCCGCCGCCTTGTTGACGCCCAGGGCCTCGAAGATGATGGTTCCCGTCACCACGGCGATCAACGCGCACAGGATTCCGAACCCCAGCCAGAGACGCTTCCCGATCCGCATTCCCTTACCCCCTCGCAATGCCCAATCCTGCCGTCCCTACCCGATCAGGAGCGCCAGAATCCATCAACGTTGATATACGTCAAAAGACGTTACCAAAAAGTGGATTCCTAAATCCACCATATATGAATTTCCACCTACGCACTTCACGCCATACTTACCCCTTTGCATCCCGGCCGAGGCAGGCGACAATCGGCGGCGATGAGCACCGAGAAGACATCCTGGCTGAGATCCGTCATCGAGCCCCTGCGCCCGGTGATGCGCGAGCTGTTGGCCGCCTCGCTGTTCATCAACCTGATGGCGCTGGCGGTGCCCATCTTCGTGATGCAGGTCTACGACCGGGTGATCGGCCACAACGGCGTGGCCACCCTAAAGGGGCTGGTGATCGGGGTGGCCGTGCTGCTGGCCTTCGACTGGATCATCCGCACCTCGCGCGGGCGCATCATGCAGACGGCGGCGCTGCGCCTGGACGTGGAGATCGGCACCAGGCTGTTCGACAAGATCATGCACCTGCCGCTCCGGACGCTGGAAAGCCGTCCGGCCTCGTTCTGGCAGACCCTGTTCCGCGATGTGGACACCATCCGCAACACGGTATCGGGCTCCACCGCCGTGCTGCTGACCGACCTTCCCTTCGTGCTGATCTTCCTGGGCGTGATCTTCGTCATCGGCCGCCCGCTGGCCATGGTGTTCATCCTGCTGTTCGTGGCCTTCCTGATCCTGGCCTGGAAGTCGGGCGGCGCCATGAGCGAAAGCACCGGCAAGGAGAAGAATGTCCAGCAGGCCAGGGACGGGCTGGTGGCCGAGATCATCGCCGGGCGCGCCACGGTCAAGGCGGTGGCCTTGGACCGCGCCATCCGCCCCATCTGGGAGGAGAAGCAGGCCGGCGCCATCGAGCAATCCATCCAGCGCGGCGCCACCAACGACGAATACGTCAATCTCGGCCAGATGCTGACCATGCTGGGCAGCGTGCTGCTGACCACGGTGGGCGCGGTGTTCATCATGGATCACGAGCTGACCATGGGTGCGCTGGTGGCCTGCAACATGCTGTCGTCGCGCCTCTACGGCCCCATCAACCAGCTGGTGGGCGCCTGGAAGAGCTTTTCCTCGTTCCGCCAGTCGGTGGACCGCCTGGGCGAGGTCTTCGCCGAGGAAGAGGAGCGCCGTCATTCCGCCATCGCCCGCGAACGCCCCACCGGGCTGATCACGCTGGAAGACATCTCCTTCGCCTATGACCAGAAGTCCCAGGCGGCATCCTCCATCGACCGCCTGGAGATTCACCCGGGCGGCATCACCGCCGTCCTGGGCCGCAACGGTTCGGGCAAGACCACGCTGTTGAAGATCATCCTGGGCCTTTATCACCCGGCCAAGGGCCGCGTACTGCTCGACGGCGCCGACATCGCCCAGTTCACCCGCGCCGAACTGGCGGGATGGATGGGCTATGTGCCGCAGGAATGCGTGCTGTTCAACGCCTCCATCCGCGACAACATCGTCTATGGCAGCCCCGGCGCCTCCGACGAGCAGATCCTGGCCGCCGCCAAGGTGGCGGGCGTGCATCAGTACATCGTCGACCTGCCCGACGGCTACGGCACCTCCATCGGCGAGGCCGGGTCGCGGCTGTCGGCGGGCCAGCGCCAGCGCATCGCCATCGCCCGCGCCCTGCTGGGCGACCCGCCGGTGCTGCTGCTGGACGAGCCCTCGGCCAGCCTGGACCGCCAGGCCGAGGAAGATTTGCGCGCCACCCTGGCCGAACTGGGCAAGACCCGCACGGTGATCATCGTCACCCACTCGCCGGTGCTGCTGCCCATCTGCCGTGACGTGGTGGTGCTGGACAAGGGCACCGTCGCCGCCGCCGGCCCGGCGGCCGAAACGCTGCAGCGCCTGTTCGGAGCGCGCCCCCAGCCGCCCGCCCCGCCGCAACCGCATCAGCCGCATCACCCGCCCCATGTGGTGGCCCAGCCGGCCCAGCCGCTGGGCGGCGGCGTCCATATCGGCGTGGGGGCCAAGCCATGACCCAGCCGCCGCCGCAAGAACCGCTCGGCCGGATCACTCCGGCCCAGGTTCCCGCCGATCAGGCCGTTCCGGGAACGCCGCCGCCGGCCCAGCCGCAGATGTCCCAGGAACAGCTGATGCAGGCCATGGCCGCCATGATGGGCGCTAGCGGACCGCCCGGCGCCCAGAAGGGACCGCCCCCCACGGCGGCGCAGTCCGTGCTGGGGGGCTTGCGCACCTTCTGGAAGGTCACCCGCTGGCTGCTGGCCGCCCCCGAGACGCCGGAGAATGCGCCCAAGGGCCCGCTGGCCTGGCCGCGGCGCATCCTGATCGGCACCCGCGACTGGTTCCTGCCCGCCATGAATCCCATCGGTCCGGCGCCGCTGCAGGACTACCACGCGCCGGAATTCGGCTCGCGCCTTTACGGGCTGGCCAATTCCTATCCGCTGCCCACCTGGCGGCCGCTGGCCCGGGTGGTGATGACGCTGTCGGCCATCTTCGTCGTCTGGTCCTTCGTCGCCCGCCTGGACGAGGTGGCCATCGCCGAGGGCGAGGTGGTGCCCGAGGGCAAGGTCAAGGTCATCCAGCACCTGGAAGGCGGCGTGATCCGCGAAATCATGGTCACCGACGGCTCGGAAGTGAAGGAGGGCGCGCCGCTGATCCTGCTGGACCTGCCGGTCAGCTCGCTCAACAAGGAGGAGTTGCAGGCCCGCATGGACGGCTACATGCTGCAGCGCGCCCGCCTCGAGGCCGAGCTGCACGACAAGCCGGTGGCCTTCCCCGAGGAAGAGGCCAAACGCCAGCCGGCCCTGGTGGAATCCGAGCGCCGCTCGTTCGAGGCCCGCAAACAGGCGCTGAGGGCCACGCTCACCGTGCTGGGCGACCAGGTCCGCCAGAAGGGGCTGGAGGTGCAGGAATACGAGACCAAGCAGCGTTCCATCACCACCAGCCTGCGCCTCGCCCAGGAACGCCTGGCCATGTCCACCGACCTGATCAAGTCGGGCCTGGCCTCCAAGATGGACCACGTCCAGATGCAGGCCCAGGTGGAGGACCTGAAGGGCCAGCTGGAATCGGTGCGCGCCTCCATCCCCCGCGCCCAGGCCGCCCAGGAAGAGGCCAGGGGCCGCGTCGACGAGGAAAAGGCCCGTTTCCAGCGCACCGCCCAGAGCGAGATGTCGGAGGCCGAACTGAACATCGCGCGCACCCGCGAATTGTTCATCCAGGCCACCGACCAGCAGCGCCGCACCCTGATCAGCAGCCCCATCGAGGGCATCGTCAAGAACATGCGGTCCAACACCATCGGCGGCGTGGTGCGCCCGGGTGACCCCATCATGGAGATCGTGCCCCTGCACGAACGCCTGCAGGTGGATGCCAAGCTCAACCCCATGGACCGCGGCTACGTCCAGACCGGCCAGCGGGCCACGGTGAAGATCAGCGCCTACGACTACACCACCTATGGCGGGCTGGACGGCGACGTGATCCTGGTCGCCCCCGACACCACCGTGCCGCAGACGCCCAACGCCCAGCCCTATTACCGGGTGGTGGTGCAGACCGACCGCGCCTATATCGGCGACGAGCAGGCCAAGCGCCTGATCAGCGCCGGCATGCAGGCCACGGTGGAAATCCACACCGGCACCCGCTCGATCATGGAATTCCTGATCAAGCCGGTGATCAAGCTGCGCCACGAGGCGTTCCGGGAACGCTGAGGCGGGGATCGTGCTGGAGTTGCCCGGGGTTTGACGTCGCCACCCTATGAACCGTCCTGGCCCCCGCACTGGCCCTTCGCGGTCCGCCCCAGCCTGGCGGCCTGGGCCGAGCCGCGCTTTCAGGACGAGATCCTGGCGGGCGCCGCCCTGGCCGTAACCGCCCTGGTCCTTTGCCTTGCGGCATGGCGGTGGCGGTGGCTGATCCTGGGGGTGATCCCCCTGGCCTATCTCTCCGCCTCCCGCCTGGACCTGCTGCTGGTCCCGGCCACGCCCACCAGCTTTCACACCTCGCCCACCGGCTTTTCCGCCCGCTCCGTGGCGGACGGAAAGGCGGCCTACGCCGCTCATTGCCAGAGCTGCCACGGCATCGACGGACGCGGCGACGGCCCCGAGGCGCACAAGCAGCCGGTGCCGCCCGCCGACCTCACCGCCGACCATCTGTGGGACCACCCCATCGGCGATCTGTTCTGGTGGGTGAGCCGGGGGATGACGGGGGTCGATGGGCGCCCGGCCATGCCGGGCTTCGCCGGGAAGCTGTCCGAGGCCGAACGCTGGGCGGTGATCGATTTCCTGCACGCCAACGCCGCCGGAGCGGAACTGGCCCGCACCGGGCGCTGGCCCCATGACTTCATGGCGCCCGACATGACCGCCCGCTGCGCCGATGGCGGCCGGGTGTCGCTGTCCCAATGGCGGGGAAAGGCGGTCCACATCATCGTCGAGGGAGTGGACGGACTGGCCGAGGGCGCGGACCTGCCCACCCTCCTGATCGGCGGCCAGCCCCGCGCGTCGGCCTGCGCCGTCGAGGAGGCTGAGGCCCGCCAGGCCCTGGCCGTCACCCTGAACCTCACCCCCGACGACATCGCAGGAAGCCAGTTCCTGGTCAGTCCCGAGGGCTGGCTGCTGGGCCATTGGTACCAGGGCGGCGCGCCGCCCCCCGACACCCTGGCCTTCGTCGCCGAGACCCTGCGCAGCATCTGCCTGTCGTCACCCCAGGCAAACCGCTTCCGGGGCCATCACTGAGGGCGGTATCCTAATTGATCTTGAAGCCGTACTTGGCGAACACACCCTTGGCCTCGGGGCCCCTGATGTAATCCAGCAGCGCCCGGGCAGCGGGGGTTTCCTTGCCGGCCACCAGGGCGAAGGGGTAGGTGATGGGATCGTGCATGGACTCGGGGAACACGCCGACCACCTTGACCTTTTTGGAGACCGCCGCGTCGGTGGCGTAGACCACGCCCAGCGGCACCTCGCCCCGCTCGACGAAGGCCAGGGCGGCGCGCACCGAATCCGTGGCGGCGATTTTGGGCTCCACCGCCGTCCACTGCCCGGCCCGCTCCATGGCCTGCTTGAAATACAGGCCCACCGGCACGGAATCGGGATTGCCGGTGGCGATGCGGCCCGGACCGGCCAGGGCGGCGATGTCGGTCTTGGGCGAAAGCTCGATCCTGCCCAGCCTGGAATCGGCGGGCGCCACCAGCACCAGGGTGTTGCCCAGCAGATTGAAGCGCGTCTCGGGATTGATCAGTGCCTTGCCGGCCAGATAATCCATCCACTTCAGGTCGGCGGAAGCGAAGACCTGTCCGGGGGCGCCCTGCTCCACCTGCTTGGCCAGGGCCGACGAGGCGGCGTAGGAGGCAACCATCCGGTGGCCGGTCCGGGCGGCGAAGGATTCCCCGATCTCGTTGAGGGCGTTGGTCAGCGAGGCGGCGGCGAACACCACCACGTCCTCGGCATGGGCCTGGGCGGCGGCCACGGAAAGGGCGAGGCCGGCGACGGCCCCCAACAGGCGTTTCATCAGCATGGCGTCACTCCTGCGGCGGATTCCCAGGTCCAGGGAACTCACGCCTTCTTGACGAATTCCGACTTCAGGTTCATGGCGCCGATGCCGTCGATCTTGCACGAGATGTTGTGCCCGTCGGCGCCGTCCACCAGGCGGATGCCCTTGACCTTGGTGCCGCCCTTGACCACCAGGGACGAGCCCTTGACCTTCAGGTCCTTGATCACGCTGACGCTGTCGCCGTCGGCGAGAACGTTGCCGTTGGCATCCTTGACCACGAAATCATCGCCCGCGTCGCCCGCCGCCGCTTCCGGGTTCCATTCATGGGCGCATTCGGGGCAGATCCACAGGCTTGCATCCTGATAGACGTGTTCCGAGCCGCATTTGGGGCACTTCAATCCGTCGCTCATCATTTTCCTTTCGGGGTTCAGCCGCTCCAGGCCATGGCGTCGCTGGCATGGCCCGGCGCGGTCCGCCATTGCAGGGCCGGCAGGACGATCACCCGCTGGCCGTCCAGTTCCTCGTAGAGTTCCACCACGCCCAACTGCTGCATGCGGGCCAGCGCCGCCAGGGCGCGGCGCGGCGAATGGCTGCCGAAGGCCTGGGTGATCATGGCATCGCTGGGGCAGGGCAAACCTTGGGCGGCGGCGGCGGCCAGGTGCAGGTAGATGCCCTGGAACTGCTCCTCCAGCCCATGGGCGATGGCGGCGGCCTTGTCCCAGCCGGGCAGCGCGGCGACGGCCGTCGTGACGCCCGCCTGGGCCAGCACCAGACGGCGGCGGAAATGGGTGATGTCCAGCGCCCGGCCCGGCAGCCTTTGCGCCCGGCAGCGGGCCAGGAAGTCGTCGTAGAGGCTCGACACCGAGCGCCCCAGGGCGCTGCTTTCGCCGAACAGCTGCTCGAGGACGGCATCGATCCCCAGGGCGCGCTCGGCGGGTTCGGGCAGCGGCGTGACCTCGGCGGCGGGCGCGGGCTTGGGCGCGGGAGCGGGCGGCGGCGGCGGGGGCGGCGGCGCGGCGGCCACCGGCCGGGTGTGGTCGATGGCATCGAGCAGCGCCTCGGTCCCCGGCCCCTGCTCCGGCACATAGGGCGGCGGCGGCGGGGTGTTGGCCTTGAACAGCAGCCCCCTCGCCTCTTCCTGGGTCAGTTCGGGCAGCGGCACCAGCCCGGCGCCCCCGGCATGGCTGCGGGTCTGGACGTCGCCGATGCGGATGGTGATGGAGCGCCGCGACAGCGCGGGCCCCAGGCCGACGAAGCGGCCCCGCTCCAGATCACGGAACACCTCGGCCTGACGGCGGTCGATGCCCAAGAGATCGGCGGCGCGCTGCATGTCGATGTCGAGGAAGGTGCGGCCCATGAGGAAGTTGCTGGCCTCGGCGGCGACGTTCTTGGCCAGCTTGGCCAGACGCTGGGTGGCGATGATGCCGGCCAGCCCGCGCTTGCGGCCCCGGCACATCAGGTTGGTCATGGCCTCCAACGAGGTCTTGCGGGCGTCGTCGGCCACCTCGCCGGCCACGGCGGGCGCGAACAGCTGGGCCTCGTCCACCACCACCAGGGCAGGGGTCCAGTACTGGCGGTCGGTGTCGAACAGGCCGTTGAGGAAGGTGCCGGCGTGGCGCATCTGGCGCTCGGTGTCCAGGTTCTCCAGGTTGACCACCACCGAGACCCGGGTCTGGCGGGTGCGGCTGGCGATCAGGCGCATGCCGTTCTCGCTCTGGGCGGCGGCGTCGATGACGATGTGGCCGAACACCTGGGCCAGATTGGCGAAATCGCCCTCGGGATCGATCACCACCTGCTGGACGGCATTGGCGCTCTGCTCGATCAGGCGGCGCAAAAGGTGCGACTTGCCGCTGCCGGAATTGCCCTGCACCAGCAGACGGGTGGCCAGCAACTCCTCGAGCGACATGAGGGCGGGGGCGCCGGAGGACGTCGTACCGAGTTCAATGTCCAAGTCTGGGGACCCTAGTGAAGGTTTGGGGCGTGATCATAGACCATAACCGCCCGGCTTTTTCCATGCCTGAGATCACGCTGGAGCGGATGAGGTCAGGCCTTGCGGCCGAGATCGGGCAGAAAGCCGCTCATGGTGTTGTTGGCGGCGGCGGGCGGCGGCGGCGGCGGCGCGTCGGCGGGCGGCGGGGCGGCCTCGCCCGGCTGCGCCTCGGCGGCGGCCTTGGCGGCGGCCAGGCTGGCCATGGCGGCGTCCAGGGACGGATTGGAACCTTCGGCCGCCTGCTTGATCTCGCGGCGGACGGCGCCCAGCTTGGCGTCCAGCGCCTTGATGACCTCGCGGTCCTCGTTCAGCGCCTTGGTCCATTCCGCCCGGTCCTTGCGCAGCATCTCCTCCATGGCCTCGAGGCGCTGCATGAACGGCTGGGTCAGCTCGGCGAACTTCTGGGCGTTGGAGGTCTCCATGGCGATCTTGATCTTCTCGATTTCCTCGATCAGGTCGCGCTTGATCCAGCGGCTTTTCTTGTCCAGATCCTCGGCCATCTTGGTCAGGCGTTCGTCCACCTCCGAGTTGATCTGGACCTTCAGCTCGTAGGCGTTCTTGACCAGCTGAGCCATGTACATCAGCAAGCCGCCGCCCACGACCAGGATCACTCCCGCCGCAAGGCTGATGATGAGAACGGTGGACATGCTCATGAAATGAAACCGCCGGGTGCCGCGAAAAAGTTTCCAATACGTTAATGTCGTCCAAAGCCCGGACCGATGCAAGCCCGCCCGGCCCGTTCCGGCCGTTACGTAATTATTGCTTTGCCTTCGGCCGGGGTGCCACATTGGTCAGACCACACCCGCCCCCCCTGTCCCGAGCCGCGTTTTTCCATGTCGTCCGCCGTTCCCCTTCGTTCCGCCCAGGCGTCGCTGGCCTTTTCCTGCGCCGGCCACGCCTATGCCCATATCTTCGAGCCCATCTTCTTCATCGTCGCCCTGGTGCTGCCGGCCGAACTGGGGATGAGCTACGAGGAGGTTCTGGCCCTGATCATCGCCGGCAAGCTGCTCTACGGCCTGCCCGCCCCCCTGGCCGGCTGGCTGGGCGACCGCTGGAGCACGGTGGGCATGATGGCGGTCTATTTCATCGGCTTAGGGATGTCGGCCATCGGCGTCGGGCTGGCCCAGGGGCCGGTGATGCTGGCGGTGGCCCTGGGCTTCCTGGGGCTGTTCGGCTCCATCTACCATCCGGTGGGGATCAGCTGGCTGGTCAGGAACGCCGTGGACAAGGGCAAGGCCATCGGCCTGAACGGCGTGTTCGGCGGCATCGGCCCCGCCTTGGCCGGCGTGGTGGCGGGCGGGCTGATCGCGCTGTCGGGCTGGCGCGCCGCCTTCATCGTGCCGGGCGTCGTGGTGCTGGGGACGGGATTGCTGTTTCTGGTGATGGTGGCCCGGGGCGTGGTGATCGAGACCAAGGCCGACCGCAAGCCCGAGCCGGTGGCCGACCGGGGCGACACGGTGCGGGCCTTCATCGTGCTGTCCGTCACCATGCTGTGCGCCGGCCTGGTCTATCAGGCCACCCAGCCCTCGCTGCCCAAGCTGTTCGAGGAACGCCTGGGCGAGTTCGGCCTGTTGGCGGCGGCGGGGGGCGTCAGCGTGGTCTACCTGCTGGCGGGCTTCACCCAGATCCTGGCCGGCCATCTGGCCGACCGCTACAGCCCTAAGCGCCTCTACATGCTGGTGGCCGCCGTGCAGGTGCCGCTGCTGCTGGGCGTCGCTCATGCCAGCGGCCTGGGATTGCTGCTGATCGCCGTCTTCGCCGTCAGCTTCAACATGGCGGGCATTCCCGCCGAGAACCTGCTGCTGTCGCGCTACACGCCGGCCAAGTGGCGGGGCACCGCCTTCGGCATGAAGTTCATCCTGTCCTTCGGGGTTTCGGGCCTGGGCGTGCCCATGGTCTCGCTGATCCGCAGCTGGGGCGGCGGTTTCGAGACGGTGTTCACCGTGCTGGCCGTCTCCGCCGGTCTGGTGGCGCTGGCCGCCTGGCAATTGCCGGTCGAGCGGGAACGGGGCGCCGTCCCCGCCGCCGCCGAATAGATTGCGCATGCGGGGCTCCCGCCCCGCTCCCCGGCTGGAGGCGATGCCTCCAAACCTCCCTTTGATTTATAAATACGAAAAGGGGGTCCGGGGCATCCGCCCCGGATGGGTTTGGGCGATAGCCCGATATCATCGCCAATCCAGCGGGTAACTGACCAGCCCGTCGGCCAGCTTGGGCTCGAACCAGGTGGATTTGGGCGGCATCACCTGATTGGAATCGGCGACGGCCACCAGATCCTCCATCTGCGTCGGGAACAGGGCGAAGGCGGCGGCCATCTCGCCCGAATCCACCCGGCGCTCCAACTCGCCCAGGCCGCGCTTGCCGCCGACGAAGTCGATGCGCTTGTCCTTCCTGAGGTCGGTGATGCCCAGCACCGGCCCCAGCAGCCGGTCGGACAGCAGGCTGACGTCGAGGCGGGCCACCGGATCGGCGGGCGGCGGATTCTTCAAGCCCAGCCGGTACCACCGGCCCTTGAGATACAGGCCGAACTGGCGGGCATGGGCGGGGCGGGCCTGCTCCGAGGCCGGCTCCACCGTGAACTCGGCCTCCAGCGCCTTCAGGAAGGCTTCGGGCGACAGGCCGCCCAGGTCGGTGACCACCCGGTTGTAGTCGAAGATCTTCATCTCATGGATGGGGAAGGTCACCACCAGGAAGCTTTCATAGGCCTCCTCGCCCGAGGCGCAGCACTTCCTCTCGCGCCGCACCATGGCGACGCGCGACGCGGCGGCCGAACGGTGGTGGCCGTCGGCGATGTAGACCGCCTTCATGGCATCGAAGGACTTGGTCACCGCCTTGATCTGGGCCTCGTCGTCCATCACCCACACGGTGTGCTCGATGCCGTCGGCGGCGGTGACCGAATAGGCCGGAGCGCCCGAGGTCACCGCATTGACGGCGGCATTGATCTCCGGCGTGTCGCGATGGGCCAGCAGCACCGGGCCGGTCTGGGCGTCGCAGGCATCGATCTGGCGGACGCGGTCGTCCTCCTTGTCGGGGCGGGTGAATTCGTGCTTGCGGATGCGGTTGGAATCATAGGCCGCCACCGAGCCGCCGCCGACGATGCCGGTCTGCACGTGGCTGCCCATCCGGATGCGATAGACGTAGAAGCAGGGCTTGGCGTCCCGGACCAGCACGCCCGAGCCCACCATGGAGCGCAGGCTCTCGGCCGCCTTGGCGTAGACGGCGGGGGAATAGACGTCGGTGCCGGGCGGAAGGTCGATCTCGGGCTTGGAGACGTGCAGGAAGGAGAGCGGCTTGCCCGCCGCCATCTCGCGGGCCTCGTCCGACGACAGCACGTCGTAGGGCGGCGCCGCCACCTGGGGCGCGGTCTCGGGCGTGGGGCGCAGGCCGGGGAAGGGGCGGAGCAGCGGCACGGACACTTGGGGCCTCCTGAAACCATGGCGTCATCCCGAGCGTAGGCGAGGGATCTCCGCCTGGCGCAATGGTGCCGGGGCGGCTCGGTCCGTCCAGGACGGGATCCCTCGGTCGCGTTGCTCTCTCGGGATGACAAGAGAAAGCGGCCCTACAGGTTTATCCCCAGGGAAGGATGCCGCCAAGGGCTTCGTGCTTGCCAATCCGTGCTGCAGTGCAGTAAACGGGACCGTTTTTCTTCTCTCCCCCCAAGGACCCGCCATGATCAATGTTCTGACCCTGATCGCCGGACATGGCGGAGAGGGACTCGATTCCTCGCTGGTGTTCGAGGTGCGCGGCGCGCTCCGCGCGCTGGGCGCCGAGGTGGGGCATGCCCGCTGGCTGAGCCCGGAACACGCCTGCGACCTGGACTTCTCCGAGCTGGACCCGCGCGAGGCCGATCAGGTGGCCGCCCGCATCCTGGAAGGCTGGAACATCGACGTGGTCGCCCAGAAGGCCGAGGGGCGCCGCAAGAAGCTGCTGGTCGCCGACATGGATTCCACCATGGTCACCGGCGAGACCCTGGACGAACTGGCCGATTTCGCCGGCCTCAAGGACCATATCGCGCGGATCACGGCGCGCGCCATGAACGGCGAGATCGGCTTCGAGGCCGCGCTGCGCGAACGGGTCGGCCTGCTGAAGGACCTGCCGGAAGAGTGCCTGCAGAAGACCTGGGACCTGATCGAGTTCACGCCGGGCGCCCACAAGCTGGTGCGCACCATGACCAAACACGGGGCCTATGCGGTCTTGGTGTCGGGCGGCTTCAAGTTCTTCACGTCCAAGGTCCGCGAATCCTGCGGCTTCGACCGCGACATCGCCAACGAGCTGATCGTCGAGAATGGCCGGCTGACCGGTCAGGTGGGCGACACCATCATCGGCCGCGAGGCCAAGCTGGCGACGCTCAACGCCGTCTCGGCCGAGTTGGGCATCACCCCGGAACTGGCCGTGGCGGTGGGCGACGGCGCCAACGATCTGGACATGCTGCGCGCCGCCGGCCTGGGCGTCGCCTTCCACGCCAAGCCGGTGGTGGCCGCCGAGGCCCGCGTCCGCGTCGATCACGGCGATCTGGTCAATCTGCTTTACGCCCAGGGCTATACCGACGACGAGATGGTGGAATAAAGCCCGGCCGCTCAAGCGGCCAAGGACTGGATCAAAGCCCAGGCCGTCACCAAGTGATGGATTTATCCGAGTGCCCGCTTGCCTTCCCCTGACGGGATGCTAGGCTGGCATAAGGTCAATTCCGTATCAGGAGACGGCCGATGAAGGGCAAGAAAAGCGTCATAAACAGGCTCAATAAACTCCTGGTCGGAGAGCTGGTGGCAGCCGACCAGTATTTCGTGCATGCGCGCATGTATCACGAATGGGGCCTTTCCAAGCTTTATGAACGCATCGACCACGAGCGCCAGGACGAGATCGGCCACGCCGACCTGCTGATCCGCCGCATCCTGTTCCTGGAAGGCACGCCCGACATCTCCAAGCGCCCGGCGCCGACCATCGGCAAGGACGTGCCCTCCATGCTGAAGGCCGATCTGGCCCTGGAAATCCAGGTGATCGCCGAGCTGAAGGAAGCCATCGCCCATTGCGAGGCCGAAGGCGATTACGACACGCGGCGCATCCTGGGCAAGATCCTGGAAGACACCGAGCAGGACCACACCCTGTGGCTGGAACAGCAACTGGGCCTGATCGAGCGCATGGGGCTGCAGAACTACATCCAGTCGGCGGCCGGCGACATCGCGGGGGGCGCGTCGTGAAGGGCGACAAGGAGGTCCTGCGCCACCTCAACGGCGTGCTGAAACTGCACCTGACCGCCATCAACCAGTACTTCCTGCACGCCCGCATGCTGAAGAACTGGGGCCTGAAGGAGCTGGGCAAGGCGGTCTACAAATACTCCATCGAGGAGATGAAGCAGGCCGACGAGGTGATCGAGCGCATCCTGTTCCTCGAGGGCCTGCCCAACCTGCAGGACCTGGGCAAGCTGTCCATCGGCGAGACTGTGGCCGAGATGCTGGCCGCCGACCTGAAGATGGAGCAGGGCGAGCACAAAGCCCTGGTCGAGGCCGTCGCCCTGTGCGAGGCGAAGCAGGATTTCGTCACCCGCGACGAACTGGCCGAGATCCTGGAAGACACGGAAGAACACATCGACTGGCTGGAAACCCAGATCGACCTGATGGGCAAGATGGGGGCGCAGAACTACCTCCAGGCGGCCATGGGCGCGATCGAAAGCGGCTGAGCCGGGAGAAAGACGTAAAGGGGGATGGGCTGAACGTCGTTGCGAGGCCATATCGGCCGTTGGCCTATACGGTGGCGGTGCTGCTGTTCATCTGGAGCAGCGGCATACTGGTGGCGTGGCGGGACCGCAACGACAGCCTGGCCGACAGCGCGCGCCTGACCGAGGCCCTGACCCGCGTGGTGGCCGAGCGCCTGTCGGGGTCGCTGCGCGGCCTGGACCTGATGCTGCACGACATCGCCGGCCAATCCCAGAACAAGGCGTCCCCCGCGGAATTGCTGACCCTGATGCGCTATCGCAGCGCCGGCATGCCCGAGGTGCGCAACACCTTCATCATCGGCGCGGACGGGCGGGTCAAGGCGGCGACGCTGCAATCCATGATGGGCATGGACCTGTCGCGCCGTCCTTATTTCGAGGCGGCGGCATCGGGGCCGCTCCGTCCCGGCCTGATCATCGCGCCACCGGCCGTCAGCCCGGTCACCGGCAAGTCGGGGCTGGTGGTGGCGCGGCCGATCATCAGCCCGCTGGGAACCTTCGCCGGGCTGGCGGCGGCGGCTCTGAACCCCGAATTCTTTTCCGAGGCGCTGGGCGGCGTGATGGCCGGCGACGTGGACCGGGCGGTGATCGCCAATCTCAACGGCGACGTGCTCGCCCGCCTGCCCGACCCCGGCAGCCACGTGGGGGCCTCGATCCGTTCCGGCCCCTTGTTCACCCAACACCTGCCCAAGGCGCGATCGGGCACCTTCATCGCGCCCAGCGCCTTCGACGGTCTGGACCGCCTGGCGTCCTATCAGGTGCTGGATCACCAGCCCATCGTGGTGTCGGTGGGCATCACCACCACGGCGGCCCTGCGGCGCTGGACCCAGAACACCATGATCTTGGCGGGCGGCGGCCTGCTGTTCTCCCTGCTGGCGCTGCGCACGGCGATTCAACTGGAACGGCGCGAGCGCGAGCGGCTGGCCGCCGAGGCTGCCCTCAAGACCAGCGAGGAGAGCTACCGCATCCTGGTCAACGACCAGGACGACCTGATTCACCGCTATACCCCCGACACCACGCTGCAGACCGTCAACCGGGCCTATGCCCGCTTCTACGGCAAGGACCCCGACCAGTTGATCGGAACGAGGTGGATCGACTTCCTCGCCCAGGAGGAACACCCCTTCATCCTGTCCTGCCTGCAAGCCCTGAACCATGACCAGCCCTATCGCGAGGACCACCGCCGGGTGGTGCGCCCCGATGGCCAGGAACGCTGGATCGAATGGCGGACCACGGCGCTGTACGACACCTTGGGCAATCTGACGGGCTATCAGACGGTGGGCCGCGACGTCACCGATTCCCACCGGGCGCAGCAGGCCATCTCGGAGCGTGAGGAGCTCTACAGCCAAAGCTTCCACCGCAACCCGGCCATCAAGCTGCTGATCGACCCCAAGACCGGGGCCATCAACGATGCCAACGATTCGGCGGCCCTGTTCTACGGCTATCCCATCGAGGTGCTGAAGCGGATGCGCATCGGCGACATCAACACCGCGTCGCCCGAGGACATCCAGCGGGAGATGGCGGCCGTCGAGCACGAGGGACGCAAGTTCCTGCGCTTCCACCACCGCCTGTCATCGGGCGAGATCCGCGACGTGGAAGTCTATTCCTCGCCGCTGCACGTGGGCGGGCGAATCTATCTCAGCAGCTTCATCGTGGACGTCTCGGACCGCAACCGCTTCGAGGCGGAGCTTCAGGCCAAGACCGCCGAACTGGCCCGGTCCAACGCCGAACTGGAGCAGTTCGCCTATGTCGCCAGCCACGATCTGCGCCAGCCGCTGCGCATGGTCAGCTCCTACGTCACCTTGCTGGAACGCCACCTGGGCGAGCGCCTGGATGACAGCACCCGCGAGTTCATCGGCTATGCCGTCTCGGGGGTGAAGCGCATGGATGCCCTGATCAAGGGCCTGCTGGAATATTCACGGGTGGGGCGTGGCGAGGAGACCATGATTCCCGTCGACCTGACCGAGATCGTCGCCGCGTCCCGCGCCAATCTCGGCCTGGACGACGGCAACGAGGAGGCCGAGGTTACGGTCGAGCTTCCGCTTCCCACCCTTCCCGGCATTCCCAGCGAACTGGTCCGGCTGTTCCAGAACCTGATCGGCAACGCGGTGAAGTACCGCCACCCCGACCGCAAGCCGGAAATCCGCATCGGCGCCCGCCGGAATGGGGAGGAATGGATCATCTCGGTGACGGATAACGGCATGGGCATCGATCCCGACCACTTCGAGCGCATCTTCGGCATGTTCCAGCGCCTGCACGGCGAGGGCGAGTACGAAGGTACCGGCATCGGGCTGGCCATTTGCCGCAAGATCGTCACCAGCCACCATGGCCGGATCTGGGTGGAATCCGAGCCCGGGCGGGGCTGCACCTTCCTGGTCGCCCTGCCGGCCGCCCTTCAGGACAAACCCAGCCAACCGGCACATTGACGCCGCCGGCCAATTGCGAGACTCTCGAGCCGGCGTCCAGAAGGAGTGTTCGACCATGAAGGTCGCGGCCATTTCGTTCAATGACAACCACAGCCTCAGCATGGACGTGGAAGGGGTGAGCTATATCGGCGCCGCCCAGCCCATGGAACTGGAGGACGGCACCTGGTTTCTTGAACTGCTGATCCGCACCGGCAACGGCACCGTGGCCCTGCAACTGGTGGCCAGTTCACCGGAAGAGCTGGACATCAAGCGCTACGAGTAGCGCCTCACCCCCGCGCCTTTTCCTCCCAGCCGCCGCGTTCGGTCTGCTGGTAATAGACCAGTTCGTGGCCCTCGGCCTTCCAGCGCTTCCAGCGTTCCCGCGCCTTCTCGACCGCATCCGGGTCGTTGCCGTCGAACAGGTCGAGGCCGCGCTGGAAGCCCCCCACCTTCTCCGACGCCGCGCCGTCGCACATCACCAGGATGGTGGCGCCATTGGGATTCTCGTCCACATGGGTCAGCCAGATGGGCTGCATGGCGGCCTCGCCGTCCCTGGCCGAGCCGTGGGGCAGCCACGAATCCGGCTCGAAGGTCCACAGCCGGTCGTTCAATGCCTCCACCCGCTCGGGCGAGCCGGCCAGAACCACGGCGCGGAAGCCGGCGGCCAGCGCCTTGTCCAGCAGCTTGGGCAATGCCTGCTCCAGCGGCAGGCGCGTCAGGTGGTAGAAGCCGATCTGGGTCATGCCCCAGGTTTACCATGGGAATGGCGTTCCGGCGAGGCGGAGGTATAATCCCTGCCCATGAAGATCGCCGTGATTATCCCCTGCTACAAGGTGACCCGCCATATCGAGGCGGTGCTGGCCGGCATTCCCCAGTCCATCCACCACATCCTGGTGGTTGATGATTGCTGCCCCGAGGGCTCGGGCGACGTGGCGGCCAAGACGACCGATCCGCGGGTCGAGGTGATCCGCCATGCCGTCAACAAGGGCGTGGGCGGCGCGGTGGTCACCGGCTATCGCCGGGCGCTGGAGCTGGGCGCGGACATCTGCGTCAAGATGGACGGCGACGGCCAGATGGACCCGGCCGAGCTGCCGCGGCTGATCGAGCCCCTGGAATCGGGCCGGGTGGACTACACCAAGGGCAACCGCTTCCGCCATCTGCCGGAACTGAAAGCCATGCCGCCGGTCCGCCTGATCGGTAATTCGGGCCTGTCGTTCCTGGTCAAGGCGGCGTCGGGCCAATGGGGGGTGATGGACCCCAGCAACGGCTACACCGCCATTCACCGCCGCGCCCTGGAGGAGCTGGACCTGGGCCGGCTGGCCGAGCGCTATTTCTTCGAAAGCGACATGCTGATCCAGCTGGGCATGGCCGGGTTGCCGGTGGAGGACGTGCCCATGCCGGCGCGCTATGGCGACGAGGTCTCGTCGCTGTCGGTGGCCAAGGTGCTGCGCGACTTCCCGCCGCTGCTGCTGCGCGGATTCCTGAAGCGCCTGCTGTTCCGCTATTTCATCAGCGACTTCACCATCGCCTCGCTCTACCTGCTGATCGGCATGCCGCTGCTGGTCTTCGGGATGGTGGAAGGGACGGCGCAGTGGATCGCCTCGGTGGCCTCGGGCGTGCCGCGCACCGCCGGCACCGTCATGCTGGCCGCCATGCCCACCATCCTGGGCTTCCAGCTGCTGCTCCAGGCCATCGCCCACGACGTCCAGTCGGCGCCCAAGCCGCGCTCAGCCTCCCGCTAGGGCGTCGAACAGCCTGACCCCATACCCCGTCGCCGTCTCAGGGCACAGCGGGTCGTCCTCGTCGGCGAATTCGCGCCCGGCCATGTCGATATGGGCCCAGGGCAGCCTTTCGGGCACGAAATGCTCGAGGAAGCGGGCCGCGTCGTCGTTGTCGGGCACGTCACCCCAGGCGCAGTGCTTGAGATCGGCGATGTCCGACTTCAGGTCCTCGTCGCAGGCCTTGGTCAGCGGCAGCCGCCACAGCGGTTCCTCCTCCGCCTTGGCGTACCGCAGCAGACGCTGGGCCAGTCCGTCGTCGTTGCAGTAGAGGCCGGCATACTCGGCGTCGAGCAATTCCTCGGTGGTGCCGGTGAGCGTGGCGATGTCCACCATGGCGGCGGGCTTCAGGCGTTCCGCCGCCCAGGCCAGGGCGTCGGCCAGCACCAGGCGGCCTTCCGCGTCGGTGTCGATCACCTCCACCGTCCGGCCCGAAAAGGATTTGACCACGTCGCCGGGGCGCTGGGCGGAGCCCGAGGGCATGTTCTCGGCCAGGGCCAGCACGCCGCACACATGGGCGCGGGCTTTGCGCCCGGCCACGGCGCACAGCGCACCCATGACCGCCGCCGCCCCGGCCATGTCGGCCTTCATCAGCTCCATGTCCTCGGCGTCCTTGATGGTGATGCCGCCGGTATCGAAGGTGATGCCCTTGCCCACCAGCACCAGCGGCCGTCCCTCCGCCCCCTTCCAGCGCAGCAGTACCAGGCGCGGCGGCCGCTTGCTGCCCTGCCCCACGCCCGCCAGCAGGTTGAGTCCCTGCCGGGCGATCGCGTCCTCGTCCAGCACGGTGACCTCTACGCCCAGGCTGCCCAGCAGGCGGGCCCGCCCGGCGAATTCGTCGGGTCCCAGCGCATTGCCCGGCTCGTCGGTGAGGTCGCGGGCCAGGAACACCCCCCTGGCCACCGCCTCGTGGGACGCGAACAGCCGTTCGGCCTCGTCGGGCTGGGCGCAGCAGACCGCCACGTGCTCCAGCACCGGCGGAATGTCGTCCTCGTCGTCGGGATCGTACTTGGTGCGGTACTTGGACAGAGGGCGATAGGATTTGAGCCGCAGCCCGTAGGCCAGTTCGGCCACCTGATCGGGGGGAAGGTCGAGCAGGACGGTGGCCGACCGGGCGCGGCTTTCGTCCAGTTCGTCCAGCAGGCAGGCGCCGATGCGGCGCAGGCGCTTTGCCTTCAGCCTGCGCCCCTTGCCCAGCCCGAACGCCACCAGGGTGGTCAGCGGCGGCTTGGGGGCCAGCAGCAGCTCCGTCTCCTCGGCATCGCCGTCGAAGCCCAGGCGCTTCAAGGCCCGGGACAGCCAACCGTCGCCGTCCAGGGCGGCAAACGATGGCGTGGCGATGCGGCCCCGCCACAACCCGACGGCGATGGCGCCTTCGAATGTGGCGGGGGGAGAGCGGAAGGTGATGCGCAAGGGCTACTTGCCCCCCTTCTCCTCGTAGAAATCGGCCACCAGCCGGTCCAGCAGGCGCACGCCGAAGGCGGTCGCACCCTTCGGGCAGGTGGCGGCGTCCTTCTTGCTCCAGGCCATGCCGGCGATGTCCAGATGGGCCCAGGCCACGTCGTTGGTGAAGCGCTTGAGGAACTGGGCGGCGGTGATGGAACCGCCTTCGCGGCCGCCCACGTTCTTCATGTCGGCGATGTCGGACTTGATCTGCTTGTCGTAGGACTCGCCCAAGGGCAGACGCCACAGCTTCTCGTCCACCGCCTTGCCGGCGGCGGTGAGGCGATCGGCCAGCTTGTCGTCGGACGCCATCAGGCCGGCGTATTCGTTGCCCAAGGCGATGATGATGGCGCCGGTCAGGGTGGCGAGGTCGACCATGAATTTCGGCTTGAAGCGGTCCTGGGTGTACCACAGCGCATCGGCCAGCACGAGGCGGCCCTCGGCGTCGGTGTTGATCACCTCGATGGTCTGCCCCGACATGGAGGTCACCACGTCGCCGGGGCGCTGGGCGGTGCCCGACGGCATGTTCTCCACCAGCCCGACCACACCCACCGCGTTGACCCGCGCTTTCCGGCCCGCCAGGGCGGCCAGGGCGCCGATCACCGCGCCGGCGCCCGCCATGTCCCACTTCATGTCCTCCATGCCGGCGCCCGGCTTGATGGAGATGCCGCCCGAATCGAAGGTGACGCCCTTGCCGACGAAGGCCACCGGGGCCTCGCCCTTATCCTTGGCGCCCTGCCAGCGCATGACCACCAGTTTGGATTCGCGCTCCGAGCCCTGGCCGACGCCTAAGAGCGAGCCCATGCCCAGCTTCTTCATCTGCTTTTCGCCCAGCACCTCGACCTCGACGCCCAGCTCCTTCAGGCCCTCGGCCTTTTCGGCCAGGGATTCCGGGTGGATGACGTTGGCGGGCTCGGAAACCACGTCGCGGGTGAGGAACACCCCGTCGGCCACCTTGTCGAGCGGAGCGAAGGCCGACTTGGCCTCGGAAGCCGCCTCGGTCATCAGGGTCAGCTTCTTCAAGGAGGGCTTGTCCTCCTTCTTCTGCTTGGTGAAGTACTTGTCGAAGCGGTACGAGCGCAGCCGCGCCCCCAGCGCCGCCTGGGCAGCGAACTCGGCGGCCGACAGCGGCGAGCCGGGAATGACGTCCAGCGCGACGGCCACGTCCGCGTCGCCCGAGGTCTGCAACTGCCCCACCACGGTGCCGCCGAAGGCCTGCGCCGCCAGGCAATCCAGGTCCTTGGCCTTGCCCAGGCCGACCAGCAGCACGCGGGACAGTTCCAGACCGGCCGGAGCCAGGATCGTCAGGGTCTGGCCCTTCTTGCCCTCGAAGCGGCCCGAGGCGGCGATGGCGCGGGCTATGCCGCCCTTGGCCTGGGCATCCAGCGCCTGGGCGGTGCCGGTCAGCACCTTGCCTTCAAGGATGCCGACGGCGATGGCGCCGGTGGTGGGCTGCGACGGCTTGGAAAAGGCGATCTTCATGGACATCCTCGCGCTTGAAGGACATTGGGACGGAATTCACTTGTCCCAATGTAGCGCGCTCAAGCAGGAAGGAAAGGGGGTTACCCCGTCATTCCGTCCTTTTCCGCCTCGATCTCGGCCTCTTCCTCGATGTGCTCGATCTCATCCAGCTTGGGATGATCACCCGACATCAGCCAGATCAAGCCGCCGGGCAAGGCGGTGACGATGCTGGTCAGGCCGAACATCAGACCCAGCACGGCGGCCGAGCCCGCCTCGACCCCCACCCAGCCGAAGGCGACGATCATGATGTTCTCGCGCAGGCCGAAGCCGGCGATGGAGATGGGCAGGGTCAGCGCCAGGATCACCGGCGGGAACAGGATCAGGCAATCGAGCAGCGAAACGTTGATCTTCAGCCCCACCGCCAGGATATAGACCATCAGGGCCAGGTTGGCGTGCCCGAACACGGCCACGGCCAGCGTGCCGACGCTGAACGGAAGACGGCGCACGAACTGGCGGGTGTCACCGGCCAGATGCACCAGGCCGCGCACCACCCGCCAGCGGTGCAGCGAGGCGGGAAGCCGGTCCAGCTGGCTGATGAAGGCGATGCCGGCGAAACCGGCCACCGACAGCAGCGGAAAGACCCAGGTGCCGGGAACATCGGGAACACGGGCCAGCAGCAGGGGCTCGAGCGCGGTGACCAGCAGCACCAGGCCCAGGATGGTGGTGATCCGTTCCAGCATCACGGAATTGACGCTGGTTTTCAGCGACAGGCCGGAATGGCGCGCCTTCCACATGCGGACCGCGTCGCCCAGCACCGGGGTGACGATGGAAAAGCAGACGCCGATATAGAACACGGGCAGGGCCTGGATCACCGAGAAGCTGGCCTTGAGCGCCCGCAGGACCAACCACCAGCGCCCCGCGCCGATGACGATCTGGCCGATGCCCAGGGCAAGGGCCACGGTCAGCATCATGGGATCGATGGTCTTGGCCCGGCTCCAGGCCTCGGCCAAGTCGATATTGCGGAATGCGAACCAGATCAGTCCGGCCGAGAGCAGCCCCTTGAGCACCCACGGCAACCAGCGCTTCACCATATGTCCAGAAACCCATGCGGACGAGAGGCGGCAAGCTTTACCACATCCGGCGGGAAAGGGAATACCTCAGCGCTGGAACCTGACCGGCTGCCGCTTGCGGCCCCAGGTGCCCGGCGCCCCCTCGAAACGCCCGGGCAAGGGCGTACCGCAGGCGCGGCAATGTCCTTCGGGGGTCAGCGCCCAGGTGGACAGCTCGTACCAGTCCCGCCCGATCAGCAGGGCGCCGCAGCCCGCGCAATAGGTCCCGCCCCCCGCCGGATCGTGGACGTTGCCGGTGTAGACGTAGTTCAGGCCGTTGCCCATGGCGATGGCGCGCGCCCGGCTGAGGGTCGCGGGCGGCGTGGGGGGCAGGTCCCGCATTTTCCAGTCGGGATGGAAGGCGGAAAAGTGCAGCGGCACGTCGGGCCCCAGCGCCTCCATCATCCACCGGCTCTGGGCGTCGATCTCCTCGGGCGAGTCGTTCTCGCCGGGGATCAAGAGCGTGGTGACCTCGAACCACACCCTGGTCTCGTGCTTGAGGTAGACCAGGGTGTCCTTCACCGCGTCGAGATGGGCGCCGCACAGGCGGTGATAGAAATCCTCGGTGAAGGCCTTCAAGTCCACGTTGGCGGCGTCCATGTGGGCGTAGAATTCCCGCCTCGCCTCGGGCTTGATGTAGCCCGCCGTCACCGCCACGGTCTTCAATCCGCGGGCATGGCAGGCCCGGGCCACGTCCACGGCGTATTCCAGGAAGATGGTGGGATCGTTGTAGGTGAAGGCCACCGAGCGGCAGCCCAGCTGTACCGCGGCCCGCGCGATCATGTCGGGGTCGGCGTAATCGTTCAGCCGGTCGATCTCCCTCGCCTTGGAGATGTCCCAGTTCTGGCAGAACTTGCAGGTCAGGTTGCAGCCCGCCGTGCCGAAGGACAGGATCGGCGTGCCGGGCAAAAAGTGGTTGAGCGGCTTCTTCTCCACCGGATCGACGCAAAAACCCGACGAGCGGCCATAGGTGGTCAGCACCATCCGGCCGCCGTCATTGGCCCGCACGAAGCACAGGCCCCGCTGCCCGTCGTTCAAGCGGCACTCGCGCGGGCAGACGTCGCACTGCACCCGCCCGTCGGACAGGCGCTGCCAGTAGCGTCCGGGAAAATGCGAACCCTGGATGGCGTCGGTCATGGGGGAAGAGTACCATATCCCCACCACGTTTTCGCGCCCGAGGCCGTCATGACCGCCATCCGCCCCACCGCCGTGGCCGGACAGTTCTATCCCGCCGATTTCGCCGAGGCCAACCGGCAGCTCACCGCCTTTCTCGACGGCGCGGTGCACCCGCCTTGCGCGGGCAGAAGGCCGAAGGCGCTGATCGCGCCCCATGCCGGCTGGGTCTATTCCGGGCCGGTGGCGGCCGCCGCCTATGCCCTGCTCAAGCCCTTCCGGGGCAGCTGGACCCGCGTGGTGCTGCTGGGCCCCAGCCATCGGGTGGCGTTCCAGGGCATGGCGCTGTCCTCGGCCGACCAATGGGCCTCGCCCTTGGGCGCGGTACCGCTGGACAAGGACTGGTCGCGGCTGGCGGGCGTGGCGGGGGTCGGCGTGCTGGACCAGGCCCACGCCCAGGAGCATTCGCTGGAGGTGCACGTCCCCTTCCTGCAGGCCACCCTGGGCGACTTCACCCTGCTGCCGGTGGTGATCGGCGACGCCAGCCCCGACATGGTGGCCGGGCTGCTGGACGCCCTGTGGGGCGGGCCGGAAACCCTGATCGTCATCTCCACCGACCTGTCCCACTATCTGCCCTACGACCAGTGCAGGGGCACCGATGCCCGGACGGTGGCGGCCATCGAGCACATGGACCCCGCCGCCATTTCCCGCGAAGGCGCCTGCGGCCGCCTGCCGGTAGGCGGATTGCTGACCACGGCCAGACGCCGGGCTCTGGAGATCGTCACCCTGGACGTGCGCAATTCCGGCGATACCGCCGGACCCAAGGACCGGGTGGTGGGCTACGGCTCCTGGGCGCTGTTCGAGACGGAGGAGAGCATGACAGAGGCCGACGAGATCAAGGCCGCCGGACGGGCGCTGACCGAGCTGGCCTGGGCCTCCATCCGCCACGGGCTGGACACCGGCGCGCCCGCCGCCCCGCCTTCGGATCGGCCCGGCATCCTGGCCCGTCCCGGCGCGGTGTTCGTCACGCTCAACCGAGGGGGTGGCTTGCGCGGCTGCATCGGCTCGGTGATCGCCTGGCGGCCGCTGGCCGAGGACGTGGTGGACAACGCCTTCAAGTCGGCCTTCAAGGACCCGCGCTTCCCGCCCTTGGCGCCCGAGGAGCTGGAGGGCCTTTCCCTGTCGCTGTCGGTGTTAACGCCCCCCGTTCCCATGGCCTTCAGGGACCAGGAAGACATGCTGGAACAGCTTCGTCCCCGCATCGACGGCCTGATCATCGAGGACGGGGCCAAGCGCGCCCTGTTCCTGCCCTCGGTGTGGGAGCAACTGCCCGACAAACACCAGTTCCTCGCCCACCTCAAGGCCAAGGCCGGCATGCCCAAGGATCACTGGTCGCCCGGCTTCAAGGCGTCGCGCTTCCAGGCGGTGGAGATCGGCAAGTGAAGCGCTTCGGCTTCGGCCAATCCCGTACCCGGGTCGAGGACCAGCGCTTCCTCACCGGGCGGGGACGCTATGGCGACGACATCAACCTGACCGGTCAGTCATACGGCATGGTGGTGCGTTCACTGCTGCCCCACGCCGACGTCACGGTGGATGCGGCCGCCGCACGCGAAATGCCCGGCGTGCTGCTGGTCCTCACCCATGCCGAGATGGCGGAGCAGGGCGTGGGCCCCATGGTCTGCGGCTTCTTGCCCGAAGGCGCGCCCCCGCCGCCGCCCCGCCCCGTCATCGCCGGCCCCAGGGTGCGCCATGCCGGCGAGCCGGTGGCCTTCGTGGTGGCCGAGACCCTGGCCCAGGCCCAGGATGCCGCCGAGGCGGTGCTGGTGGACTACCACCCGCTGCCAGCCACGCCCCACGACGCCTTCGTCTGGGAGATGGGCGACGCTCCCCAAGTGGCCGAGGCCTTGGCCCGCGCCGCCCGGGTGGTGGAGCTGGACCTGGTCAACAACCGCCTGGCGCCCACCGCCATGGAGCCGCGCGCCTGCCTGGCCCGGCCGCTGGAGGGCGGACGGCTGGAACTGATTTCGGGAAGCCAGGGGGTGCACGAGATCAGGGACCGCCTCGCCCCGGTGCTGGGCATCGCGCCGGAAAGCCTCGACGTCATCACGCCCGACGTGGGCGGCGGCTTCGGCCTGAAAATCAGCCCCTTCGCCGAACAGGCCATGGCCCTGGTGGCGGCGCGCATTCTCGACCGACCGGTCAAGTGGACCGCCGACCGCACGGAAAGCTTCCTCACCGACACCCATGGGCGCGGGCATGTGAGCAGCGCGCGCCTGGCGCTTGACGCCGATGGGAAATTCCTCGGCCTGCAGGTGGAGACCGTGGCCGACCTGGGGGCCTATATTTCCAATTACGGCGCCTTCGTCCCCACCCTGGCGGGGACCGGCATGCTGACCGGGGTCTACCACATCCCCGCCTTCCACGCCCGGGTGCGCTGCATTCACACCCATTCCACCCCGGTGGACGCCTATCGCGGCGCCGGACGCCCCGAGGCCGCCTATCTGATCGAGCGGCTGGTGGACGCGGCGGCGCGCGACAGCGGCCTGTCGCCGGTGGAGATCAGGAAACGCAACTTCATTCCCCCCGATGCCTTCCCCTATGCCACGCCCGGCCGTCACACCTATGATTCCGGCGAGTTCGCGCTGGTGATGGACCGGGCGCTGGAGCGGTCCGACTGGGCCGGGTTCGAGACCCGGAGAACCGAAAGCGAAGACAGGGGCAAGCGTCGCGGCATCGGGCTGGCGTATTACATCGAGATCTGCGGCGGGACCTCGGGCGAGGACGTAACCCTGACCATCGCGCCGGACGGAACGGCCGAAATCCTGGTCGGCACCCAATCCACGGGCCAGGGGCACGAGACCGCCTACGCCCAGATGGTGGCCGCCGAGCTGGGCCTGGAGATGGCGAACATCCGGGTGGTCCAGGGCGACACCAGGCGCATCGCCGATGGCGGCGGCACCGGCGGCTCGCGCTCGCTGTCGCAACAGGGCGGCGCCATCGCCTCGGCGGTGGAATCCTTCATCGAGCATCTGCGCCCCGTGGCGTCCCGCCTGCTGCAATCCGAGCGGGCCGAGTTCGAGTCCGGCCATTACCGTTCGGCGGGCGGCTCCGTCACCTTCACCCAGGTGCTGGCCGAGGCCGGGACGCCCCTGTCGGCCAGCTTGCGCTTTAAGCCCCCCGCCTCGACCTTTCCCAACGGCTGCCATGTCTGTGAAGTTGAGGTGGACCCGGACACCGGCGAGACGGAGATCGCCCGCTACACCATCGTCGATGACGTGGGCACGGTGCTCAACCCCCTGCTGCTGAAAGGCCAGATCGTCGGCGGCGCGGTGCAGGGCATCGGCCAGGCGCTGCTGGAGCACGCGGTCTATGACCCGGAAAGCGCCCAGCCGCTGACGTCGAGCCTGATCGACTACGCCCTGCCCCGGGCGGCCCACATCCCCGACATCGACTTTTCCACGGTGGAGGTGCCCTGCCGCACCCATCCCCTGGGCCTGAAGGGAGCGGGCGAGGCAGGGACCATCGGCGCGGCGCCCGCCGTGATCAACGCCCTATGCAACGCGCTGGATATCCGCCATATGGACATGCCCGCCACGCCGCTGGCGGTGTGGACCATCCTTGCCGGAACGTGCGCATGAGCCTGCCCCCCGACCTGTCGTCCCTGCTTGCCCCCCTGGAAGACCTGGCCCGCCGGGCCGGCGTGGTGATCATGGAAGTCTACAACTCGGACTTCACCGTCCGCGACAAGACCGATTCCTCGCCGGTCACCCTGGCCGACGAGAAGGCCGAGGCCATCATCCTGCCCGGCCTCGCGGCACTCACCCCCGGCATTCCGGTGGTGGCCGAGGAATCCGTGGCCGCCGGGCGCATTCCCGAGATCGGCTCCGGCCCCTTCTGGCTGGTCGATCCCGTGGACGGCACCAAGGAATTCATCAAGAGGAACGGCGAGTTCACCGTCAACATCGGCCTGATCCGCGACGGCGTTCCGGTCCTGGGCGTGGTGCTGGCCCCGGCACGGGCCGAGCTGTGGTCGGGGACCGGAACCACCGCCTTCAAGGAGGATGCCCAGGGCCGCCGCCCCATCGCCTGCCGACCCATTCCCCCTTCCGGCGCCGTGGTCATGACGTCGCGCTCCCACCGCGAACCGGAAGCCCTGGACAAGTGGATGGCGCGCTATCCCGGCGCTTCCCTGGGCTTCGCCGGTTCGTCGCTGAAATTCTGCCTGGTGGCCGAGGGCGCCGCCGATCTCTACCCCCGCTTCGGCCCCACCAGCGAGTGGGACATCGCGGCGGCCAGCGCCGTGCTGCTGGCGGCGGGCGGCAGTGTCACCACCTTCGACGGCCGCCCCATGGCCTATGGCAAGGCGCCCAAATTCCTCAACCCCGACTTCATCGCCAGGGGAAGGGGATAATTCCCCCAATGAGGGAGCCTCGCCCAACCATGGGCATAGGGAAAACACCTTGCTTTTTTGGCTGCTTTGCGCCATTCTTTTCGGGTGACGGGAACTCCCGCCACCTAACAGCCGCCGTAATGCACGTACGGTGACTTGGAGACGGTTCACAACCCAAAGGGGTTGTGGCGGCGCGCGACGCCGCCCCTCGGGACCGTCCCTGCAAGAAGCGTCAGAAAAGGCCGCCGGTCCGTCCGGCGGCCTTTTCGCTTGGGGCGATGTTCAGCCGCACTCCACCGACGCGAGGATAGGGAGAAACCGGGCCGACCACCAAGACATCAAGAGAATAGAGCCGGCCGCACCGCCCAACTTCGCCGTCATGGCCGGGCATCGTCCCGGCCATCCACGCGGATCCGCCGGGATACCTTGTGAAACAATGGTCCCTGCGGATGGGCGTGGGTGCCCGGAACAAGTCCGGGCACGACGACATCTGAAAGGTCCCCTTGGTGCCTTGGTGGTGAATCAGTCCATCCGCATGGCCCCATGCGGGCCTTGACACATAAGTTTATGTTGCACCGCAGCATAAACATCCCATCTCATGGTCAGACCATGTGATGGAGGTCGGCCATGCTGATCCGCAGACTTTATCTACACGAACGTCCCGCCTATGCCGCCCACCTGAAACGGCTTTCGGCCGAGGACCGGCGCCTGCGCTTCGCCCGCTCCGGTGTGGGCGATCAGGTGATCGAGGACTATGTCGCCGCCATCGCCGTGGGCGACCTGATCCTGGCCGCCTTTGCCGGGGACGACCTGGTGGGCGCCGCCCATGTGGCGCTGACCGGGTCCCTGGCCGAGGTGGGGGTCAGCGTTGACGAGGGCCACCGCACCGACGGCATCGGCTCCAAGCTGCTGCGCCAGGCCGCCGCCTTCGCCCGCAACCGCCGGGCCGAGAAGCTGTACACCCTGTGCCTGTCCGACAACCGCTCCATGGTCGCCCTGGCGCGGCGCAGCGGCATGCAGGTGCATTTCGAGGGCGGCGAGGCCGAAGCCTTCCTCGACCTGCCGCCCCCCGATCCGGTGACGGTCAGCGAGGAAATCAGCACCGGCCTGTTCGCCGTGTTCCACGACTGGGCCGAGATGATGGATTCCTACAGCACCATGCTGGTGGGAAATTCAGCGGTCGAACCTCTGCTGGAAGCGACCGGCCTGGCAAAGAGCGCTTGACAGGAAGGTCCCCGAGGACTCAAATTGCGAGTCATTCGCATTTGCATCTTAGGAGCCCTTCCCATGTGCGAGCAATGCCACCCCGCCTTCGCCGAACCCGTCGAGTTTCCCCGCCGCCGCGCCCGGCTGTGGGAGATCGACAGCCAGTGGCATTGCACCATCATCGGCACCTGCCTCAGCCTGGGCGAGCTGAAGGGGGCGGCGGCGCGGCTTAAGGTACAGATGCGCTCGGCCAAGCCCAGCCCCTACGAGATCCACACCGGCATGATCCATCTGGCGTCACGGGAAAGGCTGGTGGGCAAGGCGCTTTCCAAGCTGCTGGACCGCAAGCACGCCGCCGCCATCAGCCGCGCCAGGACGCTCGACGGCGAGGACGCGTTGGCCGAGCTGTGGGAGGACTCCCTGGCCAAGGGCGACGTGGCCTCGGCCTGCTGGGCGGTGATGAGCCACCCCGACGCCACCGACGGCTTGCGCGGCCGCATCTTCGGCGACGTCCACATGCTATCCCATCAGGTGGGCGCGGCGGCCAGGGCCGACCTCAAATCCATCCACCAGCTGGAGCGCGAGAAGGCCGAACTGGAGGCCAAGGTCGGCCGTCAGCAGGAGCGCCTGAAGACCGAGATCGGGCGGCGCAACGCCGAAATCCGCGACCTGCGCCATCTGCTCGACCAGGAGGCGTCGGAATCGCGCCGCCTCGCCCATGCCGCCAGCGCGGCGCAAGAGATGGAACAGCTTCATCGCCAGATCAGCGAGCTGCGCCACCTGCTGGACGTGGAAACCGCGTTCCGCCATGTGGCCGAGGACGAGGCCCGCCGGGTCCAGACCCAGGCCCGCGATCGCGAGCAGGAGGTCGAGCGCCTGAACCGCGAACTGAACGACATGCGGGACGAACTGGCCCTGTCCGAAGCCCGGCTCGCCGACACCCTGGCGCCCCAGGCCGCCCCCACCGATGGCCTGGGCCAATGCGGCGAGGAATGCGCGCGGCTGGATCTGTGCGGCCGCTGCATCCTGTTCGTGGGCGGGCGCAACCAGCACCTGCCCCACTTCCGCCGGCTGGTGGAGGAGGCGGGCGGCACCTTCGCCCACCACGACGGCGGCTTCGAGGAAAGCATGGGCCGCCTGCATTCCCTGTTCGGCCGCGCCGACGCCGTGCTGTTCCCGGTGGACAGCGTCAGCCACGGCGCCCACGACGAGGTCAAGCGTTTGTGCCGCCGTTGGGAAAAGCCCTTCGTCCCGGTGCGGCGCTCCGGCCTCGGCGCCTTCATCCGGGCGCTCAACACCGTGGCGGGGCAGTAACGCCCCCCTTCCCCGCCGGGCCGGGAATGGCTTATGGTCCGGGCATGAGCAAGCCCGTGCCCGTTTCCGTCCTGCCCGCCGACCCCGCCGCCATCGCCCGGGCCGGGCGCGTGCTGGCCGAGGGCGGGCTGGTGGCCTTTCCCACCGAGACGGTCTACGGCCTGGGCGGCGACGCCACGTCCGATGCGGCGGTGGCCGCCATCTTCAAGGCCAAGGGCCGCCCCAGCTTCAATCCGCTGATCGCCCATGTGAGCAGCCTGGAGCAGGCCGCCGCCCTGGTGGAGCTTTGCCCCGACGCCCATCGTCTGGCCGAGCGCTTCTGGCCCGGTCCGCTGACCCTGGTGCTGAAGCGCCGCGCCGATTCGCCGGTGTCGCTACTGGCCTCGGCCGGGCTCGATTCGGTGGCGGTGCGCATGCCCGACCATCCCGTCGCCCTGGCCCTGATCAAGGCGGCGGGGCGGCCCCTGGCGGCGCCCTCGGCCAACCGCTCGGGCCGCGTCAGCCCAACCCGGCCCGAGCATGTGGCCCAATGCCTGGAAGGCCGCATCGCCATGGTGCTGGACGGCGGCCCCTGCCGGGTCGGCGTCGAATCCACCGTGCTGGACCTGTCGGAACAGCCCCCCACCCTGCTGCGCCCCGGCGGCATCACCGCCGAGGAGCTGGAGGCGGCACTCGGCCATCCCATCCGCCGCGCCCTGGAGACGCCGGAGGCGCCGCGCTCGCCCGGCCAGTTGGAAAGCCATTACGCCCCCGCCCTCCCCGTCCGGCTCAACGCCCACGCGGCCGAGCCGGGCGAGGCGTTGCTGGGCTTCGGCCCCGCCCCCGACAGCGTGCTGAACCTGTCGCCCAAGGGCGATCTGTCCGAGGCCGCCGCCCATCTGTTCGCCATGCTGCGCGCCCTGGACCGCCCCGATTACCGGGGCATCGCCGTGATGCCCATCCCGGAAAAGGGCCTGGGCCTGGCCATCAACGACCGCCTGCGGCGCGCCGCCGCACCACGGAGCCCGTCGTGAGCATTCTCGCCGCCCTCGCCGCCATCGTCGGCCCCGGCAACGTCATCACCGACGCCGCCGACCTCGCGCCCTATCTGGTGGAGGAGCGCGGCCTGTATCGCGGCGCGGCGCTGGCCGTGATCCGCCCCGGCTCCACCGCCGAGGTGTCCGAGGCGGTCAAGGCCTGCGCGAACGCCGGCATTCCCATGGTGCCCCAGGGCGGCAACACGGGGCTGTGCGGCGGCGGCGTGCCGGCCGAGGACGGGCGAAGCGTGGTGATCTCCACCGAGCGCCTGACCCGTATCCGGGCCGTCGATCCCGTGGATTTCACGCTGACCGCCGAGGCGGGCTGCGTGCTGGCCAGCCTGCAGCAGGCGGCGGCGGAGGCCGATTGCCTGTTCCCCTTGAGCCTGGGGGCGGAAGGGTCGTGCCGCATCGGCGGCAACATCTCGACCAATGCCGGGGGCACCAACGTGCTGCGCTACGGCAACACCCGCGATCTGGTGCTGGGCCTGGAGGTGGTGCTGCCCGACGGCCGGATCTGGAATGGCCTGAAGCGGCTGCGCAAGGACAATACCGGCTATGCGCTGCAACACCTGTTCATCGGCGCCGAGGGGACGCTCGGCATCATCACCGCCTGCGTGCTGAAGCTGTTCCCCCGCCCGCGCGAGGTGGCCACCGCCATGGTGGCGCTGTCCGACCTGGAGGCGGCACTTCCCCTGTTCGCCCGGGCGCGTTCGGCCAGCGGCGATGCGGTCACCGCCTGCGAGCTGGTGCCGCGCATCGGCCTGGAACTGGGCCTGCGCCACGTGCCCGGCGTCCGCGATCCCTTCGCCGCCCCCCATGAGTGGATGCTGCTGCTGGAGCTGTCGTCGTCCAGGCCGGGCGGCCTGCGCGACACCCTGGAGGAGGTGCTGGCCCGGGCCTTCGAGGACGGGTTGGCGACCGACGCGGTGATCGCCGAAAGCCAAAGCCAGCGCGCCGATTTCTGGCGCATCCGCGAAGCCATCCCCGAGGCCCAGAAAAAGGAAGGCGGCTCCATCAAGCACGACGTCGCGGTCGCCACCTCGCGGGTGCCCGAGATGATCCGCCGCTGCACGAGCGCGGTCGAGGCGGCCATGCCCGGCGTGCGCGTGGTGCCCTTCGGCCATCTGGGCGACGGCAACACCCACTTCAACCTGACCCAGCCGGCAGGTACGGACAAGGCGGCCTTCCTGGCCCGCTGGGAAGAGATGAACCGCATCGTCCACGACATCGTGGTGGGCATGGAGGGCTCCATCTCGGCCGAGCACGGCATCGGGCGGCTCAAGGTCGAGGAACTGGCCCACTACAAGCCAGGCATCGACCTGGACCTGATGGCCCGCGTCAAGAACGCGCTCGATCCCGAGGGTTTGATGAACCCGGGCAAGATCCTGCGCTGACCCCAGCCGAATATCGCCCCAAGCTCTCACCTTTCGCTGTTCCGCCGCAGGCCACGTGTCTATAATCCCGCGCCATGTCGGGGATCACGCGATACATGATGCGCCAGATGCTGGTGGGGATGATTTTCGTCTCCGCCGCGCTGGCTTGCGTCCTGTGGCTGACCCAGTCGCTGCGCTTCGTCGAGATGATCGTCAACAAGGGCCTGTCCATCGGCGCCTTCCTCAAGCTCACCATCCTTCTGATGCCGGGCTTCCTGGTGGTCATCATCCCGATTTCCCTTTTCGCCGTAGTGCTTTTCACCTACAACCGGCTGATTGCGGACCGGGAACTGGTGGTCCTGCGCGCCGCGGGCCTCAGCCATCTGGCCCTGGCGCGGCCGGCGATCTTCCTCGGACTGGCGGTGAGCGCCGTGGGGTATCTGCTGAGCTGCTGGATCATCCCCATGACGGTGCGCAGCTTCCACGAGATGCAGTGGACCATCCGCAACGACATCGGCAACGTGCTGCTGCAGGAAGGCATGTTCAACAAGTTCGGCGAGGGCCTGACCATCTATGTCCGTGCGCGCACGCCCTCCGGCGAGCTGACCGGCCTCCTGGTCCACGACAAGCGCCACCCGAACAAGCCGGTCACCCTGATGGCCGAGCGCGGCGCCCTGGTCTACACCGAACAGGGGCCCCGGGTGCTGATGGTCAACGGCAACCGCCAGGAAGTGACGCCGGGCACCGGCAAGCTGTCGCTGCTCTATTTCGACAACTACACCGTGGACTTCAACACCGCCACCGGCAACAAGCCCGACCGCTTCCGCGATGCCCGCGAGCGCTCGACCCTGGAATTGCTGGCCATGGATGACAGCATGGAAAACAAGGGGGACCTGCGCCGGTTCAAGTCGGAGCTGCATTCCCGCCTCGCCTCGCCGCTCTACAGCCTGGCCTTTCCGCTGCTGGCCGCCGCCGTGCTGCTGACCTCGGGATTCGACCGGCGCGGCCAGACCATGCAGGTGATGGTGGCCACCGCCCTGATGGTCGCCGTCCAGGCCATGGCGCTGGGCGCCTCGAACCTGTCGTCGGGCAATCTGGCCTTCGTCCCGTTCATCTACATCAACGCCGCCCTTCCCATCGCGCTGGGCCTGTGGGTCCTGGCCCACCCGCCGTGGCCGCGCCGCCGGACCGCGCCGGCCCCAAGCGCCGCGTGACGAGACGAAAGAGTGACCACCGTGCCGTCGTCCCGCCATCTTCTCCTCATCTCCCTGCTGTCGGCCTCCACCGCGCTGACCATGCCGGCGCGCGCCGACGTGGTCGTCGAACAGAAGGCCTGGCCCGAGGCGGGAAGCTGGGGACAGGCCTGGGGCGACGATGACCCCGCCGCCGCCCGCGCCCCGGCACCCCAGCGTCCGCGCCCCGTCCCCCAGGCGGCTCCGGGCTATGTCCCGCCGCCGCCTGCCGCCGCCCTGCCCAGCCGCCCGGCGGCCCCCGCCGCCGCGGCTCCGACCCGCGCCGCCCAGCCCTTGCCGGTCACCGAGATGGGCGCCGCCTATCCCGAAACCGGGTCGTGGGGCCAGGCCTGGGGCGACGACGAGCCCGCCGCGCCGCCGCCGCCGCGCAGCCGCCCCCTTCCCCCGACCACGATCGCCGCCGAACCCGCCACCGTCCAGAACGCGCCGAAGCCCGCCCCGGCCGCGGCTCAACCGGCCATCCGGGCGGACGCCACCCCGGCGGCCAACATCCAGCGGTCCGCTTCGCGGGCCATGGAGCGCGCCTCGGTCATCATGCGCGGCGAGGATGAAAGCGGCGACGCCGTCGGCCTGAAGCGCCCCCCCAGGGTCATCCCCCGGGCCATGCGCGGCCTCAAGACCACCGAGGACGGCGTCGAGCCGGTCCACATGGTGGCCGACCAGGTGATCTATGACCGCGAGTTCAACGTGGTCACCGCCAAGGGCCGCGTCGAAATGATGCATGACGGCCGGACCATCACCGCCGACACGGTCAGCTACAACATGAAGCAGGACGTCATGGGCGCGTCCGGCAACGTGGTGCTGACCGAGCCCTCGGGCGAGGTCACCCACGCCGACTATTTCGAGCTGACCGGCGACTTCAAGAACGGCGTCGCCCGGGATATCCGCACCATCCTGGCCGACAACTCCCGCATGGCGGCGCAAAGCGCCCAGCGGGTGGGCGGCGACCGCACGGATTTCGACCGCGCCGTCTACACCGCCTGCGAGCCCTGCAAGGACAAGCCCGACGCCACGCCCCTGTGGCAGGTCAAGGCCCAGCGGGTCACCCACAACCAGGCCGAGGCGCAGGTGGAGTACCGCGACGCCTGGCTGGAGATCAAGGGCATCCCCGTCGCCTATACCCCCTACATGTCCCATCCCGATCCGACCATCAAGCGCCAGAGCGGCATGCTGGCACCGATTTTCGGCATGAACAGCTCGCTCGGCCCATCCATCGCCACGCCTTACTATCAGGTCGTCTCGGAGAACGAGGACTTCACGCTCACCCCACGCTTCATGCTCGACCAGATCAGCAAGATCGACTCGCCGGACAAGGATGTCCCGAGATCGGTGCTGCGGCGCGTGCATCTGTCGGGCCAGCACCGCTGGCGCGGTGTCCATGGCGAGGCGATCTCCACGGGCAGCATCACCGCCGACAAGAGCACCGGCGATATTCGCGGCCACCTGGAATCCAAGGGCCTGGTGGAGTTGGACCGCACCTGGCGGGCCGGGTGGCAGATTCAGCATCAGTCGGACCTGAATTACCGCTCGCTTTACCGGGTCCGGACCGAGGAAGACCGCCCCTGGCTGATGAACCGCCCCTATGTGGAGGGGTTCAGCCGGCGCGGCTACGCCATGATGGAAGCCATGTCCTTCCAGGGCAAAAGAGTCATCGAGGATTCCAGCAAGTCCCCCGTGGTTCTACCGCACATGGTCTACAGCACCATCAGCGCGCCGGGATGGGCGGGCAGCTACTGGTCCACCGATTCCGACGTTCTCGCCTACACGCGCGATGTCGGCACCCAGGCCCAGCGCCTGTCCACCAAGGTGGCATGGAATCTGCCGCTCATCTCTCCCGACGGACAAGTCTACACCGTATCCACCTCCATGCGCGCCGACGGCTATCACGCCAATCACCTGACCGGAATCAGCAAGAATTCGGGCAGCACCGGCCGCGCGATCCCCGAGGTGGCCGTCAACTGGCGATACCCCTTCAGCCGTCCGGGCAAAACCGTGACCCAGGTCATCGAGCCCATGGCCATGGTGGCGGCAAGCCCCAATTCCGGCACGGATGAACGCATCCCCAACGAGGATTCCGTCGGCTTCGAACTGGACGAAACCAACATCATGCGCCCCAACCGCCTGCCCGGCCTCGACCAGGTGGAAGGCGGCGTGCGCGGCGCGTATGGCTTGCGCTGGGCGGCCTACCCGACCCGCGGCGGCGCCATCATCGCTCAGGCGGCACAGGGATGGCGCCAGCACAAGGCATCGACATTCGGTACCGGCAGCGGCTTCGCGGACACCCTGTCCGACTATGTGGGGCGGATCGATATCGTGCCGGTCGGCTTTTTCAGAATCCGCGACCGGGTTCGACTCGACAAGGATACGCTGGAAGTGCGGCGTAACGAGGCCGGAGTGTCCGTCGGTCCGCCCGCCTTGGCCTTCAGCACCGATTACGGCATGCTGTCGCCCAGCGCCAGCAACACCAGCAACATCTATCCCAAGCGCCAATACATTAACTACGGCGTGAGCTCGGCGACGACGCAGCATTGGCGGAACCAGTTCCTGTTGCAGCAGGATCTGGCTGCCAACGGCGGTACCGTCAGCTGGACCGCCAGTTCCATGTATAGCGACGAATGCATCGCGGTGATCGGGGCCTTCAACCGCTACCACTCGGACGTCAGCGGTCTGTTGTCCGGATATCACCTGAGTCTGACCGTGGTCCTGAAGTCGCTGGGCGAAGCGCCCGTCAGCGTCTTTTAGTGGGAGGTAACCCGAGAATGCTGGCCCGCGCCGCAATCGTCCTGACCCTTGTCCTGATCTCGCATCTCCCGCTTGGCCAAGCCTCGGCTCAGGACGTGGACCGCATCGCCGCCGTGGTCAACGACGAGATCATCTCGCTTCGCGACCTTGACGCCCGGATGAAGCTGGCCATCACCGTCTCGGGCCTGCCCGACAATATCGAGAACCGGCGGCGCGCCGTGCCCCAGGTGCTGCGCAAGATGATCGACGAGCGCCTGCAGTCGCAGGAAGCCGCCCGCCTCAAGGTCGGGGTCGGCGCCGAGGAAGTGATGCGCGGCCTGGCCAATATCGAGAACCAGAACCGGATGCCACCAGGGTCGTTGCTGCCGTCGCTGGTCAAGGCCGGTGTCGATCCCGACGCCGTCAAGGATCAGGTCAAGGCCGACATCATCTGGGTCAAGCTGATCATGCGTTCGCTCCAGCCCACCATTCGCGTTGGCGAGGATGAGATCACCGAGCGCATCGAGAATATCCGCCAGCAATTCGGCCAGCCGGAATTCATGCTGGCCGAAATCTTCCTGCCGGTGGAATCCCCGCGTCAGGAGGAGGAGTCGCGGCGCCTGGGCGAACGCCTGATCGAGCAATTGCGAGCCGGGGCCCCCTTCCAGGCCTTGGCCCGCCAGTTCTCCCAAAGCGGTTCGGCCGCCAATGGCGGCGTACTGGGCTGGATGGCGCCTTCGGCCCTCGATGACGACGTCCGCGACGTGGCCATGCGCCTGGACAAGGGACAGGTCAGCACCCTGGTCCGCACCGGCTCCGGCTACGCCATTCTGGCCATGATCGACAAGCGGGTGGCAGGCCAGACCACCACGTCCGACCCCAAATTCAGCCTGGCCCAGGTTTTCTTCCCCGTCCCCGCCGGCGCCCCGCCGATCCAGCAACTGGCGGCCAAGGCAGCGGAACTGACCGCGTCGATCAAGTCCTGCCGCGAGATGGAGGATATGGGACGCAAACTCAATTCCGAGCGCTCCGGTGTGCGTGAAGGCCTGACCCTGTCCGTTCTACCGCCGGCCATGCGCCCCGTGGTGAGCGCACTTCCCATCAATAAGGTCAGCGCCCCCATGAATATTGGCGACGCCCTGCTGGTGGTGATGGTCTGCGCCCGCGAGGAAGGCGCCACCGAGGGTGGCCTGCCCACCCGCGAGGCCATGAAGCACATCATCGAGGACGAGCGCCTGGACATGATGTCGCGCCGCTATCTCCGCGACCTGCGCCGCGCCGCCTTCATCGACTTCCGGCTGTGAGCATTCTCGCCCTGACCATGGGCGAGCCCGCCGGGATCGGAGGGGATATCGCGCTCGGGGCCTGGATCCGGCGGGCGGATGGCGGCGTGCCGCCCTTCGTCATGATCGACGATGCCGGCCGGCTGCGGCGGCTGGCGGCGAGGCTGGGCCTCGACGTTCCCGTTCAGGAAGTGGCATCCCCCGCCCAGGCCGAAACCGTCTTCGCCACGGCGCTTCCCGTCCTGCACCAGCCCCTGGCCGTCGCGGTCGAGCCGGGCAGGCCCGACCCCGCCAATGTTCCGGCGGTCAAGGGAGCCATCGAGCGGGCCGTCGCCCTGGCCCTGGCCGGCGAGGTGGCGGGGCTGGTCACCAATCCCATCCACAAGCACGTCATGTATCAGGGCGGCTTCGCCTATCCCGGCCATACCGAGTTCCTGGCCGCCCTGCTGGGCCGCCCCGGCCTGCGGGAAGTGATGATGCTGGCCTGCCCCCAACTGCGGGTGGTGCCGGTGACCATCCATCTGGGACTGGCCGAAGCCATCCGCACGCTCACCCGCGCCCATATCGTCGAGATCGGCCGCGTCACCGCCCGGGCGCTGGAGGTGGATTTCGGCATCGACCGGCCGCGCCTCGCCGTGGCCGGGCTCAACCCCCATGCCGGTGAAGGCGGCACCATGGGCCGCGAGGACGAGGACATGGTCGCCCCCGCCGTGGCCGAGTTGCGGGCCGCAGGAATCGACGCCTTCGGCCCCCTGCCGTCCGACACCCTGTTCCACCCGCGGGCGCGCCAGGGCTACGACGCGGCGCTGTGCATGTACCACGACCAGGCGCTGATCCCCATCAAGACCATCGATTTCGACGGCGGCGTCAACGTCACCCTGGGTCTGCCGGTGGTGCGCACCTCGCCCGATCACGGCACCGCCTTCGACCTGGCGGGAACGGGCAAGGCCAATGCCGGCAGCCTGCTGGCCGCCCTGTCCATGGCCGCCGCCATCGCCGCCAACCGGGCCAGGCGCCATGGCTGAACTGCCGCCGCTGAGGGACGTCATCGCCCGCCACGGACTCGATGCCCGCAAGTCGCTGGGCCAGCACTTCCTGTTCGACCTCAACCTGACCGGGCGCATCGCCCGGGCGGCCGGCGACCTTTCGGTGGGCACGGTGATCGAGATCGGGCCGGGTCCCGGCGGCCTGACCCGCGCCCTGCTGGATGCCGGGGCCCGCCACGTCGTCGCCATCGAACGCGACGACCGCGCCATCGCCATCCAGAACGAAATCGCCGAAGCCTATCCCGGCCGCCTGGAGATCATGGCCGCCGACGCCATGACCATCGACGCCGCCGAGTTGGGCGAGGCGCCGCGCCGCATCGTCGCCAACCTGCCCTACAACATCTCCACCGCCCTGCTGCTGGGCTGGCTGAAGCGCGCCGGGGCGTTCGAGCGCCTGATCCTGATGTTCCAGAAGGAAGTGGTGGACCGCCTGGCCGCGCCGCCCCGCTCGGACCATTACGGCCGCCTGTCGGTGATCACCCAGTGGCTGTGCGAGGTGCGCCCGCTGTTCAACGTGGATCGCCGGGCCTTCACGCCGCCGCCCGCCGTCACCTCGACGGTGGTGGAACTGGTGCCGCGCGCCGAACCGCTGGCGCCGGCCCGCTTCGCCACCCTGGAACGGGTCACCGCCGCCGCCTTCGGCCAGCGGCGCAAGATGCTGCGCTCCAGCCTGAAATCCTTGGGGAACCCCGAGGATCTTCTGGAACGCACCGGCCTTGCCCCCACCGCCCGGGCCGAGGAAATCCCGGTCGAGGGATTCTGCGCCCTGGCCCAGGCCCTTGACGCCCGTACCTCTTGACGCCCGTACCTCTTGACGCCCGTACCTCTTGACGAGCGTCAGCGCGCCTGACCGCCGCCATGCTACACTGAGCGCAACGAAACGGAGGCCACATGAGCGGATGGGGCTGCCCCCACGATGATCACGGCACCTGCACGCGGGTGGCCGGACGGCCTTGCGATCCGGGCATGAAGGGCTGCGTGCTGGCCGGACGCTTCCGCTTTTCCAATCCGGTAAAGAACAGGCCTGTAAAATCCAAAGGCGAAGATCAGGCGGGCGAATTCGCCGATGAGGACGGAGATTCATCCGCTTAGCGCCCACGCCTCATACCAAATGGCCTGATTTTGTCTGAACGCAGGCGTTGACGCATACCCTGGCAATAGGTTTTATTGAAACCCAATTAATAAAGGCGCCCAAAAGAGGCGCCGTAAAATGGGTGAATTGTACTCTGGGAGAAAGCGGAATGACGGCTGAGCGCGACGGGGCCTCCCCGACGGCGGAGCGTATTGATTCGTTCGCCACCGAGGTTTTGAAGCAGATCGACAGTCTCAGCCTCGAGGTCGCCGACATCGCCGGCACCATGGACGGCCTGACCCGCTTCGTGAAACATCAGGAAGAGCTGTTCGGCCACCTGAAGATGATCGCCCACACCATGGCCGAGACCATCGGGCTGATCGACACCGCCGGGCGCGAGACCCGCGACATGACCATTCAGGCCGGGCACCAATCCTCGGAATCACTGCGCACGGTGGAAGAGGCGCTGTCGGGCGTCAACCAGCTGGTGGGCGCGGTCCAGGGCATCGAGGAACGCCTGGAGGGCCTGGAAGGCGCGCTGGGCGAGGTCAGCACCATGTCGCGCAACATCCAGAAGATCGCGCGCCAGACCAATCTCCTGGCCTTGAACGCCACCATCGAGGCGGCGCGCGCCGGCGAGGCGGGCAAGGGCTTCGCGGTGGTCGCCACCGAGGTCAAGACCCTGGCGCGCCAGACCGCCGACGTCACCAGCGGCATCGACGACACCGTCCACAAGCTGTCGGGCTCGGTCACCGACCTGATCGAAACCTCCACCGACACCCTGAAGATGGCCGATTCGGTAGGGTCCGGCGTCGGCGTCATCAACGAAGCGGTCTCGGTGTTCGGCAACGTCATCGAATCGGTGGAAAGCAAGGTGGGCGACATCTCCCAGGCCGCCTCCGCCTCGCTCACCCAGTGCGGCGACGTGATCGGCGAGATCGACAAGTTCTTCGAAGGCATCGCCATGACCAGCGAAAGCCTGCGCAAGGCCGACGAGCGCATCGCCTCGCTCCTGGGCAATTCCGAGGAGCTGATGGGCTATATCGCCGCCTCGGGCTTCCGCACCGCCGACACACCGTTCATCGAGGCCATCCAGGACGCCGCCCGCAAGGTGTCCGCCCTGTTCGAGCAGGGCGTCACCTCCGGACGCATTTCCATCTCCGACCTGTTCGACGAGGCGTACCAGCCCATCGCCGGCACCAACCCGCAACAGCACACCTCGCGCTATGTCGCCTTCACCGACCAGGTGCTGCCCGACATCCAGGAACCGCTGCTGGGCCTCGATTCGCGCGTGGCCTTTTGCGTCACCATCGACCGCAACGGCTATATCGCCACCCACAACAAGAAGGTGTCGCACCCCCAGGGCGCCGACCCCGTGTGGAACAACGCCAATTGCCGCAACCGGCGCATGTTCAACGACCGCACCGGCCTGTCGGCGGGACGCAACACCAAGCCCTTCCTGCTGCAGACCTATCGCCGCGACATGGGCGGCGGGCAGTTCATCATGATGAAGGACGTTTCCTCCCCCATCATGGTACAGGGGCGCCATTGGGGCGGCATCCGCCTGGGCTACCGGATCTAGACACCGCCCACGACAGGGCAACCGCGTTTTTGCCGGGGCCGCCTTCTCCACGCGGGGGATGGCGGCCCCTTCGTCTTGGGCGTATCATGGCCGATAGGTAGGCATTCCGCAGGGAGGCTTCCATGACGACCAATATCCTTTCCGTAATCTCCGCCATGGCCGAGGTCGCCACCGTACCTCGCCAAGGCGAGCACCTGCGCCCCCGCCAGCCGGTGATCACCCTGTCGCGCGATTTCGGCTCGGGTGGAGACGTCATCGCCACCCGCCTGTGCCAGCGCCTGAAACTGCCCCTTTACGACGAGGAATTGCTGCGCGAGGTGTCGGGCCGCCTGAACGACGACCCGGCCATCGTGCGGCTGCTGGACGAAGGCTTCGGCCGCGCCAAGGACATGTGGCTCTACCGCCTGTTCTCGGGCAAGGACATCAGCCCCGACGCCTACCGCGACACCCTGATCAAGGTGGTGATGAGCCTGGGCCGTCTGGGCGGCGTCATCGTCGGGCGCGGCGCCCACATCATCCTGGCGGGCGAATGCGCGCTGCGGGTCCGGGTGGCGGGCAGCCCCGAAGTCTGCGCCAAGCGCATGGCGGCCGCCGGCCACGGTAACGAGGCCGACCTGCTGGCCAAGGCCCAGGACCTCAACCACCGGCGCGGCAAGTTCGTGTGGGAGGCGTTCGGCTCGCGCCTGTCCGACGCCAGCCAGTTCGACCTGACCATCAACACCGATCGCATGGATGATTTCGAGGACGTGGTGGAGACCATCGTGGTGATGGCCGAAGCCGTCCATTCCGGCCGCGTTCTGCGCGGCGACCTCGCCCACGCCCAGGTGTAAGGCGCGAAGCCGGGGCGGGGAAAACGCCCCGCCCCGGCCGCTCCTCAGCGTCCCGGCAGCATACGGGCCATGATGTCGTCCTTGAGGATGAAACGGTGGCGCAGCGCCGCCGCCACATGCCCGGCCAGCACCACGGCCAGAATCCAGCCCAAGGCCACATGGCCGCCCTTCAGCATCCCCTTCAGGGCGTCGTCCTTGCCCACCAGCACGGGCAGCACCAGGCCGAACACCGAGACCTCGCGGCCGGCGCTCTGGCTGAGCAGGATTCCATCCAGGGGAATCAGCACCATCAGCACATAGAGACCCACATGCCCGGCCGAGGCCATCAGGCGCTCGACCGCCGGCATGGTGGCGGGCAGCGGCGGCTGGGGCCGGGTCAGCCGCCAGGCCAGCCGCGCCACCGCCATCACCAGCAGAATCACCCCGATGGCCTTGTGCAGGCCGATCACCTCGGACCGCACCGGCCCCTTGGGCAGGACGTCGATCATGTGCCCGATCACCCACAGGGCCAGGATGGCCGCCGCCATCACCCAATGAAGGATCCGCGCCACGGCGTCGTAGCGGGCAGAAGCCGTTCCGGTCATGCCAAGCCCCCAGCTCAATTCAACGGTCCGGCCACCCTAGCACGCCGTACCGGAGGTTGACATTGCCGGCCGAGCGCATACCCTTCATGCATGGGATTTCAAGGGGAACGGTAATGCCGCGTGGTGCATCGCGTATCGCTTCGCTCCTGGCGATGCTGTCGGCGCTGGCGTCATGCGGCGGCGTGGTCGGTGTTCCGCCCCCCGCCGAATCCTGGCCGTCGCCGCCGCAGGAAATGGCACGCGAACCGGTCCGCTATCCCGAGATCCGCCTCAATGTCCCCGCCTTCATCGCCGCCGACCCCGAGGCCCAGCGCTTCCTGCTGCTGCGCCAGCTGGTGGAGGCCGGGCTGGTCACGCCCGAGGAGGCCGGAACCCGGCGCGCCGCCAATATCGGCGCCCTGCTGCCTTTTTCCGCCCCGCCGCCCGCCGCCGGCCTGGGCCGGCCGGTGGCGCTGCGCGACCTTGCCGACCGCCTGTCCCGCCTGTCGGTGCCCTCTGCGGGCCAGCCGGCCTCGGTCCGCCAGGCCGAACGCGACTTCCTGATGGACAGCCTGCTGCCCGCCGAGCCCGTGCTGCGGGCGCCGCCGGCCCGGCTGGAAAAGGAAGCCCTGGCCACCGGGCGGCGCCGCGCCGAGGATCTGGGCCGCCTGGGTCTGGTGGAACACGACGAGTTCCAGCGGGAGATGGCCGCCATCATCGCCGCCGAACGGAACCTGGCCAATGCGCCGCCGCCGCCCCCGCCGCCCAAGAAGAAGCCCAGGAAGAAGCCGACCCTGCCCGGCGGAGCCGCCCCCGATGGCGGTGTTCCCGGCGCCACCAGGCCCGGCGACATCCCCGGCGGCACGGTGCCGTTCAACCCCAAGGGCACGCTGGGGCTGCACCTTTTGTCCATGGCGTCGCCCACCACCACCGACAAGGCGGTCGAGGCCCTGAAAAAGGAATATCCGGAACTGGCGCCCCTGGAGTTCAAGGCGGTCAAAACCGACATTCCCGACCTGGGAACCACCTACCGCCTGATGGCCGGCCCCCTGTCGGGCGCCGACGCCGAAACCCTGTGCCGAAGCTTGCGCGGCAAGGGCCAGTCCTGCGCCATCGCCAATTATTGACCCCGGTCACATTTCGTCAAACAGGCGCACTTTCAGCAACAACTTGCCCGAAAATACGTATAATCCCTTGCCCGCGCCACGGCGCCCCATTATCCTTTTATCAGCTTTCGTATGGCGTTTGGCATAATGACGACCGCTTCCAGACCAAACCCTGACGTTCACGATGCCGGGCACAAATCGCCCGGCGAGATCGTGTTGCAGACACGGAAGATGGCCTTTCGCCTGCTTGCGGCGCTCCTGGCGCTCAACCTCATCATCGCCGCCGCCATCGCAATCATCGTCAATGTCGGGCAGCAACGGCACAGGAAAGAGGCCGACCAACTGGTCGAGAACCTGTCCACCGTGCTGCGGGCCGGCCTGCTGGGCACCATCACCAAGATCGACATCACCCTTCTGGCGGTGGCCGACGAGATCGCCCGCCAGGAACGGGCCGGCGGCATCGATGCCGCCCAGTTGGAAGAGGTCCTGCGCCGCCACGATTCCCGCCTCCCCGAGGCGCTGGGCCTGCGGGTGGTGGACGAGGCCGGGATCATCCGCCACGGGGTGACCGGCATCAAGGTGGCCCAGGCCAGCATCGCCGACCGGCCACAATTCATCAGGATGCGGGACGATCCCAATGCCGGGCTGGTGATCTCCAAGCCGGTGCTGGGCCGCGCCGCCCAGACCTGGATCATCACGCTGAGCCGCCGCCTCGACCACCCGGACGGATCCTTCGCCGGGGACGTGCATGTGGCGGTGCCGCTGGATCGCCTGACCCAGAGCTTCGGCAGCATCAATGTCGGCCCCAACGGCGTGGTCAGCCTGTGGGATGACGGGCCGTCGGCCCTGGCCCGCACCCCGGACCTGGACGGCCCCGGCGGCGTGGTGGCCAAGGCGCCCAAGCCATCGCCGGAACTGCGCGCCGTGATCGAATCCCGGGCGGACAGGGCGGCCTACCACGCCCATTCCGGCATCGACAACATCAAGCGCAGCGTCCACGTCAACCGGGTGGGCGAACTGCCCCTGTGGATCGTCGTCGGCTTGGCCGAGGAGGATTATCTCGCCGACTGGAACCGGCAGATCCGCATTCTGACGGCGCTGGCAGCCGCCTTTTCACTGCTGAGCCTGGCCATGGCGGCATTGTTCCTGCGCGGCTGGCACAACCGTCACCGCACCGCCCTGGCCATCGAGGACGCCCATGCCCAGACCGAGGAGGCCCGCCGGCGCCTGGAGCTGATCCTCGGCTCGGCCGGCGAAGGGATCTGCGGTGTCGACACCGAAGGACGGATCACCTTCATCAACCAGACGGCGCGGCGCATGCTGGGCTGGGGCGAGAACGAGGGAATCGGCCTCAACCTGCATGAAGAGGTCCACCATCACCGGGCGGACGGCAGCGAATTCCCCGCGGTCGCCTGCCCGGTGTGGCAGACCCTGCACGACGGCAACACCCGCCACATTCCCCGCGACGTCCACTGGCGGCGCGACGGCACCCCCATTCCGGTGGAGTTCACCAGCGCCCCCATCATCCAGAACGGCCGCATCACCGGCGCGGTCACCCTGTTCCGCGACATCGCCCGACGCGTTCGGGCCGAGACCGAGGCCGCCCGCAATCTGGCGGTGACCACCGCGCTGGGCGCCATGCTCCGCCATTCCCTCGAGGACCGGCCGCTGGGCGACATCCTCCATGATTCCCTGGTGGAAATCCTCAACCTGCCCTGGCTCAACCTGGAGGAACGGGGCAGCATCTTCCTCAGCGAGCCCGGAGGCCAGACCCTGCGGCTGGCGGCCGAGCACAATCTGTCGCAGGGCATCATCCGCAGCTGCGCGACCATCAACCTCGGTCAATGCCTGTGCGGCACCGCCGCCGAACGGCGCGAGGTGGTCTTCGCCGCCCATGTGGACGAACGCCACCACACCCAGGTAGCGGACATGCACGAGCATGGCCATTACTGCGTCCCCATCATGAACGGCAACGACCTGCTCGGCGTGCTCAACACCTATGTGGGCCATGGCCACCAGCAGCAGGCGGAAGAGGAGCGCTTTTTGAAGATGGTCGCCGACACCCTGGCCGGCATCATCAGGCGCAAGCAGATCGAGCAGACCCTGAGGGACAGCGAGGAACTGTCCAAGACCCTGCTCAACGCCACCATCGACGGCGCCCTGCTGCTCGACCCCCAGGGACGCATCCTGGCGGCCAACGAGGCGCTGGCCGCCCGTTTCGCCAGCACGCCGGCGGCCATGGCGGGAACCAACTTCTTCGACTGGCTGCCGCCCGCCCTGGCCGAAGCCCGCCGCGCTCAGTTCGGCCAAGTGCTGGACGACAGGACGCCCCTTCACACCCATGACGAACGGGACGGCACCATCCTCGACAACCGCGTCTACCCCATCAGCGATGCGGACGGCGGCATCCGCCGGGTCGCGGTGTTCTCCCGCGATGTCACCTTGCAGCGCAATGCCCAGAAGACGGTGGAAAAGGCCCTGGCCGACCTGGCGCGCTCCAACGCCGAGCTGGAGCAGTTCGCCTATGTGGCCTCACACGATCTGCGCGAGCCGCTGCGGGCCATCACCGGGCACCTGCAGTTGCTGCAACGCCAGCTGAAGGACAAGCTGGACGAGATCACCGCCGAATCCCTGCATTTCGCCGTGGACGGCGCCCGGCGCATGGACGCCCTGATCCGCGACCTGCTGGACTACTCGCGCATCGGCCATGCGGACCGCGAGATGGAGGACCTGGACCTGGGCGAGGTCATCGCCGACGCCCTGGCCAACCTGTCGGCCACCATCGCCGAAAGCGGCGCCGCGGTGACCAGCGCCACCCCCATGCCCACCGCCCACGGCAACCGCATGGAACTCGTCCGCCTGTTCCAGAACCTGATCGGCAACGCGCTGAAATACCGGGCCGCCGACCGGCAGCCGGTGGTGACCCTGACGGCCACGCGGGCGGGCGACGTCTGGGACATCGCCATCCGCGACAACGGCATCGGCATCGAGCCCGAATATTTCGAGCGCATCTTCATGATCTTCCAGCGCCTGCACGGCCGCGGGCAGTTCGAGGGCACCGGCATCGGCCTGGCGGTGTGCCGCAAGATCGTCGAGCGCCATGGCGGCTCCATCCGGGTGGAGTCCACCGCCGGGGAAGGCAGCACCTTCACCGTTTCGCTGCCCGCCCTCGGAACCTGAACCGGCGGCAAGCCAAGAAAAAAGGCGGCCCCCGCAGGAGCCGCCTTTCTCGACCGACCGGTCGGATATAAGGAACTACACCGCCTTGACCCGGACATAGGAGCCCGGAGCGGCCTCGATGGCCTTGAGCTTGCCCGAGCCCGGCACGCGGGCGGGAACCTGCTTGCCGGCGAACTTCTCGACCCACTTCTGCCAGTCGGTCCACCACGAGCCGTCCACCTGGGTGGCGCCCGCCAGCCAGACTTCGGGGTTCTTGGGCTTCTTGGCGTTGGTCCAGTAGCAGTACTTGTTGGCGGCCGGCGGATTGACCACGCCGGCGATGTGGCCCGAGGCCGACAGCACGAACTTGATGGGACCGGACACATGCTGGGTGAGCGCGTAGGTGCTCTGCCACGGCGCGATGTGGTCCTCGCGGGTGGACAGCATGTAGATGGGGGTCTTGATGTTGCCGAGATCGATCTTGACCCCGTTGAGCTCGATGCCGCCCGGCTCGATCAGCCTGTTTTCCTGATACATCTTGCGCAGGTAGAAGCTGTGCATGGCCGCCGGCATGCGGGTGGAATCCGAGTTCCAGTACAACAGGTCGAACGGGAACGGATCCTTGCCCAGCAGGTAGTTGTTGACCACGAACGACCAGATCAGGTCGTTGGCGCGCATCATGTTGAAGGTGGTGGCCATGTCGCGGCCGTCCAGGTAGCCCGCCTGGTTCATGCGGGTTTCCAGGGCCGACAGTTGCTCCTCGTCGATGAACACCCCCAGCTCGCCCGGCTCCTTGAAGTCGGTCATGGTGGTGAAGAAGGTGGCCGAGGCGATGCGGTCCTCGCCCTTGGCGGCGAGATAGGCCAGGGTGCAGGCCAGCAGCGTGCCGCCCAGGCAGTAGCCGGCGGCGTTGACCTGTTTGGAGCCGGTGGCCTTCTCGATGGCGTCGATGGCGGCCAGCGGACCTTCCAGCATGTAGTCGCCGAAGCCCTTGTGGGCCAGCTTCTCGTCCGGGTTGACCCAGGAGATGACGAACACCGTGTGCCCCTGGTCCACCGCCCACTTGATCAGCGAGTTCTTGGGCCGCAGGTCCAGGATGTAGAACTTGTTGATCCACGGCGGCAGGATCAGCAGCGGCTTTTCCAGCACCTGTTCCGTGGTGGGGTCGTACTGGATCAGCTGCATCAGGTCGGTCTGGAACACCACCTTGCCGGGGGTGACGGCGATGTTGTCGCCCACCTTGAAGGCGTCGTAATCGGTCATCTTGATGGCCAGGTTGCCCTTGCCGCGCTCGAGATCGTCCAGCAGGTTGTTCAGGCCCTTCAGCAGGTTCTCGCCCCGGCTTTCCACGGTGGCGCGCAGCACCTCCGGGTTGGTCAGCACGAAATTGCTGGGCGCCATGGCGTCCACGAACTGGCGGGTATAGAAGTCCACCTTCTTGGCGGTGTGGTCGTCCAGGCCCTCGACGTTCTTCACCATGCCCTGCATCCAGCGGGCCGACAGCAGGTAGGACTGCTTGATGAAGTCGAAGATTTCATTCTCCTGCCACATCTCGTCCTTGAAGCGGCGGTCGCCGGAATCGGGAGCCACCACCGGCTGGGTTTCCTCGCCCAGCATGCGGCGCGCCGTGTTCTGCCACAGCGACATGTAGTCCTGCCACAGGTTGAGATTGGCCTCGACCAGCTTGGCCGGGTCGCTCATCAGCTTGGCCGTCATCTCCATGAAGGCGTTGCCGATGTTCAGCGGATCGGCCGTGGCCGCAGAAGGATCCGCCGCCTGACGGGTGAGAAAGTCGGTCACGATGCGCTGGGACCGTTCGGCGATGTTGGTCATCGCCTTGGAGAGTTCCGCCGGATCGATCATCTTGGAATCGGCGCCCGTCTGCTCAGCCATCAGCTTCCCCTTAATCTACGGTGCATCCAGAGTGCAACCATACACGGCAATCGGAGCCTTGTCCCGTCGCCCGGCGGTCCGGCGGATGCACGCCCATCCTTTCCGCCCGTTCCATAGACCTATATACTTTCGAACCATGGCCTGATAAACGTGAACTTGCCGTAAAAATCGGTCCAGACAAAAATAGTTTCTCGATACCGGGGGCAGCAGTTCGTCCATGTTCGATTGCATCGAGGCTTGGCGCCGTCGTCACGAGCGCCGCACCCTGGCCGTGGGCCGGAGCGTCGCCATCGCCGCTCTGATCGCCGGCTGCTCGTACGTTCCCGACGCTCTTAATCCCGTCGAGTGGTACAAGGGCGTCGCCGGCGTGTTTGAAGGCGACGAGCCCCCTGTGGTGGCCGCCCCCCGCCGGCCCGAAGGCTCGTTCCCCAACGTCAACGAGGCCGGGACCAAGACCTCCCCGTCGGGCAAGGGCCTGGCCGGCGACAAGAGCAACGCCAAGTACGCCGAATCGGTGCGGCGCGAGCCCGCCCCCACCAAGCAGCTGGCCAAGAAGACCCAGCCCGCCCAGACCCAGGTGGCCGAAGCCCCCGCGCCGGCTCAGGCTCAGGCTCAGGCTCAGGATGCGTCGGGCAAGGGCTCCTACCAGCCGTCGCTGGACCGCCGCATGCAGGCCGCCCGCGACGAGGGCCCCAGCGCGCCGCCCCGCACCGCGCCGGGCGGCCCGCCGGCCCGCGCCGAGATTCCCGATTCCGTGCCGACGCGGCGCGGCCTGCTGGCCGAGCACTTCCAGAAGCGTCTGGCCGAATCCGCCGTGGCCACCAACAAGGGCGATCCCTTCACCGGGGTTCCGGCGCCCCGCACCCAGGCGTCCTACAACCAGCCGGCCCATACCTACGCCGTGCCGGCCCAGCCGCCGGTGGGCATGAGCCGCTCGCCTTCCTTCGCCGCCGATACCGGCGAGCGGGGCGTCAACCTGACGCCGCCCAAGGGTCTGCGCGGCGCCAAGGGCATGGTGGCCCCCAAGGGGCCCGCCGCCCAGTTCGAGGTGGCCTCGCTGCAGTTCGGCCCCTCGGGCGGGCTCACCGCCGCCGACGGCGCCCAGCTGCGCGAAGTGGCGTCCTTGCAGAAGCAGACGGGCGGCGTGGTCCGCATCGTCGGCTATCCCTCGCCGGGCGCCGTGTCCTTCGTCGGCCAGGACGACGCCTCCGTCGCCATGGGCCGCGCCAGGGCGGTGGCCAAGTCGCTGACCGCGCTGGGCGTGCCGGCCCGCAAGATCATGGTGGCCGCCGATCCCATGCCGCCGTCGGCCTTCGACGACAGCGGCGCCAAGGTTTCCATCGAATATTGATGGCCCGGCTGACTTGAACGGATTGCAGGCTTGCATGCCTGGGTCCGTTCAAATAGCCATCGATTCTTAACCGCTGCGGCATTAGGGTCCCCGTCGAGGGGGGCCTCGCAGCAGATTAGGTTCGGCCCATGAGCAGCCAGCACGACTTCCATCGGATCAAGCGTCTTCCGCCCTATGTGTTCGCCGAAGTGAACGCCATGAAGGCCCGCGCCCGGGCCGCCGGCGAGGACATCATCGATTTCGGCATGGGCAATCCCGATCAGCCGACGCCGCCCCACATCGTCGACAAGCTGGTGGAGGCCGCCCGCAATCCCCGCGCCCACCGCTATTCCATGAGCCGCGGCATTCCGGGCCTCAGGAAGGCGCTGTCGGCCTATTACCAGCGCCGCTTCGCCGTGGACATCGACCCCGAGGCCGAGTGCATCGTGACCCTGGGCTCCAAGGAGGGGCTGGCCAATCTGGCCAACGCCATCACCAGCCCCGGCGACATCGTGCTGGTGCCCAATCCCAGCTATCCCATCCACCCTTACGGCTTCATCATCGCCGGCGGGTCGTGCCGCTTCGTGCCGGTGACCCCCGACGCCGAATTCCTGAAGGCCCTGGACCGCGCCGTGCGCCATTCGGTGCCCAAGCCCATCGCCCTGGTGCTGAACTATCCCAGCAATCCCACCGCGCTGCTGGCCGATCTCGACTTCTACGGCCAGGTGGTGGAGTTCTGCCGCCATCACGGCATCTGGATCCTGTCGGACCTGGCCTATTCGGAAATCTATTTCGACGTGGCGCCCCCGCCCTCGATCCTGCAGATTCCCGGCGCCAAGGACATCGCGGTCGAGTTCACCTCCATGAGCAAGACCTACAACATGCCGGGCTGGCGCATCGGTTTCGCGGCGGGCAACAAGACGCTGATCGCCGCCCTGGGGCGCATCAAGAGCTATCTCGATTACGGCGCCTTCACCCCCATCCAGGTGGCGGCCACGGCGGCGCTGAACGGCCCGCAGGATTGCGTCGACGAGATCCGCGCGCTGTACAAGGGCCGCCGCGACGCGCTGATCGAGGGCCTCGCCGCCGCCGGCTGGGACATCCCCAGCCCGCCGGCCACCATGTTCGCCTGGGCCCCCATCCCCAAGGCCTTCGCCCATCTGGGATCGCTGGAATTCTCCAAGCTCCTGATGCGCGAGGCCCAGGTGGCGGTGGCGCCGGGCATCGGCTTCGGCGAATACGGCGATTCCCACGTCCGCATCGGATTGGTGGAAAACGTCCAGCGCACCCGTCAGGCGGTGCGCAACATCAAGACCTTCCTCGGCAACACCGGACAGGTGCTCGAGGCTTCCGAAAAACAGCGCATGGCAGGACCCCAACGATGACCAAAGCCAATCCCCTCAAGATCGCCATCGCCGGCCTGGGCACCGTCGGCGGCGGCACCGTGCAACTGCTGCACGATCAGGCCGAAGTGCTGGCCGCCCGCGCCGGGCGCCCGTTGGCCCTGGTGGGCGCCGCCGCCCTGGAGAAGCCCGCCGGGCTGCCGCTGGACGGGGTGACCTTCTTCGCCGACGCCCGCGACATGGCCAAGACTTGTGACTACGACGTGCTGGTCGAACTGATCGGCGGCGCCAAGGGCATCGCGCTCGACGTGGTCAAGACGGCGCTGGAGCGGGGCAAGAGCGTGGTCACCGCCAACAAGGCCATGATCGCCCACCACGGAATCGAGCTGGCCCGCCTGGCCGAGGCCAAGGGCGGCAATATCGGCTTCGAAGCCAGCGTCGGCGGCGGCATCCCCGTCATCAAGTCCCTGCGCGAGGGCCTGGCCGGCAACCGCGTCACTAAGGTGATGGGCATCCTCAACGGCACCTGCAACTACATCCTCACCACCATGCGCGATTCGGGGCGCGACTTTTCCGACGTGCTGGCCGAGGCCCAGGCGCTGGGCTATGCCGAGGCCGACCCCAGCTTCGATATCGACGGCACCGACACCGCCCACAAGCTGGCCATCCTGGCCAGCCTCGCCTTCGCCATGCCGGTCAACATCGACGCCGTGTCGTGCGAGGGCATCCGCAACGTTTCGGCGCTCGACATCCGCTATGCCGACGAGCTTGGCTACCGCATCAAGCTCTTGGGCGTCGCCTCGTCGTCGGACAAGGGCGTCGAGACCCGCGTCTATCCCGCCATGGTGCCGCTCAGCTTCCCGCTGGCCCATGTGAGCGGCCCCTTCAACGCCATCGTCACCGAAGGCGACTTCGTCGGCCGCACCGTGCTGGAAGGCCGGGGCGCCGGCGCGCGGCCCACCGCGTCGGCCGTGGTCGCCGACCTGATGGACCTGGCCACCGGCCGGGTCATGCCCACCTTCGGCCTTGCGGTCGATGCGCTGAAGCCCCGCGCGGCCGCGCCGGCCGGGGCGCATCGCAGCGCCTATTACATCCGCCTGATGGTCAGGGACGAGCCCGGCGTGTTCGCCGACGTGGCCGCCGCGCTGAAGGCCGAGAAGGTTTCCATGGAGCAGATCATCCAGCGCGGCCGCGCGCCGTCCGAGGTGGTCCCCGTGGTGATGACCGTGCACGAAACAGACGAAGCCTCCATGCTGCGCGCCGTGGATCGCATCCGGGCGCTGGTCTCGGTCACCGACCTGCAGCTGATCCGCATCGAGTCCCTGTAAAGGCTTTGGGCCATGTCCATCTATTCCGCCACCCTGCCCGTTCTCGACCGTAATCTGGCGCTGGAGGTCGTGCGCGTCACCGAGGCCAGCGCGCTGGCCGCCGCCCGCCAGACCGGACGCGGCGACGAGCGCGCCGCCGATCAGGCCGCCTGCTCGGCCATGCAGCATGCGCTCAACGGCCTGGCCATGGAGGGCGTCATCGTCAACGGCGAGGGCGACGATTCCAACCAGCCGCTGCACACCGGCGAGAAGGTGGGCACCGGCAAGGGCCCCAAGGTCGATATCGTGCTGACCGCGCTGGAGGGCCGCTCCATCTGCGCGCGCGGCGCCCACAACGCGCTGTCCGTGGTGGCCATGACCGAGGAAGGCAGCTTCCTCAAGGTGCCGCAGCACTCCTACATGGAAAAGATCGTCATCGGCGCCGGCCTGCCCGCCGGCCTGCTGGACCTGGACGCCACACCGGAAGAGAACCTGTCGCGGCTGGCCGAGGCCAAGGGCCTCGCCATCTCGGAACTGACCGTCAGCGTTCTCGACCGTCCCCGCCACGGCGAATTGATCGAGCGCCTCTACGCCGCCGGCGTGCGGGTCACCCTGTTCGACGACGGCGACGTGTCGGGCGCGCTGGCCGCCGGCCTGCCCGGCTCGGGCGTCGACGTCTACATGGGATCGGGCGGGGCGGCCCAGGGCGTGCTGGCCGCCGCCGGGCTGAAATGCCTGGGCGCCCAGATGCAGACCCGCCTGCTGTGCCGCTCGGAAGCCGACCACGCCGCCGCCCGCCGGGTCGGCATCGCCGACACGCGGCGCAAGTGGAACATCGACGACATGGTGAGGGGCGAAGTGATGTTCGCCGCCACCGGCATCACCGACGGCCATGTGCTGAAAGGGGCCCGCCTGTTCCCCGGCAACCGGGCGGAAAGCCATTCCCTGGTCATGCGCTCGGCCACCGGCACCATCCGCTACTTAAGCGTCCAGCACGACCTCAACCGAAGCCATCTGCCCGCATGAGCCACAGCCAGCCCGCCTTCCTGGGGGTGGAGCGCTCGCTGTCCGGGCGGCGCTGGCTGGCGCGGTCCGGCGACGAGCGCCTCGCCCTGGCGCTGTCCCAGCGCCTCGGCCTGCCGGAACTGGTGGGCCGCGTCCTGGCGTCGCGTGGCGTGGGCCTGGACGAGGCTGAAATCTTCCTCAACCCGACGCTCAAGGACCTTTTGCCCGATCCCGCCCATCTGAAGGGCATGGATCAGGCGGTGGAGCGGCTGGTCCGGGCGGTGACCGGGGCCGAGACCATCGGCATCTTCGGCGATTACGACGTGGACGGCGCCACCTCGTCGGCGCTGCTGAAGAACGCGCTGGACGGCATGGGCGCCCGGGCGCGGGTCTATATCCCCGACCGCATCAGGGAAGGCTACGGCCCCAACGCGCCCGCTTTGCTGCGCCTCAAGGACGAAGGGGTCGGCGTGGTGGTCACCGTGGATTGCGGCACCACCGCCTTCGACGCCCTGGAAGCCGCCACCCAGGCCGGCCTCGACATGATCGTCGTCGACCACCATGTGGGCGAGGCGGCGCTACCCGCCGCCCTGGCGGTGATCAACCCCAACCGCCTGGACGAGACCAGCCCCCACGGCCACATGGCCGCCGTGGGCGTCGCCTTCCTGCTGGCGGTGGGGCTCAACCGCGGCCTGAAGCAGGCCGGTTGGTACGCCAGCCGCCCCACCCCCGATCTGATGCGCTGGCTCGATCTGGTGGCGCTGGGCACCGTCTGCGACGTGGTGCCCCTGGTGGGGGTCAACCGCGCTTTGGTGGTGCAGGGGCTGAAAGTGATGGCCAGGCGCGGCAATGTGGGCCTCGCCGCCCTGGCCGACGTGGCCGGGGTCAAGGAGCGCCCGGATTCCTACACCCTGGGCTACGTCCTGGGGCCGCGGGTCAATGCCGGCGGCCGGGTGGGCGAGGCCGAGCTGGGCACCCGGCTGATGTCCACCGACGACCCGGCCGAGGCCGCCGAGATCGCCCGCCGGCTGGACGGCTACAACAAGGACCGCCAGGAGATCGAGGCCGCCGTGCTTCTCGACGCCATCGAGCAGGTGGAAGGCCGCCCCGACGACGGCCGCCCCCTTTTGGTCGCGGCGGGCGAGAACTGGCATCCGGGTGTCATCGGCATCGTCGCCGGGCGGCTCAAGGAACGCTACGGCCGCGTCGCCTGCGTCGTCGCCCTGGAAGGCGACCGCGGCAAGGGCTCGGGCCGCTCGGTACCGGGCCTGGATCTGGGCTCGGCCATCATCGCGGCGCGCCAGGCGGGCCTGTTGCTGGCCGGCGGCGGCCACGCCATGGCCGCCGGCTTCACCGTGGCCCGCGACAAGCTGGGCGCCCTGTCCGACTTCCTGGCCGAACGCCTGCAGGCCCAGCTGGAAGGCGATCTGGTGCCACTCCTCGAACTGGACGGCGCACTCGACGCCGGCGCGGCGGGCATCGAACTGGTGGAGACCCTGGCGCAAGTCGGTCCCTTCGGCTCGGGCAACCCGGAACCGCGCTTCGCCATCTCGGGCGCCCGTATCGCCAAGGCCGACGTGGTGGGCTCGGGCCATGTGCGCCTGATGCTGGCGGGCGCCGGCGGCAAGCGCCTGAAAGCCATCGCCTTCCGCGCCGCCGATTCCGAGATGGGTCACGCCCTGCTGTCCTCGGCCGGCGCCGCCTTCCACCTGGCCGGAACGCTCCGCGTCGATACCTGGCAGGGCAATTCCTCGGTCCAATTGATCGTCGATGACGCGGCAATCGCCCGCTGATGCATTTTTCCAGCTTTATGCCTTGATTTCCCCCCCAAGGGCGGCTATCAAGTCGCCCTCGCGCCTCGACGTCCCCTTCGTCTAGAGGCCTAGGACACCGCCCTTTCACGGCGGCGACACGGGTTCGAATCCCGTAGGGGACGCCACTCTCTCAGGCCCGATATTTCCCATAAGAAGTCGGATTGTTAGCGGGTGGGTGGAAATTCATTTCACCACACGCGCAAAACTTGCTGTCCGCCCCGCTGTTAGCCAGGGGAGCCCTGACCTGCCGTGGAACTTTCATCCCGCTGTAAGTAAGAGCCCTGGGCGAAGTGATGTGCCCCGCAAATTTCTGAAAATCGACACTTTCACCCCGGAATGCGTTGCCACCTTCCGAACTGGATGCCGTGCGACCCCCATCCGGACCACGGGGCCGGATAAAGTTTGGAGAGGCCGGTTATCGGCATCCCCAATGACGCGGCGCTATGGCGGTGATCGGGTGAAAGATGTAGGCTCGCCATAAATCATCCTGGTTGCCCCAACGCGTTCGAACGCGGCCTTCCGCAAGAGAAGAGGGCAACATGGTCAATGCCCTGGGAGGGACACGTATGCTCGCGATGATCGCCAACACCCGGATTCTCATCAAGGTGTTCGTCGCACCGGCCATCCTGATCATATCGATGCTGGTTCTGGGCGTGGTTTTCCACTTCGCCATGGCGCGGCAGAACGCGGCCATGGACAGCATGGTCAACACCTCGTTCGCCAACAGCCGCGCCGCCGCCGAACTGGACGGCATGGCGGCCACCATCGAATCCAACCTCTACCGCATCCTGGGATGGAAGGCGGCCAAGGAGGACAAGGACAAGATCGTCCAACTGGACAAGCAGCTGAACGCCGACGTCAAGGCCTTCAGCGACAAGGCCAACGCCCTGCTCAAGGCCATGTCGGCCGATCCGGCCATGGCCAAGCGGGTCAAGGATTACGTCCTGGCGGCCGGCGACGTTCTGGGCATGTACGACAGCGACCACATCACCGCGCTGTCCATGATGGGCGCCACCGAACTCGAGTATGACGGCCTGCGCGCCGAGTTGCAGGGACTGACCACCAAGGCCGCTACCCGCGCCGCCGAAGACTACCGCGACACCTTGGCCCTGGCCGCCGCCACCGAGGTGGATTACGCCCTGGTGCTGGCCATCTTCCTGCTGGTCGGGGCGCTGGCCACCTTCGCCATGGGCCGCATGATCGCCGGACCGGTGACCGAGATCACCCAGGTGATGGGCCGGCTGGCCGGCGACGACCTGGAGGTTCCCGTCCCCTTCCTCGACCGGAAGGACGAGATCGCCGAGATGGCCGCCGCCGTCGAGGTGTTCAAGGCCAACAAGCGCCGCGCCCACGAGTTGGAGCAGGCCCAGCGGGCCGACCAGGAGGCCAAGGAGCAGCGCCGCATCTCGCTGGAACAGCACGCCGCCCGTTTCGAGGCCAGCGTCACCGGCACCCTGGAGGCGGTAGTCGCCGCCAGCGGCCACATGCAAAAGACCGCCGGCGAGATGGCCGACACCTCCGAGACGGTGAAGCATCAGTCCGAAGCGGTGTCCAACGCCGCCGCCCAGGCGTCCGACAACGTCAATTCGGTGGCGGCCGGAGCCGAGGAACTGTCGGCCTCCATCAAGGAGATCGGCCGCCGGGTCAGCCATTCCAGCGCCATGGCGCGCACCGCCGCCCAGGAATCCGAGCAAGCCAACGACATCGTGCGCGGCCTGGCCGAAGCGGCCAGCCGCATCGGCGAGGTGGTGGACCTGATCAACTCCATCGCCGCCCAGACCAACCTGCTGGCGCTTAACGCCACCATCGAGGCGGCAAGGGCGGGCGAGGCCGGAAAAGGCTTTGCTGTCGTGGCGGGCGAGGTCAAGACCCTGGCCAGCCAGACCGCCAGGGCCACCGACGAGATCGCCAGCCAGATCGCCGTGGTGCAGAGCCGCACCAATTCGGCGGTGGAGGCCATCGCCCATATCAGCGGCACCATCACCGAGATCGACGCCATCGCCGCCGAGATCGCCCAGGCGGTGGACCAGCAAGACGCCGCCACCCAGGAAATCGCCCGCAACGTCCAGCAGGCCGCCGTGGGCGCGCTGACCGTCACCGATTCCATCCAGTCGGTGAGCGCCGCCACCTCGTCCAGCGGCCGCATCGCCACCGACGTGCTGGATTCCGCCCGCCAGCTGGCGGCCAAGGCCGATTCGCTCCACCACGAGGTGGATTCCTTCCTGGCCGCCATCAAGGACGAGGAGCAGTACTCCCACTCCGACGATCTGGTCTACGCCGAGTATGTGCGCGACGGCGCCGCCACCTTGGCTCAGCGCCTGGAAGAAGCGGTGCGCAGGGGCGAGATCGAATACGACCAGCTGTTCGACGAGGCCTACCAGCCCATCCCCGGCACCAAGCCGCAGCAGGTGACCACCCGCTTCACCGAGTTGACCGACCGCCTGTTCCCGGAGATTCAGGAAAAGGCCCTGACCCAGTTCCCCAAGGCGGTGTTCTGTGTCGGCGTGGACCGCAACGGCTACCTTCCCACCCACAACGCCAAGTTCTCTCAAGCCCAGGGAAGCGACCCGGTGTGGAACGACGCCAATTGCCGCAACCGCCGCATGTTCACCGATCCCACCGGACTGGCCGCCGCCCGCAATACGGACAAGCCGTCCCTGGTCCAGACCTATCGGCGGCAGATGGGCGACAAGAGCGTGCTGATGATCGACGTGTCGTCACCCATCATGATCCGGGGCCGCCATTGGGGCGCCTTGCGCATGGGCTACGCGGTCTAGCCGTGCGGCGCCTCGCCGTCGCCGGTGCCGCCCTGCTTCTGCTGGCCGGCGCCGTTCCGGCTTCGGCCTGCTCATCGGGACCGGTTGACGTCGCCAGGGGCCGGGTCTTCATGCCCGATGGCCGCAATGCCTTGACCAGCCCGGTGGGCCACATGCGGGCGGGATGGCCGGCTTTCCTGAACCTGGGCCTGCTGTCCAAGGGCGACCGCTGGGAATTGCCCCCCACCCAGGAAACCCGCGGCCCGGTAAGCTGGAAAGCCATCCCCCGGGAGGAAGGCGGCCTCACCTTACATTTCTCGGCGGCGGAGGGCGGACAAAGCATGCTCGACCTGCACTACGTCTTCGCCGACGGATATCGCAGCCTGGTCCCCTACATCGTGATCGTCGAGCCCCCGCCGCCGCCGCCCGGCCCCTGGATCGTGAATGTGGAGCGGAGTCCCTACCGGGGGTACGCCCGAGGTGGACGGGAAACCATCCTGCGCATGGCCCTGCCGCTGCCCACCGGCCGCCGCTGGCAGGTGACGGCGGCCGCCTTCCTCGCCTACCCCGCCAAGGACTGGCAGCCCCTGCCCGTCGAGCCGCTGGCCGAGGAAACCGGGGCCTTCCGCTTCGTTCCCCAGGGAGAGAAGGCCCGCATCACCCTGGAAGAGGGCGGCGAAGGTTGGAGACTGTTCCCCGAAACGGTGGAGGTCGAATTGATCGTCGATTCCAGCGTGCCCAAATGCTGAACCGCGCCCTACTCGCCGCGATCCTGGCCTTCGGCCTGTCCTCGGCGGCCTTCGCCGGAGGCGATATTGCCTGCCGGACGGGCGAGGAGACGCTGTTGAGTGCCGGTCCGGCCGGCGACAACACCATCCGCCTTGCCCCGGCCAACGGTGCGCGCCAGCTGGACTTGCGGGAATGGGGGATCTGCTTCACCTGCGCCGGCATGCCCGCCTTGCGCCTGACCCTGACCGACCGGGACAGCGGGGAACAGGCCTGGATTTCCGGCGGCGTCACCGCCTGCGGCCCGGCCGACGCCCCCAATGCCCAGCGCCATTGCCTGACCGGCGCGGCCGTTCAGCTCGGCAACCGCGAGGCCGGGCGCTGCCAATTTCCCCCGGGCACCACGCTCGCCGCCCTGTGGACGGCCCTGACCGGATCGGCGCCGCCCCATATCCCCGGCGGCTGGTGGACCTATCGCCCCAGCGCTCAATAGGGCTCCAGCCGGATCACCACCCGCCGGTTGGCGGCCATGGCCGCCTTGCTGGTCCCGGCGACCTTGGGCCGCTCCCGGCCGAAGGCCCGGGTGATGAAACGCCTGGGCCCGCCCGCCCGCTCGATCAGATAGTTCTGAACCACCGTGAGCCGGCGCTCGCTCACCGCCAGATTGTATTCCCGGCTGCCCTGCTGGTCCGCATGCCCGTCCAGAATGACCGGCTGATCCAGGTCGCGCCGCAGCATCTCGGCCAGTTCATCCAGGATGGCCCGGGCCTTGGCGTCGAGCTCCAGGCTGCCGCTGGCGAAATTGATCTCGACCTCGCGCGGAGCCTTCAGACCCCCATGGCGGGGCGGCGGGCCGTAGACCACCAGGGGACGGTCGCGCGCCGACAGGGATTCGTCCACCGCCTCGACCTGGGAGTCGCATCCCGCCCCGGCGGCGGCCAGGGCGGTGGCGGCGAAGCGCAGCAGGAAGTCACGTCGGCTGTCGGTCATCACACCCTCTCCTTTCGCCGATCTTTTCCAGGCCGCAATGGAGCACCTGGGAATCCTCGGGGTCGAACAGATGAAAGCCGCCGCCTTCGCACAGGTCCCAGTGGTCGCAGGCCCCGCAGGCGGCGGGCGCCATGTGGCGGCGGCCCCGGCGGAAACGCCCGAACCCGCCTTGCCACAGATCCAGAAAGGGGGTTTCGCGGATGGAGCCTTCGGAAAAGCGGCGCGAGACGCTGGGACAGCCGGTGACGCCGCCGTCATGCAGGATCGAGGCGATCACCGTGCCCGAACCGCAATAATGCAGGCCTTCGCGCACCCGGCATTCCCAGTTGGGGCCCCAATAGCCTTCCTCGCTCAGCGTCACCTTGATGTCGCTCCGCCGCTGGCGGGACTCGGCGACGAAGGCCAGCAATTGCCGGTATTGCGCCCCCGACAGCATCAGCCCCGACCCCCGCCCCGCCCGCCCGCGCGAGAACACCGGGGTGAAGCGCACCTGCGGCACGCCCAGGGTGGCGAGATGATCGACGAAGGGCTCCAGCCGGTCGATGTTCAGCGAACTGACACAGCAGATGACGTCGAAGGCGTCGTAGAAGGGATCGGCCACCAGAAGCTCCAGCGCGCCCGAGACCTTGCGGAAAGCGCCCGGGAACTGGCGCAGGGCATCGTGGTCGGCTTCCAGCCCGTCGAGGCTGACCGAGAGGGTCGAAAGCCCCGCCGCCTTGAGCGAGGCCAGCCGCGCCCCGTCCAGCAGCATGCCGTTGGTGGTGATCCCCCAGGCGAAGCCGAGATGGGCGGCAAACGCCCCCACCTCCTCGATATCGCCACGGATCAAGGGCTCGCCGCCGATGATGGCGAAGGTGATGGCATGGGGATCGTAAGCCCGCGCGATGGCCGCCAGCTCCCGCTTGACGGTTTCCGGCGGCAATTCCCGGTGGCGGGTGGAATTGTCGCGCAGGCAGTCGCTGCCGCAATGGCGGCAGGCGAGATTGCAGCGCAGCGTCGATTCCCAGAACAGGTAGCGCAGCGGATGCTCGTCCGCCAGCCTGTCCTTGGCGGCGATGAAGCGCTCCAGCGTGTCGGCCAAGGCGTCCCGGCGATCCATCCCACTCTCGAAACCGGCCTCTCCCGCACATATTCAAGCACGAAATATCGCCCTCCGGTAGGGTACAATGGCGTATGCGGGATAGGGTCTTTCACGATTGCCTTATTAGAGCGCTCTAAAGTAGAGTGCTCTAAAAGCAGCCCCGTCAACGAGGGCGAAAACAATGCCAGGGGGGAGCAAGCCGGCATGAGGGATCCCGCGTCCATTCCGGATTCCGATCTCGGACGATCGGAAGTGAAGACCACCACGTGCTACATGTGCGCCTGCCGCTGCGGCATCCGCGTGCACCTGCGCGACGGCGAGGTCCGTTACATCGAGGGCAACCCCGATCATCCCCTGAACAAGGGCATCATGTGCGCCAAGGGTGCCTCGGGCATCATGAAGCAGTATTCGCCCGCCCGCCTGACCAAGCCCTTGAAGCGCAAGGAGGGGACCGAGCGGGGCGAAGGCGCCTTCGAACCCATTTCGTGGGAAGAAGCCTTCTCGACCCTGGCCGAGCGCCTGGGGCACCTGCGCGCCACCGACCCCAGGAAGTTCGCGCTGTTCACGGGGCGCGACCAGATGCAGGCGCTGACCGGCCTGTTCGCCGCCAAGTTTGGCACTCCCAATTACGCCGCCCATGGCGGATTCTGCTCGGTCAACATGGCGGCCGGCATGATCTACACCATCGGCGGCAGCTTCTGGGAATTCGGCGGCCCCGATCTCGAGCGGGCCAAGCTGTTCATCATGATCGGCACCGCCGAGGACCACCACTCCAATCCCATGAAGCGCGACCTGGCCGCCTTCAAGCGCGGCGGCGGGCGCTTCATCGCCATCAATCCGGTGCGCACCGGCTATGCCGCCATCGCCGACGAGTGGGTGCCCATCCGCCCCGGCACCGACGGCGCCCTGCTGCTGGCCTTGGTGCGCGAAATCATGGAACTGGGTCTGTTCGACCGCGACTTCCTGATCCGCTACACCAACGCCGCCGAACTGGTGAACCAGAACGCCGACAGCGATTCCTTCGGCCTGTTCGTGCGCGAGGGCAGCGTGCCGGTGCGGCCCGACACCTTCGAGACGCCGGACAAGATGTGGTGGGACCGCGAGTCCAACAAGCCGGTCATCGCCCGGAGCAAGGGAACCGAGGGCCGCCTGTTCGGTTCCTACACCCTGGACGACGGCACCCCGGTCAAGCCGTCGCTGCAGCTCCTGAAAGAGCGGGTCAAGGACTACACCCCGGAATGGGCCGAGGGCATCACCGGCATTCCGGCCGCCACCATCCGCCGCCTGGCCCACGAGATGGGCGTCACGGCGCGCGACCAGACCATCGAGTTGCCCATCGCCTGGACCGATTGCTGGGGCACCGAGCACGACAAGATCACCGGCAACCCGGTGGCCTTCCACGCCATGCGCGGTCTTGCCGCCCATTCCAACGGCTTCCACACCACCCGCGCCCTGGCAATCCTGATGACGCTGTTGGGCACCATCGACCGGCCGGGCGGGTTCCGTCACCGGGCGCCCTTCCCGCGCCCCATCCCCCCCTGCCCCAAGCCGCCCAAGGGCCCCCAGGCCATCAAGGCGGGCGAGGCGCTGGTGGGCACGCCCTTGGGCTGGCCCGCCGACCCGGATGATCTGTCGGTGGATGCCGACGGCGAGCCCATCCGCCTGGACAAGGGCTTCTCCTGGGAATACCCGCTGTCCGTCCACGGCATGATGCACAACGCCATAACCAATGCCTGGAAGGGCGATCCCTACCCCATCGACACCTTGCTGCTGTTCATGGCCAACATGGCCTGGAACTCCACCATGAATACGTCGGGCGTTCGGCAGATGCTCACCGACAAGGACGAGCAGGGGAATTACAAGATCCCCTTCCTGGTGGTGTGCGACGCCTTCCAGTCCGAGACGGTGGCCTTCGCCGATCTGGTGCTGCCCGACACCACCTATCTCGAACGCCACGACGTGATGAGCATCCTGGACCGGCCCATCTCGGAATTCGACGGCCCCGTCGATTCGGTGCGCGTGCCGATCCTGCCGCCCATGGGGGAAAGCAAGCCGTTCCAGGAGGTGATCATCGAGCTGGCCACGCGCCTGAAGCTGCCGGCCTTCACCAACAAGGACGGAAGCCGCAAGTTCCGCGACTATCCCGACTTCATCGTCAATTTCGAGACCGAGCCGGGCTCGGGAATCGGCTTTCTGTCGGGCTGGCGCGGCAAGGCGGGCGAGAAGTTCCTGGTGGGCGAGCCCAACCCCAACCAGTGGGACCAGTACGCGCACAACAACAACCACTTCCACTACGAGCTGCCGCCCAGCTTCCAGTACATGCGCAACTGGAACAAGGGCTACCTGGACTGGGCCTATCGCCACCGTCTGGTGCGCTTCACCGACCCCATCATGCCGCACCTCTATTCCGAGGTACTGCAGAAGTTCAGGCTGGCCGCCGAGGGCAAGTGGAAGGGCAAGCAGCCCCCGGATCGCCTGCGCGACCGGGTGAAGACCTTCTTCGATCCCCTGCCCTTCTACTACACGCCCTTGGAATGGCGGTGCTCGGACGGGCATGCCTTCCCGCTGTCGGCACTGACCCAGCGGCCCATGGCCATGTACCATTCCTGGGATTCCCAGAACGCCTGGCTGCGCCAGATTCACACCAGCAACGTCTTGTTCATGCACCCCAAGGTGGGCGCGCTGGGCAATTTCGGCGATGCCGACTGGGTGTGGGTGGAAAGCCCGTGGGGCAGGATCAAGTGTCAGGCCCGCTTCACCGAGGCGGTGGAACCCGGCACGGTGTGGACCTGGAACGCCATCGGCAAGGCGTCGGGCGCCTGGGGCCTCGACCCCGATTCCGACGAGTCGAAAAAGGGCTTCCTGCTCAACCACCTGATCAGCGAAGAACTGCCGGGCATGGTGGGCGAGCGCCACGTCTCCAACTCGGACCCGGTCACCGGTCAGGCGGCGTGGTACGACCTCAAGGTCCGCGTCACCAAGTGCAAGCCGGGCGAGGAAGGGGAAAGCTGGCCCCAGTTCAAGCCCATGCAGCCGCTGCCCGGCCAGACCATCGGCTTCAAATCGAAGGTCCGCGCCTTCCTGGCCGGAGGGAAGTGATCATGTCCAACAAGAAGCAATTGGCCCTGGTCATCGACCTCAACGTCTGCGTCGGCTGCCATGCCTGCGTGACCTCGTGCAAGGAATGGAACACCTCGGGCTGGGCCGGTCCGCTGACCGACCAGAACCCCTACGGCGCCGATCCTTGCGGAGTGTTCTTCAACCGCGTCCAGACCTATGAATGCGGCACCTTCCCCAACACCGAGACCATCCACTTCCCCAAATCCTGCCTCCATTGCGAGGAGCCGCCCTGCGTGCCGGTCTGCCCGACGGGCGCCAGCTACAAGCGCGAAGAGGACGGCATCGTCCTGGTGGATTACGACAAGTGCATCGGCTGCAAGTACTGCTCGTGGTCGTGCCCCTATGGCGCGCGCGAGTTCGACCCCGTCCAGGGTGTCATGAAGAAGTGCACGCTGTGCGTCGACCGCATCTACGACCAGACCATCGAGGAGGACCGCAGGAAACCCGCCTGCGTCCTGGCCTGCCCGGCCAGCGCCCGCATCTTCGGCGACGTCAGCGACCCCAATTCCGAAGCGGCCCGGGCCATCCGCGACAATGGCGGCTTCCAGCTGATGCCGGAATGGGGCACCAAACCGGCCAACCATTATCTGCCCCGGCGCAAGACCACCAATACGCTCCACGCCGACGAACTGGTGCGCGTCGACAACCCGCTGAAGGCCGAGGGCGAAAAGCCCCGCCCCGCCTTCACCACGCCCACCATCGACGGCGTGTCGAGCTGGTAAGGGGGGAGAGCACATCATGAAGCCCGCATTCTCCGTGATCTTCCTCACCACCCTGATCGGTGCGGCCCAGGGCCTGCTGATCGCGCTGACCCTCGGCCAGATCTATTCCGGCGGCCAAAGCGGCGGCTTCTTCGCCCTGGGTGGCGCCGTGGCGCTGGCCCTGCTCTGCCTGGGACTGGTGGCCTCGGTGTTCCATCTGGCCAATCCCCAGCGGGGCTGGCGGGCGGCGACGCGCTGGCGCACCTCGTGGCTGTCCCGGGAAGTGATCCTCATCCCCGTGGTCGCGGGACTGGCCTTCCTCTACGCCGTGATCCACGCCTTCGGCTGGGCGCCGGTGGTGGTGCGGCTCGGCAACGGCGCCGCCATCGACCTGCCCCTGGTCCTTGGGTTGCTCGCCACCCTGGCCTCGCTGGCCCTGTTCGTGTGCACCGGCATGATCTATGCCTGCGTGCGCTTCATCCGCCAGTGGGCCTCGGGCTGGACGGTGGTCAATTACCTGCTGATGGGCCTGGCCTCGGGCTTCACCCTGGCCGCCGCCTATGCCCAGCTCGGCGGCAACGCCCTGGCCGGTTTCATGGGGGGGACCGCCCTGTGGCTGACCCTGCTGGCCCTGGCGGCGCGGGCCTTCCAGCTGTGGCTGAACGCCACGGGCAAGCCGCTCTCCACCATGAAGAGCGCCATCGGCATCCACCACTCCCAGATCCGCCAGGTGACCCAGGGCTTCATGGGCAGCTCGTTCAACACCATCGAATTCGCCGCCCCCGGCGGGGCGGAGACGACGAAGGGCCTGTCGGTGTTCTTCCTGGCCACCGCCTTCGTGGTGCCGGCGGCGCTGCTGCTGGCGGGCCAGCCGGTGCTGGCCTTCCTGTGCCAGTACGTGGGCCTGCTGGCCGAACGCTGGGTCTTCTTCGCCGCCGGAACCCATGTCCAAAGCCTGTACTACCAGGCCAAGGGATAAACGGTGAGCCCCCAAATTGCGGGGGGCTCACTGTTCCCATCCCGGATCACTGTCGCACCAGTCATGGTCGCGGTTCTTGGCGCACCACGGACATTCCTCGCGGCCTTGCTCGAGTGCTTCATTGATCGCGCCCATGAGCTCTTCACGCGTGCCGTTCACCTCGCCGTTCTTCACCATGTTGGTTCCGATGCCGCAGGACGTTTTTCAATATGACCAAGGTCAAAGACCTGAAATTGAATTACACTCAGGGTATTGTATCGGAATGGTGACGAGGGTCTTCATGGGCGACGCTATTGCGAAATCAGCCCCAGCGCGGCGTGAGCGTCTTCGGCGCAACCGATCCCTCGCCAAGACCGGTATGGTGGCGGCCATGGGGGCGCTGGTGCTGACCGGCTTTCTCAAGGGGCGCAACGCTCGCCTCTCCCATGTGGTGGCAGGAGTGGCGCTATTGGGCCTGTCCTATTGGCATCACACGTTATACGCCAACGATCCGCGCAGGAGCTCGGGATAAGCGCGATGACTCAGGGCGGCCACCGTGTTAGATTAGGCTTCGCTACTTGATCGAAAGAGAGCCCGTGTCGTCACAGGGGGAACAGCGCAACAGCATCGGACAGTCGGGCCGTCTCGGGCGGTTCGGCGCGTGGCTGGCCGCCTTGGCGCTCCTCCTGCAGGTGATCGTGCCTTTGGCGCCGGTCCAAGCGGCCATGGTGCTGGACCAGGACATTACGGCTTCCATCTGCCATTCCTCCGACACTTCGGGCGAGACCGGCGCTCCCGCCAAGGCCAAGGGCGAGCACTGTTCGTTCTGCCAGATTCATATGGGCGCCAAGATCCTGCCACCCACGCCAACCGCCTGGGTCGCTCCTGAGGCAGCGCCTCGCCCGACACTGGGACCACAGGCCGCGCCCTCGGCGCCTAGCCAATCTGTGCACCAGCCCCAGACCCAGCGAGGTCCGCCCTCCTTCTCCTGACCCCTATGGGGTCGGCCTTGGCCGATTCCGTCTGTCATGGAGAATGGAGGACGAGATATGAGCACTTCCACCGTCAAAAGCACGGCCACGACCAGTGAGGTCGGCCTGGGATCGCTGGTGCTGGGCACCGGTTTGACTGTCGCTTCGCTGATTCTGGTTCCCGCCCTGTCCCAGAGCCTGGGAGTCGGCCCCAGCCTGACCGGCGCGCTCCGCGTAGTGCTGATGAAGGCGGCGGCCCGGGTCTGATGTCGATGCGTAGGTCCGATATGTTCCTGGTTCTGGTTGCGGTGATGCTGGCCCTGTTCGGCGGCAGTTTCGCCGTTTCCTCGCGCGGTGTTGCCGCCGCGCGCGGCAGTCTGGCGGCCAAGGCCGAACTGGTGGAGCAGTTGGGCCTGACCGATCTGGTGCTGTTTACCGAGGCCCGCTACACCCGCCATCCCAGCCAGGCCGATCTTCACTCCGCCTTCCAGGATCATCCCTTCGCCATGGATCACTTTCCCAGCGGATCGCTGTTGCCGCCGCCCATGCCAAATAGGCCACGGTCATGAACACATGGCTGCATAAGCAGCGCAACCTATTGGACTTCACCTTGTCGTCGCTGTCGCGGCGGCGGGGCAAGACGCTTGGAATGATGGCTGTCTATACGGCCATCGTCTTCGTCCTGGCCTCGGTCATGCTGTTCTCCCACGCCATCCGCCGTGAAGCCGCCACCGTGCTGGCCAAAAGCCCGGAAGTGCTGGTCCAGCGCATGGTTGCCGGGCGCCACGATCTGATTCCCGCCCGCCATCTCGACGCCATCAAAGGCATCAGGGGCGTGCAGTCGGCAGAGGGACGGCTGTGGGGCTATCTGTTCGATCCCGCCGCCGTCGCCAATTACACCCTGATGGTGCCAACCAATCCGCGGATCGAGCCGGGCAAGGTGGTGATCGGTGACGGCGTGGTGCGGGTGAGAAGTGCCGATCCCGGTGACCTGATGAGCTTTCGTGCCCATGATGGATCCCTGGTCCAGTTCAAGGTAGATCACGCCATCTCGCGGGACTCGGCCCTGGTGTCGGCAGACCTGTTCCTGGTGGCGGAAGAGGATTTCCGCCGCCTGTTCGGCATCGCGCCGGGCCTGTTCACCGATCTGGCCATATCCGTGCGCAATCCGCGCGAGGTCGCCAAGATCGCCGAGAAGATCGACGCTGCCCTGCCCGACACCCGCATCATTCTCAGGGACGAGATCCTGCGCACCTACGAATCGGTGTTCGATTGGCGCGAGGGCATGCTGCTGGTGCTGCTGGCCGGGTCCATCCTGGCCTTCGCCATCTTCTCGTGGGAGAAGGCATCCGGCCTGTCGGCGGAGGAACGGCGCGAGATCGGCATCCTCAAGGCGGTGGGCTGGGAAACCGGCGACGTCATCCGCCTCAAGATGCTGGAGGGGCTGGTGGTGTCGCTGTCGGCCTTCCTGGTCGGCTATCTGCTGGGCTATGCCCATGTTTTCCATTTCGGCGCCGGGTTATTCGAGCCGGTGCTGAAGGGCTGGGCGGTGCTGTACCCGAAATACAGGCTGACGCCTTTCGTCGATGAATTGCAGGTCGCCACCCTGTTCTTCTTCACGGTGTTTCCCTACACCATCGCCACGGTGGTGCCCATCTGGCGGGCGGCGATTGTCGATCCCGATACGGTGATGCGATGAGCCGCCCCACAAGCCCCATTGTCATCCCGAGCGCAAGCGAGGGATCTCCGTCTGCTCCGGCTATGCCGCGATGGAAAAGCCGGATCAGGACGAGATCCCTCCTCCCGATGGTCGTCGGGATGACAGGCGGAGGTTCGCGATGATCCATCTCTCCGACGTGCGCAAAGCCTTCAACCAGGGCAAGCCCAACGAATTCTGGGCGCTGAAAGGCATTGATCTCTCGGTCAAGGCGGGCAAGGTGACGGTGTTCCGCGGCCCCTCGGGCTCGGGCAAGACCACGCTGCTGACCCTGGTGGGGTGTCTGGCGCGGCCGACCTCGGGCCGGGTGCGGCTGAAGGACCGCGATATCTCCGGTCTGCCCGAGCGGTTCCTGACCGATATCCGCCGTTCCACCTTTGGCTTCGTGTTCCAGCAGTTCAACCTGCTGAAGGGCATCAGCGCCATCGAGAACGTGATGATTCCGTCCTACCCCCTCGGCGTCGACCGGGTGGAACTGTTCCGGCGCGCCCACGCGCTGCTCGAACGCCTGGATATCGGAGCCAAGGCCCGGTCCAACGCCGAATGGCTGTCGGGCGGCGAGGCACAGCGGGTGGCCATCGCGCGGGCCCTGATCAATGATCCCGAGGTGGTGATCGCCGACGAGCCCACCGCCAATCTGGACAGCGAGCGCTCCCGGCAGTTTCTCGGCATCGTCGAGACCCTGAAAGCCGCTGGCAAGACGGTGCTGATGACCAGTCACGACCCGCTGGTCTGCGACACGGCGGTCGTCGACCACATCGTCACCCTGCGCGACGGCGAACTGGTGGAGGCGCGCTGATGCTGTTCCAGCCGGCCATCATCGCCCTGCTGCTGGCCTCCCTGGTGGGCACCCTGATGGTGACCGCCTCGGTGCCGTTCGCGGTCAGGGTGATGCGCCGCTGGAATACCGCCAGCGGGTCGGAAGACCAACTGGCGATGGAAAAGCGCACCTATCTGGTTTCCACCCTGCTGGTGGTGGTGCTGCTGTCCGAATTGGCGTCGCTGATTCTGTTCGTGTTCAACGCCGACCGCATGTCCTCGCTGTTCGTCGGGGCCATGTGCGCGGTGGGAACGCTTAACGTCAACGAGTTCGGCTTTCCCGCCCTGTACCTAAAGATCATCGTGTTCTTCGCCGCCAGCGCCTGGCTGGTGCTGAACCATGTGGATTCGCGCGGGCATGACTATCCCCTGGTGCGGGTGAAGTACGGCGCCCTGATGGCCCTGGCGCCGCTGATGGCCGGGGCGGCGGGGGTGCAACTGGCCTACTTCCTGGGCTTGCGCGCCGACGTGATCGCGTCGTGCTGTTCCACCCTGTTTTCCGGGGCGACCCAGGTGACCAGCGACAAGCTGGCGGCCATCGCGCCGGAAGCCTCGCTGGCCGGGCTGGCGGTGGCGCTGGGGCTGCTGATGGCGGCCGGGCGCCGGACCCTGGTCAGCGGCAAGGGGGCGGTGGCCTATGCCGTGCTGTCCCTGATCGCCTTCATGGTTGCCATGGAGGCGGTGGTGGCCGCCGTCTCGGTCTATGTCTACGAGCTGCCGCACCATCATTGCCCGTTTTGCATCTTGAAGGGCGAGTACGGCCATGTGGGCTATGCCCTCTATCTGCCGCTGTTCGCCGCCGCCGCCTTGGGCCTGGGCGGAGGTATCGCCCAGCCTGCCGCCCGCCTGGCCAGCCTGGCCGAGGCGGCGCCCAGGATCATGCGCCGCTGCGTCGGCTCGTCCATGGCCGGATTTGGTCTGTTCACGGCGGTGACCCTATGGCTGATCTGGCGTTCCCACCTGATCCTGCTGGAGCCCGAGCGGCTCCTGTTCCTGCTGCCCGGAGGCCAGCCATGAGAACATTGCGCCTGTTGGCCGTCCTGCTGGTACTGGCCGGATGCGGTGAGGAGGGCGGCAAGGCCCCCCATGTGGGGGATGCGCCGCCGGCCTTCAAGCTTTCGACCCTGGACGGAGCGGCGGTGGATTATCCCGCCCAGCTGTCCGGCAAGGTGGTGGTGCTGCGCTTCTGGGCCACCTGGTGTCCGTTCTGCAAGGACGAGATGAAGATGATCCAGGCCGTCTGGAGCCAGTCCCGCGACAAGGGATTCGAGGTGCTTGCGGTCAATGCCGGCCAGGACAAGGGCGATATCGACGGCTTCGTCGCCAAGCTGGGAGTCGCCTATCCGGTGCTGCTCGATCCCGGCTCCAAGGTCACCCGCCAGTATGGCGTCACCGGCCTGCCCATGACCCTGTTCGTGGGACGCGACGGCAAGATCAAGGGCCGCATCCTGGGCGAAACCGACGAGGCCACCTTCCTGCGCAAGCTGGAGGAACTGCTTTGAGTAATGCGCCCGGCCTGACCTGCGACCTTTGCGGTCTGCCGGTCCTCAAGGACGGCCTACACTTGAAGGCCGGGGAAAAGGATTTCGCCTTCTGCTGCGAAGGCTGCCGGGGCATCTGGGTCATGCTGAACCCGGACGCCGCCGCCAAGGACAAGGGGAAGAAAAATGATGAGCAATGAAACCAACCATCTTGGACATGAACTTGGAAAGGGAGCTGTCATGGCTGTGGGATATGTGGCGGGCAAGAGCCTGTTCGGACGTCTGTTGGGCCATCCGGTGGTGATGCTGGGGGCGGGAATCGCCATCGGCTATCTCGGCTTCAAGTACAGGAAAGAGATCACCGCAGCGGTGGCCAAGGCCAGTGACATGGGCAAGGACATGGTGCTCAACGCCAAGGAGAACCTGGCCGACCTGGTCGAGGAAAACCGCGAGGCCGAGGAAGCCAAGGCCAAGGAATAGCGGGGAGGCTCCGTCATGATCGGAGGAATGGCATGATCGGAGGAATGGCATGATCGGTGGACGGGAGAAGGCGGCCAAGGCCGCCCGTGAGGCCCGCGCCAAGGCGCTGTGGCAGGCGATGGCCGTGCGGTATCGCTCGGACGGGCATATCCGCTTCGACCTGCCCGAAGACCTTCGCACGCCCCAGGCGGCCCTGGTGCTTCAGGACGGCCTGGGACGAATCGAGGGCGTATATCGCGTTCATGTCTTCCTGGGGGCGGGCAAGCTTTCCATCCGCTACATGGAGGGTGTCTGCGGCATCGCCGACATCGCCAAGGCCCTGGCCGCCCTGGTGACCGAGGCGGTGGACATGGACGTGGCCACGCCGCCACCTGCGGTTCCCACGGTCATCGAGGGCGAGAGGGGTTCGCCGGGCTGGCTGGACCGCATCAAGGCCAGCGCCCCGGTCCGCGCGGTCCGCCAGCGCTATGACGACCTTCGGGCCAAGGTCGATGTGGTCACCAGGATCGTCGCCATCAAGACCGGCAAGCCGCTGCCCGGTGGCGTCGATGTGCAGGAATGGCTGATCCATTTCTGTAACGACCTGGTGGCCTTCTACCTGATCCGCCAGCACTGGGACCGCATCATCGGCCAGTGGCTGCCCCGGCCCTGGGCGCACCGCTACCAGTGGATGACGGTGGTCTATCTCACCTTTCTGCTGGTCCGATATCGCAAGGGGGCGGTGCCCAAGAAGGTGGCGAAGTGATGGAAACCATCGAGGTCGTCCACCTTTTACGGCGCCGGGTCCGGGTGCTGGTCCCGGCCTTGAAGGGCGAGGCCGAGCGTTTGTGCCTGCTGGAAATCCTGCTGCGCAAGCACGCCGCCATCCGCGAGGTGCGGTTGGTGCCGGCCCTGGCCTCGCTGGCCATTCGCTTTGACCCGAAGGCATTGCCGGTGGACAACCTGCTGCGCCTGGTCGATACCGTCGCCGGCAACGTGGCCCGTGCGCCGAAACAGGCGCCGCCGCCCGCGCCGGCCAGCGACGAAACCCAGTTGGCCGAGGTTTCGGTGGCGGTGGAGGGCATGACCTGCGCCTCCTGCGCCGCCCTGATCCAGATGAGCCTGAACCGCGACCCCGCCATCCGCTCGGCCAGCGTCAATTACGGCACCGGCACCGCCACGGTGGTAGGGGCGCTGGACCGCCCGGCCCTGGAGGCGCGCATCGGGGCGCTGGGATATCAGGCCCGGCCCATGGACACGCTGTCGCAGCGCCGCCTGATCGTCGAGCGCGAGCGCCGGCATGTGAGGGAGGCCCGGCGCCGTGCCATCGGGGCCTGTCTGCTCAGCCTGCCGGTGATGGTGATCGGCATGGCCATGCCTCGCTCGCGCTTCTGGCATGTGGTGGAGTTCGCGCTGACCACCCCGGTGGTGCTGGGGGCGGGGCGGCAATTCTTCACCCGCGCGGTGAAGCTCGCCAAGAACCGCACCGCCAACATGGACACCCTGATCGCCCTGGGCGCCGGGTCGGCCTATGGCCATTCGGTGTCCTCCCTGCTGGCCGGCCGGCATCATCTCTATTTCGAGGCGGCGGCGGGCATCATCTTCTTCGTGCTGCTGGGCCGCTGGCTGGAGGAGCGCGCCAAGGGCAAGGCCGGCGACGCCATCCGCCGCCTGCTGGACCTGCAACCTCCCACCGCCACCCTGATTCGCGACGAAATCGAAGTGGTGGTGCCGGTCGATGACCTGGTGGTGGGCGACATTGTGGTGGTGCGTCCCGGCGAACGGGTGCCGGTGGACGGCAGCGTGATTGGCGGCCGCACCACCTTGGACGAATCCATGGTCACCGGCGAAAGCATGCCGGTGGTCAAGGGGCCGGGCGATCAGGTGATCGGCGGCTGCATCAACGGGGCGGGCAGCTTCCGCATGCGCGCCACCGCCGTGGGCCAGGACACCGTGCTGGCCGGCATTGTGCGCATGGTCGATCACGCCCAGGCTACCAAGCTGCCGGTACAGCGGATGGCCGACCGGGTGTCGGCGGTCTTCGTGCCGGGCGTGGTGGCGGTGGCAGGCGTGACCTTCGCCACCTGGATCGCCGGGGGAGCGCGCTTCTCCGCCGCCCTGGGCAATGCGGTTTCCGTACTGCTGATCGCCTGCCCCTGCGCTCTGGGGCTGGCCACCCCCACCGCCATCATGGCCGCCACAGGACAGGCGGCGCGGCGTGGCATCTATATCCGTAATGGAGAGGCGCTGGAAACCGCCTCGGGACTGACCGTCCTGGTGTTCGACAAGACCGGCACGGTGACCGAAGGCCGTCCGGTGGTCTCTCATTTCGCGGTCCAGCCCGGCTTCGACACGAGCGCCGTTTTGGCTCTGGTTGCCGCCGCCGAAGCCGGGTCCGAGCATCATCTCGGCCGCTCGGTGGTGGATTACGCCCGCTCGCGCGGTATCGAGGCCAAGCCGGCCGATGATTTCGCCGCCGAGATCGGCAAGGGCATCCGCGCCCGCATCGGCACGCATGATGTGCTGGTGGGCAGCGCCTCCTATCTGGCGGAGGAAGGCGTGGCGGTCGAGGCTCCGTCCCTCGACGGCCAGACTCCGGTGCTGGCGGCCATCGACGGCAAATTCGCCGTCCTGTTCGGCATCTCCGACCGGCCGCGTCCCACCTCTGCCGCCGCCATCGCCCGCCTGCACGAGCTTGGCATCCGCACCATCATGGTGACCGGCGATGTGGCAGCCGCCGCCCATCATATCGCCGCCGAGATCGGCATTCCCGAAGTGGTGGCCCAGGCGTCTCCGGCGCGCAAGCAGGAGATCGTCGCCGGGTTGCGGGCGGCGGGCGAATGCGTGGGCATGATCGGCGACGGCATCAACGATGCCCCCGCTTTGGCGGCGGCCGATGTGGGCTTTGCCATCGGTACCGGCACCGACGTGGCCATCGAGGCGGCGCCGGTCACGTTGGTCAACGGCGACATTGCCAAGGTGGCCGAGATGATCGAACTGTCGCGCAAGACCATGCGCATCATCCGCCAGAATCTGGTGTGGGCCATGGGCTACAACACCGTCGCCATTCCCGGCGCCGCCCTGGGCGAACTCAGCCCCATGGTGGCGTCGTCGGCCATGGCGCTGTCCTCGGTCTCGGTGGTGAGCAACTCGCTGCGGCTGCAAAAGGACCGTTAAGTGGGAGGCGAACTCGACTACACCCTCGCCTTCATGGCGGGCATCCTGGGGAGCGGCCATTGCGTCGGCATGTGCGGCTCCCTGGTGTCGGCCTGCTTTGTCCGCATGGGCGAGGCGGGCCGGGGGGCGGTGCCGGCGCTGGCCTATCACGGGGCACGAGTGTCCATCTACGTGCTGGTGGGATTCATGGCCGCCGCTCTGGGCCTTGCCCTGGTCTCCACCGGCTTGGTCGGCAAGGTTCAGGGCATCTTGCAGATCGTGGCGGGTCTGGTGGTCATCCTGCTCGGCCTCGATATCCTGGGGCTGCTGCCCCGGCGGCTGCCGGTGATCGGCATCCCCATGCGGATGTTCGGAAAATACTACTTCGCTGCCGCCTCCAAGGGAGCGGCCAAGGGGGCCGCCATGGCCGGGGTGATGAACGGGCTGATGCCCTGCGCCCTGACTCTGGCGGTGGCGGTCAAGGCCAGCACTGCCCCGGCGGTCTGGCAGGGTGGCCTGCTGATGCTGGCCTTCGGACTGGGGACCTTGCCGTCCATGCTGTTTGTGAGTTTCGCGCTGGGGCGCCTGGGGGCGCGGGCGCGCGGTTGGCTGCTGAAGGGCGCGGCCATAGTGGTCATCGCGCTGGGCGCCGCCACCCTGATGCAGGGTCTGCGCTTCTTCGCGGTGATGAAGAATCTGTCGAATTGGTGAGTTGTCTTGGAGAGGAGAGAAGAATGAACCGTCGTAAATTCCTGACCGCCGGTACCACTTTGGGCCTGGTGGCCGCCGCCGTTCCCGCCATGGCCGCCGAGGGCGACGGCACGCCGGTGCAGTTCATCCCGAAGAAGCCCAAGGACCCGACCCCGCTGGTGGACGAACTGACCAAGTACGCCAAGTGTCCCTATTGCGGCATGGACCGCAAGGAGTACCACTTCAGCCGTCATCTTGTGCATTACTCCGACGATCTGGTGGACGGCACCTGTTCGATTCACTGCGCCGCCATTTCGTTGTCGGTCAATCTGGATCGGATGCCCAAGGCCATCTACGCCCCGGATAACGGTTCCGGCGAGGCCATCAAGCCCCTGACCAATGCCGAGGCCGCCACCTATGTCATCGGCGGCGAGCACCGGGGCGTCATGACCAAGAAGCCCAAGACCTCCTTCGCCTCCAAAGTCGCTGCCGAAGCGGCCAAAGGCGGCGGCGAGTTGGCCGATTTCGACAAGGCCCTGATGCTCACCTATATGGGCATGGCCGAGGACACCAAGATGATCCGCATGAAGCGTGACGAACGCCGCCGCAAGGCCATGGGCGAGATGCACAAGGGCTGAAATCCAACGAGGGAGGCCGCCAATGGCCTCCCCTTTCTTTCCAGGAAAACGTCATGCGCCTGATCGCCGTCCTGCTGCTGTCGCTGGTCCTGCTTGCCGCCAAGGTGGAGGCGGGCGAAGTGGTGGTCGCGCCGCCCGGTCCCACCAGCGTCTGCCCGGTCTGCGGCATGTTCGTGGCCAAATATCCCGAATGGGTTGCCGCCGTGGTGTTCAAGGACGGCCATACCCACTATTTCGACGGCGCCAAGGATCTGTTCAAGTTCATGCGCGACATCGCCGGTTATGCCCCCGGCCATGGTTCCGGCGAAATCGCCATCGTGGCGGTGACCGATTATTACGGGGTCAAGACCCTGGACGCCCGAGGAGCCTTCTTCGTGGTGGGCTCGGACGTCCTGGGGCCCATGGGCCACGAATTGGTGCCGCTGGCGTCGAAGGCCGATGCGGACGAATTCATGGCCGATCACAAGGGCAAGCGCATCCTGACCTTCGATCAGATCGGGGCGGAATTGCTCAAAAACCTCGACAAGGGCGGGGTGAAGTGAAGGCGTTTTCCATTCCCGAAGACCGGATGTGGGCCCCTTGAAGGCCGACATTACCGATAACCGGTTGTGCCGCTCCCTGCGCGAACGCCATGGCTTGCCGCTGATGTGCCTTGGGAAATCTCCTCCTGTTTGAAGTAGAGTCCGGGCCATCGGAGGATGGACGAGATGAAGGGGAGCAGTTTTTCGGAAGAGCAGATCACCACCACCGCCTGGTGGTCATTGTGATACGCCGTTGTGACACAAGCGCAGCACCAGTGACCACTGGCGATGGCCGAAGTCCAGAACTGTCAAGGGGGCTGCGGAAAGATTGGCTGGGGGACTAGGATTCGAACCTAGACTGGCGGAGTCAGAGTTTGTCGGTACTTTCAATAATAGCTGCAATAACAACGCGTTATGACACATAAAAAATAACTGCTAACGAAACTGCTAATTTATTTTCACTTTTCTCAATGTTTTCATCGTCATAGACGCTTCAGCAGATCACTGCGACGCGCGATGTTCGTGCTTTGTTCTTGTCCGAGTTTGCTCGTTATCGTATGCTATAATGGGAAGTCTGACCACCGAACGCGGCGGTCGGCTGTCGTGTAACACGACAGCGATACGGACAACTTGTCGGGAAACCCAACAAGCCCCCGATACAGAAATTTTACATCTCATTCACGCCCGATTTGAGACTTCGCCACCATCAACATGTCATAAGCTTACTCTATGCTTTTGGCATTATGCCAAGTTGGGCAGAGGAACAGAAAATGACAGGGACAATAATCTGGCGCGACGATATGTCCGTCGGAAATTCCGATCTGGACCATCAGCACAGAAGGCTGATTGATACGGCCAATATGGTTCGCGGCCTGTCTGGCGATGAGGACGCGGAGATCATTCAGGCCGCACTTGATGAGGTGGTTGAATACATACTGCATCACCTCGATTTTGAGGAAGATCTATTGGCAAAAAATTCGTACAAAGGACTGATCGAGCACAAGAAAAAGCATGAGTTTTTTCGAGAGTGCGTTCAGACAATATATGCAAACAAAAGCATTGCCACTTCAAAAATGCTATCAGATACAATGGATCGCTTAATCGATCATATTATGAATGACGATAAGGAATATATCTGCTGCCTATAATGCGCGACTTTGCTGGTCCGCATGGAGAAGCATTACAGCGAAATGTTTGCCGCAAGTCAGTTGTATTTTTTTAAACATATAACGCTGGATTCTAATAGCCATGCACAAGCTTCTTGAAAAACAGCTAAAGCGAGCAGCTAAAAATTCTGCGAGTGGGGTCGTTGACATAAACGTTCTAATTGATTTGGTTGATCAAGCCTATTGTCAAAATGACGCCGATCTGCGGAGAGAAAAAACATCAAATTTTGAAACTGAAAAGGATCTCTTAAAAGCATATGAGATGCTTAAGCTGAATGCGGATGAGCAATTCAAAAAAATATTTGAAACAGTAAGCGATGGAATTATTCTATTTGATAAAAGCGGTAAAATTGTAAATGCCAATAATGCAATACACAAAATGTTTGAGTGCAAAACGCAAAGCTTGGCTGGACGGCATGTAAAATTTTTATTCTGCGGAAATGAATGCGTAAAGGAGTCGTGTTCACTCGCTGATATAAAATACTGCATGGATCGCGATATTGTGACCGTTGAAAGCATGAATGGAAATGCGCTGCATCTTTCGCTCTCATATGGAAGCCTGGGAAGCATTGGGGCTGATCTATATTTTTATATTGTTAGCAATTTGACAGAGGTAGTAGAGCGCGAAAAGAAGCTTGAAGATAGAAATATTTTGCTGAAACAGTCTAACGAAGACTTAAGGCAATTTGCCTATGTGGCGTCCCACGATCTGCAAACCCCTCTGCGCAATATTGTTAGTTACTCTCAGTTGCTATCGCGGAGGTTTTCTGGAAAGCTTGATAGTGATGCGGATGATTTTATTAATTTTATTGTTAACTACTCAAGGCAAATGTCTTCACTAATTGAAGGTTTGCTTGAATACGCTCGCGCAAGCGATCAGTGTAAAGTGCTTCAGCCAACAAGCGCCAATCAAGCCGTCTCCGCCGCATTGGCGAATTTGAAGTTGGAGATTGAAGAGTCTGGGGTCGATATTCATGTTGCTCCCCTTCCTGAAGTAATGGCAGAAAAACTATATCTCACCAGCCTATTTCAGAACCTTATAGAAAACTCAATAAAGTATAGAAGTAGCTGCCGCGATATTTTCATAAATATTTATGCGCAGGACATGGGGGGCGGCATTTATCAATTTATCATTGAGGATAATGGCATCGGAATTGATGGCCAGTACTTTGAAAAAATATTTGTTATGTTTCAAAGACTTGCAACATCACTTGAATTGCCTGGGACAGGTATTGGCCTGGCTATTTGTCGACGCATCGTCAATCGATTTGGTGGCAACATTTGGGTTGAATCCACTCCGAACGTCGGGACAAAGTTCCTGTTTACGCTTCGTGAAGCTACCGTTAACTCGTCGGCGAAACAATTACTGCTAGACGAAGAGTCTCGTTCCCAATCCGCTCTTTAATGATAGCCAACCTGCGGCAGTTGGCCAGTTCCATCTCGGTCGTCGCCACGGCGGCATATTTGGCCGAGATGGACGCAAGCCGTTGCGACAGCCGCATCAGCACCAGCAATGACGGTGGCCGCTTCCGCGCCTTGGCGCAGGACATATAGCTGCGCGATTGGCCGAGCCAAAACCGCGAGAATTCATATTGGCTCTCGACCATCCACATATCCCTCAATTCCCCATAGACCTCTTCCAGCAGCATGACCGTTCCTCCTCAAGGTGTTTCGACCCGCTATTTAGCCATCCGCGCTAAATACGCTTGCGGAGCAGCGCCACGCTGGACGCTGACGCAAGGAGGAGAAAACGCCATGAGCAGACTGACCTATTTGCCGAGGGGCTATTGCGAGATCGGCTTTGACAACGAAGTCGTGCTGATCGAGGAGGCCGTGCATCAGGCCATCATCGCTACGCTGCTTCGGATGACCGCTCGGCGGTTGCCTTGAACTGCGGCGCTCTTGCGTTCGTGCTGTGGGTGGCCTGGAGATCAAATTTCCAGTTCCTGCCGTTAATCTGCACCACGCAATACGAGGGCAGTTCGCTGTTGTAGCCCAAGATCGCAATACCATCGCTCATGCCGCGCCCTTCACATTTGCTGTCGTGGAATTCGTGGATGGCACTGGCGACGTGCTTGCTGGGCAATCTGCCGCTGGCCGCGTCCGCTTTGGCCTGCAAGTTGGGAATGACCTGGCTGCTGACGGCCTCGTACCACTGGCGTGCTTCGGCGTCCTGTCCGCGCTCCACATAGATCAAGTCCTCCAAGCGGCGTGGACTGCGGAAATTCAGGCGGTACTTTTCCTTCCCTATTTCCAATTGGCCGCGCACATAGCTGCGCGAACTACCATCGACCCAAAGCGATATAGTGGCCTTGCTGGAATTGGCCTTCACCTGACCTGTTGACCGATTGGCCTTCGCCGCCCACGTGGCGAAATCCACAGCACCTCCAAGTGGCTCTTGCTTTCCCCCCAATGGCTCGTCCGATTGGGCGGCCAGTCCACGGAGTGGCGCAGCCGCATCGTCGATCACATTGTCGTTCATTCCGATTGGGCAGATCGCCTTTCCTTCTTCCGAGTGGCGAGCCACAAGCGAGCCACTATCGGTGAAATCGGCTGAAAGGCCATTGGGCGTGGCCGAAGGCCGCGAAACAGCCAAAGGCGCATCGATTAGTTTTAGCAATAGTTTAGCAATAGCGACTGGATAAGTCGTTGAAGAAGCAGACGTATTTCCGCCTTTGGTGTGGAAACGGTGTGGGAACCGTGTGGAAACGGCGTGGAAAGCATGTGGGAAACGCCCATGCAGATAGGCCATGCGGCCACTTGATGCATTGGCGTTTGCCCAATCCACGGCCTGCCTGATTGGCCGACGTTGTTCCTTCGTCAGCTGTATTGCGCCCTGATGCGCCACCTGAATGCCGTAATGCATGTCCAACTGCCTGACCAGCCAATCGCCCTGCTTCACGGACGAGCGCCCCTTCGTGTTGAAGGCCGCGATGCAGCCGATCAGCATGTCGTCATATCGCGGACCGCCTTGATGCTCGCATAGCTTGTTGATGTGTCTATTCCATTGAATTTGTGCCATTTGCGTTTTCCTCCCAATGCGTTTTCAGTTGAAACGCTGGGGCGGCCTGGAAAACGCTGATGAAAGAGGCTGTCACTGTTCCCGTCGGATGCAGTTAAGCCCCAGCATTGTATTTATCCCGATCTACGGTGCTGCGAATGCGAATTTGGAAATAATCTTTGTCGGCTTGTCACGCCAAGCCACATTGCTGCGTGACAGCAATCGCGTCATTTGCAAGTCATTGACTATATTGATGTAATTCAGAGAATTATCGCGTTGTCGTGTTACACGACATCCGTTGCCGTAGGTTAAACCTACGCATGGCCTGTGCCCACGTCGCCAACTTGTCGGGAAACCCGACAAGTTGTGGCCAGCAGCACCGTTCAGGCGAGGTCATGTCGCCCATCTGTCGGTTTTCCCTACGCCAGCTTCCTGTCGGGAAACCCGACAACTTGCCCATGCCCATAAATAGTGTCGGGAAACCCGACAACAGGGAGACGGTGATGCGAGCGTGGGAATTCATCAGCGAGGAGGCGACGCCCAACAGCTTCGCGGACAATCTGAAGCTACAGGCCAACGCCAAGGCCGATCAGGCCAAGAAGCTCAAGCAAGCTGCTTCCGTTCAGAAGAAGCGCGAACAGATCAGCAGCGCCAGAGCATCATTGACGAAGAAGCAAGGCGAATTAAGCAAGCTCGCCGCCGTATGAGCAAAACATAAGAAAATCCAGAATTTCTTATATTTGCCACTAACCGCTTGATTATTAACGTAGATAATTGCGGTCGGCCCTGCGGCGTTTTTGATCATATAATATTTTACCTAATGCGATAACTTTTCATTAGGTAAAGCGATGAAACAGGCCAAGGTACTCAGCGAAGCGGAACTCAAGCGCGTTCTGTCCGTTGTCGCAAATCAGCGTCATGCAGCACGTAACCGCGTTGCGCTCATGCTCAGCTTTTATGCGGGAATGCGCGTTGGCGAGATTGCCCATTTGAAGCTCGGCGACGTGATTGACAGCGATGGCCGCGTGAAGGACCAGATTGTGCTGCTCGCCAGCTACACCAAAACAGCGGAGGCCAGGACGGTGTTCGTTAGCGGCAAGCTGCGCCGCGAACTGGAGCGCTTCCTGTCGTGTAACACGACAGCAGATCGCGCCTCACCGTTCCTTGTGACGCAAAAGGCCACGGCGTTCTCGGCCAACACCCTCTGCCAGCTATTCGGACAGATATATGCTCTGGCAGGCATTGATGGAGCGAGCAGCCACAGCGGTCGGCGGTGGTTTATCACGCAGATGGCCCACAAGGGCGTTTCGGCCAAGGTCATTATGACGCTGGCTGGTCATCGCCACCTGTCCACCACGCAGCGCTATATCGAGGTCAATGACCAGATGATGAAGGCTGCGGTGGAAGGGCTGTAGCCCCCCCCATTTGGGACTATTAGAAGCCTCCTTAAGAATAGCATGGTGCGCAAACAACCTGTCGGGAAATCCAACAACATGCACCTGTCGGCTAAGCCTACACCGCATCGCGGCTGTGGAGACCACGGCGATTTCGATTGACCTCCGTCATTTGAACGCCTCGTGAGGCGCGGGTAAATTTACGCAGGTGGTTGCCCGCGTATTATACCATCCGCATATGATGCACTATGAGCGCATCTTAATGCCTCGCAGGTTTTTTTTGCGAGGCTGAAGAGAGATGACTATGAACTGCTTCGGCCCATGACCAGCGAGATCGAAAGAGCTGCACTCCTCCTCAATGAGAGCCGTTTCAGGCTAGCTTTGGCGGGATCGCCAATCGTAGTTTTTGAGCAGGATTTGGATCTCCGCTACACATGGATATTCAATCCAAAGCTCGGCTATGCGGCAAACGAGGTCATTGGCAAAACGGATGACGAGATCATGGAGGCTAAGGCCGCCAGCGTGATAAGCAATCTCAAGCGCAGCGTCATCAAAAGCGGGAAGCCGCTGCAACAAGAGGTGGCCACCTCTGTGCCAAACGGCCCAACCTCGTACTACGACCTTAACATAGAGCCTCGCTACGATGAGGCAGGCGCAATCGTCGGCATCATTTGCGCCGCGACGGATATAACATCCCGCAAACTGCATGAGATGAGCATTGAAGCGTCACGTGACCAATTGAAGGCATTCATCCAGCATGCTCCCGTCGGCATTGCCATGCTCGATAAGGACATGAATTATTTGGCCGTAAGTGAGCGATGGAAACAGGATTTCGGAGAGGGATACGCCAATTTGATCGGGCGCAATCACTACCAAGTGCATTCAGACGTACCCATCGAATTGAAGGTCATCCATCTCCGCAGCCTCGCTGGGGCCAGTTTCCGAAATGATGAAGTTATGTGGGGGCGCGCCGATGGCAGCAATCGCTGGCTTCGCTGTGCCGTTCAGCCATGGACAGACCTCGGTGGAGCAGTTTGCGGCATAATCATTGCTGCCGAGGATATCACTGAGCAAAAGAAGGCTGATTTTGAGCGTAGCCAAGCCAACCAGGCAAAACGGGTCTTCTGGGAGCGCCTGAGCGATCTCACTCGCCGCGAACGAGAGGTTCTATCGGCGGCCCTAGGTGGCATGGGGAATAAAGCCATTGCAGGCCATCTGGCCGCAAGCATCCGAACGGTAGAAGGTCATCGCGCTCGCATTTACCTAAAGCTGCGCATCGGTAGCGTAATTGAACTGGTCAAGGACGCTGCTAACGTCGATCTGACGCTGGCTGAAGTTATCGCTCATTTGAATGCATAGCTGTCGCACGGCGAACTAACCCCATCTTACTCGGTCCCTAGGGGGCATCCCAGCAAACTGCCTGCGTAATAATACGCAGGCGATCTCATCGGCTGTTAAACCTATGGGATGCGCGCGATAATTTAAGTAGTAGTCGCGGCTTTGTTGCTGCCAGCCGATGCGATCGGTTCGAGACCCTTCTTCAAAGAGGCAGCAGGAGACGGATGTCATGGGTCATACACGCATAATGCTAGTTGATGACCGTGCTGAAGATGCTGCACTGACAATCATGGCATTAAGGGTCATTGGATTTCACAATACAGTTGAATTGCAGTCAAATGGACTGCATGCAATTAATATTTTAACTGAACGTCTCAACAACAGAAATGAACCGCATATTGTTTTTTTAGATGTTAACATGCCTGTCATAACAGGATGTTCAATGCTACTAAAAATCCGCAACGATCGCAGATTTGACCACATCACGATGGTAATGCTGACGACAGCGGACTATGAAAATAAAAGATGCAACTGTTATGAGCATGGCGCTGATTTCTTCCTAAAAAAACACACGGACATTGATGATTTTATTGATGAGCTATCAGGGTTTAAGCATTTTTGGGATACAATTGGGCGGAATAAATACCAGGATTTGGCCGTTTAATGGCCTCATCATGAAGGGCGCGCACCATTTAAGTTGTTGGAAATATGGCGCTGCGCTCTTTAACACTGTAATAAGTGCCCTTTATGTCTTTGCGTGGATTGCCCTATTCCGTGCGGCCATTGCTATGGGGGCTGCCCCAGGGGTTAGCGCATGGTTCCCTCCTGCGGGTTTGACTTTTGCACTTCTGCTCAGGTTCCCGCGCCTGTGGCCCATGGCGTATGTAGGCGTTGGCTATATCGTCGCCACGGCCCCATATCCGCATTCGGCAGCCGCCATTTTTCTCTCATGGGCCATTCCTCCGACGACCTACGTCGTTGGGGTTCATGCATTACGGCGCTCGCTTGGTTATGCCCGCATTGACCTCGCCAACATGCGCCACCTGATTGCCTTCTCAATTGCCTCGTTGCTGGTTCCTATTGCGGCGGCGCTGGCCCTCATCGTGACCTTCTGTGCCGATGAACTGATCCCTTGGGCAAACTACTGGGATATGGTTCTGCGGTTCTCTCTCGGTGACGCAATTGGCATCGTCACGCTCACCCCTGTCTTGCTGCTGACGCGAACTGATTGGGTGGCCGCGACTAGCGGACGATCGCTGATCTGGCTTGTCGCCAGCTTCGCCGCAATCGGGTTGGCGCTCTATGTGGAAACGGTCGCAGTGGTTCTGGGGCAGGACCAAGGGCCGATGTCGTATTTCCTGATGCTTCCCATCGCCTGGACCGCCATGCATTTCGGCAATGTGGGTTCGGCGGCATCCAGCTTGATCGCCAACATCTCCATTACGGTGGCCAGTTGGTTGGCTCCCGATCATCGGATTGTCGCGGGCGCTCCCTACTTCATGCTTTCGGTCGGCTATCTCGGACTGATCATTGGCAGCATGACCAGTGAACGTGAACGCAGTGTGCAAAAGCTGCGCGTGCAGGAGCGTGCGCTTGATCGTGCCTATACCCATTTTACGGGACAGCAAACTGCGGCGAAATTGGCCCATGAAATTCGCCAGCCACTGGCCGTGGTCTCGACCTATGTCGAGGGTCTTGTCGGCTACATTGAAAAGGATGCCAACCGCACCGACGACGCGCTGATGCTGGCCAAACGCACAGACCGTGAGGTCCAGCGCATCGGGGAAATCATTTCAGCAGCCCAGTCCAAAATTGAACATGCGGCAGGCCAGCGCGAGACGTTTGATTTCGCCAACGTCATGCAGGATGTCGATCCGCTGTTGCGCCAGATTTGCAAGGATCACGGCGTAACGGTGAGTTTTGATGTAGCCGCTTCTGCTCGGGTATCGGGCGTCAAGGCTTCCTTGCAGCAGGTGATGGTGAATTTCGTGCGGAATGCCTGCGAGGCCATGAGCGCGGTTCCCCCAGCAAACCGCCGCCTCATTGTAGAAAGCAGCCTCACTGACGAGCGGATCAACGTGACCGTATCGGATAATGGAACGGGCCTTGCTGAGGACTTGGAGAAGACGGGCCATGCGCTGTTTGCCTCCACGAAAATCGGTGGCAGCGGCTTCGGCCTTCCCATCTCGAAGACCATCATTGAAGGACATGGTGGAGCGTTGTCCATCCTGAACCGCCCTGAAGGTGGCGCAGTCATTTCGTTCTGGCTTCCCGTCGTGAAGGCGCCCCGATCATGAGCGACAATCAACGCTTTACCGTTGCCGTGGTCGATGATGATGAAAGTTTCCGCGAGGCGGTTGTCTGGCTGCTGTCGTCGAGGTCTTTTAATGCGGCAGGATATGGCGATGCCGCCTCGTTCTTTGCCAAGCACCCCATTAGCGCTCAGGGCTGCGCTTTCATGGATCTGCGGCTGGGCGATCTGTCGGGCCTGGACGCTTACAGAGAGACCCGCGAACGCGGCTTTGATATGCCCGTCATCATGATTTCTGCCTATGGCGATATAGCGACGGCGGTTCATGCCGTTCAACTTGGAGCTTTTGGCTGGATCGAGAAGCCTGTTCGCAACGAGAAGCTGGTTGAAACGGCTGTGTCGGCATGCTCCGCGCATGAACACATCTGCAAGCAATATGGACGCGCCGCCAATTATGTCCGCAATTTCTCACTGCTCACGCCCCGCGAGCGGGAAATCTTGATGCATCTCGGCAAAGGGGCGACCGCTAAAGAGGTTGGCTTGGAATTGGAAATCAGCCACCGCACTGTTGAGACACATCGCAATCAGATTGCCGAAAAACTCGGCCTAACATCTGCACGCGATATTGCAGCAGTTTTTTTTCATACTCGGCATTTTTATGCCGAACTGGCCGCAACATAATGCCGCGTTCGTCGCAATATTATTCATAAAAGGCCCGTTAAATGCGTCGCTTTTGCTTCCGCAGCATGGTCGCTGTAGTGTTCGTCGCTTCAATTGGCGTGGTGTCCGCAACCGCAGCTGATATTCCCAGCGACCAGAAACCCTCGATTAGCGGAACAGTGAATATGTTCATTGCTGATCGTTGGCGCTATGCAGCGGAAGACAAGACGCAGCGCAATGACCTTTTCGTGTTTGTTGAGCCATTCATAAAAGCGAACTTTAACAAGGAACTTTCGATCCAAACGCTTTTCACATACGACCCTGCCGTTGATCCCCATCCCGATGAAAGCCGTGCTTTTGCCAATGAGCAATTGCACCTGAAGAACCTGGTTCTCGACTACAGCAAGGACGAATGGGGCGTTTACGGCGGACGGTTTGCAGCTGAATTCGGCCAGGCATGGCTTACGCTTCCTGGCTATTTCGGCAGGGAACTGGCCGAAGACAACGCCATATGGGATCGCAATGGCGTTGGCGGCTGGATGAATGTGACGGGCGGGGAAGCTGGGACAGTCCGCCTCGCCGCCAGCGCCTTCATGCTCGACACCACCATCATGAGCAAATCGTGGATCGGAACGCCGACCCGAACGCGGAAGCGCCAATTTGACGGTGGAGCAAGCAATACGGGACGACTGGATTCCTTTGCGCTCTCAGCGACGGGAACCAAGCTTCCGTCGCTCGATGGCTTTTCCTGGCACACGGGATTGCTGCGGCAGGAAGCGCGCAAGATCAGCACCACCAATTCCGATATTCCCGATGCCGAACTCGGCGTGGTCGGAGGCATTCGGCAGGAATGGAAATTTGACGACTGGCTCGTCGTGGCCCCCATGTTTGAGTACCAGCATTTCTGGAACAGGGGCGGTGTGCAACGAGCCGAGCGGGATTACATCTCGACAGGCATGGAGATAAATCCTGCGAATTGGCGCCTGAGCGTCGGCTACACGCTGCGGATCAGCAACGCCCCAAATGTTGAGGAAAAGCGCGACTACCTGTTCAACACCAGCCTCGGCTATGAATTCGGCAACGGCGTGCGCCCCGAAATCGGCTATCGCGTCAGGAGCATCGACAGCCTGGAGGTGTATGAGATCACCTCACGGGTTCTGTATGTCTATAAATTTTGAAACAGATGACCACCATCGAGGACAATGCCTCTATGCGGAATTATCTGGCGATTGATGTTGATCTGCTTGCTTTTTCAAGCACTCCACTGCGGCCAATACCAAGTCATAAGCCAGCATATTCCCGCAGTCGCGGATTTCCTCGGCGGCATGTTCAAGAAACATGGCAAGGGCTTGCGGTGATGACTTCTGTTCCTTGGCATTCCAGCAGTCAGGGTAAATGATCATCGACGGACTTTCTCACGCCGAAACCGAAGAGTTTTGGAGCGCTCTTGCGAGGGTTGCATCAGCCTGATGCAGATGAATGATCAAGTCGGGGATTAGAAAGCCAAGAATTTTACTGGCAGCTGTGAAATCGCCCTTATCGCAGATTGCCTCTTTCAAATTGTTGGCAATCCGTCTGGTTTCAGAATGGGTTGCCCTGTGGCGATCATCTTCATGGCTGCTTGCCTTTAGAAATAACGCCTCTTCAAATTGGAAATGCTGTTCGTTGGCTTCCTCAAATTCAGCGAAAGCAATCTGAGCGGCTTCCAATAGCCGCGCTTCTACGGCAGCGGCCACGGCATCCAGTCGCATGAACAGCAGGCGGTGGGCTTCATCCAACTCGGGGATGCCCAATATCATGCTATCCGTCCATCTGAGCCGCATGTGTGCGCCTTTGCATCGCTATTGGACAAGAGTGGCACTGCAACATGGGGGTGTGCATCCGTAGCAACTACGGAGATGCTGGGAGATGTCGTGTTACACGACAGCCGATTTCTCCACCAGCAGAGCCATCTCCATGGCCGCTGCAATCGTAGCACCCCCATCGGGATCGCACCTCGGCGAGCGCCCTTTGCCAGCTATTCGGTCAAATTTACGCGCTGGCTGGTCATAGTCACCTATCGACCGCCCAGCGCTACATCGAGGCCAACGACCAGATGATGAAGGCTGCTGTGGATGGCCTGTGATTTGAAACTACCGCATATAGTTTCCCTTCTTGACCCTGCTGCCTTGACGAAAGACATAGCGGGACATCTTATTGAGGGATAATCTGGGCATCCCAATGACGCTTGTCAGGATGAGGCTGTGACCATCAGCAGAGCATTCTTGCGTGATGGCGCGCTCTTGATGCTGGCCTATGGATTGGCGTCCATATTGGTCATCAAGGTCTTCGGCACCAACGATGTAATGCGCTTTCCCTGGCTGCTGCTGGGGCCTGCGGTCTTTTTGACCATGCGTCACGGATATGGCGTAATCGCCTTGGCCGTTATCGGGGTAGTCCTTGGACGCTGGTTACAAGACGCAAGCTCTTCCATGTTCGTAGATGGAGGACGCTACGGCTTGGTGCTCTTCATGGCCACCTGGATTTACCGACGCACAGGTGGCGCGGCACTGACCTTCAACAGTGTCTCTGACTACCTGCGGCTTTATGGGGTTGGCATATTTATTGGGTTTGCCGTTTCGGCTTTCAGCGCCATTCAGGTGCAAGTCGGAATTTCGGCCGCCAATTCACATGACGCTGTTCATCGGGTTGCTGGTGCAGCATTCGGGTTCATTATCACGATGCTGCCCATGCTAGCCGCACGGGAATGGTCCAATGTCTTAAGGACACGTCGCGGATTGTGGGAAGGCCCGCTGATTATCGGTCTGTCATTTCTATTTGGACAGGTGATTTTTCTAAATTGGTTTAACGATACGGTCGGTCAGGTCGCCCGTGGATATTGGATGTTTCTGTTTGTGACCTTGGCAGCCCTGCGTTTAGGACCAATTGGCACGACAATCACCATAACCGTAGCAGCGGCACAGGCATTAATTGGGGCGATCTATGGCCTCGGGTTTTTCTACGACGATATCGCCAGGACGCATCTATCAAATTACTACTTTTACATAATCAGCCTTTCATCTGATGGTGCATTGGTGGCCGTGTTGTTCATGAAAGGGCAGCAGGACCGAAAGGCTTTGGAAACCAGAAGCACTGAGTTGGAAGCTTTAAACGCTGACTTGAAGCGCACAAACGCTGATCTCGAGCAATTTGCCTATGTCGCGTCCCATGACCTCCGTGAACCTTTGCGCATGGTGAGCAGTTACATGTCACTGCTGGATCGTCGCTATGGAAGCGCACTCAATGCCGAGGCTCATGAGTTTCTGGATTTTGCCGAAGACGGGGCCAAGCGCATGGATGCTTTGGTTCAGGACTTATTGAACTTCTCTCGGATCGGTCGCGTTGCCGACCCATTGCAGCCAAATTCCATTGCTGACCTTGTTGCCCAGGCTGTTCATGTTCTCCATACCTCCATTGAAGAGGCGGAGGCGGATGTCAAAATATGTTCCGACCTACCTGTCATCGTCTGCTCAAAAGACGAGATTACAAGGGTCTTCCAGAATTTGATCGGAAACGCGATCAAGTTTCGCGCTGAGGGGCGGAAGCCAGTTATAGAAATTACATGCCAGCGACAGGGCGAGTTTTGGCAATTCTCAGTGACTGACAATGGAATTGGCATCGATTCTGACTATTTTGACCGTATCTTTCTGATTTTTCAGCGGCTACACACACGAGAAAAATTTGACGGAACAGGCATTGGATTGTCTGTGTGCAAGAAGATCATTGAGCAACACGGTGGTCGTATCTGGCTGCGATCAACGGTCGGTGAAGGAAGCACCTTTTCCTTTATCTTGCCGATCCAATGCGCGTGACCGACTGTCGTGTTACACGACAGTCGCCTTCTCCACCAGCAAGTCAGCTTCCATGGCCGCTGCAATCACAGCGTCGCCCATTGGCCCACGCACCTCGTCGGGCAATGTGACAGCGGTTCGCCACGAACCGTCTGGCGCTCGGTAATTGGGAAGGGTGATTTCGGTCTTGCTGGCATCGGCGCGAACCTGAACGCCGTGGATGACCAGGGATACGCCGTCGAGGATTAACTCCACGTCGGCCAACGCCAGCACGCGGCCAGCATGGATAGCTGTGACCTGAAGGACGCTGATGGTGGCCGTGCTGGTTTCCATCAGCAAAAGTTAGCATGGTTGGCAATGCCCACAAAAGCGAAGACCCCCGACTGCTGGCAGTCGGAGGCTCCGCTGGTTAGGCCGCTTGCTTTGAGCTTGTCGGCGTTTGCTGGTTGAGTGTCGTGTTACACGACACAGGGTTGGAGGTGATTGCCGCGCTGGACGGCGTTGGCTGATTGAGTGTCGTGTTACACGACACGGGGTTGGAGGTGGTCGCCGCGCTGGACGGCGTTGGCTGATTGAGTGTCGTGTTACACGACACAGGGTTGGAAGTGATTGCCGCACTGGTCGGCGTTGGCTGATTGGGTGTCGTGTTACACGACAGGCTTGGGGTTGAAGGAGGCTGACTGGCCTTGCGCTTGGCATTGATGGTCAAAGTTTCAAGCTTCATCAGCAAGTTACGGACACTCGTGCCATACTTTGCCGTGAACTGATTGATCTGCGGATCGCTCATTTTCAGCTTCTCGCATTTCAAAACGTGTTTTACCAAGGGAACGAGCCGCTCAACGGGAGGGGGATCAAGCAGGTAGATTTCCGACCGACTTTGAATTCCAGCGTACAAGTCATTGATGTGGTTGGTGGTAAAAATGAACATTGCATCGTCAATGAACCTGTCCATAACGCCCTTCAGAGCAAACTGCGCTTGCTTCGTCAACTGCTCTGCTTCGTCAATGATGACAAATTTGAAGCCTTTTTTGTTCCATGAAGTGAGTTGCAGAAAGTCTTCAATGTCATCAATGCATTGAATTCCACGAACCTTGCTTCCGTTGATGAAATCCACTTCGTTGTCCTCATCAACATCATCAACAACGGCCTTGGGCATCAGCCTTGCGATGGTGGTCTTGCCCGTGCCGTAAGTGCCGTAAAGAATGATGTTGTTGAAGCGACCAGCATTTTCATACGACATAATGTCAAATTCGGTCTGCGTGTCGGGATACACGACATCAGCAAGGCGCTTCGGCTTGTATTTTGTAGTAAATGCAACCATTTTACTGTCCTCCTAGCGGCGAGTGAATTTGTGATGGAGGGGGGCCGCGACCCTCCACCACATCTGGCCTGATTTAGGCCGCGACATTGATTTCCTCGTTCTCTTCGTCAGCGGTGTAGGTGACTTCCCAGTTCAGATTTTCATCAAACGGCTCGTCGTAGGCATCGGTCTGAACCTGACGAGCTTCCCAATCCGACCGAAGCTTCGCACGGCGGTCTTGCTCAGCTTGGCTATTGTTCTTTTTCTCGTTTTCAGCTTCTTCCTTGTTCCTCTCAATCGCCCTCTTTTCCCGCGCCTTGTTCTTCGCGGCTGCCTTGTTCACGGCCTTGTCGCTCAACTTGTCCGTCGCCTTCTCATCCGCCTTCTCAGCCTCGGCGGCGACCTTGATGACCAGCGACTTCGTGCGGTCGTCGTTGATCTTGCCGACAAACTTGACGACGCTCAGGCTGCGGTCGGCAGCGATGTGGGCGAGGACCATCACGTAGCCAGTTCCATCGGGGAAATTGGAACAGGGGCCGAGCTTCGCGATGGCGTGCCGCTTGCTCAGCTGCGTGGTGGCCTTGTTGAACGCATCGGCGCTCTTGGTCTCGGCCGTCGTGCTGCTTTCGGCCGTGTTGCCAGTCCGAATGGCCTCAATGCCCTTCTTCTTATTCACCCAAGCCGCAAAATTGGCGGACGCCTTCTTTTCGTCTTCAAGCGCGGCCTTCATGACCGTGGCGTAGGCGCTGACGCGGCGGCGGTCATTGTCCCCGAAGACCAGCTTCATCAGCTTGTTCGCAGGATGCAGCGTGGCGGTAGCCTTGATGTCCTTGGCGGTCAGCAGGTCATCAACATGCTTGATCAAAAACGGATTGGCCGCCAACTGCTTGTAAACGTCAAAGCAGCGGCTGAGGATCGAGTAGAGCTTGCGGTTGCTGGCAGCAAGCTCGTTGTTTTCCCAGTCAACACGATCCAAAATAAGAGTTTCGCAAGCAGCGGTGATGGAGTTATTGGCATTAGACATTTTTCGAACCCTTTCTTTCTGTTTAGAGCGTGAACTGCGTCATCGCGTCCACAAATAGATACTATCAAAAACATGCCCGTAACGCAAATTTATGTAACTTTGTCAATATAAATACTAACTACAAACTCAAATTATCTTACATTTGCTTGTTGATTTTTTCCGCGCGAGCATTTCTGCCTCGCCGAAATTGACTTTTCGCTGCCTCTTGCAGGCAGAAAAAGTTCGCCGCAATGGCCTTTTGCGGCGATTTTACAAGTCAACAGCGCCTATTTTTCAAATGCGCAGCAAGGACAGCGGGTAGCAAATTAAATCTCTGTACGGCCCTCTAAAGACCAGCAGTCGGCATTCTATGTGGCTGAATTCCAGGCATTTTGTCGTGTTACACGACGGCGGTCTTTCGGTTGTCCTCCTTGGCTATCAGGTCATAGCATGTTCGTCATGTGTTCCTGTCGGAGGATGTGATGATGAGTGCATTGGACAAGCTGAAGCTGAGCGAGAAGACCCGCCGTGCCGTTGCTGCAACGCCTGAAGGGCGCTTGCGGCACAAGCTGGTGGAGGCCATCAATCAGCAGATCGCTGCTGCGGAAGCGATGCAGAAGGGCGAGGGCTTTGAAATTCGGCGCAAGCGCTGGACGAAGGACAGCGAGGGCAACAAGACCCTGCAAGACCGACTGGTCAAATTTCGCCCCTGGTACTGGCAGGAGGCCAATGGGGCGTTCATGCTGGAAGTGCGCTACGGCAACAAGATCGTGGAGATCAAGCCGAAGAAGACGGCCATTGAGATCGGCGACGTGGCGGAACTGGTGCCCACGCTGACGCTGGTGCGCGATGCGGTGGTTGCTGGCGAACTGGACAAGCAACTGGCCGCGATGAAGGGACGCTTCGGCAAGAAGCTCGCTTAAACGCCAAACAGCCCCGTACAAGCGGGGCTGTTTCCATGAGTGCCGTACTGCTGGGCGATCAAATCGGCGGCGTGTACGACGCGCAAAGGGCCAAAGCGGCGGCGGCCTATATATAAGGTGCGCCTGTCGTGTAACACGACACTCACTCGGGGTCTTTTGGCCGATCAAGCATGTCGCTCAGCCTGAGCTTCTTGCGCTTGCGCGGCGCATTGGGATCGGGCACGACCTCGGGGGCGTCGGGATCAAAGGTTGGTCCCTCGGGCACATTGGCTTTGCGCAGAACCTCGGCGGCGAGCGCAGGGTTATCCCTCAAAATCGCCATCCAGGCATTCGTGTCCAATTGCACCTTGTCGCGGATGAGTTCGAGCGACCGCTGCTTCGGCTCGTCCTGCCCATAGTGCTTGCGGATCATCTCCACGCTGGTGCCCATGTTCTTCGCCAGCAGCCAAACGTCCAACCTGCCTTTGATTAGGCGGTCAGTGGCATAGGTATGGCGCAGGCTGTATGGCGAGAATTTCTCGCCATTGCGGTCGTATTCCAACCCTGCCGTCTTCAGCAGCGCCGCAAAGCCCTTCGCAAAGCTCAATATGGGCTTGCCCGTCTTGCGGTCAGCGAAAACGGGATCGCTGGGCTTGGTCCAAAGCGAAAACGCTTTTATCTGGTTCAGAACTTCCCATGTCGCTTCGCTGCTGACCGTCGTGCGCGTGCCCGTTTTTGTATTCTCGTGGACAAGAACGCGGGTTTCCTTGACCAAACCAATCTCAGTCTGACTGGTTTTCAGCTCGCAATCCGCCCATGTCAGCTGCTGGTGCTCTTTCCCTGGCCGCAGCCCTGTTTCAAACATGAACTCCACGTAGGCGCAGACCATCTTGCGGTCGGCCTCCACCACCTGGCCCTTCGCACCATTTATATAGGTGGGCATGGCCGCAAGGATGCGCTTCCACTCCGCTTCCGTGAACGCAGGCCGACGCGCTGTTTTGCGCTGTTCGTCATCAATGTCGGGAATCTGATCGCGCTTCACCCATCCGCGTTTACGCGCCGAATTGAAGATGGCTTTGAGGATGAAGATTTCGCCCGAGCGCTGCGTCTGTGTCTTTTGCGGGCGCTTGGCTTTGATGAGCTTGCCGCCGCGCATGTATTCGCGGGAGGTGTCCTGCGCCCCTGGCCCCTCCGTCCAATATGTCAGCCGCCACAGCTTGTACGCCTCAATCTGCTCCTGCCTGATCGCGTCAATGGCCTTGCTCTCAAAGTAGGGCAGCAGATAGCGGTTTATGACCGCCTTGTTGTCCTTCATCGTCCGTTCCGTGGCCCTGTTCGTCAGAACTGCCGTTTGCAGGTCTTCCAAGTAGGCGTTGACGGCCAGTTTGAAGGTGCGGCTGCGAATGGGAATGCCACGGCGGAAATCAGCAGTCAGTTCGGCGTGCTTCTCAAGTGCTACCTCCTTGGCCTCGTCCAAGTCGCGCTTGCCTGTCGCTTTGGTCACATAGCCTTTCATGTTACGAATTTTGTAGCGCGCCGTCCATGTCTGCGTGCCCATATATTCGCGCTGATAGAGCGCCACAGCGCCGTCGAGGATATGAACCACGTTGCCCATCAAAGCCTCGCAAACGCTCAATTTTTGCAGCAGCGCATGGGAAAATCCGCGCTGGACAGCATTTGAGCACTGCTAATGTACTGCTAACGGTTTTTTGACACAATGAGAGCGTCGCTGCTCATTGCTAAGTCGTTGATTTTGTTCGGGAAAAGATGGCTGGGGGACTAGGATTCGAACCTAGACTGGCGGAGTCAGAGTCCGCTGTCCTACCGTTAGACGATCCCCCACCAGTCGGGCTGGTGGTCCGTGTTCCCGGGGAAGGCCGGGGTGACCACGAGAGGCGCACCTTCTAACACAGGCCTTCGGCGGGATCAATGGCGAAAGAGCGGCGAGCGAAATTGGCCGCAAAAGCGCGGAAATCCGAGGAAATCCGGGTGTTGGGACTGGATGCTTCCCTGTGGCGCCCGTTTGGGGGTAACATCCGCCGCCCCGAATTGCAGAGTTCTCCGTCTTGGCTTACGCCTCGTCTTCCTCCTCCCGCAGCGCGCCGGTTTACGCCGCCCTTGATCTCGGCACCAACAATTGCCGGATGCTGGTGGCGCGCCCCCAGGGCCGTGCCTTCAAGGTGATCGACGCCTTTTCCCGCGTCACCCGCCTGGGCGAGGGGTTGAGCGCCAGCGGCGTGTTGTCCGAGGCGGCCATGTCGCGCACCCTGGACGCGCTGGAAGCCTGCGCCGAGAAGATGGAGCGCAACCGGGTGGGCCGCGCCCGGCTGGTGGCCACCGAGGCCTGCCGCCGTGCCCGCAACGGCGCCGAATTCACCGCCCGCATCACCGAGCGCACCGGGCTCAAGCCCGACATCATCAGCCCCAGCGAGGAGGCCGGTCTGGCGCTGGGCGGCTGCGCCTCGCTCTTGGACCCGCATGTGCCGTGGGCGCTGGTCTTCGACATCGGCGGCGGCTCCACCGAGCTGGTCTGGGTGCAGAATTCGCCGCTGGGCCAGCAGGTGGTGGGCATCCAGTCCATTCCCACCGGCGTGGTCACCCTGGCCGAGCAATGGGCCCACGAGCTGGCCTCCAATTCCGGCTATGCGCGGGTGGTCGAGCGCATCGGCGCCGCCTTCCGCCCGTTCGAGGCGCTGCACACCATCGGCGCCATGCTGGCCGGCAACATGGTGCAGATGCTGGGCACGTCGGGCACCGTCACCACGCTGGGCGCCCTGCATCTGGGGCTCGAGCGCTATGACCGCTCCCAGGTGGACGGGCTGGAGCTGGGCTTCGCCGACATCGCCGCCGTCACCCGCCGGCTTGCCTCCATGACCCACGACCAGCGCGCCGCCCATCCCTGCATCGGGCCCGAGCGCGCCGATCTGGTGGTGGCGGGCTGCGCCATTCTGGAGGCTTTGTGCCGCCTGTGGCCGCTGGGCCGCCTCAAGGTGGCCGACCGCGGCGTGCGCGAGGGCGTGCTGCTCTCCATGATGCGTGAAGACGGAACCCTGGGAGCGCGGAACTGATGGCGACGGGCGGCAAGAAAAGTTCGGGACGCACCACCGGGTCGGGCCCCGGCGGCGGCTCGCGCAATCTCACCGTCAAGGTGAAGACCGCCAAGAAGCGCAAGCTGTCCTCGACGCTTTGGCTGCAGCGCCAGCTCAACGACCCTTATGTGCACGAGGCCAAGCGCCTGGGCTACCGCTCGCGCGCCGCCTTCAAGCTGATCCAGCTGGACGAGCGCTTCCACATCCTGAAACCCGGCCTGCGCGTCGTCGATCTGGGCGCCGCGCCCGGCGGCTGGACCCAGGTGGCGGTGGACAAGGTCGCGGCCTTGAAGCCCAAGGGCGGCGGCAAGGTGGTGGGCATGGACATCCTGGAATGGGACCCGCTGCCCGGCGCCATCACGCTGCAGGGCGACTTCCTGGCCGACGACGCCCCCGACCGCCTGAAGGAGGCCCTGGACGGCCCCGCCGACGTGGTGCTGTCGGACATGGCGGCCCCCACCACCGGACACCCGTCCACCGACCACCTGCGCATCATCGGGCTGGTGGAAGTGGCGCTGCATTTCGCCATGGAGGTTCTGGCACCCGGTGGAACCTTCGTGGCCAAGGTGTTCCAGGGCGGCACCGAGAAGACCCTGCTGGACCAGTTGAAGAAGAACTTCACCACGGTCCGCCACGCCAAGCCGCCGGCGTCGCGCCAGGGCTCGGCCGAGACCTATGTGGTGGCCACGGGTTTTCGCGGGGAAGGTATGAATTCCCCTTAATTAAGCTGGGCTTGAGCCGGCCCATCGAATGTGTATGATGGCGCGCCACTAACCGGACCCCACCACCGGAGGCGGCATGATTATCAAGGAAGCCCTTACATTCGACGACGTTCTGCTGGTCCCGGCGGAATCCTCGGTGCTGCCCGCGCAGGCGGACACCCGCACCCGGCTGACCAAGTCCATCGAATTAGGCATTCCCCTGCTGTCGGCGGCCATGGATACGGTGACCGAGAGCCGGCTGGCCATCGCGCTGGCCCAGGACGGCGGCATCGGCGTCATCCACAAGAACCTGGACGTGGACGCCCAGGCCGCCGAGGTGCGCAAGGTCAAGAAGTTCGAATCCGGCATGGTGGTCAACCCGCTGACCATCCACCCCGACCAGACCCTGGCCGATGCGCTGCGCCTGATGGCCGATTACAAGATTTCCGGCATTCCCGTGGTGGAGCGGGGCTCGGGCAAGCTGGTGGGCATCCTCACCAACCGCGACGTGCGCTTCGCCAACGACGCCGCCCAGCCGGTCTACGAGCTGATGACCAAGGACAAGCTGGTCACCGTGCGCGAAGGCGTCGACAAGGAAGAGGCCAAGCGCCTGCTTCACCAGCACCGCATCGAGAAGCTGCTGGTCGTCGACGGCGATTACCGCTGCATCGGGCTGGTCACCGTCAAGGACATGGAGAAGGCCCAGGCCCACCCCACCGCCGCCAAGGACGAGAAGGGGCGCCTGCGCGTCGCCGCCGCCACCGGCGTGGGCGCTGACGGCTTCGCGCGCGCCATGAAGCTGATCGAGGCCGAGGTGGACGTCATCGTGGTCGACACCGCCCACGGCCACTCGCGCGGCGTCATCGACACCATCGCCGAGATCCGCAAGGCCTCGCCCCACATCCAGCTGGTGGGCGGCAACATCGCCACCCCCGAGGCCGCCCTGGCCCTGATCAAGGCCGGGGCCGACGCGGTCAAGGTGGGCATCGGGCCGGGCACCATCTGCACCACCCGCATGGTGGCGGGCGTCGGCGTGCCGCAGCTGTCGGCCATCATGGAAGTGGCCGAGGTGGCGCACAAGCACGGCGTCTCGGTGATCGCCGACGGCGGCATCAAGTATTCCGGCGACATCGCCAAGGCCATCGCGGCGGGCGCCGACTGCGTGATGATCGGCTCCTTGTTCGCCGGCACCGAGGAAAGCCCCGGCGAGGTGTTCCTGTACCAGGGCCGCTCGTACAAGTCCTATCGCGGCATGGGCTCCATCGGCGCCATGGCGCGGGGCTCGGCCGACCGCTACTTCCAGGCCGAGGTGGGCGACAAGCTGAAGCTGGTGCCCGAAGGCGTCGAGGGTCGCGTCCCCTACAAGGGCCCGGTCAGCACCGTCATCCACCAGATGATCGGCGGCCTGCGCGCCGGCATGGGCTATACCGGCAACGCCACCATCAAGGACATGCAGACCCGCTGCACCTTCCGCCGCATCACCTCGGCGGGCCTGCGGGAAAGCCACGTCCACGACATCGCCATCACCAAGGAAGCGCCGAACTACAAGAGCGAGTAGCGGTCAGGGGGGGGCTCGCCCCCTCATTCCTCCGGCCTGAAGGCCTCGGCCGGGTCGTCGCCGGGGAACTTGATCAGGCTGGCCAGCACCGGGCTCATGGGGAAGTTCAGCGCCGCGTTCATAGGCGGAATGGGCGAGAGGAACCACTTGGCGTAAAGCCGCCCCACCTCGCCCGAGGCCATCATGGCCTTGACCGTCTGGTCCACCAGCGCCTTGAAGGCGGGGTCCCCCTTGCGCAGCATGATGGCGATGGGCTCGGTGTTCAGAGTCTGGGGCAGGATCTCGTAGTCCTTGGGCGCGGCCGAGCTGGCGATCAGTCCGGCCAGCAGGTTGTCGTCCATGACGAAGGCGGCGGCCTGATCGCTTTCCAGCATCCTGAACGAATCGGCGTGGTCATTGCCGAACGCCTCGGCCACCTTGATGTTGCGCCCCTGGAGCCGGGCCTTCAGCAGTTGCACGCTGGTGGCTCCGGCGGTGGTCACCACCGTCTTGCCGTCCAGTTGGGCCAGTTTGGTGATGCTGGCCGACTTCTTCACCGCGATGCGCACCGAAGCCACATAGGTGGTCGGCGCGAAGGCCACCAGGGCCTGGCGGGCGGCGTTGTTGGTGGTCGAGCCGCATTCCAGGTCGATGGCGCCCTCCACCATGCGCGGAATACGGGTCTTCGAGGTTACCACCTCGGTGCGCACCTCGAGGGCGGCCAGGCCGAGATGGGACTTCACCGCCAGGGCAATGCCGCGGCAGATGTCCACGTGATAGCCGATGGGCTGCTTCGCGCCGTCGAGATAGGACAGCGGATACGAGGCCTCGCGCACGCCGAGAACCAGGGTTCCGGTCCGCCTGACCTTGTCCAGGGTGGCTTCCGGCCCGGCCTGGGCGACAGCCGGGGCCAGGGCGAGAACCAGGAGCAGAAGGGCGCGGATCACGGTCATCTCGATTTAGTCCAATGAGATTAATCGGCGAAAACTAGATACCCGCCCCACCGATCCTGTCAACGCAGCCTCCCGTCCAGGGGGCATGCGGGGCTTGCAGTGCGGGCGGAATTGCCGCATCTATCGGGCCTTGTGCTGGCGAGCCGAATCGGCTCGCCCTATTGCCCCTCGCCGGGCGCGCCCCTCCGGGCGCTTGGCCGCCGCCGCAATGGCGGCTGATACCGGCGATTCTCAGGACAAAGTTTCGCCGGTATGACTCCCGCCGCACGCCTTCAGGCCGCCATCGAGGTGCTTTCCGAAATCGAGAAGTCGGCCAAGCCGGCCGATTCGGTGGCATCGTTCTATTTCAAGCAGCGCCGCTACATCGGCGCCAAGGATCGCCGCGCCGTGGCCGAGACGGTGTGGCGCGTTCTGCGCCGCCGTGCCCGCCTCGACTGGTGGCTGGAGCATCTGGACCATCCCGAGCGCCCCGATGCCGACGGCAAGGGCGGAGCCCGCGCCCGCGTGCTGGCCGACATGGTGTTCGAGGGCGTCCGGCCCGAGCCCGACCTGTTTAAGGGCCCCCATTCCGCCTATCCGCCCGAGCCGCCCGAGCGCCGGGTGCTGGACATGCTGGCGGGACAAAAGAGCCTGTTCCACCGCGACATGCCGCCCCATGTGCGCGGCGAGTACCCCGAATGGATGACGCAGCGCCTCGCCGCCCTGTTCGGCGAGCGGCTGGATTCCGAGATGGGCGCCATGCGCGACGAGGCGCCCCTGGACCTGCGGGTCAACACCTTGAAGGCGACGCGCGAAGAAGCCATCCGCGCCCTGGCCAAGGAAGGCATCAAGTCCGAACCCACCGCGCTCTCGCCCATCGGCCTGCGCCTTTACGCCCGCGTGCCCCTGGTTCAGGTCCAGGCCTGGCGTAACGGCCTGATCGAGGTGCAGGACGAGGGCTCGCAGTTGGTCGCCCTGCTCACCGATCCCAAGCCGGGACAGGCGGTGGTGGATTACTGCGCCGGCGCCGGAGGCAAGACCCTGGCGCTGGCCGCCTCCATGCAGAACAAGGGGCGCCTGGTGGCCTGCGACGTGGCCGAGTGGCGGGTCGACCGCGCCCAGGACCGCCTGCGCCGGGCCGGCGTCCACAACGTCACCCGCCGGGTGATCGAGGGCGAATCCGACAAGTGGATCAAGCGCTCGGCCGGGTCCTTCGACCGGGTGCTGGTGGACGCGCCGTGCACCGGCACCGGCACCTGGCGCCGCAATCCCGACGCCAAGTGGCAGTTTTCCGAGACCGACCTGCTGGAACTGGTGGCCCGCCAGGGCGCCATCTTAGAAAGCGCGGCGCGGCTGACCAAGCCGGGCGGGCGGCTGGTCTACGCCACCTGCTCCATCATGCGCGAGGAAAACGAGGACCGCGTCGAGGCCTTCCTCGCCGCCCATCCCGATTACCGCCCGGTCCCGGTGCCGGAGATCTGGCCGGAAATCTTGGGTGAGCTGGCGGGCACGCCCTGCCCGGTGCCGGGTCCCTGGCTGCGGCTGTCGCCCCTGGCCCACGGCACCGACGGCTTCTTCGCCGCCGTGCTGGAAAAGGCTAGCTGAACCTTTCGCCCAGGGCGGCCCCGATCCGGGCGACCACGCCCGGCCAGTCGCCCTGGACCTCCTGGCGGAACAGCCGGACGCTGTCGTACCACTCGCTGGTCTCGCCCCTGTCGGTCCAGCGCCAGCAGCACACCTTGTCGAGCATGATCCAGGTGGGAATGCCCTGGGACGCGGCCAGATGGGCGGTGGCGGTGTCCACCGTCACCACCAGGTCGAGATGGGGGCACAGCCCCGCCACCTGCTCCAGCCCGTTCCCCCCCGTGGTATCGCGCAAGGCCTGATGTCCCGACGGCTCGGCGTATTGCAGGCTGATCCACTCCACCCGCCCGTCATCGAGCAGGGGGGCCAGCATGGCGAAGGGAACCGAGCGGGACACGCCCCTCCACACCAGCCCCACCCTGGGGCGGCCGCCCTTCGGCCCCAGCAGGGCGGCGCCCTTCTCCACCAGGGAAGCCGGCGGCCGGTAATAGGGGGCCGAGGCGATGCCGACCGCCTCGCCCAGGCGGTTCAGCAGCCAGGGCGCCGACATCAGCGGCGTGCAGGATATGGAGGTGGTGCCCGGCGGCCTGACGATCACATCGGCGGGCTGGCCGCGCAAAATCACCTGATCGGCCAAGCCCTCCACCAGCGGCGCCAGCGGCTCCTGCACGCGCAGCACCACCCGCCCCCCGAACCGCCGCTTCAATGCCGGCAGGTAGCGCAGGAACTGCAGGGTGTCGCCCAGGCCCTGCTCGTCGTAGACCAGCAGGATGCCGGTGGGACCGGGCGCGCCGGTCCAGTCGGGCTGGAAGCGTTCGGCGCCTTCGGCCGCCCAGCGGTTCTCGTAAAGCTCGAACCCGCCCGCCCAGTCGCCGCTCCGCAGCACCAGATTGCCGAGATAATAGCGCAGAGCGGGATCGCCCGCCGGCCCCAGGGCCACCATGCGCCGGACCGTGTCGTAATCGCCCAGCCGGATCGCCGCCGCCGCCACCCGCCGGATCACGTCGGTCATCTCCGGATGGGCGGCCAGGGCCTGGCGGCACAGCGCGATGGCCCTCGTCCCCTGCCCCGCCTCGGCGAGATGCTGCAGCAGGGTCGCCCAGACCCACTGGTCTGCGGGCGCCTCGCGTCCCAGGGCCAGCAGGGCCGCGGCAGCCTCCTCCGTCCGGCCCCGGCCGAAATCCAGAAGGACGGCCAGACGCCGCAGGTTGGGCTCGTCCGGACGGGCGGCGATCAGCGGATCGAGCAGGAGCGCCGCGTCGGCGATCCGCCTCTCGTTGAGGGCCTGATAGCCCTGTTGCAGGACGGCAAGGAAATCCTGGTCGCTCATGTATCCCCGCTCGAAACACGGCAAGCGGCGATTCTAACCCGGCGTCGCGGCGGCGGCCAAAGAAAAGGCCGGATCCCGTCGAGGGAACCGGCCTAAGGTCATCCTGGGGAGGATGAACGCGAAAGGGATAGTCCTAGCGGCGGCACGCCAGATCGGCGATCTCGCGGTGGTCGAGCATGGCCAGCTCGCGCTCGAGGCGGCGGGCGGCGGCGAAGCCCCGGAGCCTGGCGACCACGCGGCGCACCATGTCGCCCAGGCGGAAGTCGAACTCGAATGTGGCGGAGTGGGTCAGCTGGTGCAGGGTCATGGCGGGGTCCTCGGTCTTGATGTTTTTCGCTTGCCCCCACCTTACGGCGGCCAAGGGGAGCCGAGAATCGACCAATTCGCATGTGCCGATGCAAAATACGCATACCGGTACCGAATTACCAAAATACCCACATTGAAATTGGCATTATTCCAATCATGCCCATTTCACCCACTTAATGAAGTCTTATGGATTGCGGGGCGATAAAGACGAGTTTCAACCTTGGCCGGAAGAATCACCGGCCATGATTCAGAGCCCTCCAGCATGAACCGGACAAGAATAGTCGTAACGGGTGGAGCGGGGTTCGTCGGCTCGAATATCGCCATGGCGCTGAAGCGCGACATGGGCGATGCCGAGGTGGTGGCCTTCGACAATCTCAAGCGCCGCGGCAGCGAACTGACCTTGACGCGCCTGCGCCGGGGCGGCGTCGGGTTCGAGCACGGCGACGTGCGTTGCGCCGAGGATCTGGCCGCGCTGGGTCCCGCCGACCTGGTGATCGAATGCTCGGCCGAGCCCAGCGTCCATGCCGGCTATGACGGCAACCCCGCCTATGTGGTCAACACCAACCTGCTGGGCACGGTGAACTGCCTGGAATATGCCCGGCGCTCAGGGGCCGCCATGGTGTTCCTGTCCACCAGCCGGGTCTATCCCATCGCCGGATTGCGGGCCATTCCGCTCGAGGAACGGGGCGAGCGTCTGGCGATTCCGCCGGGCGCCCAAGGACCGGGCTGGTCAGAAGCCGGCATTTCGGCCGACTTCCCCCTGTCGGGCAGCCGCTCCATCTACGGCGCCACCAAGCTGGCCTCCGAACTGCTGATCGAGGAATATCGGGCGCTTTACGGCCTGAAGGCGGTGATCAACCGCTGCGGCGTGCTGACCGGCCCCTGGCAGATGGGCAAGGTGGACCAGGGCGTCATCGTCTTGTGGATGGCGCGGCACGTGTTCGGCGGCCCGCTGGGCTACATGGGCTTCGGCGGCCACGGCCGCCAGGTGCGCGACATCCTGCACGTGGACGATCTTTATGATCTGGTGCGGTTGCAGATGGCCGACCTGGAGCGTTTTTCCCAGGGGGTCTTCAACGTGGGCGGCGGCCCGGGCGTCTGCCTCTCGCTGCGCGAGCTGACCGCGCATTGCCGCCGCATCTCGGGATGCGAGGTGGCGCTGGGCTCGGATCCCCAAACCCGCGACGCCGACGTCCCCTATTACGTCACCGACAACACCGCCATCACCGAAGCCAGCGGCTGGACGCCGAGGCGCAGCGTCGAAACCGTGCTGGGCGACATCCACGCCTGGCTGCTGGAACACCGGGCCATGCTGGCCCCGATGTTCGCCTGAGCCGCCGGGGGGGGGAACCATGAGCGTCGTCATCATTACCGGTTCGGGAGGGCTGATCGGCGCCGAAGCGACCCGCTTCTTCGGCGCCCGCGGCTTTACCGTGGTCGGTATCGACAACGACATGCGCCGCTATTTCTTCGGCGAGACGGCCAGCACCGCCTGGGCGCGCGGCGAATTGCGGCGCGACCTCAAGGGCTATGTGGATTGCGAGGCCGACATCCGCGACGCCGCCGCCATCGACGCCATCTTCGTCCGCTACGGCAAGGACATCCAGGCGGTGGTCCACACCGCGGCCCAGCCCTCCCACGACTGGGCGGCCAAGGAGCCGCTGGTGGACTTCACCGTCAACGCCAACGGCACCCTGGTGCTGCTGGAGGCGGTGCGCAAGCATTGCCCCGACGCCTGCTTCATCCATTGCAGCACCAACAAGGTCTATGGCGACACGCCCAACGCCCTGCCGCTGGTGGAAATGGACACCCGCTGGGAGCTGGAGCCCAGCCATCCCTGGGCCAAGCACGGCATCGACGAGAGCATGTCCATCGATGCCTGCACCCACTCGCTGTTCGGAGTATCCAAGGTGGCCGGCGACCTGCTGGTCCAGGAATACGGCCGCTATTTCGGCATGAAGACCGCCTGTTTCCGCGGCGGCTGCCTGACCGGTCCCGGCCATTCGGGCGCCCAGTTGCACGGCTTCCTGTCCTATCTGGTCAAGTGCGCCGTCACCGGCGATCCCTATACGGTGCTCGGCTACAAGGGCAAGCAGGTCAGGGACAACATCCATTCCGCCGATCTGGTCAACGCCTTCTGGCACGTCTTCCAGGCGCCGAAATCGGGGGCGGTCTACAACATGGGCGGAGCACGCCACTCCAACTGCTCCATGCTCGAAGCCATCGCCATGTGCGAGGAACTGACCGGGCGGCCCATGAACTGGACCTATTCCGACACCAACCGCGTCGGCGACCACATCTGGTGGATCAGCAGCGTCGAGCGCTTCAAGGCCGATTACCCCGGCTGGAATTTCACCTACGACATCCGACGCATCCTGGCCGAGATTCATGACGCCATGGCGGAACGGCTGGCGCGGAGCGGGAAGGTCGGATGATGCTGGTCTATTTCGACACCGGACTGATGAACAACCTTGGCCACCACGCCAATTCGGCCCGCCACATCGCGGTGGAATTGCGCGGTCGCGACATCCCCTGCGCCATCTTCGGCCACGCCGGGATGGAACCCGACTTGCGCGACGAGCTGGCGGCGGTGCCGTGGTTCCGCTTCCACACCTACGGGCTTTACGACACCGACCCGGTGTGCGGCTGGCTGACCAATTTCGAGGTGGTCGCCCAGGGGTTGGCCGACGACCTGAACCGCATCGAGGGCATCGGGCCGGAGCACATGCTCTATTTCAACTCGGTCCAGCCGCCGCAGCTCATGGGGGTGATCCGCTGGGCCCAGTCGCGCCCCGAGGACCAGCGCCCCACGGTGGTGGTGGAATTCGGCACCGATCCCGGGCTTTTAGTTTCGGAGACCCCCGACGGCCTGCGTTTCACCGCCATGGACCCCCGAATCGATTCCCGCGCCGTGCTGTACCGCTATACCGCCCGCACCCTGTCCGAGGCCGACCGGAAATGGCTGCGGCTGGCCACCTTCGACGCCCAGTCCTCGTCCGTGTACCAGATGCTGCTGGACTTCCCCGTCGGCACGCTGCCGCTGCCCCAGCAGGCGATCTCCGCCCGGCTCGATCGCCGGGGCGCGGCCCGGCCGCTGACCGTGGCCTTCCTCGGGCACCAGCGGCCCGACAAGGGCTTCACCAAGGTCCCGGCCATCGTCGCCCGCCTGCTGGCCGAGCGCGACGACATCCGGGTCCTGGTCCATAACGGCGAGCCCCAGGGCATGACCGACCAGCAGCAGGAGCTGCGCGCCATGGCGGCCGCCGATTCCCGGCTGATGCTCGACGAACGGGCCGCCGACGGAACGTTGTGGGCCAACCTGCTGGAGCAGTCGGACCTGATCGTCTGCCCCTACAACCGCAACCGCTTCATCGCGTCCTATTCCGCCGTGGTCAGCGAGGCCATGGCCAACGCCATTCCGGTGGTGGTGCCCGAGGGCACCACCATGCATTCGGTCATCCGTGAATTCGCCGAGCCCGGCACAATATTCAGGGAAGAGAGCGCCGACGGCGTTGTCGCCGCCACCGTCGCCGCCCTCGACGACTATGACCGCCTGGCCGGCCTCGCCCGGCAGGCCTCCATCCGCTGGGGGGAGACCCGCGGCGCCAAATGCCTGATGGACACCCTGCTGTCCTGGCAAACGGCCCCTTGAAGAAAGGACGTCACCCATGAAGGTCCTGTTCAGCAATCCCCCGTGGTGGCAAGGCCAAGCCCTCTATCCCCTGCCCAACGGCAGCCACGCTTTGGTCCACCGCGCCGGAGTCCGGGCCGGTTCGCGCTGGCCCTTCACCTTCTATCTCCCCCATGGCCCCGACGAATGGCAGTTCGGCTCCTACCTGCCCTATCCGTTCTTCCTGGGCCACGCCGCCACCTGGTGCGCCAGGGAGAGCGGAGCGCAGGTGGCGTTCCGCGATTCCATCGCCATGCGCGAATCCTACGATAAATATTATGAGTATCTCGAGGCCGAGCGCTTCCAATACATCGTCATGGAATCCGCCTCGCCCAGCTGGGACCACGACAAGGGGGTGATCGCCGAGATCGCCCGGCGCCTGCCCCAGACCCGCTTCATCGTCACCGGCCCCATCACCAGCCACGGCGAAGCCCTGCTGGACGAGGCCCCCAACATCCAGGCCACGGTGCGCGGCGAATACGAGAAGGGCGTCATCAAGGCGCTGAACGGCGCCAACGGCGTGGTGGATTTCGACCTGCTGAGCGTGGCCGAGATGAATTCGGCCCCCTTCCCCTATTTCGACGACATCATCGCCCAGCGCTACTGCGACACCAATCCCCACGGCCAGCAATTCCCCCAGGCCCAGGTGCTGTCCAGCCGCGGCTGCCCCTACAAATGCATCTTCTGCGTCTGGCCCGCCACCATGACCTCCAACGATCCGGACGGCGGCGGCAAGCGCATCGTGCGCCAGTACTCGGCCGACTACATGGAGGCCTTCCTCACCGAACTGGTCGGCAAATACGGCTTCCGCTCCATCTATTTCGACGACGACACCTTCAACCTGGGCGACCGCCACGTGGAGAAGATGTGCAAGGTCATGCGCAAGCTGAACGTGCCGTGGTCGGCCATGTGCCGCGCCGACACCGTCAGCTTCGGCATGTGGCAGGAAATGAAGGACAGCGGCTGCTTCGGCGTCAAGATCGGCTTCGAGAGCGGCAACCAGGACGTGGTCGACAACATCGTCAACAAGAAGCTGAACCTGGAAGAGGCCCGCAAGGTCGCCTTCGAGATCAAGCGGGTGGGCATGACGCTGCACGGAACCTTCACCTTCGGCCTGCCCGGCGAAACGGCGGCCCAGATGCAGGACACGGAAGACTACATGGCCTCGCTGCCGCTGGATTCGTGCCAGAAATCGGGCTGCGCCGAGATCGAGGGCGCGCCGCTGCACACCCTGGGCCGGACAGCCAATCTGAAAGCCTATCCCGGCGCCAAATTGGATGAGAACTACAGCCGTGAAACGGACGGTCAGTTGAAAATCGAGAAGATGCGCGCCCTACAGGCTTGACCCGACATACCCAATTCCCGGACTTCAGGACCCCAGGTCAAAAGTATTACGCCGCATCGGGGCTGCGGCGGAAACCGGGAGATTCCAATGGGATTGCGCGGTCAGGGCCCGGATAAATTCATTGCTTACGGGCCTGCGTTTTGGTAGTTAATTAACCTGAGTGCCAATATATTTTTTGCGAGCGGGCGTCCGAAGCGGCGCATGAATCTCCAGAAAGGGGGTAGCCGTGGTTTCTTCAGTCACATTCCTCGCTGCAACGGCGATTCCGGGGTTGTCGACGACGACAGTCGCGGGCTGGAACACCACAGACATCGCAGCTCTGGCTTCGACGCAGCTGACTCAGCTCACCGTCACCCAGATTCAGGCGCTGGAAACCACGGACATTGCGGCACTCAGCACATCGCAGCTGAGTGTGCTCAGTTCGACCCAGGTCGCGGCATTCGACAACACGCAAATCGTGTTCGACGCGGCCCAGCTGGGCGTTCTGAACGCCACCCAGCTCGGCGTCTTCTCCACGTCGGACATCGCGGCTCTGTCGTCCACGGCCGTCACCGGCCTGACCACCACCCAGATTTCCACGATCAGCTCCACGCTCATCAGCTCGCTTGAAACCACCGACGTCGCCGTCCTCAGCACCACCCAGCTCGCCGCACTCAAGACCTCGCACGTCGCCGCCCTCTCGACCACGACCCTCAACGCCCTGACCACCACCGGCCTGGCCAGCCTGAGCGGCGCCCAGGTCGCCGGCCTGTCCACCACCCAGCTGTCCGGCCTGACCACCACCAGGACGGCGGCGCTGTCCACCACCGAACTCAACAGCCTGACCGCGACCCAGATCGGCGGTCTGACCACCACCCAATTCGCCAGCCTGTCCTCCTCGCAGGTCTCCGGCCTCAGCGCGACCCAGATCGCGCGGCTGTCGAGCACCGCGGTGAACGCGCTGAACACCACCAATCTGGCCGCGCTGACCACCACCCAGGCCCAGAGTCTGACCTCGACCCAGGTCGGCGCGCTGACCACCACCAACCTGAACGCGCTGGAATCCACCGATCTGGCGGCGCTCGCCACCTTGTCGCTGAGCGGCCTGACCACCACCCAGACGGCCGCGCTGACCACCTCGTCGGCCGCCGCCCTGACCAGCGTCGAGATCGGTGCGCTGAGCGTCACCCTGATCAACGCCCTGTCGACCACCAATATCGGGCAGCTGACCTCGACCCAGGTGAGTGGCCTCAATTCCGCCCTGCTGGCGGGATTCAGCACCACCAATCTGGGACAGTTGTCCTCGACCGCCCTGTCGTCGCTGAACACGCTGCAACTGCGCGGCCTGACCACCACCCAGGCGTCGTCCCTGACCTCGACCCAGGTGGCGTCGCTCTCCTCGACCCAGACCGGGGCGTTCGCCGCCGCGGTGATCAACGCCCTGACCACCACCGCGCTGAACACGCTGACCACCACTCAGCTGAGCGCGGTGAGCACCATTCAGCTGGGCAGCCTGAACACCACCACGCTGAATGCGCTCAAGACCACCAGCATCGCCGGCCTCAGCCTGACCCAGGTGCGCTCGCTGAGCGCCACGCAGATTCAGGGCCTGACCACCACCCAGGTCAATGCGCTCGAAACCACCGACTTCGCGGGTCTGAGCACCGTGCAGGTGGCCCAGCTGACCACCACCCAGCTGGCCAACCTGAGCTCGACCCTGGCGGGCAGCCTGACCGCCACCGAGATCAAGGCGCTGAGCGGCACGCAGCTGGCCAACCTGGCCACCACCGCCGCCGCCGAGTTGTCCACCACCCAGGTCGGCGCCATCGAGACCGCCCAGGTCAGCAGCCTGTCCACCTCGACGCTGAACGCCCTGTCGACCACCGCCATCGCCGGCCTGAGCATCGCCCAGGCCCAGAGTCTGACCTCGACCCAGGTGGGCGGCCTCACCACCACCGCGCTGGGCGCCCTGGAAAGCACCGACGTCGCCAATCTGAAGGTGACGGCCCTGAACGCGCTGACCACCACCAATGTGGGCCAGCTGACCACGTCCCAGTCCAGCGCCCTGACCGCGGCGCAGGTTTCCGGCCTCAACACCACCACCCTGAACGCCCTGTCCGGCGCCAATGTCGGCGCGCTGAACGTGACCCAGGTCCGCGCGCTGAACGCCACCCAGGTCGCCGGGCTGACCACCACCCAGATCAACGCGTTCGAGACCACCGACATCGCGGCGCTGAATGCCTCTCAGATCGCCGCGCTGACCACCACCCAGATTTCCGCGCTGTCCACCACCAACGCCACGGCGCTGACGGTCACCGAACTGCGCGCCCTGACGACGACGCAGCTGAACGCACTGACCACCACCAATGCCGGACAGCTGACCACCACCCAGGTGGCCGGGCTCAGCACCAACCAGGTGGCAGCGTTCAGCACCACCAATCTGAACGCCCTGTCGACCACCGGCATCGGCGGCCTGACCGCCACCCAGGCCAAGAGCCTGACCACCACCCAACTGGCGGCGCTGAGCACCACCCAGCTGAGCGGCGTGGAAACCACCGAGCTGGCCAGCCTGACGGCGACCCAGCTGAACGCGCTGACCACCACCGGCGTCGCCGCCCTGGACACCACCCAGGTGTCGGCGCTGACCGCCACCCAGATCGGCGGCCTCAGCAGCACCCAGCTGAATGCGCTGGAAACCACCGACGTCGCGGCCCTGAACTCCACCCAGTTGAAGGGCCTGACCGCCACCCAGGTCGGACGCCTGTCCACCACCCAACTGAACGCGCTGGAAACCTCGGACCTGGCGTCGCTGACCGCCACCCAGGTCGCGGGCCTGACCACCACCCAGGTGGGCGCGCTCACCACCACCCAGTTCACCAACCTGACGGCGACCGAGGCCAAGGCCCTGACCGCCACCCAGCTCAACGCGCTCACCACCACCAACGCGGCCGAGCTGTCCACCACCCAGCTGGCGGCGCTGACCGCCACCCAGGTGTCGGGTCTGTCGACCACCAACCTGAACGCGCTCACCACCACCGCCGTGTCTGGCCTGACCGCCACCCAGTCCAAGGGTCTGACCACCACCCAGCTGGGCGGCCTGACCACCACCCAGGTGGAATCGCTCAGCACCACGGAACTTGGGGCGCTCACCGCCACCGTGATCAACGCGCTGTCGACCACCAACGTCGCCGCGCTGTCCACCACGCAGCTATCGGTCCTGACCGCCACCCAGGTGGGCGGCCTCGGCACCACCACGCTCAACGCGCTGGAAACCACCGATCTGGCGGCGCTCGGCACCAGCCAGTTCCGCAACCTGACCGCCACCCAGGTCGGCGGCCTGACCACCACCCAGCTGAACGCGCTGGAAACCACCGATCTTGCGGCGCTGACCGCCACCCAGGTCGGCGGCCTGACCACCACCCAGGTGGCCGCCCTGTCCACCACCTCCATCAGCAGCCTGACCGCCACCGAGGCCAAGGCGCTGACCACCACCCAGCTGAACGCGCTGACCACTACCGGCGCGGCCACCCTGTCCACCACCCAGGTGGGCCAGCTCAACGCCACCCAGGTCTCCGGGCTGTCGACCACCAACCTGAACGCCCTGGCCACCACGACCATTGCGGGCCTTTCCATCACCCAGGCCCGGAGTCTGTCCACGACCCAGGTGGCCGGTCTGAGCGCCGCCGCCCTCGGCGCGCTGGAAACCACCGATCTGGCCGGCCTGACAGCCACTACGCTGAATTCGCTCACCACCACCAACGTCGCCGGCCTGTCGACGACCCAGGCCTCGGCGCTGACCGCCACGCAGATCAAGGATCTGACCAGCACCCAGCTGAACGCGCTGGAGACCACCGACGTCGCCGCCCTGGCCAGCAGCCAGCTGAAGGGCCTGACCGCCACCCAGGTCACCAACCTCAGCACCACTCAGCTGAACGCGCTGGAAACCACCGATCTCGCCGCGCTCAACGCCTCGCAGATCAATGGCCTGTCCACCACCCAGGTGAGCGGCCTGTCCACCACCCAGATCTCGGGCCTGTCGGCCACCCAGGCCAAGGCGCTGACCACCACCCAGCTGAACGCGCTGACCACCACCGGCGCCGGCCAGCTGACCACCACCCAGGTGTCGTCGCTGACCGCCACCCAGGTCTCCAGCCTCAGCACCACCAATCTCAATGCCCTGTCGACCACCGGCATCGCCGGCCTGACCGCCACCCAGTCCAAGAACCTGACCACCACCCAGGTCGGCGGCCTGACCTCGACCCAGGCGGGATCACTCTCCACCACGGAACTGGGCGCTCTCAGCGCGACCGTGTTCAATGCGCTGTCGACCACCAATATCGCCGAGCTGTCCACCACCCAGCAGACCACGCTGAGCGCCACCCAGCTGGCCGGCTTCGGCACCACCACGCTGAACGCGCTGGACACCACCGGCGTCGCCGCCCTGACCAGCCTCCAACTGAAGGGCCTGACCGCCACCCAGGTGGCCGGCCTGACCACCACCGTTCTGAACGCGCTGGAAACCTCGGACATCGCGGCGCTGTCGGCCAGCCAGATCGCCGGCCTGACCACCACCCAGGCGGCGGGTCTGAACACCACCAACGCCTCGGCGTTGACCGCCACCGAAGTCAAGGCGCTGAGCGCCACCCAGCTGAACGCGCTGACCACCACCACCGCGGCGGCCCTGACCAGCACCCAGGCGGCGGCCCTGACCACCGCCCAGGTGACCGGCCTGTCCACCTCGAACCTGAACGCCCTGTCAACCACCAGTCTGGCAACCCTTAACGCCACCCAGACTCGGAGTCTGACCACCACCCAGGCGGCCGCGCTGACCACCACGGCGGCGTCGGCCCTGGCCACCACCGGCCTGTCGGCCCTGGCCACCTCCCAGGTCAACGCGCTGACCACCACCAGCGTGGCGTCGCTGACCACCACCCAGGTCAGCTCGCTCACCGCCACCCAGGTTTCCGGTCTGTCGACCACCAACCTGAATGGCCTGGAGACCACCGACGCGGCTGCCCTGACCACCGCCCAGGTGCGCTCGCTGACCACGACCCAGGTCGGCGCCCTGACCACCACGCTGGTCAACGCGCTGGAAACCACCGACGTCGGCGTCCTGACCGCCACCCAGGCGGCGGCCCTGACCACCACCCAGCTCAGCGCCCTCAACTCGACCTCGGCGGCCGAACTCACCACCGTCGACCTGCGCGCCCTCGGCACTTCGCAGCTCAACGCGCTGACCACCACCTCCGCCGGCTCGCTGAGCGGCACCCAGGTGTCCAGCCTGACCGCCACCCAGGTGTCCGGCCTGTCGACCACCAACCTGAACGCGCTCACCACCACCGCCGTCGCCAGCCTGACGACGACCCAGGTCCGTGCGCTGACCAGCACCCAGACCGCCGGCATCAGCACCACGCAGTTGGTCAACATCGAGACGACGGAGCTGTCGTCGCTGACCACCACGGCGCTGAACGCCCTGTCCACCACCAACGTGGCGGCGCTGACCAGCACCCAGGTCGCGGCGCTGGCGACCGGCCAGGTGTCGGGTCTGACCTCGACGGTCCTGAACGCGCTGGACACCACCGACATCGTCGTCCTGTCGACCACCCAGGTCCGCTCGCTGACCTCCGCCCAGGTCGGCGGCCTCAACACCACGCACTTCAACGCGCTGGAAACCACCGACCTGGCCGCCCTGACCTCGACCCAGGTCACCGGCGTCAACACCACCCAGGTGGCGGCGCTGTCCACCACCTTCGTGACCGAACTGAGCTCGGCCCAGGTGGGCTCGCTCACCGCCACCAACCTGAACGCTCTGACCACCACCAACGTGGTGCTGCTGACGACCACCCAGGTCGAAGCCCTGAGCTCGGGCCAGGTGGGCGGCCTGTCGACCACCAACCTGAACCTGCTGACCACCACCGCGCTGTCCAGCCTGACCGGCACCCAGCTGCGCGGCCTGACCACCACCCAGACCGGCGGCCTGACCACCACGGCGGCGGTCGCGCTGAATTCGGCGGTCATCAGCACCCTGACGGCCACTCAGCTGAACGCGCTGTCGACCACCAGCCTGGCGGCCCTGACCAGCACCCAGGTGAGCAACTTCTCCACCACCCAGGTGAGCGGCCTCACCACCACCACCCTGAACGCCCTGGAGACCACCGACGTCGCCGCGCTGTCGACCACCCAGGTCCGCGCGCTGACCTCCGGCCAGATCGCCGGCCTGACCACCACCAACCTGAACGCGATCGAGACCACCGATATCGCGGCGCTGACCACCACCCAGGTCAGCAACCTGACGACTACCCAGGCTACCGGCCTCACCACCACCAGCATCGGCGCCCTGACCTCGACCGAAGTGGCGGCGCTGTCCACCACCCAGCTGAACGCGCTGACCACCACCGGCGCGGCCACCCTGTCCACCACCCAGCTGTCGGGCGTCGCGTCGTCCACCGTCGCCGGCCTGACCACCACCAGCCTGAACGCCCTGGCCACCACCACCCTGGCCGGCCTGAGCCAGACCCAGGCCTCCGCCCTGACCAGCACCCAGTCCGGCGGACTGACCACCACGGCTCTCGGCGCCATCGAGACCACCGATCTGCGCGCCATCTCGGTCACCGCGCTCAACTCGCTCACCACCACCAACGTGGCGGCCCTGTCCACCACCCAGGTGGACGGCCTGACCTCGGCCCAGGTCTCCGGCCTCAACACCACCCAGCTGAACGCGCTGGAAACCACCGATGTGGCCGCCCTGAACACCACCCAGGTGCGCAGCCTGACCGCCGGCCAGATCTCGGGTCTGAACACCACCCAGGTGAACGCGCTCGAGACCACGGACATCGCGGCGCTGACCAATACGCAGCTGACCAACCTGACCACCACCCAGGCGACCGGCCTGACCACCACCGCCCTGTCCGGTGTCACCTCGACCCAGGTGGGCAGCCTGTCCACCACCCAGCTGAACGCGCTGAACACCACCAACGCCGCCGCGATCAACGCGACCCAGGCGGATGGCCTGACCGCCACCCAGGTGGCCAACCTGACCACCACCAGCCTCAACGCGCTGAACACCACGACCCTGGCCAGCCTGACCGGCACCCAGGTGGCCGGCCTGACCACCACCCAGACCGCAGGCATCACCACCACCCAGCTGATCAATCTGACCACCTCCGAGGTCCGCGCCCTGTCGGCCACCTCGCTGAACTCGCTGACCACCACCGGCGTTGCCGCACTGACCAGCACCCAGGTCGATTCGCTGACCACCGCCCAGGTGTCCGGCCTCAGCACCACCCAGCTGAACGCGCTGGAAACCACCGACGTCGCCGCCCTGAACACCACTCAGGTCCGGAGTCTGACCACCACCCAGGTCTCGTCGCTGACCACCACCCAGGTCAACGCGCTGGAGACCACCGACGTCGCCGCCCTGACCAACACCCAGGTCTCCAACCTGACCACCACCCAGGCCACCGGCCTGACCACCACCGCGCTTTCGGGCGTCACCTCGGCCCAGGTGGGCAGCCTGTCCACCACCCAGTTGAACGCGCTGACCACCACCTCGGCCGCGGCTCTGACCACTGAGCAGCTGGACGGCCTGACCGCCACCCAGTTCGGCGGACTGACCAGCACCACGCTCAACGCCCTGTCGACCACCGGCCTGGCCAGCCTGACCGCCACCCAGGTGGCCGGCATCACCACCACCCAGGCGGCGGCGCTGACCAGCACCCAGGTCGCCAACCTCGAAACCACCGATCTGCGCGCCCTGACCGCCACGGTGCTCAACGTCCTGACCACCACCAACGTGGCGGCCCTGACCAGCACCCAGGTCGACTCGCTGACCACCACCCAGGTGTCCGGCCTCAGCACCACCCAGCTGAACGCCCTGGAAACCACCGACGTGGCCGCCCTGAACACCACTCAGGTGCGCTCGCTGACCACCACCCAGGTCTCGTCGCTGACCACCACCCAGGTCAACGCGCTGGAAACCACCGACGTGGCGGCCCTGACCACCGTCCAGGTCTCCAACCTGACCACCACCCAGGTGGCCGGCCTGACCACCACCACCCTGTCCGGCGTCACCTCCACCGAAGTCGCCGCCCTGTCGGTGACCCAGGTCAACGCCCTGAACACCACCAATGCGGCGGCGCTGACCGCCACCCAGCTGGACGGCCTGACCACCGCCCAGGTCGCGGGCCTGTCCACCACCAACCTGAACGCGCTCAGCACCACCGGCATCGCCAGCCTGACCACCACTCAGGTGGGCTCCATCACCTCGACGCAGACCGCCGGCCTGTCCACCACCCAGCTGGTCAACATCGAGACCACCGACATCTCCGCCCTGTCGGCGACGTCGCTGAACTCGCTGACCACCACCGGCGTGGCGGCCCTGACCAGCACCCAGGTGTCGAACCTGTCGACCACCCAGGTCTCGGGCCTGTCCACCACCCAGCTGAACGCGCTGGAGAGCACGGACGTGGCGGCGCTGACCACCACCCAGGTGCGCTCGCTGACCACCACCCAGGTCGGCGGCCTCTCCACCACCCAGGTCAACGCGCTGGAAACCACCGACGTGGCGGCCCTGACCGTCACCCAGCTGGGCGGCGTCACCACCACTCAGCTGGCCGGCATCACCACCACCCAGCTGGTCAACCTGACCACCACCCAGGCCGCCTCGCTGACCGCCACCCAGGTCAACGCGCTGACCACCACCGGCATCGCGGCCCTGACCTCGACCCAGGTCAGCGGCCTGACCACCGGCCAGGTGGGCACCATCAGCACCACCACGCTGAACGCCCTGGAAAGCACCGACGTCGCCGCGCTGACCACCACCCAGGTGCGCTCGCTGACCACCACCCAGGTGGACGGCCTGACCACCACCCAGGTCAACGCCTTCGAAACCACCGACATCGCGGCGCTGACCACCACCCAGGTGTCTGGCATCACCAGCACGCAGACCGGTGCGCTGACCACCACCACCCTGTCCGGCATCACCTCCACCGAGGTGAACGCGCTGACCACCACCCAGATCAACGCGCTGACCACCACCAACGCCGCGGCCCTGACCGCCACCCAGCTTGACGGCCTGACCACCACCAACGTGGCCGGCCTGACCACCACGCTGATCAACGCCCTGTCGACCACCGGCATCGCCAGCCTGACCACCATCCAGGTGGGCGCGCTGACCTCGACCCAGACGGCCGGCCTGACCACCACTCAGCTGACCAACCTGACCACCACCGAGGTCGCGGCCCTGACCGCCACGGCGCTGAACGGGCTGAACACCACCAACGTGGCGGCACTGTCGACCACCCAGGCCATCAGCCTGACGGTCACCCAGGCGGCGGCCCTGTCCACCACCACGCTGAACGCGCTGGAAACCACCGATCTGGCGGCACTGACCACCACCCAGGTGCGCTCGCTGACCACCACCCAGGTGGCCGGACTGTCCACCACCCAGGTCAACAACCTCGAGACCACGGACATCGCCGCCCTGACCACCACCCAGGTTTCGGGCATCACCAGCACCCAGACCGGCGGACTGAACACCACGGCCCTGTCCGGCATCACCTCCACCGAGGTGAACGCGCTGACCACCACTCAGATCAACGCGCTGACCACCACCAACGCCACGGCGCTGAACACCACCCAGCTGGACGGCCTGACCTCGACCAACGTGGCTGGCCTGACCACCACGCTGATCAACGCCCTGACCACCACCGGCATCGCCAGCCTGAGCTCGACCCAGGTCGGCGCGCTGACCACCACCCAGTCGGCGGGCCTGTCCACCACCCAGCTGGTGAACATCGAGACCACGGATCTGGCCGCCATCTCGGCCACCACCCTGAACTCGCTGACCACCACCGGCGTGGCCGCGCTGACCAGCACCCAGGTCGAATCGCTGACCACCACCCAGGTTTCCAACCTCAGCACCACCCAGCTGAATGCCCTGGAAAGCACCGACGTGGCGGCGCTGACCACCACCCAGGTGCGCTCGCTGACCACCACCCAGGTCGATGGCCTGAAGACCACCCAGGTCAACGCCTTCGAAACCACCGACATCGCGGCGCTGACCACCACTCAGATTTCGGCGGTGAGCACCACCCAGATCGCGGGCCTGACCACCACCGCCCTGTCCGGCCTGACCGCCACCGGCGCCGGTGCGCTGACCACCACCCAGGTCAACGCCCTGACCACCACCAGCTCGGCGACGCTCACCACCACCCAGCTGTCCGGTCTGTCCACCACCGTCGTGGCCGGCCTGACCACCACCGAACTGAACGCCCTGTCGACCACCAGCGTCGCCGGCCTCAGCTCGACCCAGGTGGCCGCGCTGACCACCACCCAGGTGTCCGGCCTGTCCACCACCCAGCTGGTGAACATCGAGTCCACTGACGTGGCGGCCCTGTCCGCCACCCAGATCAACTCGCTGAACACCACCAGCGTGGCGGCCCTGACCTCGACCCAGGTGTCGTCGCTGACCACCGCCCAGGTCCCCGGCGTCAGCACCACCCAGCTGAACGCCCTTGAGACCACGGACGTGGCCGCGCTGACCACCACCCAGGCCCGCGCCCTGACCACCACCCAGCTGGCCAGCCTGACCACCACCCAGGTCAACGCCTTCGAGACCACGGACTTCGGGTCGCTGACCACCACCCAGGTGTCGGGCATCACCACCACCCAGGTGGCCGGCCTGACCACCACCGCCCTGTCCGGCATCACCGCGACCGAGGCCGGCGCGCTGACCTTCACCCAGGTCAACGCCCTGACCACCACCGGCGCGGCCGCGCTGAACACCACCCAGTTGAACGGCCTGACCACCACCACGGTGGCCGGACTGTCCACCACCAACCTGAACGCTCTGTCGACCACCGGCGTGGCCGGTCTGGACTCGACCCAGGTCTCCAGCCTGACCACCACCCAGGTGGCCGGACTGTCCACCACCCAGCTGGTGAACATCGAGTCCACTGACGTGGCGGCCCTGTCCGCCACCCAGATCAACTCGCTGACCACCACCGGCGTGGCGGCCCTGACCTCGACCCAGGTGGCCTCGCTGACCACCACCCAGGTCCCCGGCGTCAGCACCACCCAGCTGAACGCCCTGGAAACCACGGACGTCGCCGCCCTGACCACCACCCAGGTCCGCTCGCTGACCACCACCCAGATCGGCGACCTGACCACCACCCAGGTCAAGGCGATGGAGACCACCGACGTGGCGGCGCTGACCACCACCCAGGTGTCGGGCATCACCACCACCCAGGTGGCCGGTCTGACCACCACCACCCTGTCCGGCATCACCGCCACCGAGGCCGGTGCGCTGTCCGCCGCCCAGGTCAACGCGCTGACCACCACCAGCCTCGCGGCTCTGACCACCACCCAGTTGGCCGGCATCTCCACCACCACGGTGGCCGGGATCAACACCACCCAGCTGAACGGACTGACCACCACCGGCGTGGCGGGCCTGACCTCGACCCAGGTCTCCAACCTGACCACCACCCAGGTGGCCGGCCTGTCCACCACCCAGCTGGTCAACATCGAAACCACTGACGTCGTGGCCCTGTCCGCCACCCAGATCAACTCACTGACCACCACTGGCGTCGCGGCCCTGACCTCGACCCAGGTGTCCTCGCTGACCACCACCCAGGCCGTGGGCATCAGCACCACCCAGCTGAATGCTCTGGAAACCACGGACGTGGCGGCGCTGACCAGCACCCAGGTGAACTCGCTGTCCACCACCCAGGTGGCCGGCCTCTCCACCACCCAGGTCAATGCGCTCGAAACCACCGACATCGCGGCGCTGAGCACCACCCAGGTGGCGAACATCACCACCACCCAGGTGGCGGGCATCACCACCACCGCGCTGGCCGGCATCACCGCCACCGAGGCCGGTGCGCTCTCCGTCACCCAGGTGAACGCGCTGACCACCACCGGTGCCGCGGCGCTGAACACCACCCAGCTGTCGGGCCTGACCACCACCCTGGTGGCCGGTCTGTCCACCACCAACCTGAACGCGCTGTCGACCACCGGCATCGCGGGCCTCAGCTCGACCCAGGTGTCCAGCCTGACCACCACCCAGGCGGCCGGCATCACCACCACCCAGCTGATCAACATCGAGACCACCGACCTTACGGCGCTCTCGGCGACCCAGCTGAACGCGCTGACCACCACCGGCGTGGCGGCCCTGACCTCGACCCAGGTCTCCTCGCTGAGCACGACCCAGGTCAGCGGTCTGTCCACCACCCAGCTGAACGCGATGGAGAGCACCGACGTGGCGGCCCTGTCCACCACGCAGGTTGGATCCTTGACGGTTGGACAGGTCGGCGGCCTCTCCACCACCCAGGTCAACGCGATGGAAACCACCGACATCGCCAGCCTCTCCACCACCCAGCTGGCTTCGGTGACCACCACTCAGGTGGCGGCGCTGACCACCACCTCGGTGTCCGGCCTGACCACCACCGAAGTCGGGGCTCTGAGCATCACCCAGCTTAACGCCCTGTCGACCACCGGCGCCGGTGCCCTGACCACCACGCAGATCACCGGTCTGTCCACCACGCAGATCGCCGGGCTCCACACCACGGCGGTGAACGCCCTGTCGACCACCGGCGTGGCCTCGCTGAGCTCGACCCAGGCCGCCTCGCTGACCGCGACCCAGGCCACGGGCATCACCACCACCCAGCTGATCAACATCGGGACCACCGATCTGGCGGCGCTCACCACCACCGCGCTCAACGCGCTCACCACCACCGGTGTGGCGGCGCTGACCACCACCCAGATCATCAACCTGACCGCGACTCAGATCAGCGGCCTCCACACCACCCAACTGAACGCGCTCGAAACCACCGACGTGGCGGCCCTGACCACCACTCAGTTCACCAACCTGAGCACCACCCAGGTGGCCGGCCTCTCCACCACCCAGGTCAACGCCCTTGAGACCACTGATCTGGCCGCCCTTTCGGCCACCCAGATCGGTGCGCTGACCACCACCCAGGCGGCCGGCATCACCACGACCCAGCTGGCGAATATCGAAACCACCGATATCGCCGAGCTCTCGACCACCGCGCTGAATGCGCTGACCACCACCGGCGTCGCGGCGCTGACCACCACCCAGGTGGTGAACCTGACCACCACCCAGGTGGCCGGCCTCAGCACCACCCAGCTGAACGCCCTGGAGACCACGGATCTGGTGGCCCTGACGGTGACCCAGGTGCAGAGCCTGACCACCGCCCAGGTGGCCGGCATCACCACCACCCAGCTGAACGCCATGGAGACCACCGACCTCGCGTCGCTGACCGCGACCCAGATCGGCGGCCTCTCCACCACCCAGGCGGCAGCGATCACCACCACCAACCTGGCGGTGCTGACCACCACCGAGATCGGGGCCCTGACCACCAGCAGCCTCAACTCGCTGACCACCACCCAGGTCGCGGCCCTGTCCACCACCCAGGTGGGCGGCCTCTCCACCACGCAGGTGACGGGGCTGACCACGACCCAGCTGAACGCCATGGAGACCACCGATATGGCCGCCCTGTCGGTCACTCAGGTGGGAGCCCTGACCAATACCCAGGCGACGGGCCTGACCGCCGCCAAGATCGGGGCTCTGGCCTCGACCGGGGTCGGCGCGCTCAGCACCACCGCGCTCAACGCGCTCACCACCACCAATGTGGCGGGTCTGACCACCACCCAGATCGGCGGCCTGACGGTCACCCAGCTGGGAGCGCTGACCAGCACGGTGACTGCGGCCTTCGAAACCACCGATATCAAGGCCTTGACCGTTACCCAGCTGAACGCCCTGACCTCGGCCAACATCGCAGCGTTGACCACCACCCAGGCGAACAGCTTGACGACGACCCAGATCGATGGCCTCACCACCACCCAGATCGTCGGCCTCGAGACCACCGACATCTACGCCCTGACCACCACCCAGGCCAACGCGATCCAGGGCGGTGCCGTCAGTTACCTCAACACCGACCAGCAGAACGCCTACTTCTGGGCAATCAGCGGCTCGAACACCAACACCTAAGGCAAGATGAGCCGTCCCCCACCGGGGACGGCTCACCCTTCCCGGTGATGCCGCCCCGTTTGCGGGGGGCGGTGTTCGCTTGCCCTGACGGTCGTGCGCGGCGGAACGAAAATCCGGCATCAATCCGTTAACCATTGGGCGGTCATTATGGACGTCGGCCCCGGCGCGCTCGCACGCGGCCGGTCCGAGTTGACCCAACCCCGATGGGACGTCCGATGACCCAGGAAGTCTTTCTGTCCGCGGTGAAGGCCCTGACCGAGGGCCGCCTGTCCCTGCAGGAGCTGTTCGGCGCCGCCGACGCGCTGCACCGTGACGGCGCCATCGACCAGGCGCTGCAGCTCTATCACCTGTGGATCGGCCTCAATCCCGATCACCACCTGCTCTATGCCGCCTGCTTCAACCAGGCGGTGCTGCACACGGCCAGCGGCAAGCCCGATCTGGCCAAGGCGTCGCTGGAACGGTCCATCGAGCACAATCCGGATTTCTATCCCGCCTACATCAACCTGGGTGGCGCCAACGAGGCGCTCGGCTCGCCCGATGGAGCGATCGAAACCTGGAACAAGCTGGTCGGCCGGCTGTCACAGGTGACGGGCCACAGCGTCCGCATGAAGTCCACGGCCCTGAAGCAGATCGCCCGTGTGCTGCAGGACCGCCAGCAATCCGTCGCCGCCGAGGATACGCTGCGCCAGAGCCTGGAACTGGACAACACCCAGCGCGAGAACGCCGAGCACATGCTGGCCGGGCGCATGGGCCAGTGCCGCTGGCCGGTGGTGGTGCCCTTCGAGGGCATGGACCACCTGACCCAGATGCGCAATTTCAGCCCGCTGTCGCTGGCGTCTTATACCGACGACCCGCTGCTGCACCTGGCATCGGCCTGGGAGCATTGCAACAAGATGTTCGGCCGGCGCATTCCGCGCCTGGCCGAAATCCGCCCCGAGGACCGGGCCGACCGCACCCGGCTCAAGATCGGCTATGTCTCGTCCGATCTGAAAGCCCATGCGGTGGGCTATCTCATCGCCGAGATCTTCGCCCTGCACGACCGGTCCAAGGTGGAAATCTTCGCCTATTATTGCGGACCGGCCGGCGAGGACCCCCTGAAGCAGCGCATCCGGGGCGATTTCGACCACTGGCTCGACATCACCGGCATGAACGACGACACGGCGGCCCAGCGCATCCGCGAGGACGGCATCGACATCCTGGTGGACTTGAACGGCCACACCAAGGGTGCCCGGACCAGGTTGTTCGGCATGTGCCCGGCCCCCATCAACGTCAACTGGCTGGGTTATCCCGGCACCATGGCCACGGCCTACCACCATTACATCATCGCCGACGACTGGATCATTCCGCCCGGCCGCGAGATGTACTGCTCGGAAAAGGTCATGCGCCTGCCCTGCTATCAGGCCAACGACCGCCAGCGCGCGGTCGCCGTCCAGCCGCCCAGCCGCACCGAGGCCGGTTTGCCGGAAGAAGGGATGATCTATTGCTGCTTCAACAGCCAGCAGAAGATCACACGGCTGATGTTCGAACGCTGGATCGCCATTCTGGCCGCCGTGCCGGGCAGCGTGCTGTGGCTGCTGGAAACCAGCGAGGAGGTCCAGGAGCGCCTGCGCGCCCACGCCCGCCAGTGCGGAATCGAGGGCGAGCGCCTGATCTTCGGCCGCCGTCTGCCCAGCCCCGAGCACCTGGCCCGCATGACGCTGGCCGACCTGTTCCTCGACACCTTCCCCTATGGCGCCCACACCACCGCGTCGGACGCCCTGTGGATGAGCGTGCCCATCCTGACCCTGTCGGGCCACAGCTTCGCGTCGCGCGTCGCAGGCTCGCTGCTGCGCTCGGCGGGGCTGCCCGAACTGGTGTGCTCGACCCCCGAGCAATACGTGGAGACGGCCATCGCGCTGGGCCACGACCCGGCGAAGCTTCAGGCCTACCGCAAGCAACTGCGCGACGCCAAGCCCAACGCGGTGATGTTCGACACCAACCTGCTGGTCAGCCGGCTGGAAGGGCTCTACGCCGAAATGTGGGAGGATTTCAGGTCCGGGCGCCTGCCGCGCCCCGACCTGCGCAACCTGGACACCTATATGGACGTCGGCATCGAGCATCCCGTGGAAGCCGTGGATTTCACCCCGGAGGACGAGTACTTCGCCCGCTGGCGCAACGGCCTCGCCGCGCTCGACCGCCTTTACCCCATCCCGGCGGACAGCCGCATGTGGCCCGCCCCTGACACGGAGAACGGTTGATGAGCAACGTCATGGCCGAGGTCATGCAACAGATCGCGTCCGGCAAGATCGAAGCCACCCGCGTCATCGCCGCCGCCGACAGCCTGGCCCAGCAGGGCGCCGACGCCGACGCGCTGGGGCTTTACCGCACCTGGCTGCAGTATAACGGCCAGAACCCGCTGGCCTATGCCATCCAGTACAATCTCGGCGTGCTGCTGAACAAGTTCAACGACCAGGAAGCCGCCGTCCAGGCCTTCAGCGCCGCCATCGCGCTCAAGCCGGATTTCTATCCCGCCCACATCAACCTGGGCAGCACCTACGAGCGCCTGGGCCGCGTTCCCGACGCCGTGACCCAATGGCTGGGCCTGGTCAACCAGCTGCCCGGCGTCACCGGCGACACGGTGAACTTCAAGGTCTCGGCCCTGAAGCAGATCGGCCGGGTGCTGGAACACACCTCGCTGGAGGAATCAGGCGAGGACGCGCTGCGCCAGTGCATCGAGCTGGTCCAGCCCGCCGACGCCATGCAGCACTGGATCGCCATCCGCCAGAAGCTGTGCAAGTGGCCGGTGCTGACCACCATTCCCGGCACCACCCGGCGCCAGCTGTTCTCCGCCATGTCGCCCCATTGCCTGGTCTTCCACACCGACGACCCGCTGCTGCACCTGGCGCGCGGCTGGAAGTACTACAAGGCCAAGATCGGGCGGCCCAAGATCCTGTTCGACAAGGAAAGCCACCGCGCCGCCCTGGCCAAGCGGCCCAAACGCAAGATCCGCATCGCCTATCTGTCGTCCTATTTCAAGGAGCACGCCCACGGCTACCTGACGGCGGAGATGTACAAGCTGCATGACCGCAAGCGTTTCGAGGTCTTCGCCTATTCCTGCTCGCGCCGCACCGGCGACCGCATCCAGACCCAGCTGATGAAGGACGTCGATCATTGGGTGGACATTCTGGAGATGTCCGACGAGGACGTGGCCAAGCGCATCCACGCCGACGGCATCGACATCCTGATCGATTTCAACGGCTATACCGGCGAGGCGCGCCCGGCCATCATGGCCATGCGCCCGGCCCCGGTGGCCGTCAGCTGGCTGGGCTATCCCGGGTCCATGGGCACGCCCTACCACGACTACATCATCGCCGACGACTTCACCATTCCGCCCGATCACGAGATCTACTACTCGGAAAAGGTGGTACGGCTGCCCTGCTACCAGCCCAACGACCGTAACCGGCAGGTGGCCGACATCAAGTGGACCCGCGAGGCGGCGGGCCTGCCGGCCAACGCCACGGTGTTCTGCGGCTTCAACGGATTGCAGAAGTTCACCGCTCCCATGTGGGCCCGCTTCATGGATATCCTTAGCCGGGTGCCCAACGGCGTGCTGTGGCTGCTGGACGGCGGCGACCGTATCAACGAAAGCCTGCGCCAGGAGGCCATCAAGCACGGCGTCACCCCTGACCGCATCATCTTCGCCCCCAAGATCATCAATGCCGAGCACCTGTCGCGCTATCCCCTGGCCGACCTGTTCCTCGACACCTCGCCTTGCGGCGCCCACACCACCGCCTCGGACGCGCTGTGGATGGGCGTTCCGGTGCTGACCGTGGCCGGGCGCGGCTTCGCGTCGCGCGTCTGCGGCAGCCTGGCCACCGCCGCCGGCCTGAAGGAACTGGTCTGCACCACCTTCGACGAATACGTGGAAAAGGCGGTGGACCTGGGCAACGACAGGCGCCTGCTGGCCGGCTACCGGGAGAAACTGGCGGCCAATCGCGCCACCTGCGACCTGTTCGACACCGACAAGCTGGTCACCCATCTGGACAATCTGCTGGAAGGCATGTGGAACGACTACCTCTCCGATCGGATTCCGGTTCCCGACCTCGTCAACATGGACATCTACGACGAGGTCGGCACCGACCTCGACAGTGACGAAGTGGAATTGCTGTCGCGTCCCGACTACCTCGACCTTTACCGGGCCCGGATGGACGAGATCAACCGCCACTGCCCCATTCCACCGGACACCCGGCTGAGAAAGCCGGGTGGCGAGAAGGCCCCGGCCAAACCGGCCGCCACCCCCAAGGCCAAGGGCAAGAAAGGGCGGTAATACCAAAATGCACTGATCGGAACCGATCAGTGCATCGCCCTCAATCGCCGGGCGCCGCCACTGCACGCGAAGGCGTGCATCCCAGATAGTTTGCCGGCGAAGCCGGCGGGCGGCTTGGCTCCCGCCGCATAAGCGGCGCGGCCATCGAAATATATTTCGATCCCCCGGAGGGAGGGCCTATCCAAACTGCGATGAGTCACGCTCATCACAGTTTGGTATAACGCCACCCGCCCAAAGCAAAAGCCCCATCCCGGGGGGAACCGGGATGGGGCTTTTTGCTCGGGCCGACAGGATCAGACGGACAGGTCCAGAACCCCGCCACGCCGGGCGGCGGAGGCGCCTTCGCTCTTGCCGGTCTCTGCCTTGGCCTGAGGACGATCCGTCTCTTCCGCCTTGTCCGACGTTTCAGCACCGGCCGAGCGCGCCAATTGGGTGACGCGGGAATAGCTGCGGGCGCCGTGAACGTAAGGCCAGGAAACGGATTGGCGGATCAAGTCGGACATATGACGGAACCTGTGGATTACAGACCGTCAGTCTAGCACAGGCGAAGAGGTTAACAAAAGGTAAAAGCGAATTAACCTTGACCCGGAAGCCCCGATCCCTCACTCTTTTGCCCCGTGATATCAGGGCTTTGCCTGATCCCCCAGCCTTCCCCTAATCCCAGCGCGACGCCGCCGCATCGTCGGACTCCTTGGCGTCGACCCAGGCGTCGCCTTGCAGGGTATGCTCCACCTTCCAGAACGGCGCCTTGGTCTTCAGCCAGTCGATGAGGAAGCGGCAGGCTTCGAAGGCCGCGTCGCGATGCGCCGACGAGGCGGCCACCAGCACGATGCGCTCGCCCGGCTCCAGCCTTCCGAAACGGTGGATCACCAGGGCGTCGTCCAGCGGCCAGCGCTTGCGCGCCTCGGCCTCGATGGCGTCCAGCTGGCGCTCGGTCATGCCGGGATAGTGTTCCAGCGTCATGGCGTTGACCGCGGAACCGGTGGCCGGGTCGTGCCCCATGTAGTCGCGCACCAGCCCGACGAACAGGCAGATGCCGCCCACATTGGTCTTGCCGGAAGAGAAGCGGGCCAGTTCGGCGCCGGGGTCGAAATCCTCGCGTTGGACACGGATCATTCTCGCTCTCCTTCAGGATGTCGGGCTATCGCCCGAACCCATTCGGGGCGATGCCTCCAAGCGGGGCCGGGGCGGCAGCCCCGCGTCTCGCCTAGCCCCCCGTGACCGGCGGGAAGAACGCCACCTCGTCGCCCATCTTCACCGGGGTGTCGAGATTGCCGTAATCCTGGTTCACGGCGACGCGCACCACGCTCATGGCCTCGAAGGCGGCGGCGTGGCCGGGCGAGCGGGTCTTCAGGAACTCGACCAGCTGTCCGACAGTGGCGATACCGGCCGGCGGGACGATATCCTCTTCCCCGATGCCGGTCTTGGCCTTCAGCCAGGCGAAATACAGCACCTTCATCGCATCATGTCCGCATAGGAAAGGAAATCCACCATCTCGCCGGGCGCGATGTCGCCCCGGTCCTCAGGCACGTCCACCAGCCCGTCCGACCAGGTCATGGAGGTGAGCACGCCCGAACCGTCCGAGGTGAACTTGGCCGCCACCAGCCGTCCGTCCATGTGGGCGAGCCGGGCGCGCAGGTATTCGCGCCGCCCCGGCTTGTGCCGGAAGGCGAAGCCGGCTTCCACGGAATAGCGGGGCAGAGCGGTCTGGGCGGCGCCCATCAGGCGCAGCACCATGGGCCGGGCGATGGCCATGAAGGTGACCATCACCGCCACCGGATTGCCGGGCAGGCCGACGAAGGGGGTCCCCGCCACCTCGCCCAGCGCAACCGGGCGGCCGGGCTTGATGGCCAGACGCCAGAAATCCAGCGAGCCCAGTTCCAGCACGGCGGGCTTCACATGGTCTTCGTCGCCCACCGACACCCCGCCCGAGGTGAGGATCAGGTCGTGGGACACAGCGGCCTCGGCCAGGGCGTCGCGGATGGTCTCGAAGCGGTCGGGCAGGATGCCCAGATCGGTAACCTCGGCGCCCAGCGCGCGCAGCAGGCCGGACGCGGTGAAGCGGTTGGTGTCATAGATGCAGCCGGGCGCAAGCTCGGTGCCGGGATTCCTGATCTCGTCGCCGGTGGAGAACACGGCGGCCTTCAGGGGCCGGTAGACGCGCAGCGACGAGCGCCCGGTGGCCGCCGCCACGCCCAGCTCCTGCGGCCGAAGACGGGTGCCTGCATGCAGCACCACCGTGCCTTTGGCGATGTCCTCGCCGGCGGCCCGGGCATTGTCGCCCTCGGCCAGCCGAATGGGCAGCACCACCGTCTCACCCTGGTCCTTGCAATCCTCCTGCATGGCGACGGTGTCGGCGCCTTCGGGCAGGGGTGCGCCGGTGAAGATGCGCACCGCTCCGCCCCGGGGCAGCGGCCCGTCCAGGGGGTGGCCGGCGGCGACGCGGCCCACCACCGGCAGGATTCCGGCGGCGGGCAGGTCGGCGCGGCGAAAGGCCCAGCCGTCCACCGCCGAATTGTCGTGGGGCGGCACGTTGACCGCCGAGACCACGTCCTCGGCCAGGATGCGGCCCAAGGCGTGGTGCAGGCCAAGCTCCTCGACGCCGACGGCGGGCTCCAGGCGCGCCTCCAGCCGGGCCAGCGCCTCGGCGACGGTCATCAGGTCGTTGCCCCCGGCGAAACGGCTGGTCACAGCCCCACCTTGGCGCAGATCATGGCGCCGATGGCGCCGGTATCGTCCAGATTGAGCTGGGGCAGCGGGCAGGCATCGACATTGCGGTCGCTGACCAGGGCGCACATGCGGTCGTCCTCGGGCCAGAAGGGCGGCTTGCCGCCCTCTTCCCGCCAGACCTCCAGGCGCGGATGGGGCCACTGGCGAAAGCCCTCCACCAGCACCAGATCCACCTTGCTCATGCGAGCCAGCAGCTGGTCCATGGTGTATTCGGGCTCGTCGCGATACTCGTGCATCAGCGCCCAGCGCCGGGCCGAGGCGATCATCACCTCGGATGCGCCGGCCTCCCGGTGCTCGTACGAATCCTTGCCCTTCTTGTCCACGTCGAAGGCCTCGTGCGCCTGCTTGACGGTGGAGATGGTGATGCCCCTGGCCCGGAACCAGGGAACCAGACGGATGATCAGCGAGGTCTTGCCCATCCCGGAGCGCCCCGCGATGCCGAACACCTTCATTCCGCCGATTCTCCCATGTGGCGCATGCCGGAGCGCAGGTAGTCCCAGCCGGTGAGGATGGTCAGGATGGCGGCGATCCACAGGCCCACCTCGCCCAGCTGGCGGGTGGGCATGAAGGCGGCGGCGTCGCCCACCAGCAGCACCGGAATGGCGGTCATCTGGATGCCGGTCTTCCACTTGGCCAGCCGCGATACCGGCATGCTGACGCGGACCTCGGCCAGGAACTCGCGCAGGCCGGACACCAGGATCTCACGCAGCACGATGATCAGGGCGGGCAGGAATGACACGGCGCTGAGGCGGTCGAAGGCGGCCAGCATGAACAGCACCGAGGCCACCAGCAGCTTGTCGGCGATGGGGTCGAGAAAGCGGCCGAACTTGGAGACCTGATTCCACGACCGCGCCAGATAGCCGTCGAACCAGTCGGTGATGGCGGCGGCGACGAACAGGGCGCAGGCGGTCCAGCGGGCGGCGTTGCCGTCCACATAGAACAGCCCGACCACCAGCGGGATCACGACGATCCGCGAAAGAGTCAGCAGGTTGGGCAGGCTGGTCAGCATGGCGGGCGGAATACTAACCCTCGGGATGGAAGTAGTCATGAATCTTTTTGGCCATGGCGCGGCTGATTCCCTCGACGTTTTCCAGATCAGGCAGCCCCGCCTCGGCCACGGCCCTGGCCGAGCCGAAATGGTGCAGCAGCGCCTTCTTGCGCTTGGGCCCCACGCCGGGCAGGGCGTCCAGGGTCGACTGCACCAGCCCCTTGGAGCGCCGGGCCCGATGGGTGCCGATGGCGAAGCGGTGGGCCTCGTCGCGCAGGCGCTGCAGGAAGTAGAGCACCGGGTGGCGGGGCTCCAGGCTGATGGGCTCCTTGCCCGCCTGGAAGAAGCGTTCACGCCCGGCATTGCGGTCGGGGCCCTTGGCGATACCCACCAGCGTGACGTCGTCGATGCCCAGTTCCTCGAGCACGGCCAAAGCGGCGTTGAGCTGACCCCTGCCGCCGTCGATCAGGGCCAGATCGGGCCACATCCCCCGGTCGCGATCGGGGTCTTCCTTCTGGGCGCGGGCGAAACGCCGGGTCAGCACTTCGCGCATCATGGCGAAATCGTCGCCGGGGGTGAGATCGGCAGAGCGGATGTTGAACTTGCGATAGGCCGACTTCATCAGCCCGTCGGGGCCGGCGACGATCATGCCGCCCACCGCGTCCGAGCCCTGGATGTGGGAGTTGTCGTAGACCTCGATGCGCTCGGGCGGCGCCTCCAGCCCGAAGACTTCGGCCACGCCCTCCAGAAGCTTGCGCTGCGCCCCGCTTTCCGCCATGCGCCGCCCCAGGGCGTCGCGGGCGTTATCATAGGCATGTTCCACGAGGCGCTTGCGGTCGCCGCGCTTAGGCGTCGATAGCACGACCTTGCGCCCCGCCTTCTCCGACAGGGCCTGGGCGACGATGGCCGCCTCGGCGGGGTCCTGGGACAGCAGGATCTCCCTGGGCGGCGTCTTGTCGGCATAGAACTGGCCCAGGAAGGCGGCCATGATCTCGGGCGCCTCCTCGCCCTGGGCATGGACGGGGAAATAGGCCCGGCTGCCGTAATTGCAGCCCGAGCGGAAGAAGAACACCTGGATGCACACCCCGTCGCCGGCCTGGTGCAGGGCGACCACGTCGGCCTCGTCCACATCGGCGGGGTTGATATCCTGATGCGCCTGAATGCGGGCCAAGGCCCGGATGCGGTCACGGAACACCGCCGCCTTCTCGTATTCCATGGATTCGGCCGCCGCCGACATGCGATTGGTGAGATCGTTCTGGATGCGCCGGCTTTGGCCCGACAGGAACGCCCTGGCCTCCTCCACCAGAGCCAGATACTCGTCGGGGGCGATGCGCTCGACGCACGGCGCGGAACAGCGCTTGATCTGGAACAGGAGACAGGGTCGGGTGCGCGACGCGAACACCGAATCCGAGCACGAGCGCAACAGGAAGGCGCGCTGCAGCGCCGCCAGGGTCTGGTTGACCGCCCCGGCCGAGGCGAAGGGGCCGAAATACTCGCCCTTGCGGTTGCGTGCGCCCCTGTGTTTGAGCACCTGTGGCCAGTCGTGGTCGCCGGTGATCAGGATGTGGGGAAAGCTCTTGTCGTCCTTGAGAAGGATGTTGTAGCGCGGCCCCAGGCTCTTGATCAGGTTGCTTTCCAGCAGCAGGGCCTCGACCTCGGTCCGCGTGGTCACCACCTCCATGGACGCCGTCTCGGAAATCATCCGCTGGATGCGCATGGGCATGCGCTCGGGCCGGGTATAGGCCACCACCCGCTTCTTCAGGCTTTTCGCCTTGCCCACGTACAAGACGTCGCCCTTGCCGTTGAGCATGCGGTACACACCGGGGGTTCCGGGCAAAGTCGCCACCACCTGGGCGATTACCGCCACTCCGGCCGCCAAGGGCGCGGCGGGGTTGTCGGGGGTGGTCACGGGCCACCATCCACAGACCGGCGCCAGAGGAGCCGCCTATCCATTACGCAGGGACGATCAGATTTTCCTTGCGTTGCGGGATATCCACGAAACCTGTGGATAAGTCTGTTGGCAAGTTCGTCAGGCATGGTCCGCGCCCTTGAGTCTCCTGGGGTATGAGCACTTTGCACAATTTGTGAGCATGCTGGCTATATCGTTATTTTTCAAAGGCTTAACCAAGTCAAGTGTAAACAATCGGCAAATATCGGCTTTTTTTCCCTGGACAAAAAGGGGCGCGCTTGGCAGCGGCACGGGGGCGTTAACGCCTGTGAACAACTTAACACTTCCAGCTTTCGGGTCAGAGCCCCAGGCTGCGCCTGGACCGTTGCGGAAGCGGTTCAAAAGACTCAAGCCCCGCAGCGCAGCAAACCGTCAGGATTATTCTTCCGGCACATCACCAAAGGTTGTCCACCCCAGATGCTGTCCACCATCCAATGCAATCATCTGACCGGTGATGGAAGGCGTGGCCAGCAGGAAGCGCAGCGTGCGGCAGACCTCGTCCGGCGACGTGCCGCGCGCGAGCGGCAGCCCCGCCACCTGGGCGGCGAACTGGGCGTCGGTCTGCCGCGCGCTGGGCAGGGCCGGGCCGGGCCCGATTCCCACCACGCGAATACGGGGCGCCAGGGCGAGCGCCAGGGTCCGGGTCGCCGCCCACAGGGCGGCCTTGGACAGGGTGTAGCTGGTGAAATGGGGGGTGAGGTTCCACACCCGCTGATCCAGCAGGTTGACCACCAGCCCCTCGGCCTCCTCGGGCAGCCGGCGGGCGAAGTCCTGGGTCAGCACGAAGGGCGCCCGCAGGTTGACCTCCATGTGAAGGTCCCAGCTGGCCCGATCCGCCCCCAGGGCGTCGTCCTTCTCGAACACCGAGGCGTTGTTGACCAGAAGGCCCAGCGCCCCCAGCGCCGTCTCGGCCCGGCCCACCAGCTCCCGCACCTGATCCTCACGCTCCAGATCGGCGGGCAGGACCACCGCCTTTCCCCCCATGGCACGAATTTCCGCCGCCACCGCGTCGGCCTCGGCGGTGGAATGGCGGCAATGGATTGCCACGGCGAAGCCCTGGCGGGCGAGGTCCAGGGCGATGGCGCGGCCGATCCGCCGGCCGCCCCCGGTCACCAGGGCGGCGCGGGGGAGCCGGGGCGAAAGATGGGGATCGGCCATCAGGACTCGGCGGCGACGGGCGAAGCGACGCGCTGCCTGGCCACCACCTGGACCACCGGCTTGCTCACCGTCGGCCGCGACGGAGGCGGCACGCGGTCGAGCCCACCCAGCACCTCGCCCGCATGCAGCGGCCGGCGCTCAGGGTCGGGGTCGGTGCAGGCGGCCACCAGATTGATCAGTTCGGGCGGAAAGCCGCCGCCCAGCATGGCCGCCCCGGCCGCCGGATCGGGCAACGTGCCCACCAGCAGGCGATAGGCCAGCACGCCCAGGGAATAGACGTCGGCGCGCGGGCCGACGGCGGTGGCGTTCTCGCGCTGCTCGGGCGCGGTATAGGCGACGTCGCCCATCCAGTGATCGGGCAGAGGCAGATTCTTTTCCGCCAGCTTGATCAGGGCGAAATCGCACAGCCTCACCGTCCCGTTCTGGGTGGCGGTCAGCAGGATGTTGGACGGCTTCAAGGCCCGGTGGACGATGCCGCGCTTGTGCAGCGCCAGCACCGCCGACGACAGCTGCTTCATCACCAGCATGGCCCGCTGGCCGCTGACCCGACGCGGCCGGTCGCGTTCCGGCGCGGCGGCCGCATCCTCGGCCGTGGCGAATTCCTTGCCGATCTCATAGGGCAGGTGGGCCGCCATGTAGGGCATGACGAAAAAGGGCCGGCCGTCGGCCAGATGCTCCAGCGTCTTGACGCCGACGATATAGGGATGGTCGAAGGAGGCGAGCGTGCGGGCCTCGGTCAGAAAGCGGGTCAGTTGCTGCGCCGGGCTCAACGGGCCGGTGTCGCCCGGCTTGGGATCGAACAGCTTGACCGCCACCGGGATCTGGAGATCCGGGTCGTGGCACAGCAGAATCCGGGCGGCACCGGTGGTGACCACCGCCGTATGAATGACGTATTTTCCGATCCGCTCCATGAGCTTCGCTAGGCTCCTTCCCTGCCGGCACACTGTCCGGCCCCATCCTTCGCATTACTCTAACAGAGTAGAATGGCTTCGTCCCCCTAACCGATGGGTAGTTTCCACAAGAACCAGCGCCGGCGTCCCCATCATTGTCATCCCGAGCGGATGCGAGGGATCTCCTCCTGGAATGCTTCGTCCGAATTCAGACCATCGTACCGGGCGGAGATTCCTCGCCTGCGGCTCGGAATGACATGGCGGCTCAGCGCCGGCGTCCCTTTCCCTTGGGCTTGCCGGTGGGACGCGGCCTGCTTTTACTGCCCAGGTCCACTTCGATCCCCAGGTCCAGGGCTTCGAGGCGGCGCAATTCATCGCGCAGACGGGCGGCCTCCTCGAATTCCAGATCGGCGGCGGCGGCCTTCATGCGCTTTTCGATGTCGGCCTTGACCGAGGCCAGGTTGTGCCCGACCCCGTGCTTGATGCCGGACTCGCCGGTGCCGACGGTGACGTAATCGGCCTCGTAGACGCTTTCCATGACGTCGGACACCGCCTTGCGGATGCCTTCGGGCGTGATGCCGTGCTCCGCGTTGTAGGCCTGCTGCTTTTCGCGCCGGCGATTGGTCTCGGCCAGGGCGTATTCCAGGCTTTCGGTCATCTTGTCGGCATAGAGGATGACGCGGCCGTCGATGTTGCGCGCCGCCCGCCCGATGGTCTGGATCAGCGAGGTCTTGGACCTGAGGAAGCCTTCCTTGTCGGCGTCCAGAATGGCCACCAGGGCGCATTCGGGAATGTCCAGACCTTCCCTCAGCAGGTTGATGCCCACCAGCACATCGAAGGCCCCCAGGCGCAGATCGCGGATGATCTCGATGCGCTCCAGCGTGTCGATGTCCGAATGCAGGTAGCGCACGCGCACGCCGTTGTCGTGCATGTACTCGGTCAGATCCTCGGCCATGCGCTTGGTCAGCGTGGTGACCAGGGTGCGGTTGCCCGCCCGCGCCATCTGGCGGACCTCGGCCAGCAGGTCGTCCACCTGATGCTCGACGGGGCGCACGATGCAGACGGGATCGATCAGGCCGGTGGGGCGGATCACCTGTTCGGTGAACACGCCCCCCGTCCGCTCCATCTCCCAGGGGCCGGGGGTGGCCGAGACATAGACGGTCTGGGGCCGCATCAGCTCCCATTCCTCGAACTTCAAGGGCCGGTTGTCGATGCACGACGGCAGGCGGAAGCCGAATTCGGCCAGCACGCTCTTGCGGTTATAGTCGCCCCGGTACATGCCGCCGATCTGCGGCACGGTGACGTGGCTCTCGTCGACGATCAACAGGGCGTCCTCGGGGAGGTACTCGAACAAGGTGGGGGGCGGGTCGCCGGGCCTGCGGCCGGTGAGGTAGCGGGAATAGTTCTCGATGGACTTGCAGTGGCCGGTGGTCTCCAGCATCTCCAGATCGAAATTGGTGCGCTGTTCCAGGCGCTGGGCCTCCAAGAGCTTGCCCTCGGCGTGGAAGCGCTCCAGCGTCTCCTTCAACTCGGCCTTGATGCCCTTGATGGCCTGGGTGATGGTGGGCCGGGGCGTCACGTAGTGGCTGGAGGGGTAGACCGTCACCTCGGACAGCGAGCAGGTCTTCTCCCCCGTCAGCGGGTCGAATTCGTGAATGGCCTCGATCTCGTCGCCGAACAGGGAGAGGCGCCAGGCGCGGTCCTCGTAGTGAACGGGAAAGATCTCCACCGCGTCGCCCCGCACCCGGAAGGTGCCGCGCTCGAAGGCGGCGTCGTTGCGGGTGTACTGCAATTCCACCAGCCGCTTCAAAAGGTCGGCGCGGTCGATGCTTTCGCCCACCTTCAGCGCCACCGTCATGCGGGCATAGGATTCCACCGAACCGATGCCGTAGATGCACGACACCGACGCCACCAGGATCACGTCGCGCCGTTCGAGCAGGGACCGCGTCGCCGCGTGGCGCATGCGGTCGATCTGCTCGTTCACCGCCGAATCCTTCTCGATATAGGTGTCGGTGCGCGGGATATAGGCTTCGGGCTGGTAGTAGTCGTAATAGGAGACGAAATACTCCACCGCGTTGTCGGGGAAGAAGCCCTTCATCTCGGCGTAAAGCTGGGCGGCCAGCGTCTTGTTGGGGGCCAGCACCAGGGCGGGACGTTTGGTCCGGGCGATGACGTGGGCCATGGTGAAGGTCTTGCCCGAGCCGGTCACCCCCAGCAGCACCTGGTCGCGCTCATCGGCCTCGACCCCCGCCGACAGCTCGGCGATGGCCTGGGGCTGGTCGCCCGAGGGCCGGTAGTCGGAGACCAGATTGAACTCCACGTCCCCTTCGGGCAGAGGCGGACGTTCCATGAAGTCGAAGGGCAGCGGGCGGGTCATGACGTGGCAGTATCCCCCGGCCAGCCGCAGGCAAGCAACGCCTCTCTCATATGAGCAGGCGGCGGAGCCATCACCCGGATGGGCTCCTTGGATGGCGCCAAGGCGGGAAACGACACTTCGCGAGCCAGCAGGTGCAGCCGGATTCGCGTCTCCGGGTCGGGGCCGTAATAGGCATCGCCCAGCAGCGGACAGCCCAGATGCTGGGCGTGGATGCGGATCTGGTGGGTGCGTCCGGTGCGGGGCCGCCACTCGATCCAGCTCAAACCCTCGCCCCGCCCCAATACCGACCAGTCGGTTACAGAAGACTGCCCCGTCGGGTCCACCTTGATGCGCCAGCCCTGGCCGCGGGCCGACACTTTCAGCAGCGGCGCGTCCACCGTGCCGCTGTCGGCCTGGGGCGAATTATGACTGACCGACCAGTATACTTTCTCCACCCGACGCTGCTCGAACATCTTGCCGAGGCGCTTGATGGCCTTGGCGTGGCGCCCCAGGATCAGACAGCCCGAGGTGTCGCGGTCCAGGCGGTGGGCGAGCTTCGGCATCTCGGCCCAGCCGAACCTCAACGCATCCAGGTAAAGCTCCAGATGGTCGGGCGAATTGGGGCCGGCATGCACGGCGAGGCCCGGCGGCTTGTCGAGCACGATGACGTCCTGGTCCTTGTAGAGCACGCGGGAAAGGATTTCGTCGGGGGTCATGAAAAGCGCTCTCGGTGTCATCCCGACGACCATCGGGAGGAGGGATCTCGTCCTGGCACGACGTTTCACGCCATGCCAAGCGGAGATTCCTCGCTGCCGCTCGGAATGACAATGGAAATCCCCGCTTAAGCCGATCTTAACGGCGCGGCCCTACCCTTTTCGCCACCGCCACGAAAAGAGTTCAAGGCCGCCCATGAAGATCATCGCCACCATCGAGGCGCGCATGACCTCGTCACGCCTGCCGGGCAAGGTCCTGCTGCCCGCTCAGGGCGCACCCATGCTGGCCCGCATGGTCGAGCGCCTGAAGATGGTTCCCTCGCTGGACGGCATCGTGGTGGCCACCACCGTCAACGCCACCGACGATCCCATCGAGGCCCTGGCCAAGGAGCTGGGCATCGGCTGCTGGCGCGGCTCCGAGGACGACGTTCTGATGCGGGTTCTGGATGCCGCCCAGGCCTTCGCGGCGGACGTCATCGTCGAGCTCACCGGCGACTGCCCGCTGATCGATCCCGTTATCGTCGAGCAATGCGTCCAGGCGTACAAGGCGGCGGGAGTGGACTACCTTTCCAACATCCTAGAGCGCACCTACCCCATCGGCATGGACACCCAGGTGTTCGCCACCAGGATCCTGGCCGACGTGGCCAAGCGCACCACTGACCCCTCCGACCACGAGCATGTCAGCCTCTATATTTACCGCCATCCCGAGCTGTACTCGCTGAAGAACGTGCCGGCGCCGCCCGAGCATTTCGATCCCGAGCTGCGCCTGACACTCGACACCAAACAGGATTACGAGCTGATCGACACCGTGTTCAGCGCCCTGCTGCCCGCCAAGGGGCCGGGCTTCACCCTGGGCAACGTGCTGACCCTGCTCAAGACCCATCCCTACTTGCGCAAGATCAACGACCATGTCGCGCATCGCTGGGTCTGAGCGCATCCGGGCCCTGATCGTCGGCTGCGGCGCCATCGCCGGCGGCTATGACGAGGCGTCGCCCCAGTCGCGCCAGATCCTGACCCACGCCAAGGCCTATCTGCGCCATCCCCGCTTCGACATCGTCGGCTGCGTCGAGCCCGACCGCGAGAAGCGGGCCAGGTTCATGTGGACCTGGGAGGTGCCCAAGGGCTTTTCCTCCCTGGCCGAGGTGGACATCCCTTACGACGTGGCCAGCGTCTGCGTCCCCACCCAGTTCCACGCCGAGACCCTGGAGGCGCTGCTTCCCGGCCCGGCCCGGCTGGTCTTCGCGGAAAAGCCGCTGACCGACGACCTGGCGCGCTCAAGGGCCATCGTCGAAGCCTACCGCGCCGCGGGCAAGCCGCTGGCGGTGAACTACATGCGCCGCTGGGCGCCCGGGCTGGTCAAGCTTCGGGACGACATCGCCTCGGGCCGCCTGGGCAGCTTCATCAAGGGCACGGCGTGGTACACCAAGGGCCTGCTGAACAACGGCAGCCATTTTCTCGACCTCGCCACCTTTCTGCTGGGCGAGCTGCGGCCGGTGGCGCGCCTAGGCGGCGTCAACGACGGCCGGGTCGAGGACCCCACCCTGGACGTCATGGTGCGCACCGACCGGGACTGCCCGCTCTATCTGCTGGCCGCCAACGCCAGCGCCTACACCATTTTCGAGGCCGACCTGCTGTTCGCCGACGCAAGGCTGCGCCTCACCGATTCCGGTTTCCACATGGTCCGCCAGACCGTGACGCGCTCAGAGCGCTTTTCCGGCTACAGCGTGCTGGGCCAGCCCCAGGACAGCGACAGCGGCCTGGGCCAAGCCATGCTGGACGCCGTCGACAACATCGCGCGGCATCTGGGCGACGGTTTCCCCCTGGCCAGCACCGGACGCACCGCCCTGGCCGTACAGGAATTGTGCGCCACCCTCGCCTCCCTTCCGGAGACCAGCCTATGAGCACCCTAGCCCTGTTGGGCGGCAAGCCCGTCCGTACCAAGCTGTTTCCCGCCTATTCGGTGATCGGCGAAGACGACCGCGCCGCCGTGGCCAAAGTGATGGAAAGCGGCATCCTGTCGCGCTTCCTCGGCACCTGGCACAACGACTTCTTCGGCGGCCCCGAGGTCAAGGCCTTCGAGCACGAATGGGCCACCGCCTTTTCCGCCGCCCACGCGGTCAGCGTCAACTCGGCCACCAGCGGGCTTTACGCCGCCTCCGGCGCCGCCGGCATCGGGCCGGGCGACGAGGTGATCGTCTCGCCCTACACCATGAGCGCCTCGGCGGTGGCCGCCCTGGTGTTCAACGCCGTGCCGGTGTTCGCCGACATCGACCCCGACAGCTACTGCATCTCCGCCAAGACCATCGGGCCTAAGATCACGCCCAGGACCAAGGCCATCATCGTCGTCCACATCTTCGGCAACGTGGCCGACATGGACCCGATCATGGACCTGGCGGCCAAGCACGGCATCACGGTGATCGAGGATTGCGCCCAGGCCCCCTTCGCCACCTATAAGGGCCGTCCGGTGGGCACGCTGGGCCATATGGGGGTGTTCAGCCTCAACTACCACAAGCACATCCATACCGGCGAAGGCGGCGTGGTCACCACCAACGATTCCCGGCTGGCCGAGAAGCTGCAGCTGATCCGCAACCACGCCGAGGCGGTGGTGGAAAAGAAGGGCGTCGCCGATCTGGTCAACATGATAGGCTACAATTTCCGCTTAGGGGAAATCGAGGCGGCCATCGGCCGGCGCCAGTTGCTCAAAGGCCCCGATCTGGTCAAGCGCCGCCAGGCCAACGTCAAATACCTGGAAGACCGCATCCGGGGCATTCCCTTCCTGTCCCTGCCCCGTGTCCAGGACGGCGTCGAGCACGTCACCTACCTGCACGCCTTGTCCTATGATGCCGAGGCGGCGGGGGTGTCGCGCGCCACCTTCGTGCGTGCCCTGAAGGCCGAGCTGGCCGCCACCGAGCTGCGCGAGGGCGAGGGCGTGCTGGTGGGCGAAGGCTATGTCCGCCCCCTCTATCTCCAGCCGCTTTACCAGAAGCAGGTGGCCTATGGCGAAGTGGGCTGCCCCTTCAAGTGCCCGCACTATACCGGCGCCCCCGATTACGCCCTGGGCTCGTGCCCCAATGTGGAGGACGCCCACTTCAACCGGGTGATCACCCACGAACTGATCCGCCCGCCGGCCAGCCGCGCCGATCTGGACGACGTGGCCGACGCCTTTGCCAAGGTGGCCGAGAACATGGCCGCCCTGCGCGAGCTGGAGCGCCGCTGATGTCCAAATACCGGGTGGAGGCCATGGATCCCGCGGCGGAAGGCGAAGGCTTTCCCCAATGGGACGCCCACCCGCTGCGCGGACGCTTCGCCGCCCGCCTCTATCCCACCGTGGCGCCGTCCCACCAGGACATCTCGTTCCAGGTGATCGGTCCCTCCGGCCCGGTGGTCCGCGTCCGCGCCGCCAAGGGCCCCGATCAGGTGTCGTTCCGGGGCCTGCCGGCGGTGCTGGCCCGAAAGGCCGACGCCGAGCCCCGGCACATCAAGGATGGCCTGAACACCGCCCTCGACCATCTGCAGGACGCCGCCCGGTCGGCCGGACTGTCCCGCGTGGTGATCGGCGGGCCGGCGGAAGAGACCTGCAATCCGCTGGCCGCCCTGCTGGTGGACCGGGGGGCGGAAGGCGTGGTCCAGGCCTCGGCCATGATCGATCTTTCGCGCACCGCCGAAGCCTTGCGGGCCGATATCCGCGACAGCTACCGCTCGCTGACCAATTGGGGCAGCCGCAACCTGTCGCTGTCCTTCGTCAACGCCGCCAACCCCGACCGGGCGGCCTTCGACCGATTCCCCGACTTCCACGCCCGCATCGCCGGGGGCAGGCGCCGGGGCGACGATTACTGGCAGGTCTATTGGGACGAGATCACGCAAGGGCGGGCGGAACTGTCCCTGGGCTTCCTCGAGGACGGGACGCTGGCCGCCGGGTCCATCGTGGTGTGGGCCGGCGGCACCGCCTATTACGCCTCGGGCGTCTACGACCGCGACAGGTTCGACAAGCCGCTGGGCCACTGGCCCTTGTGGAACACCATCCTGCGCGCCAAGGACGCGGGACTTCTGCGCTTCGACCTCGGCGAGATTCCGGCCAGGGGCCACGCCGACGACAAGGAACTCTCCATCGCCTTCTTCAAGCGCGGCTTCACCTCGGGCCGCAGCCTGCGGCTGAAGTGGACCTTGGCGGTCTAAACGTCGAAACCTTTGGGCTTCCCACCCTTTTCCCAGGTCGCCCACATGGTGTCGAAGGCCTTCTCCAGCGAAGGCGTGAAGGCCTTGCCATCGAACAGGGGCGAGGACTGGGTCGCCGCCCACAGGCGCTGGCGCAGCTCGGCCAGCAGAACCCGCTCCTTGGCCAGATGCTGGGCCAAAGCGTGGTAGGCCCCTTGGGACTCGGTGATCAGCTCGTCGAAGCCCAGGGACTTTAGCAGCGAGCCCGCCACCCGCGAGGCGAAGGTCTGGCCGGCCCAGGCCACCAGCGGCACGCCGGCCCACAGGGCATCGCTGGCCGTGGTGTGGCCGCCGCACGGCCAGGTGTCGAGGAACAGGTCGGCGGCCGACAGGCGGGCCAGATGCTCGGCCTGGGGCAGACGCGGCGCGAAGATCAGGCGCGCCGGATCGATCCCCACCGCCTCGGCCATGTTGCGCAGGCTGGCCGTGGCCGCCGGATGGAATTCCACGAACCACAGCACCGCATCGCTTTGCGCCTGAAGCACGCTGATCCACACCGCGAAGGCCTCGGCATTGATCTTGAAGCTGTTGTTGAACACGGCGATGACGAAGGCGTCTTCCGGCAAGCCCCACTTGGCCTTGGGCTCGCGGGCGAGCGCCCGGGGACGCCGCGAATCGTTGGGCTGGTAGCACAGCGGCAGCCGCACCACCTGCTCGGCGTAATGGCCCTCGGCACCGGGGGGAATCACGAAGGAATCGGCGATGATGTAGTCCATGCAGGTGCCGCCGAAAGTGCCGGGATAGCCCAGCCAGGCCACCTGCACCGGCGCCGGGCGGGCGGCCAGGATGCCGGTCCGCGCGCGGCCCGTATGGCCCTTCAGGTCCACCAGGATGTCGATGCCGTCCCTGGCGATGCGCTGGGCGCCCTCGGCCTCGGACAGGGTGCCCAGTTCCACCCAGTGGTCGCAGGATTCCTTCAGCCGGGCGCGCACCGCCCCCTTGGCCTCGGGGCCATAGGAATAGGCGAAGATCTCGAAGCGCGAGCGGTCGTGGCCTTCCAGCGCCTCGGCCAGCAGGTAGGCGGTGGCGTGGTCGTGGAAATCCTCGGACAGATAGCCGAGCCGCAGGCGCGGCCGCCGCAGCCGGGGCTTGTGGCTCATGGGCTGGGCGCGGCTCTCGATCAGCGAGGCGGCCTCGTCGGCGAAGCGGCGTTGCTCGGCGGGGCTGAAATCATGGATCAGCAAGGAGAAGGGCGGGGCCGGCAGACTCTTGCCGCCGCGCCACGGCGCCAGGGCGGCGATGGCCTCCTTGACCACCGGCAGGTTGTCCCAGTCGCACAGCACCGCCAGTTCCAGGCCGAGATAGCCCAGCGCCCCGCCGTCGGAACCGCCGGTCAGGCGCACCACGGTGCTGTAGGCCAGGGCCGACGTCTCGTGATCGTCCATCTGGGCGGCCAGACTGGCCATGTTGCTCCAGCCGTCCACATAGGATTCGTCCAGTTCGACGGCGCGCCGGTAACAGGCCATGGCCTCCTGGGGCTTGCCGGCGTTGATCAGCACCGTGCCGAGATTGCCGTGATAGGGAACCGCCTTGGGGCTGGCGGCGATGGCGGCGCGGATCAGGCGCTCGGCCTCGTCGAACCGGCCGCGCTGCATGGCCACCAGCCCGGACAGGTGCAAACCGTCGGGATGAAGCGGGCTGATCTTCAGCAGGTCCCTGTAGAGCCGGCCGGCGCCGTCCAGGTCGCCGGAAAGGTGGTGCTTGACCGCGTCCTGCAGGAGCTGGTCCGCCGTCTTGTGCTTTGCGCCCAACTGCCGCTCCGTCCTTAAGGGAATAAGCATTGAGGATAGGGGGCCTCCGTCGGGGCGTCAACGCGCCGCCATCCTTTTAAGGGTTTATCAACATACGAATTGGCAAGATTCCATCGCCTGACGTATGATTCGGGCAATCTTCAGGGCGGCGATGGGCCGCGACCAAGGGAAGCCGGGGGAAAGCGCATGTCTCAACCAATCCAGCTCGAAACGCTCAAGATCGGCGAACAGGACGCCTTCGGCCTGGTGGAGGCGGCCATCACGCTCGACCAGTCGCGCGGCGACAAGGCCCGGCTGGCGGCGGCGCTGGAACAGAATCTGCAGTTGTGGGTGGCCATCCGCACCCTGGTCTCCGATTCGGCCAGCGGCCTGCCCGAGGCGGTCAAGGCCAACCTGAAGCGCCTGTCGGACTTCGTCGCCGACACCACCTTGAAGAAGGGCGTCGAGATCAGCGACAACACCATCACCACCCTGGTCAACGTCAATCTCCAGATTTCCGAGGGGCTGCTGGAAAGCGCCAACCGAGCCTGACCCGACTTCCCCTTCACGGCGGCGATCTGGCCGCCGCCCAGGCCCGTTGGGGCCAACCGGCCGAAGGCTGGCTGGACCTGTCCACCGGGATCAATCCCTGGCCTTGGCCCTGGCCCCATCCCCTTTTCGACCCGAACCCCGCATGCTGGCGGCGGTTGCCCGATTCCGGGGCCAACCAGGCCCTGCTGGATGCCGCGTCCCGCCGCTGGGCGGTTCCCGCCGCGGCGCGGGTGGTGGCGGGAACCGGCAGCCAGGCGCTGATCCAGGCCCTGCCCCGCATCACGAAACCCACCCGGGCGGCCATCCTGGCCCCCACCTATGGCGAGCACGCCCGCGCCTGGACTGCCGCCGGCCACGACGTCCGCGAGATCGCCGGACTGGACGATATGGGCGAGGCCCGCGTGGTGGTGGCGGTCAATCCCAACAATCCCGATGGACGGGTCATCGAGCCCGGCCGCCTGCTCGATCTTGCCGGGCGGCTGGCGGGGCAAGGCGGCATGCTGGTGGTGGACGAGGCTTTCTGCGACGAACGCCCCGACCTGTCGCTCGCCGCCAAGACCGGCCCCGGATTGGTGGTCCTGCGCTCGTTCGGCAAGTTCTTCGGTCTGGCCGGATTGCGCCTGGGCTTCGCCGTGGCCGAGGAGGGGCTGGCCGCCCGCCTCACCGATTATCTCGGCCCCTGGCCGGTCTCCGGCCCGGCCCTGGCCGTGGGCGCCGCCGCCCTGGCCGACCATGACTGGACCCGGGCCACCATCGCCCGCCTGCACGATGCCGCCGGGCGCCTGGACACCATCCTGAAAGGCGCCGGGCTGGAGGTGCTGGGCGGCACGTCCCTGTTCCGTCTGGCCCGCCACGACCGGGCCGGCGAGGTCTATGAGCGCCTGGGCCGTGCCGGCATCCTGGTGCGCGCCTTCGCCTTTCGCCCCGACATCCTGCGCTTCGGCCTGCCGGGCGGCAGAGAAGAGGAAGCGCGGCTGGAACAGGCCCTGGCGGGCTGACGGCCGCAACGGCCCCACTTTCGCCCGGTTCAAAGCGTCGAATGCTGGAGCGGCCGGCCCTAAATCAGAGACGGACCCTAAATCAGAGACTGGCCCTAAATCAGAGACGGATTGTCACCCTGAGCCTGAGGCGAAGGGTCCTTCAGGCACTCGCGGCAACCGCCTCGGGCTGAAAGATGCTTCGGCTTACGCTCGAGCCATGACAGAGCGCTTCATGTTTGGCCCGGACATGGAAAATCGGGCTCATCCTTGCGGATGAACCGTCAACATAGCGCTGAACCATCGGGCCGGCCCAGGTCACAGACCGGCCGTAATCCCCAGACCCTAAGCGGTGGCAACCACCGCCTAGATCTTGACCGAACCGCCGGACGGGGCCGGCGCCGCGTGAGCGGCCGGAGCGCTGGGCGCGGCAGCCACGGGAGCGGGCGGAGCCTTCACATCCTCGGCGGCCTGAGCCTTGATCGCGGTCTGAGTCTGGTCGATGGCGGTCGGGATGTTGCGCTTATACTCTTCGACCACATGGCGCGAAGGATATTGCTCCACTTCCTTGCCCGTGTCGCCGTCACGGACGACCAGCAGAGCCAGACCGGTTCCACTATCGACCTTGACCACCGGAGAGGTGTAACGGGGAGGTTCGGAAACAGACGAGCTTTCCTTCGCCTCGACAGTCGCGGGCTGCGTCTGATGGGCCGCAGGGTGCGGCGCCTCGGCGACCGGGGAGCGAAGTGGGGCGTCGGATGCAATCGAGGTGGACATTCTGCCCTCCTATAATCATTGGACACTGACAACTGCCGGACGGGAAATCACAGGGACAATTCGCCCGACAGCGCCTTCTGGCACAAGCCACAGACTACAAGCTTTCGCCTTTATGAAGCAATCAGATTCTTGACAACCGCCCCGCGTTCTGAATCGGCGGCGGATCAATGGGGCGCGGCGGCGTGATCCACGGCGCGGCGCGCCAGCCCCGGAGGCGGCGGGGACGCCAGTTCCGCCGCCAGATGAACGCGGCGGTCCAGCAGGATGCGCACCGTGGCGCGGGCGAACATCTTGAGGCGTCCCAGCTTGTACTGGGCCGACAGATTGGGTGCCTTGATGATGCCGAGAAAGAAGCGGGAAATCTCGCCCAGGGTCTGTTCGCGCAACTGCCTGTCGCAGTCCCGGCGCAGCAATTCCCCCACCAGATTCTGGGCCACTTCCATCAGGGCCAGCCCCTCGGATTGGGAATCGATCAGGGCGGACAGCTTGTCGAACAGCAGCCTTTGCTCTTGCGTCAGTTGAATGTCGTCAGCCGCGCGGCCCATGCGGTCCCTCCCTGGGTGGCGAATCATGACATCCCGGACAAAAAAACGCCAGGGGTCAGCGCGGCTTGGCCTTGCGCCCCGGCCAGCGGTCGTCGGGCGACGGGGCGTCGAGGCGGATGGGCCGGTCCAGCAGGTCGGCGTAGCGCACGCTGCCGTCCATGGACAGCGGCAATTCCTCGACGAAGTCCAGCCGCGCCGGAACCTCGGCCGGGGACCGCACCAGGCTGATCCAACCCTGGAGCTCGCGGGCGAAACCGGTCTCACCCGCCCTTGTCCGGGGCACCACGAAGGCCTTCAGTTCGCCCGCCGGCCATTCCACCACGCCAGCCGCCGCCACGTCGGGATGGGCGGCCAGGGCGGCCTCCACCTCGGCGGGCCGCACCATGTCGCCCTTGATCCAAACCACATCCCCGGCCGTCGCCGGCGGATCGGGCCACAGATAATGGTCCAGGTCGCGGAAACCGCCCCGCCCGGTCAGCAACCAGCCGTTGACCCGCTTTGCCGCCCCCGTGCCGTCGCCCCAATAGCCGAGAAAGCTGCCGGGCGCGTTGGGCGATACCGCCAGGATGCCCCGGTCGCCGGCCCGCAGGGGCCTGCCGCGCTCGTCCACCGCCTCCACCGACAAACCCGGCGCGGCGCGGCCGGGCGACGGCGGGCGCAATTCCATCAGCCCGGCCAGATTGGCGGCCACCGCGCCGCTTTCGAGCACGCCCCAGGCCTCGTTGGCATGGACGCCGAACACCTTGATCACCCGCTCGTGCAGGGCATCGTCGATGGGGTCCGGCCCGGTGGCGATGGCGCGCGGCATGGCGTGCGGCCGCGTCGCCGCCGCCTCGGCCAGGACGCCCAGGTGGCGGGGCGGCACGTAGAGGATGCGAACGCCATGGCGCGACATCAGGTCCAGCGCCGCCGCCGGATCGAAGGGACCGGGACGCGCCACCACCGGCACGCCGTGATGCAGCGCCGGCAGCACGGCGCGGAACAGCGCCTCGGCCCCCATCCAGTCGGCCGAGGTCCAGACCACGTCGCCGAACTGGGGGAAGAAGGACAGCGACATCTCCACCGCCGGCAGACCGCCGGCCATGGCGCGGTGGGCGTGGATCACCCCGGCCGGCGTGCCGCACGCCCCTTCGGGATAGAAGATGAAGGCCGGATGGTCGGCGGGCGTCACCAGGGGCGTGAAGGCATCGGACGCCGCCCCCACCACCGACCACAGATCGAGGGCTCCGGCTCCGCCGTCGCCCGCCGCCAGCACCCGCTCCAGATCGGGCAGGCGATGGCGGGCGCGGTCCAGCGCCGGCACGGCCGCCGGATCGATCACCGCCACCCGCGCGCCGCTGTCGGCCAGCCGCCAGCCCAGGGGCTCGGCTCCCAGGCCAAGCGGCACCGGCACCAGCACCGCCCCCATCTTGGTGACCGCCAGCAGGGTGACCAGCGCCTCGAGTCCGGCGGGCAGCACCATGGCCACCCGGTCGCCCGGCGCGATCCCGAAGGCGGCCAAAGCGTTGGCCAGCCGGTTGGACAGCAGGCGCAGCATGTGGAAGGTGTGGCGCTCGACGCCGCCGTCCGAGGACTCGACGATCAGCGCGGTGCGATGCCCGTCGGCGCCGCCCATGGTCTGGCGGTCGCAGACATCGAAGGCCAGGTTGTAGCGCTCGGGGATCTTCCAGCGGAAGGTCCGGCAGGCTTCCTCGTAGGAACGGCAGGCGGTCAGCATGGATCGTCCTCAACCACCCAGCGGCATCAGGTCCTCGAACCACAGATAGGTGCCCACGTCGTCGAACATCACGCCGTCGAAGCCCAGATCCATGATTCCCGCCAGGTACTTGCCCAGCATGCCGCGCCATTCGCCGCTGCCCATGTCGGTGACAAAGGTGCCGGGCGTCTCGTCCAGGGCGTAGAGGAAGGCGGGGTTGCCCACCTCCCAGCCCTTCATCCAGTACCAGCGCCAGTCATAGGCGCGGCCCAGCGGCATCACCGCGAAGACCAGGCGGCGCGGCCCCAGCTTCTTGTACTTCAGGCGCTGGACGTCGGCCTTGACCAGCAGTTCGGCCGAGCGGTGCGCCACGTCCACCAGGACGATGTCGTAATTGGTCTCGGCGATGGCCTCGATGAACTTGCCCTTGGTGCCGAACTTGTCCGAGCGCAGCACCGGCAGCCAGTTGCGGGCATGGGCGACGGTCAGGATTTCCCTGGCGTTCTCGAAGGCGGGATGGGCGCGCGGCGTCTCGTCCAGCGGGCCGGTGCCGATCTTGGCGTAGGGCGTCACCTTGTCACGGATGGCCGATTTGTAGGCTGCCTCGCGCTCGGCGGGCTTGTCGCACATCTCGACCGCCAGCACGTTGCGCCCTTCCGAGCGGATGGCGTCCAGCGCATAGGTCTCGCGCCGCTGGATCTCGGCGCGGGCCTGCTTCTGCTTCAGGTCGTTGTACTTGCGCAGTTCCTCGGCCGGGTCGTTGCTGAAGGGGCCCATCTCGACGGCCACCGGCGGGCGGTGGATGCCGCGCTTGCGTTCCGCCGCCAGTTCGGCGTCCAGCTCGTTGCGGGCCTTGATCACCTCGTCCAGGGGCTTGTCGAAGGCATAGGGGCCGCAATAGAGGCCATCCATGACGATGCCGTCCAGCACCTTGACCAGCGGCCTAAACACCGAGCGCAAGGGGGGACGCTTGATGAAATTGGCCCCCGTGGGATCGTGCAGATCGTCCCACTCCATCTCCAGCTCGCCCTTGACCAGCAGCTCCGAGCCGCCGCGCATCAGGACCTGGAAGGCGGGATTGCGCTTCTTGGCATAGGTGCCCAGCTCGATGACCACGTCGCGGGTCTGTTCGCGGAAATTGGGGATCATCGAGGGCGGCGGCGGCACGAAATCGCGCGGCCGGTCCAGGCCTAAGGCGGGCGGAGCGGCAACGAGCAGCAGCATCACGGCGATCAGGCGTTTGATCATGCCAGCAACTCCCCCACATGCTTGGCGATGGCGAGGCACGACGTCAGCCCCGGGCTTTCGATGCCGTACAGGGCCGCCACTCCGGGCCGCCCGGTCCGGTCCGGCCCCTGGATCATGAAATCGGCGGCCGCCTCGCCCTCGGCCGAGATCTTGGGGCGCATGCCGGCATAGGCGGGCTCCAGGGCCCCGTCGGGCAGGCCGGGCCAATAGCGGCGGATGGCGGCGTAGAAGGAATCGCCCCGGCGCGGGTCCACCCGGTAATCCTCGGACTCCACCCATTCCACGTCGGGACCGAACCGCCCGCGCCCGCCGAGATCGAGGGTGAAATGCACCCCCAGCCCGGCGGCCACCGGCACGGGATAGACCAGACGCGAGAACGGCGTGCGGCCGGAAAGGGTGAAGTAATTGCCCTTGCACAGGTAAGCCGGCGGGACATTGGCCAGCCCCAGGGCGGCGCCCAGGCGGGGCGAGGACAGGCCGGCGGCCAGCACCACCTTGCGGGCATGCAAGGTCATGGGCTCGGCGCCCCCCACCGAGATCAGCATGCCGTCATCGGTGGGCCGCCCGCCGGTCACCGGCGATTTCAGCGCCAGGGCGGCGCCCCGCTCCTCCGCCTCGCCCAGCAGCGACAGCATCAGCCCGTGGGTGTCGATGATGCCGGTGGCGGGCGAGAACAGCGCCGCGACGCAATGAAGGTCGGGCTCCATCTCCAGCGCGTGGGCGGCGGAGATGCGGGTCAATCCCTCGACGCCGTTGACCCGGCCCTTCTCGAGAATGGCGTCCAGTTGGGCGGCCTCGGCCTCGTCGGTGGCGACGATCAGCTTGCCGGTCATGGTGTGGGGCACGCCGCGCGAGGCGGCGTAGTCGCGGAGCCGGCGGTTGCCGGAAACACACAGCCGCGCTTTCAGGCTGCCCGCCGGATAGTACATGCCGGCGTGAATCACTTCGGAATTGCGCGACGAGATGCCGGTGCCGATGGCGCCCTCGGCCTCGAGGATCACCACCTCCGAACCGGCATGGGCCAAGGCGCGGGCGCAGGCCAGCCCGACCACGCCGGCCCCGATCACCACGCAATCCACCCGCTCGGCGGCCCGCTCCGTCAACACCTTGTCCTTCCCCGGCGAATCCACATCTAGATGTCGCGGAGAATAGCATCGGCGGCCCAAGGGTTAAAGGCGCATCGCCGTTGCGCCCGCCCCCTGGCCCCGCTAGACTCCGCCGCACCGCACCATGACCGGATTTCCGCCCGTGACCGTCGATACCGCCCTGTCCGTCTGCCCCCACGACTGCCCCAGCGCCTGCCCGCTGGTGGTGGAACTGCCCGAACCGGGGCGCATCGGCCGGGTGCATGGCGGCGACATGGCCTATACCGAGGGCGTGGTCTGCGCCAAGGTGGCCCGCTATGCCGAGCGGGTGCACCATCCCGACCGCCTGACCACGCCGCTGAAGCGCGTCGGGCCTAAGGGCGAGGGCAGGTTCGCCCCCATCACCTGGGACGAGGCGCTGGACGAGATCGCCGCCCGCTTCAAGGAAGCCGCCGCCGGCCTGGGGCCGCAAACCGTGTGGCCCTATTTCTACGCCGGCACCATGGGCCATGTGCAGCAATCGGCCATCAACCGCCTGCGCCGGGTCATGGGCTATTCCAACCAGGCCAAGACCATCTGCTCGGCCGCCGCCAGCACCGGCTGGGTGGCGGGCACCGGGGCCAGGTGGGGCGTGGATGCGCGCGAGATTCCCGAAAGCGACCTGATCGTCATCTGGGGCGCCAACCCGGCCGCCACCCAGGTGCATCTGATGGGGCTGATCAGTCAGGCCCGCAAGGCGCGTGGCGCCAAGCTGGTGGTGGTCGATCCCTACCGCACCCCCACCGCCGAGAAGGCCGACCAGCATCTGATGCTTCGTCCCGGCACCGACGGGGCGCTGGCCTGCGCCGTCATGCATGTGATGTTCAGGGACGATCTGGCCGACCGCGCCTATATGTCGCGCTACACCGATTGCCCCGAGCGGCTGGAAGCGCACTTGAAGACCCGCACGCCGCAATGGGCGTCCGCCATCACCGGCCTGTCGGTGGACGAGATCGAGGCCTTCGCCAGGGCTTACGGCTCCACCAGGCGCGCTTACTTACGTTCGGGCTACGGCTATTCGCGCTCGCGCAACGGCTCGGTCAACCTGCACGCCGTATCTTGCCTGCCCGCCGTGTCGGGGGCCTGGGCGCACAAGGGCGGCGGAGCCTGCCAGAGCATGGGCGGCGTGTTCGATATCGCCCGCACCCTGCTGGACGGACTCGACGTGCCGGCGCCCAAGGTGCGCACCCTGGACATGAGCCGCATCGGCCCCGTCCTCGCCAATGACCCCAGGGATCTGGCTGGCGGGCCGCCGGTCACCGCCATGCTGGTGCAGAATTCCAACCCGGCGGAAGTGGCTCCCGACAGCGGTCTGGTGCGCCGGGGACTGGCCCGCGACAACCTGTTCCTGGCCGTGCACGAGCAGTTCATGACGGCGACGGCGCGCTACGCCGACATCGTGCTGCCCGCCACCACCAGCATGGAGCACGCCGACCTTTACACCAGCTACGGCCACACCTTCCTGCAGGTGGCCAAGCCGGTGATCGCGCCCATCGGCCAAAGCCGCGCCAACCACCGGGTCATCGCCGATCTGGCGGCGCGGCTGGGGGCCATCCATCCCGGCTTCGAGATGGACGAGTGGGAGATGATCGACCAGGTGCTGCTGGCGTCCGACCTGCCCGGCGCCGACGAGCTGCATGTGCTGGGCAGGCTCGATTGCGCCAAGGTGTTCGAGGATGCCCACTTCCTGTCGGGCTTCGGCCACGACGACGGCCGCTTCCGCTTCGCCCCCGACTGGGGCGTCGAAGGATTACCCGAACTGCCCGACCATCTGGCGGTCACCGATGACGCGGATGAGGAGCATCCCTTCCGCCTGATCACGCCGCCGTCCAGGCACTTCCTCAACACCAGCTTCACCGAGATGCCCACCTCGCGCACTCAGGCCGGCCGGCCCACCGCCCTGATCCATCCCGAGGATTGCGCCGCTCTGGGGCTGGCCGAGACTGAGCTTGTCGCCATCGGCAACCGGAAGGCCGAGATCAAGGTCCACGTCAAACCCTTCCCCGGCATCGCCAGGGGCGTGGTGGCGGTGGAAGGCATCTGGCCCGACCGGTTCTTCGAAGGCGGCAAGGGCGTCAATCACCTGACCAGCGCCGACCCGGCGCTTCCCGGCGGCGGCGCCGTGTTCCACGACACCAAGGTCTGGCTGCGTGCCTGTCATCCCGAGCGAGAGCGAGGGATCTCCGCCTGAAACGGCGGTGCCGGATTTGCCGTGACGCGCCAGGATGAGATCCCTCCTCCCGATGGTCGTCGGGATGACATTGAGAGAGAAGCCATGAGCAAGAAAGCCCACGTCATCGTCGTCGGCAACGAGAAGGGCGGCACCGGCAAGTCCACCATCTCCATGCACCTGATCGTCAGCCTGCTGGACCGGGGCCTGTCGGTGGGCAGCATCGACATCGACGCCCGCCAGGCCACCCTGTCGCGCTATATCGGCAACCGCGCGGCGCGGGCCGACCGGAACGAACTGGGCCTGCCCATCCCCGAGCATATGGCCATTCCCCCCACCGGCGACGGGGCGGCCGATTGCGCCCGGCTGGACGAGGTGTTCCGGGACTACGCCGCCCGCCACGACGTGGTGGTGATCGACACGCCGGGCAGCGACCACCCCATGTCGCGCCTGGGTCATTCCTTCGCCGACACCCTGGTGACGCCCTTGAACGATTCCCTGGTGGATCTGGACGTGCTGGCCCTGGTGGAGCCGGGCAGCATGAAGATCCGCCGCCCCAGCCATTACGCCGAAATGGTGTGGGAGACCAAGAAGACCCGCGCCCTGCGCGGCGAAAAGGCGGTGGTCGACTGGATCGTGCTGAGAAACCGCCTGTCCAACCTGGACGCGCGCAACAAGCGCGACATGGAAAAGCTGCTGGCCGAGTTGTCCAAGCGCGTCGGCTTTCGCGTCATTCCCGGCCTGGGCGAGCGGGTGATCTACCGCTCCATGTTCCTCGAAGGCCTGACCCTGATCGATTTGAAGAAGAAGATCATGGGCTTCGAGTTCAACATGAGCCACGTGGCCGCCCGGCAGGAACTGCGCACCTTGGTGGACGCCATCGGGGTGGGCGGCCCATGAAAAACCCCGCCGGAGTGGCGGGGCCTTTCTGACCGGCAATCCAGAACGGGCTCAGTCTTCCCGATGGGTGCGCTCCAGCCGCTCGTGGCGCTCCTGCGCCTCGATGGACAGGGTGGCGATGGGACGCGCTTCCAGACGGCGGATGGAGATGGGCTCGCCCGTCTCCTCGCAATAGCCGTAGGAGCCGTCCGAAACCCGGCCGATGGCGGCGTCGATCTTGGAGATCAGCTTGCGCTCGCGGTCGCGGGTGCGCAGTTCCAGGGCGCGGTCAGCCTCGGCCGAGGCGCGGTCGGCGATGTCGGGCTCCTGCATGCCGCCTTCCTGCAGATGCTGCAGGGTCTCGTCGGATTCGCGCAGGAGTTCGGCCCGCCACCGCAGCAGCTTCTGACGGAAATACTCCTTCATGGTGTCGTTCATGAAGGGCTCGTCCTCGGACGGAACATAGTCCGGCGGCAACGTGACGTTCATAAGGGTCCCTCGAATCCTGCTCGGGGTTCAAGTCGCAGCGCAATATATGGATCGAGGCGCACCCCCGCAAGCGCCGTCTTGCATCACAGCACGCCCGGGGCGGGTAAATTCGTTTCGTGAGGGAAAAATCAGCCGCGCGGCGACAGCTTGGCCAGCTCGACCTCGACGCGCAGCTCGATCTCGTCGAGGATGGCGGCCAGGCGCGGGTCGGCGCAATTCTCGCGGCGCATGCGTACGTTCTGGGCCAGGTTCATCATGCGGCTGGTGGGAATCTCGCCCATCAGCAGGCCGTGGCGCAGTTCCTCGAGACCGTCCAGCAATTCCTCGCCGCGGCGGACCAGACGGCGCCGGGCTTCACGCTCGACGGAATTGTCCACCTGCTGCACCACCAGAAGGGCGTCGATGCCGGTGATGCCCACCGGCGCCTCGACGGCATGCGCCTCCTCCATCGAATCCATGGATTCGATGAGAGCCTTCTTGAACTCGCCCTTGGCGCCTGCACTTTCGGACTTCTTGGTGCCGGAGACGGCACCCTTGGAGCCCACGCCTGAAATCTTCATGCCCTGATTCTACCCGGTTGGGCCGGACTGCGACAGGCGTTATTTCGCCAGAGCCGGCGCTTCGGGTCAACTGGGCAGGTTTTGCCGGGCAGGAGGGCCGGAACTGCCCGGCCAAAACCGCTCCCCGCCCGCAGGAGAAACAGGCAGAACGTTGTTATTCCTCATTATTTCTTTTGGCACGGGTTTCGCAAGAGCATGCCTGCCAGACCCATGTTCCGTCTGCTGGGATGAGACCGTCATGAAAAGCAATGCCCGCCGAGCCCTTTTCGCCGCCGAACCGATCCGCGCCCTGCTGCTGGCCGCCTCGCTGCTGGCCGCGACGCTGGGCATGATGCCGGCCGAAGCCTTCGGGGCGTCCCGTATCAAGGACA